>NZ_JBFBLH010000001.1:0-1027538 GCF_040702585.1 Rhodococcus sp. NPDC079359
CGCGCTCACGCGTCTCGGCATCGAACTTCCTTGGTGCACCCATATCTGCATTCTCCTGGTGAGATCACAGTCTCCACCAGTCCCAGGACGGTTCACTCAGACGGCGTTCAGGTCTTCGCCGCAGTCATCAAGTAACCCACCGGGGGCGGGTGATCGGCCCGCCCCTCAGTTGCCCGTACAGCCACCAGAACGGACCCGCTCATGTACACAGTGCTTGCCCACCCACTGACCGCAGACGGCGTGCAGACAGAGGGGGAGAACTACGCCACCGAATCGGAAGCCCTGGCCGAAATGGTCAACTGGCTCATAGCTGAGAGCTGGACCGCCGAACCCGACCCGGCAGGCGGCTTGATTGCCGTTGAGGACGGCGTGAGCGTCTACCGACTCACCATCGAACCTCGATAGCCCACAAACGCAGAAAAGCGCCCCACCGTCCCGCTGAGGGATTGGTGGGGCGCTCTCGTATCTCTACCGCCGCGAACTGGTCCGCGCGCGCTGCTCCATCTGCTTCTGCTTCAACATCGCCTCGAACTGGCGTGGATCGGCAACCGTCACGTCACCCATGTTGATCGAGTAATCCGCGCCGCCCGTGGCAGCCGCAGGCAGTAGCCCGCCTGCGAACTGCGCCAACTGCTTCGGACTGTTGAAGATCGGCTCAGGCTTGTCCGACAGGTTGATGGCGGTCTCACCCGGCATCAACCAGCCGCCCGTGTCGTACACCTTCGGTGCCATCTTCCGTAGCTGCTCGAACCACTCAGGCATTCCGTCCTCGGGGTTGAACCCGAGCTGCGAATCAACGTCCTCATTAGAGAACTTCGGCGTCACAGGCGTCATGCTGTTCTTGGACGCTTCACCGGCCAGGCCGGCAACCTCAGCGCCCACGTCCCACCACCGCGACTCACCGATACCGAACGGAACCTGCGCCATCATCGCATCGAACCCGATACCGGCAATGTCGGTCACGTAGTCACGTAAGCGAGTCTTGACATTGAATCCGCCACCCGAGCCACTGGCCGAATCCTTACCCGACAGAACATCGTCAAGCTTCTGCTGAGCCATAGACAGGTCAGCGTCCGCCTTCGCAAGCTCCGTCGCCGTGGAATCCATGTTGTCGTAGACCTCATTACGGCGTTCGTTGGCACTGTCGACCGCTAGCTGCGCGTCGATCAGCGTCAATTCCTGTTCCGTGTAAGCCTTCTCCAACGCGGGTGCCTGAGGCGCTGGACCTTCCGCGACATAGTTCGCCGCGTCATCCTTCTTCGCCTGCAAGTCGACAACCTTGTTCTGCGCCTGCCGAACCTTGCTGTCCGCCTGCTCCCGATCCGCCGCCGACTTCTTATCGTTGGCGTACAACTTGTCTCGGGCTTCCTCAGCCTGCGTCACCGCAATCTGCGCAGAGGTCAGCTTCTCCTCATCCGTGTCATTCCACTTAGGGGCAGACTTCGACCGACTGCTAGAGCTGCGATCCTGACCGCCCGTGGTGTTGTAGACACCCTCGGCAATGTCGGCAACCATGCTGTTCGGCAAATGGAACTTGTACGGAAACTGCGAGTCTTGCGCACTCGCGCGACCGCCACCGATACCCGACGTGCCATGCGCGCCGCCCGACTCTGCCGCGAGACCGTCGATTGTCGCCGCCATGTGATCGTCAGAGACGCCCACCTGAAACAACGTGCCAGCGGGGCCAAGCCCCTGCACCAACCCGGCAGTATCGCCGCCGATCAGCGTGTGAGTCGTGTAGAGCCGCTTCGTGGAATCCACAATGCCCATTGCGATCTGCTGCAACCAGCCAACAAACCCCGAGCAATCGAAACCAGTCGGCCCCGTACCGCCCCACACATACTTGTTGCCCTCAACCGAACGACCCGCCGACAGTGCCGCACGGATACCGCCGTCAGCGAACTTGTCCAGCTTGTAGCCGAACCGTCCCGCCACGTCCGCGAGGATGCCCGCAGACCGCATGCGCTTCGAGGGGTGAAGCGGAATGAACGCCTCACCGCCCGTCTCGCCCTCAGCCCAGTTGACCACTCCCGCGCCGGCACCTTGCTTGATCGTTGCCTGTTCGGGTAGCCGGTCAATGCCGCCGTTCGCGCGACGTTGCACCGGGAACCGTTCGGCCAGTGCCTCGCCAAAGTTCCGGTTGTTCGGGCCGTACCCGTTCGGGTTCAACTCCTGAACCTCGACAACGATCTGCGCCACACGGCGAACATTCGCGATCTGGTCCAGCAGCCGCTCAGCCTCTGCCTTGTCGGTCAGTAGCTTCGCAATGTCCAGCACGGCTTTCGGGTCCGCGACCTGGTTCGACAGGTTCAGCAAATCCTCTACCGCAATGGACTTACCGACCTTCAATTCGTCCAGCAGTAACCGTGCGCCCGGTTCGGCATCCAATGCGCTCAGAGCCTCGATCAGACCCCTGGTTTCCCTGGTGCCGTTCTCGAACTCGGTGGTATCGAGCTTGACGCCAGTCTCGAACTCCATATCCGCGAGCGTCAAACCGGCCTGCACGAAACCGTCCAGCTTCGACCGTGCATCAGCATCGTTCAGGTCGATTGTGTAGTAAGCCGAATCGCCTTCGCCTACCTTCTCCCAGGCCACATTCGCCGCGTCGAGCTTCTTCTGCGCATCCTCAGTGAGCGCGTTGACCTCGACAACCTTTTCACCGTCGACCAGATGATTTGCTGCCAGTGACAGTTTGCCCAACTCGGCTGTGACACCCGTTGCGCCTTCGACCCGCACCAGCATGTCGATTGCCTCAGGCAGGTATCCGGCCCTCTCGGCAACCGCGTCGATAACCTCGGGGAGCACCTGAAAACGCTCCGCCAGGCTGTCGATGATGCCCCGATTGTTCTCGAAAATCGGGCCTAGATCGTTGCCGGCCACACCAGCCGCCACCGTGGCGTCCAGCATCTTCTCAAGCTCCGAACGGATAGCCGCGCCGTTCTCGGTGGCACCGTTGAGGATGCCTTCGACACCGCCCAACCCTTCACCGATACCCAACGTGGAATCGACCGGCTCCGACAGAGAATCTTTCAGCTCCCGAACCACCTTGTTGTAGTCCGACATAGCCGCCGACGCCTCAGCCGGTACGCCGGCCAGAATCTCCAACGTCCGCTTGAGCGCACTCGACTTGTCATCAGCCGACGACGCTTCATCGGCCAGAACGCCAATCTGCGAGGCCAACTCGACAATGCCGGGGGTGACCGACTGCGCCGCTGCGCGTTGCTTCTCGACCGCCTCACGCATGCCGTTGAGGTCGTCCAGGGTGTCCGCACTGACCTGGCCGGTAGCGGTGATCCGATCAATGAACGAACGCCACCCGCCGTCGCTTCCCGCGAGGGCCTGCGACAACTGGTCATTGCCGATTTTCAGGTTCGACAGTTCTTCGAGCGTTGTTTTTGCGGCCTCGGCCATTTCGGCGCGTTCTGCAAGCTGTTCGGACCCGATAGAGCCGGAACCGCCCTGCACCCGTGACCACACGTTCTTAAACGGGGCCAGTTCCTTCTCCCAGAAACCGGGGGCAGACTCCGACGTGTCCCTGAGCTTGCCCAGCAACGTATCCGTCTGGCCCGTGATCTGAGCCATGACCGAATCGTCAACACTGCCAGCCGATTTGAAGAACGCGTCGGCCATCTTCGTCTGAGACTCCGCAACGTCATCGGACGCTTTAGAAGAAATCTTCGCTTGCTCGTCCCAGTTCTTTGCCGCCGAAATCAACTGAGGTACCGCGATCAACGCCGCCGTGACGCCAACGCCCACCGGGCCACCCAATGCACCGACCGCAGCCGACGCACCCGACTTGAGCCGCCCCATCGCACCCGTTGCGCCCACCGCACTCGACTGCAACGTCAACAGGCTTGCGCTCATCGTGCCCAGTGGCCGGCCAGCGGCCCGCGCATAGTCCTGCGTCAGCCGAACCTCACGACCGAAATTGCTCAGGCCCGTGCGTGCGGTGGTTGCTGCGTTCGCCGTGCCCAGAATGCCGCGCTGGTAGGCAGTCAGGCCGCTACCCGCCGCAGCGGTACCGGCAGCCGTAGCCGCCGCCGTAGTCCGCAACTTGTCCAACGGTGGTGCGATCCGGCCAACCATCGCCGGAATGGTCTTGAACAACAGGAACGCGCCGATAAGCGCCGTCACTGCCGTCTGATTGTCTGCCATCAGTGACGCGGTGGTGTCCAACGCCGGCACCAGAACCGAATTAGCAATAGCCGCAGTCGATTCGAGGATGGCAAGTAGCACCTGCCACGATGAGACACCCAATGCGCCCGACGCTTGCGCGAGGCTGGTGACAATGGACTGGATTGCGGGCCGTGCGTCCCGCCCTGCGTCCAGTAGTTCCGTGATGACGTTCGTGACCCGGCGTAGCGAATCGCGAGCCATATCGGTTTCCGCGAAATCGGCCAGCGCACGCTTGACTGCGCCACCCGCTTCGATCATCTTCGGTGCCCATTCCTCGAACACCTTTTGATCGAACGATTCCGCGAGGTCGGTGACCTTCGGGGTGACGGTATCGAGTGCCCCGGTAACGCCTGTCAGGCCGCCGATGAGGCGTGCAAACGTGGGCTTCAAGGCTTCGGCACCGACACGACCTAGCGCCGCGTTCATGTTGCTGTAGGCGCTCGAAACGGTGGTGGCAGCGGTGGCCGCGCCGCCGATGTTCTTCTCGATTGCCGCGAGGTAGGTAGCTGAGTCGACCTTGCCCTCAGCTACGAGGCCCTTCATTTCGCCTGCGGTGACGCCCATTTCGGCGGCAAGCCACTGCCAGATAGGTAGACCACGGTCGGCAAGCTGCGTAATTTCCATCGTGTACGCAGTGCCGGAAGTCTGCACCTTGTTGATGATCTGGCCCATTTCGGCCAGCGACGTACCCGCGATAGACGCAGCATCCGCCGTCAACCCGAGATAGCGAGTCAAGTCCTTACCGGGCTTCACCCCGGCAGCGACCGCACTGGCCGCAATGTTCGCAGCGTCACCCAGCCCGTAGCTGGTGCCCTTCACGGACGCCAGGGCTGAGTCCATGATCGCCGCGACGCCAGCAGTGTCGTTACCCAAAGCTTTGAGCTTGCCCTGCGCGTCGTCAATCGCTTTGAGGCGACCGAACCCCTTGGTGAACGCAGCCGCAGCAACGCCGCCAGCGGTAGCCATAGCCGCCGCCGCGCCAACCTTGAACGTGGTTGCCATGCCTGAGGCGAGCTTGTCGCCCATGCCCTTACCGGCAGCAGACGCCTGGCCCTGCGCGGCATTCATCGCCCCGTTGATCTGGCCCGGTATGCGCCGGGTGTCTACGACCAGCGAGACGTAAGCTGTTGCGAGTTCAACGGCCATCGGTCGTCGCCTCCTTCACCGTCACGTCAGCGCGTAGGTAGTCCGAAAGCTGGCCCGCCATCACGGTTCCGATACCTGTCTGCACCGCGTCACCCGTCACGCCATGCGCTTCGAGTTGCGCCAGGACAGCCGGCCAACTGCTCGTGAAAAACCCAATGAGGGCAAACGACAGAATCGACGGGAACAGGTCCACGTCACCCTTCTCAGCCGCCCGTTCGAGCGCGGCCATAACTTTCTTCGGATCGCCACCACACTCAGTCAGAGCGACCCACAAATTTGCGGCCTCAACTCGGACTAGCGGTGACGGGTCTAACTCAGCCAATGTGGCCTCAATTCGTAAGTAAATGGGTGCACGAAAAAGGCCCCCAGCCGAATGACTGAGGGCCTAACGCGCTTGATTGGTAAACAGGGTCCGACCAGGCTCAGGAACACACCTGAACGGCACAGAGAGCGGACAACGGACTACCCGGCGAACCATCACCCCTTGGAGGAAATGAGAGCTCGGAGGGGTCTCGAAAGCAAAGCCAGAGGTGCTGCCCCGAGTCCGAAGGGGAGTACCCGCCCACCCCTCTAGCTGCTCCGTGGAGCGCCTGTGAGTGCGTTCCCTACCTCTTGGATGGTCGGTGTGTGGGTGTTCTTAGAATGGATCTGAGGGCTTCTTTGTGCCCTGGTTTGTTACCACTCGCGTAGTGCTTTGGATGGTTGTTGGACTGTCCGGTTGCCTCTGGCTGAGTTGCATCCCAGGTGTGCCGCTTGCAGTGGGCCTAGGTTGTGCCCGCCCTTGCTCACTGGGGTGATGTGGTCGGCACTGAATGAGCCAGGGTCAGGCCACTTGAGTTCAGGATCGATCTCTCTGCCGCAGAGTGCGCAGACGGTGTTGGTTCGTTTGAGCCTTGCCCGTCTTGCTCGGTAGGTTCGATGCCCCGTTCGTGCGGACATTGCTTACCCCTTGTCCACAGCGGTGTTGCCGTGGTCGTCCATTTGGCGCGGTTTGATTCGTGGTCCTGTGTTGCCGCGTGCCTTGCGTATCTCTGCGAGTTCGTCCATCGGTGATTGCTTGGTGGGCTTCGCTGGTTTGCGGCCGTCGAGTTCGCCCAGCACGTCCACGAATTGGCGCGTGAGTGACGCTATTTCGCGGGCTGACCCTGTGTCTGCGATGGTCCGTGCAAGTAGGTCACGGAGTGCGATCAGGGTTGCGGTGGTGTCACCGGATGCTGTGGCCTCTACTAGGTCGAGTGGCGCTGTCTTGGTTGCCATTCAGCGTCAGCCCTTGCTTGCCCACATGCGCAGGCTTGCCGTGTTGGTTGCACCGTCCAAGCCTGAGCGGAACTGATTCGGGACGGACACGCTAAACATTGATTTGACGGACAGTTTGTTGCGGCCCGGTATTGCCCGGTAGGCGTCCAGCTTGGCCCCGGTGCCCGGTGAGAACTTCTCGACCTCGCCCAGTACTGAGTCCCAGCCCTTGCGGTGGGCCTGCATGGTGAGGGCACGGACCATTGATTCGTCACCGCTGTAGCGTGCGCGGTCGATCTGAGCGCGGGCGTCATCCTCGGTGGTGATCTTCTCGGCACGGTCGAGGGCGTCACGGTGAGAGAGCAATGACGCGGGATCGGTGGCCGCAGGCCCGAACAGTCGTTTGCCGGCGGTCACGCTCGCCTTGTCGGTTTCCGCCTCGAACTTGGCGCGGTAGCCGTCCATCGCGGCCTGATTCGCCTCGTACGCTTTCGCCAGTTCGATCTTCTTACCCTCATCGCTCAGGCGTGTATCGGCTTCGATATCGCTGATTGCTTCGAGGTGGGATGCCTTGAGCGCGGCCACACCAGCCATATCGACGTACGGTGCGTAGTCCGCTGCGAGGCGGGCGCTGGTGGATTCTGGTTCGGTCATCGTGGTTCTTTCGTGTCAGGAGTTTCGGAGAGCTTGGGCGGCGCGTTCTCTGCCGTTCAGGGTCGGCATGTAGCCGCCTGAGAGTCCGCTTCGGGATTGGCGCGCGGGTCCGGTTCGTGTCGGCTGCGCCTTCTGCCATTCCTTCAATGTCTCCGCGTGGGCTTCGAGTTCGGCGCGATCCTTGCCGGCCAACACCCCGGCAGGCAGTCCGTTCTCTCGCGCTACATCGGCTTTGAGCTGCGCGAGTTGCAGTCCGTCGCGCTCGGTGGTTATCGCAGTCAGGGTGTTGCGGGTGGTTTCGAGTTCGACGCGTGCGGCTTCGAGGTCACGCCGCAGCGTTTCCATTTCGGGATTGACCTCGGGGTCGGTGACCTGTTCGTCAGGTTCGGTCACCACCGGCTCATCCTCGGTTTCGGTTCCGGTTGGTTCACTCACTTTCGTCACCGCCGATCAGGACGTATGCCGCAGCGGCCAGGCGGTCGGTCAGGGTGTCCACGTCTTCGACATTGCTGTCGAGGTCTTCGGCCAGTTCCTGGTAGCAGCTCAGCAGCAGTTCGAGGCGGGATTCGAGAACGGTCACCTTTGCGGCCAGCTCGGCGGTGGTGAGTTCAGTAAGGTCGGTCATTGTCTTTGTCCTTCGGGTTGGTGGGTGCGTCGGTGACGCTGGTTTCTGAGCGGTAGTGGTTTACGCCGTTCAGCAGGATTGCGCCGCCGTATTTACGTGGCCGCATCACCTTCGGCATATCAGCAGGTGTGCCCATTCAGATATCCCCTAACAGGTAGTCAATCTGTTCGACTAAGCGAGCGAGTTCTTTTGGTTCGGCGGAAATCTGGGTCCGCCCCTTCTCGACAACTACCTGTCTTCGATATCTTCGGCACGGGGTTGAGTACCATTCGTGAGTTGATCCATAGTTGCCGTCCACCGCATCCTGTAGGGCATCGCAGAATTTGCGTAAAGCCGTGACTGTAAAGCCCTTGGTGTAGTGGCTGGACCCGAATCTATCGGTCAAGGTGAGTGAATATTCCCGACGTGTTTGGCCTGGCTTGTTGTAACGTTTACCAACGTTCCACGTCAACATCATGGGTCGATGACTTCACCGAGTTCGGCAAGCGCGTAGGCGAAGCGCATCCACCCACCGTCACGAATGGCATCGTCCATTTCACTGTTGAATCCGGCTGTGTCGCCGCGCTTGACGGCATGGACTGCGGTCGTGGCGCGTTGCCGGTCGGTGTCACTGATTCTCATTTACCATTTCCTGTTCCACTGACTTAACAAGGCTGCGGCTGCATTCGCATTCGCGGGCAATTTGCCTGACTGGCTTGTTTCGTTTGAGCAGTTCGGCGATGCGTTCCCGTTTAGGGCTTCGGGGTCTGCCGCCCATCTGGCCGCATTCCCGCCTGGTCGTTGTGTAGCGCCGGTTCGTTTCGGCTACCGCTGCGACTAAGTCACTGACCTCGTAGACGTGTTCGCCCGCTCGTACCCGTCGTCGCACGTCTCGGTTTGTGGCCCATCGCCGCAATGTGCGTGGTGAGCGTCCGGTGATTCGCAGGGCTTCGTGTTCGTCCACCCAGCGTTTCGGGAAAGCGACCGGGGCGTTTGCCTGGGCATCGTCTGTGTCGCCACCCAGGCCGGGAAGTGTTCTCACGCCGCGCCTGCTTTCGTTCCGATCCCGCTGAAATGGTTGAGTAGGTCGTGGATTACGGGCCAGGTCGTCGCGTGACGTGCCATCAGGGTGTGTAGGTGGCCGTGCATCCCTGCCGGTTCCTGGTAGTCGAGGTCGCCCATCCGGTCCAGTAGGCGACGGCTCAGGCGGTCAGCAGGGCGTGAGTCGTCGTAGAGGATTCCGCGCACGTCGCCGGCTCTGGGGTGACCGATGGCGTACCGCCAGGTTCGACCCAGGTTGGTCATATCAACGCCGCATTCCTCAGCCCAGAATGCGAGGTTGTCTAGTTGCAGGTCTGCCGCGTCCACGCAACTCAGGTTCATCGGCGCTTTCGGTCCTGGCCTGTCAGTTCGTTTCGTTTCGCTAGCGCCCTCGGGTGCCGCCTTGGGCAGTCGGTACAGTCCGCCCCGCAAATACGCGATGGATTCAGGGATGGTTTGCACGATTGCCCACATCGAGTATTGGAGGATCATTCAGCTACCAGCTCGGAACAGGGCGACGATTCGGCTTTTCCGTTCCTCTGTGAGGGGTGGTGCCGTGTCAACGATTCGTTTGATGTAGTCGGCTATGTCGTCCGTGGGGCGTTCAAGGGTGGCAGTCGGCATTAGTTCCTCACTTGGGCATAAAAAATCCCCCAGCGTTGCCGCCAGGGGTGTCTAACTAGTGTTTACTATTGAGTTGTTGCGGGCCGTCCAACCTTCTTGCGATACCGCATCGCCTGAACGGACGCGCACTGTTCGAGGCTTTCGCGGTCATAGAGAATCAGCGAACGTGCTTGCCTGTACGCCGTGACTTCGCCGGATTGCCGCCACGCTTGGAGAGTGCGCCGGCTACGCCCGACGTGATCGGCGGCCTGACGCTCGGTCAGCCATTCTCGTAAATCCATCGCCCCTCCTTTCGTTGCGTTCAGCGCAGTGATTATTGAGCCAAAATTTAGGGTGAGGCTGCCAGTGCCCAGTCATCGGCGCGATAGTAGTAGTTCTGACAACCCCACGAAATAAAGATTACCAACGCATTCGGCAGTGATCTTTATCGTCAGAACAACGTCAAGTCGGTTACCGGATCACCAGCGACACGACCCCTGCCGGGGCCAGCAATGACGGGACGATCCCGATAACGGGCAGCCGCCACACGCTGAGCAATCTTCAACGATCCACGTTCGTACACGACCCGCCCACCGCGCTTGCCTGTACGGACCATGCCTAGACGGGACCAGTCACGGAGCGTGCGACTAGACCGCCCCGTCAACCGTTCCGCGTCGTACCGATCAAGCCAGACCGTCATACCTGGTACAGCCCGCCGCCGACGATCCGGTTACCGAGAGTCCATGACCCGATCTTCGATTTGAGCGTCCCGAACTCAGACCACTTCGCGTCACGCTCCGCAGCAGGCAGCAGGTCAGCTAAATCGGTCAGCCTCATACTTTCGCGCTGTTGGCACAACTCGATCACCTCCTGCCGCTGAGAATCATTCAGCCACTCACACGCACGAATCTTCTGCCGAGCTGCCTCAATTCGAGGCCTCCATGCCTCTTCGGTAGCTTTCCGCATTCGGGTGCTTTCGACCACACGCGAAAGGCCTTGTGCCAGTCGCCGGTACTCGGGGAGGGGGAGCGTCAGATAAGCCGGACCACGCCACTCGTCAAAATCGTGGGCGGTCCACTCTTCGGTTCTCGCCCGTTCCATCAGCGCATCGAACTCGTAGCCGTCCGACACGTCCCCAGCCGTCGCGTCAGCGACAGTTGCTTCGATCACTGGTGACTGATCTTGGGACGGGGAACAATCTTCTGACACGACCTCAGGCTCTCTTACTGTAGGTAGTGGGTTTGTTATTGGATTTGTTAAAGGATCTGTTAGGTAGACACCCGTGTCTGGTGTTCCTGGTCGTGGGTGTCCGGTGTTCCCGTCACCCGTGTCTGGTGTTCCTGGTCGATCAGCCGTCATGGGTGTCTGGTGTTCCTCCCGATCAGTGGTCATGGGTGTCCGGTGATTCGCGGGGTACGCCAGCCGGTAAACGCTCTTCTTTGCCAGTCGTCCCGAGTTCGAGCCGCTGGAAACCAACACCAGCCAACCCGCCGCAACGTTGGCCGCTAGGTGACGGCTGACGGTTCGCTCGCTGAGCCCGGTGTATTCGACAATCAGGTCGATGCCGGGTCGGGCCTCGGTTCCGTCTTTGTGCGCGTGATCGAACATGATGTAGCCGACGTGGCGCTCTTCGATCTTCACGTCATGCTGACGGCTGTACGCCTTGTGCCATGCGAATTTGTCGACGGTGTTACTGACTCTGGTTGTTCCCGTCATTTGTACGGTGATCCTCTTCGTTGTTGAGCGCGTCTTCAATCTGGTCGGCCAGGGCGCGCAGTGCCTTACGGGAAAGTTCCCAGGTGTGAGGGCGTCCGTTACCGGCCACTCTCAGTAGGACAAACTTGGTGTCGGGGGCGTGACCCGCCCGCTTCACGACTTTTCTACGGACGCTGATTGCGGCCACGGCTTCACTCCTCGGCTAGTGCGTCGATTGACGCCTGGGGGATACGCAGGATTCGCTCAGACAGCCGCACGCTGGCGAGCTTGCCTTCACGAATGAGACGGTGTACCGTCCTTGGTGTTGTGGATAGCTGTGTGGCTGCTGACTTGATGGTGACTAGCTTTTGATCGGGCATGGTTTCTCCTCGGGTTTGAAGCACGCAAAGTAGCCCCCGGTACGAGTGTTCGTGCACTCATGGCGGGGGCTTTTTTTATAGCCCTTTAAGAGTATCAAACGGCTTTTCGCGCCGTTTTGCGTTTCTGCTGGTCAGGCCGTCAGGGCAAGATCACCGTTACTGCTCTGTGATAATTCGTTACCAAATCGTTGTGTGCGAGGCCTTGAAATCGGCCAATAGTCGGTTTACGAACCACGAAACCGTCACGCATACCGCCACTCGAACCGCAGAGCGTCAGGCTTGAAACCGCGACCACTGCCTGTCGGATCGATTCTCACGGTCAGGATTTCGTAAATCACCTGACGCTTCCGCTCAATAGGCAACCCCTCCCAAGCCTCCCGAGCATCCACCCCCGCTACGTCCTCAACCGCCAACACGACCGGCCTCGAACTCAACTGAGCCTCTGCCGCCTCGATCTGGGGGAGTAGCTGCGACTCAATCCGGCCCAGAGCTGCCGGCGTAATTTCGCCCTGCGCCGCCGAATCAGTGAACGTTTCCAATCGTGCCCGCAACCCTTGCAGTTCGGCCAGCTTGGTCGCCGCCGCAGGATCGTCCTCAGCCGCGAACGACAACACGTCGACCCGCTCAAGCCACGACACCACCAGTTCCTCGACCAAAGGGTCCACCAACCGCACCGTGCGGGCCACACAGCCCTTCGCAGGGCATATGTAGTACGACTCGCTACGTGACCGCTTCTTCGCGACAGTGGTAGCGCACACCCCACATAGCGCAATCCCCGTCAGCAGGGAAGCGGGACGGGTGCCCCGGTGGGTAAGCCGCGTCTTGTCGTTCAGCAGCGCAGTCAGCTTGTAGTGATCGTCCTCGGATATCAACGCCTCCCAGGTGCCAGGCCCAGCCACCTTGCCGTCATGGACCCGCAGGCCCGCGATGGTCGGGTTCAGAATCATCCGGCGTAGCGATGGTGAGTTCCATGCGCCGCGTTTGTCGCCCGGTTCTGCCACCTTGCCGCCCGGTGTTGGAATGCCGCGACTGTCGAAATCCCGGCTGATTGACCGGATCGTGTCACCCGCGAGTACGCGCCGCGCTGCCTCCCGAACATGCGTGGCCGTCTCCTCGTTGATGACCCAGCCTTGGAACTTGCCGGCATCGTTTCGTACCGCCCGATACCCGTAGGGCGTCCGCCCGTGTGGCTTGCCGTCCGCGAGGTTCTGCGTCATCGCCCGCTTTACTCGCTTGCGAATGTCGTCAGCCTCGCGTTCGGCCATCAGTGCATCCAGTCCGGTGCCGAACCGATCCTCACCCTTCGTCAGGTCGTACGTTCGACCCGAGTAGGACCAAAGCACGCCACGCTCCGCGCACAGGTCACGCAACTGCACATATGCAGAGAGGTCACGTTGGGCGCGAGACGCCTCCCAGGTGACCAGTACGTCGCCCGGTTTCAGAACCTCAGTCAGGCGGGCGTAAGCGGGCCGATCCTTGCCCGACCAACGGGACGCGCCTATATCGTTATCGGTGAGTACGTCCGCGACCTCCCAGCCTTCACGCTCGCACAGCGCGCGGCACTCCCGTTCCTGCTCTGTCACAGACCGCTGATTGCCTGCCTGGTCTGCCGATACTCGGGTGTAGATGATTGCGCGCACGTGGGGGAGCGTACCGCAACACACGGGGTATTTGACATTTGTGCAACCACAGCGCGCACCCCACCACCGTCCCCTCGTGCTCGGCGACGTGCGCGAACACCGACGGCTGCGCTCCGAACAGAGCGGAGCGAAGCTGCTCGTCTCGAACGGTGCACAGCGAGGACGACTTCTCGTATGCGGCGAGTTCGTGCACGAGAGCGGTGACGGCGGGAACATCGGCCTCGGTGGCGCGGCGAATCATCCTGGGTTTCCTTTCGGTGCCGTGGCGGCGGTGAGGATCGACGGGTGCACGTTGTGTGCGACGAGCTGGCGGAACGAATGCTCGAAGCCGAGCAACGAGTACGCGGCGGGCGAGAGGGCGAAGCGTTTGCCCTCGGTGATGGGGGCCTCGGTCCAGCCGGCGATCAGTGCGCGCGAGAAGTGGCCGTGACCGACCAACACGACGTCGCGGCCGCTCAACAGCGGCAGGACGACCGGGAGCACCATGTCGACGCGCACGGCGATGTCGCCGATGGACTCACCACCCGGACATGGATGCGTCCAGACGGTCCAGTGCGGCACAGTTTCGTGGATCTGCGTCGACGTGATGCCTTCGTAGTCTCCGTAGTCCCACTCCGACAACGCATCCCACGTCCGATCGACCTCCAGGCCTGCGAGCTCGGCGGTTCGACGTGCGCGCTCTCGCGGGCTCGTGATCACCAGAGGATCGCGCAGGTTCAGTAATCGGAGCAGCGATCCGGCCTCGACGGCCTGTTGCTCGCCGACGCTGGTGAGGGGGACATCGGTGTTACCGGTGTGCTTGCCGGCAAGCGCCCATTCGGTCTCGCCGTGCCGGAGTAGAACGACTCTGCCTGCCTCGACGCCGCCGTGTGTGGTCATGGAACGATCATGCCTGCCCTCGCGATGTGGCCCTTGTCGTAGTCGACCTGCGGATGTGTCCGATTTGTCGATTGAGTACAGACCTACCGGCCGGTTACTCTCGTTCCGAATCGTCACTGCCATGGGCGACGCAGCTCTGTCCGTCGTGCCGCACAGCTCCTTCTCATCGACTTGGAGAACCATGACCGACCTGCAGAAGCCCGTGTCGCCTGATTCTCCGGAGAAGCTCGACGGCGCGTTGCTGAAGATCGCCGGGGTCGTCGTGCTCGGGGCCATCATGTCGATACTCGACGTCACCGTCGTCAGCGTCGCGCTCCGGACCTTCACCGACGTCTTCGAGACCACTTACGCCAATGCCGCGTGGACGATGACGGGCTACACGCTTGCCCTGGCCACCGTCATACCGCTGACGGGGTGGGCTGCCGATCGATTCGGAACCAAGCGCCTCTACATCACGGCACTGGTGCTGTTCGTCCTCGGTTCGGTGCTGTGCAGCTTCGCGTGGGACATCACCTCGCTCATCGTCTTTCGAGTGCTGCAGGGCCTCGGCGGAGGCATGCTGATGCCACTGGGCATGACGATCATGACTCGGGCCGCAGGCCCGGAGCGGATCGGGCGCGTGATGGCCGTGCTCGGTGTCCCGATGCTCATCGGGCCCATCGCGGGGCCGATCCTCGGAGGCTGGCTGATCGATGCGGCGAGTTGGCACTGGATCTTCCTCATCAATCTGCCGATCGGCATCCTCGCTCTGATCGCGGCCGTGCTGATCTTCCCCAAGGACAACCCGACTCCGTCCGAGTCCTTCGATTTCCGCGGCATGCTGATGCTCTCGCCCGGCCTCGCACTGTTCCTCTACGGCGCGTCCTCGGTGGTCGAAACCGAAACCGTTCTCGCGGTGAAGGTGCTGGTCCCGGTCATCGTCGGGCTCGTGTTGATCGTCCTGTTCGTGTTCCATGCACTGCGCGTGCAGCATCCGCTGATCGATCTACGGCTGTTCCGGAACAGGTCGCTCACCGTGGCCGTGATCACCACGACGCTCTTCATGGTGGCCCTCATGGGCGCGGGTCTGCTGTTCCCGAGCTATTTCCTGCTTCGTGGCGAAACGACGCTGACCGCCGGGCTGCTGCTCGCACCCCAGGGCATCGGTGCGATGCTCGCGATGCCGATCGCCGGAGTGATCGCCGACAAGTTCGGTCCCGGCAGGATCGTGCTGGTGGGGATGGTGCTCATCACCGCAGGGATGGCGGTGTTCACTCGGGTCGGCACCGACACCTCGTACACCGTGCTCATCGGCGCATTGTTCGTCATGGGACTCGGACTCGGTTCGACGATGATGCCCATCATGACGGCTGCGCTGCAGACGTTGACCGACGAGACGGTTGCGCGCGGCTCGACGTTGATGAACATCGTCCAGCAAGCGGCCGGGTCGATAGGTACCGCACTGATGTCGGTGGTGCTGACCGCTCAGCAGAAGCCCGCACTGACCGCAACCAGCCAGGTCGAGGCCTTCGACATCTCGGCCAGGGCCTTCGGGACCACCTTCATGGTCGCGTTGGTTCTGATCGTCGTCACGTTCGTTCCCGCCTTCTTCCTGCCCCGGACGAAGCACGTGACCGAGCGGTCCGCGGCACCGATCTCGCTGCACTGACGCGCCCGAGAGATGCCGAACCCTCGCTCATCGGCTCGATGTAAGCAAGGATCAGGGCCGTGACGACAATTCTCGCGGTTGCGAATCAGAAGGGCGGCGTCGCCAAGACCACCACGGTGGCTTCGCTCGCGGCTGCGCTGCATGCTCTCGATCGACGAGTCCTGGTGGTCGACCTCGACCCGCAGGGCTGTCTGACGTTCTCCCTCGGACACAATCCCGACAAGCTCGATTCCTCGGTGCACGAGGTGCTGACCGGGGATGCGAAGGTCGAGGACGTGCTGATCGAGACTGCGGAAGGAATCGTTCTGCTTCCGGCGACGATCGATCTCGCAGGTGCGGAAGCCCTGCTGCTGATGCGCGCGGGTCGCGAGTTCGCGCTCAAGCGAGCACTCGCGCCGATCCTCGAGGACTTCGATGTCGTCGTCATCGATTGTCCGCCGTCGTTGGGGGTGCTGACCCTCAACGGCCTCACTGCCGCACAGTCGGTGCTCGTGCCCCTGCAGTGCGAGACCCTCGCTCATCGCGGGGTCGGGCAGTTGTTGCGAACGGTGTCCGAGGTGCAGCAGATCACCAACCCCGATCTGACGCTGCTCGGTGCCCTTCCCACACTGTTCGACGCCCGCACCACGCACAGCAGGGATGTGCTCGGCGACGTCTCGGACCGCTACTCGTTGCCGGTTCTCGCACCGCCGATTCCGCGGACCGTACGCTTCGCCGAGGCCAGTGCCTCGGGCGCGACGGTACTCTCGGGACGAAAGAACAAGGGCGCACAGGCTTATCGAGAACTTGCCGAGAATCTGCTGGCGTACTGGGACGGTAAAGCCGATCTGAAGACATACGATCCGGCGGAGTAGAACGAAGCCCGTGCCGGCGGGTCAGCCGAGAGCGACCACGTCGGAACCGCGTTGCTCGACGATCACATCGCCGATCACCGACATCTGTATCGGGCCGTCGTAATCGCCTCGGTCGACCGGAATGTCGGCCGTCGAGACTCCGGTGGAGAGATCGACCACCGAGATGCCGTCGGGCACCGGCAGCAGGAGTCGGCCTGCCATGACCGCTCCACTTCCGAGGGCTCCGGGGACGGTCCAGAGAGGGCTCAGGTTGTTGGAATCGAACGCCTGGACCCCCGTGCCGGTGAACCAGGTGAGAGCCGAACCTGCCTTCGTCGCAGGAAGATTCGGGGTAGGGGAGGAGCCGGCCGGGAGAGTGAATTCGGACAGTTTCGCGGCCGCGTCGTCGTAGAGTCCTACCCGGTCGGGCGCGCCGTTCTCCGCTGGAATGTACAGCGCGACAACGCTGCCCGTGATCGCGATGATCTGCCCGGCAGTGGGTGCGTCGGATCGGGGAACGAGTTCCGGTACCACCGTCGACCCGTACTCCTCAGGTTTACCGGCGTCCTTGGGTGCAGGATTCATCAGCGACAATCGGGCAGCGGTCTCTCCCGGGCACTGTTCGAGCACAGCCGTCCGCGAGTTCGTCGACGCCGAGGACAGCAGCGTGCACCCGGTTCGCGGCTGACTACCCGGATTGACCGGGGCATCGACTCGACCGTATTCGAGTGTGCGCACCATGTCCGACCGCCACAGCTCCATGCGAGTGTCGCCCCTCGACGTCACGTAGGTGCCGTCGGAGGACAGGCGGACCGCATCGTCGGCGTCGGAAGTGCGTTGTGCCTTGCGCTCTCCGGTCGGCCCGTCGAGTTCCGTCACCTGAGAGCAACCGCGATCGTCGCGGTAGACCGCGACCGCGGTGTTCCACGACGAGACCACCGAGCAGAGCGGGAGATCTCTCGAGTACGACCAGGATTGCTCTCCTGACCGTGGATCGCGGCCGAGGACGGAGCCCCCGTCCGCCGTCACCACCGTGGACCCGGTGACGACAGGGAGCGGGGTTCGCGTCGAATCCGTCGCTGCACTCGGCGCACGCCACAGTTCGGTGAGCGCAGTGGGCACCGCGAGCGCGGGCTCGGCCTGAGCCAGCGGCTCCTCGGCCGGGATCGATGTGGTTCCGCGAGCGTCACCGGTGAACCAGGCGATGCTCGCGGCAACCACTACCACCACCGCGATGACGGCGGCGACGACGAGGTCGGTTCTCGTCCTTCGTTCTGGAGCCAGCACGGCGGGAGATTACTCCGACGCGCTCGCAGTCGAGGATCCGGCGTCTGCGGACGATCCACTGGGGCGCCGACGCCTGCGGCGGCGCGGCGCAGTCTTGGTGACCGTGTCTGCGGACGCCGCATCGGACGTATCCGACTGTTCGGCAACCGATTTCGTTGTTGGTGCGGAATCGTTCTGCGCAACGCTGGTTGCGGCGGTGTTGTCGCCGTCCTGCCCTGCGCGGGTGCGACGCCGACTGCGCGAGCGGCGCGGCTTGGTAGCCGAAGACGCGTCGGCCGCAGGCGCTGCCGTCGCCTCGCCGTCGTCCGCCTTCTCCGGGGCGCGCGAGGGTGCCTTGCGTACCGTGCCGGTGGCGTCGGTGGCGATACCGAGGTCGGTGAACAGGTGCGGCGAGCTCGAGTAGGTCTCGACCGGATCCGGCATGCCGAGATCGAGCGCCTTGTCGATCAGCTGCCAACGGGGGATGTCGTCCCAGTCGACCAGGGTGACCGCGATGCCGGTGCGCCCGGCACGGCCGGTGCGGCCGATGCGGTGCACGTAGGTCTTCTCGTCCTCGGGGCACTGGTAGTTGATGACGTGGGTGACGTCGTCGATGTCGATACCGCGGGCCGCGACGTCGGTCGCCACCAGAACGTCGATCTTGCCCGTCCGGAACGACTTGAGGGCCTTCTCGCGCTGGACCTGGCCGAGGTCACCGTGCACGGCACCGACCGAGTATCCGCGCTCGGCCAGCTCGTCGGCGACCTTCTGGGCGGTGCGCTTGGTGCGGGTGAACACCATGGTCGCGCCGCGACCCTCGGCCTTGAGAACCTTGGCGACCATCTCGACCTTGTCGAGGGCGTGGGCCCGGTAGACGTGCTGGGCGGTGCGGTCGTGGACGGCCGAGGACTCCGCCTCTTCGGCGCGGATGTGCGTCGGCTGAGTCAGGAACGTCCGGGCCAGAGTGATGATGGGGCCGGGCATCGTCGCCGAGAACAGCATCGTCTGACGCTTGTCGGGAACCATGCCGAGGATGCGCTCGATGTCGGGGAGGAACCCGAGGTCGAGCATCTCGTCGGCCTCGTCGAGGACCAGGACTCCGACCTTGCCGAGGATCAGGTGGTTCTGCTTGGCGAGGTCGAGCAGTCGGCCCGGGGTGCCGACGACGACGTCGACGCCGTTCTGCAACGCGCTGATCTGCGCCTCGTACGGACGGCCACCGTAGATGGAGAGCACCTTGACGGGGCCGTTCGCGCCGCTGAGGTACTTGGACGCGTTCTCGAGGTCGGAGCTGACCTGAACGCACAGTTCACGGGTCGGCACGATCACCAGGGCGCGGGGAGTGCCGTCGAGCGGGGAGGTACCGGAGTTGTCCGTGGCGAGTCGGTGCAGCAGGGGCACCCCGAAGCCGAACGTCTTGCCCATTCCGGTGCGTGCCTGACCGATGAGGTCGTCGCCCGCGATGGCGAGCGGCAGCGTCAACTCCTGGATGGCGAACGTGCGCTCGATTCCCATCTCGGAGAGCGCGCGAACGATGGTGGGGTCAACGTTCAGCTCGGCGAACGTGGGGGGTACGTGCGTGTCGTCCAGCTGCGCCGACAGCGTGGTGTCGCCGGTGTCGGATTCTTGGTCGATGACTATCTTGCTCAGGGGACTGGCCTTCCTCGTGGTCGAACGTGCGCACGAGGAAGGGCATAGGCCTATTGCCGGCCGAAGTCGATGCCCTCGATCCGATGTGATGTCGCCGTCAGCCTCAGCGCGGCCGCGAACTGCGATGTTCGCTGCGGCGAAGCTGTCGAGGCGACCCGGATCAGGTGCGCACACATTATCGATGACCGTCGTGTGCTTCTTCGGTCCGTTTCATCGGTCCGCGAGTGACGATCGAGCACCATGGTAGCTTGCCGAACGGAATTCTCCATTGTCGGCAGGTCACGATAGGTCCAGCGCGCGCCGCGACGAGGCGTCGGGCACCGGACTACGATTGCCAGCCATGGGAGCCCATTCGTCGGAGCCGTCGTCCGCAGTTTCACCCACCACTGTCGTCGAGTCGCCCGAGTCGGATCGAGTCGAGCCGTCGATCGCGCACGATCACCCCGGTATTCCGGATCTGTTCGCGGTGCTCGCGTACGGCGAGATTTCCGCGTTCTATCGCCTGGCGGACGACGCTCGAATGGCTCCGTCGATGGAGGGTCGCGTCGCGCTCGCGAGCATGGCGGCTGCGGAGATGAGCCACTTCGAGACGTTGCAGAGAGCCTTGTCCGATCGTGGTCTCGACGTCTACGCCTCGATGGACCCGTTCGTTCGCGCCCTGGACGAATACCACGAGTCGACGACGCCGTCGACGTGGTTGGAGTCGTTGGTCAAGGCGTACGTGGGTGACGGCATCGCGGCCGATTTCTACCGGCAGATCGCGCACAGTCTCGCCCCCGACGTGGCCGAGATCGTCCGCGACGTGCTGGCCGAGACCGGGCACTCGGAATTCGTGGTGCACGAGGTGTCCGATCGGGTTCGTGCGAGCTCGCAGGAGAAGGCGCGATTGATGCTGTGGGGTCGTCGTCTGCTCGGTGAGGCCATCACCCAGGCGCAGTTCGTGCTCGCTCGCCGTGAGTCGCTGACCGATCTCGTCATCACCGCATCGGGAGACCTCAACGGTGTCGTCGCACTGTTCGATCGCATGCAGGAACAACACGCGGAACGGATGTCCTCACTCGGCCTCGACTGACCGCACAGGACTGTGTTCGCTGACAGCACAGGGCGTCGGGCGTCTGGCTCGACGCCGCTGCACTAGCCTGGCGTGAGCAGAGTTGTCGAGAGTTCGGAGGTTGACCGTGGAGGTCAAGATCGGTGTTTCGGAGAGTTCCCGTGAGCTCGTCGTGAACAGCACGCAGTCCCCGGCCGAGGTCGAAGCGCTCGTATCGACCGCCTTTGCCGGTAAGGACGGAGTGCTGGCGTTGGAGGACGAGAAGGGACGCAAGTTCTTGATCCAGGCTTCCAAGGTGTCGTACGTCGAGATCGGTCCGTCCGATTCTCGGAAGGTCGGATTCGCGACCGCCTGAGACTGCTCGGAACGCAGAACACGCCCCTCACTCGCATCGAGTGAGGGGCGTGTCGAGTTTGCGGGTTGCGAGGCTACGGCGCCTGCAGGGGAACGTGCGACAGACCGCCCCAGGCCAGCGAGACCGTGGTGTCGACGGCGTCTTCCTTCGAGATCGGCCGGTCGGCTTCGAGCCAGTACCGAGCGGTGAACTGACTGGCACCGACCAGGCCTACGGCCAGTACGCGAGCTCGATAGGGATCGAGTCCGGAATCGTGGGCAACGAGGTCGAAGACGGCGTCGACGCACGCTTCGGTTGCCTGCTCGACGCGTGCATTGACCTGCGGGTCGCCCATCAGATCGGATTCGAAGACCAGGCGGAATCCCTGTGTGTCGGTGTCGACGAAGTCGTAGAACGCCAGCACCGCGGCACGAACTCGTTGCTTGTTGTCCGTGGTCGAGCGTAGAGCCTGGCGTACTCCTGCGATCAGGGTGTCGACGTAACTTTGCAGCACCGCCAGATAGAGCTCGAGTTTTCCGGGGAAGTGCTGATACAGGACCGGCTTGCTGACGCCCGCGCATTCGGCGATCTCGTCCATTCCGGATGCGTGGTACCCACGGGTCACGAATATCTCGCTCGCCGCAGCGAGCAGTTGCGCCCGACGGGCATCGCGAGGCAGCCGTGCGCCGCGCCGATTGCCGGTGGTGGCCGGCCGGTCCGAAGACCTCCGGTCGTCGAGATCTGTCATCAATTATGTTCCCATCCGCGTCGACAGCTGCGCTCGTCTTGGTTCGACAACGAACGGTCCGGCATGAACTTCCGGCGGGTAGCCGTCGGTTCGGACCGCTCGTAGCGCAGATCACGGGCAACGATACTCGTGGCGGCCGGCACCCACGGGATCCTGGGGGACCGTTGCGGAAAGTGGGCGATACCGGAACATGTCGAGCGGTTTGTTCGTACGATGTTTTCGTACCGAAAACCCGATAGTTCCATTCCCGGTCTCGGCGTGCCGAGCAGCGGGCGGTGAGGATTGTGAGATCGTGTTCGAGTGACTGACCGAGGCGGGCCGCGTATCCGCGGTGGTGTGCAGTCGGACGGCGTCGACGACGGTTACGACGATCGCGCGGACGATTTCCCACGCAGTGTGGGCAGTCGCGGGTCGCATCAACCGCTCCGCGCGCAGTGGGATCCGACGCAACGCGAGGTCAAGCTGCGCAGTCGTCGACCGGATCGCGATATCAGGAAGCAGAGCAAGCTCGGAAAGTTCGCGTCCACGTACGGCTGGCGGGCGTACGCGGTGCCGATTCTGATCGTGGTGACCGCGCTCGTCGTATTCGATGCCGTGCGGACCGGCGACCCCGTCACCGGCACCGCAGCGCAGTCGACCAACGCCGATCCTGGATTCGGCACCTTGAGTTCGGATACGACGTCGGGTACCGGAATCATCGGCGTTCCGCCGCAGGCCGACGGTAACTTCGCAGCGTCGATATCGTCGGGTGAACTGCCCGACGGTGGTCCGTTCGCGGTGGAGGGGGCCGGAACGTGGCACACCGTGCCGGGGACAACGGAGCAGGTGGGGCAGGGGACCGAGCGGGTGTTCACCTACACGGTCGAGGTCGAGGACGGCGTGGACACGGTCGGGTTCGGCGGCGACGAGTCGTTCGGCCGATTGGTGGATCAGACCCTTACCAACCCCAAGAGTTGGACCAACGATCCACGGTTCGGATTCCGTCGCATCGATCAGGGCGATCCCGACTTCAGGATCTCGCTGACGTCGCAGATGTCGATCCGGCAGGCCTGCGGTTACGACATTCAGCTCGAGGTCTCCTGCTACAACCCCGGCATCGAGCGAGTGGTGCTCAACGAGCCGAGGTGGGTGCGTGGGGCGATCTCGTTCCAGGGCGACATCGGCTCGTACCGCCAGTACCAGATCAATCACGAGGTCGGCCACGCGATCGGCTACCAGCAGCACCAACCGTGCGAGACCGACGGTGGGCTCGCTCCGGTGATGATGCAGCAGACATTCGGAACGAACAACGACGACATCGCGCGACTGGACCCAGCGGGCGTCGTTCCGATGGACGGCAAGACCTGCCGATTCAATCCGTGGCCCTACCCGCGAGGCTGATCGGCTGGGTTTCCGACAGGCCGGGGGATTAGATTCGAACGTGTCGCGCCGGGTCACCGGCCGCCGTGTCGAGTCGAGGAGCGTCGCTGCGTCGTGGTCCACCTACCCCCGCTGGTCGAACCCGCAGGCGAACTGTCGCCCGAGGACGTCGCCCGGTACAGCCGGCACCTGATCATTCCCAGTGTGGGAACCGACGGTCAGAAGCGACTGCGCAACGCCCGCGTGCTCGTCGTCGGTGCCGGGGGACTGGGCTCACCCGCACTGCTGTACCTCGCGGCCGCCGGTGTCGGGACTCTGGGCATCGTGGAATTCGACGACGTCGAACTTTCGAACCTGCAACGGCAGATCATCCACGGCCGGTCCGACGTGGGTCGCCCGAAGGCCGACAGCGCGAGAGACTCGATTCTCGAACTCAACGACGGCGTCGAGGTGACGCTGCACCGTGTTCGACTCGACTCGTCGAACGCGCTCGAGCTCTTTCGGCAGTACGATCTCGTGCTCGACGGGACCGACAACTTCGCCACCCGATACCTCGTCAACGACGCGGCCGCGCTGGTCGGAATCCCCTATGTATGGGGTTCGATCTACCGGTTCGAGGGGCAGGTGTCGGTGTTCTGGGACCGAGCCCCCGGCGACGCAGGTATCAACTATCGCGACCTGTACCCCGAGGCTCCACCGCCCGGCATGGTGCCCTCGTGTGCAGAGGGTGGGGTGCTGGGGGTGCTGTGCGCGTCGATCGGGTCGATCATGGTCACCGAGGCGATCAAGCTGATCACCGGAATCGGCGAGACGTTGCTGGGTCGGTTGATGATCTACGACGCACTGGCGATGAGCTATCGAACCGTCGGTCTGACTCGTGACCCGTCCCGCACGCCGCTCACCGAGCTGATCGACTACGAGGCATTCTGCGGAGTGGTGCCGGCCGCCGACTCCACCGGCGAATCGGTCACTCCGGCGGAGCTGCACGCAATGATGCAGTCCGGTCGCGAGATCGCCCTCATCGACGTGCGTGAGCCGGTGGAGTGGGACATCGTGCGCATCGACGGTGCGCGCTCGATTCCCAAGGGTCGAATCCTGTCGGGGGCGGCGATGTCGGATCTACCGCAGCACATCCCCATCGTGCTCTACTGCAAAACCGGCATCAGGTCCGCCGAGGTGCTCTCCGCCCTCGTGGCAGCCGGTTTCTCGGACGCCGCCCATCTGCACGGCGGAATAGTGGAGTGGGCCGAGCAGATCGATCCTGGTTTGCCCATGTACTGATGTGTCGCGTGTGCGCGTCGTCCGCAGCGGCACCGCGATCGGCGGTAGCGTGGCGCTCGTGAGCTCTGTCGAACCTCCTCAGCACGTGATCTCTACGTTCGGGCTGCGCGATGTCGAGCCTGCACCTCTCGGTGCGGACTGGGACGGTGGATGGCGTCTGGGCGATGTCGTCCTGTCCCCGGTGGCAGACCATGCCCGCGCCGCATGGTCGGCCAAAGTGCGCGAGACGCTGACCGTGGACGGGGTCCGTCTCGCCCGACCGGTGCGGTCGACCGACGGCCGATACGTCGTGTCGGGCTGGCGCGCAGACACGTTCGTCGCCGGCGAACCGGAGCCTCGTCACGACGAGGTGGTCTCGTTGTCGATGCGGTTGCACGCGGCGACCGCGCAACTCGAGCGACCGCGATTTCTGGTTCAGCCCCCCGTGGCCCCGTGGGCCGACGTGGACGTGTTCGTTGCTGCCGACAGAGCTGCATGGGAAGCGGTCCCGCTGCGCTCTGCTCGCGGTGCCGGCGCACCTGAGCCGTCGTCCAGTGATGGCAAGAGCAGCCTGGAATTGGTCAAACAGCTTGCGACACTACGCAAGCCCGTCGAGTCGCCGGACCAGTTGGTGCACGGTGATCTGTTCGGAACGGTCTTGTTCTCGGGTAGCGAGGCGCCAGGAATCAGCGACATCACCCCGTACTGGCGTCCTGCGCCCTGGGCTGCCGGGGTGGCCGTGGTGGACGCCCTTTCCTGGGGTGACGCGGACGACGGTCTGGTCAACCGCTGGGACGATCTACCGGAATGGCCGCAGATGTTGCTGCGCGCGTTGATGTTTCGTCTCGCAGTGCATGCGCTTCATCCGCGTTCGACGTCCGAGGCGTTCCCCGGCTTGGCGCGAACGGCAGATCTGGTGCGCCTCATTCTGTGACTTCCGCTGTGCGAGCCGGTGATTCGGAAAGTTCGTGGAACAGTGATCGAGCGGCCTGCATCGCGCGGGCCGCGTCACCCGCGATCACCGCCCCCACGAGCGCCGTGTGTTCGTCGATGTAATCGTCGTCGTGCTCGATGGCATGGTGGCGCATGGCGTCGTGGATCACCGGCAGCAGCGAATCGTAGAACTCCAGATAGATGGCGTTGTGGCTGGCCGCGACGATGGCGCGGTGCAGGCGTGCGTCGATCCGAACTGCATCGGCCAGCGGAGTCTCGTCGGACCACGCCGCGTTGCGATCGGCCAGCGCGCCGAGCATGGCACGGATGTCGTCGTCGTCGCGCCGGTCGGCCGCAAGAGCCGCCGCAGTGACTTCCAAGGTTTCGCGTAGCTCGGTGACATCGCGGTGCCGGGCGTCCGAGAAATACTTTCCCAGGGTTCCGCCGAGATCGGAGCACGTCATGACGAAGGTGCCCGAACCCTGCCTGCGTTCGACCATGCCGGCGTGCACGAGTGCCTGCACGGCCTCGCGCACGGTGTTGCGCCCGGTGCCGGTCATCTCGCACAGTTCGGGTTCGGTGGGGATGCGGGTACCCACCGGCCATCGCTGCGACGTGATCTCTTCGCGCAGCTGAGCGGTGACCTGGGAGATCAGGCTCGATCGCTGGACCTGCCGCACGTGGACTCCTCATGCCGTGGACGTTGCAGCGTCGATAGTAATGCTTTGCACCCGATGATCCGGTCATCCTATGATTACGCGGTGAGTGCGCCCACCGCCCCCGATACCCGCCTCGTCGGCACCTCGCTCGTGCGTGGTCGAGTACTCGTCTTCTCCGCGATCGTCGTGTCCGCGTTGACTCTGCGCGCCGCCGTCACCTCGATCAGCCCGCTGTTCGGCAGAATCGGCACCGACCTCCAGTTCGGCACCACCGTCATCGGCATCGTCGGCATGTTGCCTCCGGCGATGTTCGCCGTTTTCGGCCTGGCCACCCCGTTTCTCGCCAAGCGCACCGGCCTGGAGCGGGCAGCTCTGCTGGCGATGGCGCTGACCACGATCGGTATGGCCACTCGTGCGTTCGCGCCGAACACCGCGTCTCTGCTCGCGCTGTCCGCGATCGCTCTTGCGGGCATGGGCATCGGAAACGTCGTCATCCCGCCGTTGGTCAAGCGGTATTTCTCCGAGCGACTCGCCGTCGTCAGCACCATCTACATCTGCGCCATGCAGGTCAGCACCATGGTTCCGCCGTTGCTGGCCGTCCCCGTCGCCGACGCGCACGGTTGGCGCATCTCCATCGGGATCTGGGCCGTCGTCGGCCTGGCCGCCGCGCTGCCGTGGCTCGGTGTGGTCATCGCCCGACGCGGCCGCGACGAGAAGGACGTCTCGGGTGAAGCCGGGTCGGCGTCGGTCCACGCATCGCCGAGCGGCCGAATCCACCGGTCCTCGCTGGCGTGGGGGATGGTGATGATGTTCGCAATGACTTCCCTGATCACCTACTCCATGCTCACCTGGTTGCCGACGCTCCTGATCGATGCGGGGATCGGAGAAGGCTTGGCCGGTGCGTCGGTGGCGGCGTTCGGCGCGATGGGACTGATCACGTCGCTGGCCGCGCCGACGCTCTGTGCGCGCGTGCGCAATCCGTACGGCATCGTGATGGTTGCCGCGGCGTGCTACCTCGGCGGGTTCGCGGGCCTGCACTGGTCTCCGACTGCCGGTACGGTCGCGTGGGTGTGCCTGGTCGGGCTGGGCACGATGACGTTCCCGATGTCACTGACGCTGATCAACCTCAGGACGCGCACGGCCGTTGGCTCGTCCTCACTCTCGGGATTCACCCAGGGGCTGGGTTACGTGGTGTCCTCGACCGGTCCGATTCTGTTCGGGCTGCTGCACACCGAGTCCGGGGGCTGGGGACTCCCGTTGGTTCTGTTGACCGGATGTGTGGCGGTTCTGCTGGTCGGAGGATTCCTGTGCTGCCGACCGAGGATGCTCGAAGACACCTGGTGACGTTCGGTGCACGTTGACGCTTCAGCTCACGTCGGTGCTCGACGGCACGTGAGACCAAGTTAATCAACGAGTCATCGCGCGCAGCGCCGCGGCAACATGGCTTTCCTATGTTCGGTTCACACACCGATCAGGAGGCCACACGTGACCAGCCTTTCTCGCAGCGCTTCGGCAGATGCCGGCTCAGCCACCACGGCGACTGTTCCACCCGGAACAGTTCCCGTCTCCGTCAACCATCACATCGCGCACTGGAATTCCGAGGACGTCGAGGCCTGGGAGGCCGGCGGCAAGCAGATCGCCAAGCGCAATCTGATCTGGTCGGTCATCGCCGAGCACGTCGGATTCTCGATCTGGTCGATCTGGTCGGTGATGGTGCTGTTCATGCCGTTGTCGGTCTACGGCATCGACGCGGCGGGCAAGTTCTTCCTGGTGGCCGTGCCCACGCTCGTCGGCGCGATCCTGCGCATTCCGTACACCTTCGCCACGGCGAAGTTCGGTGGCCGTAACTGGACCATCTTCAGTGCTCTGGTGCTCCTGATCCCCACCGTGCTGACCATGTACTTCATGCTCAACCCGGCGTCGTACACCACCTACATCATCGTTGCGGCGTTCGCCGGACTCGGCGGCGGTAACTTCGCATCCTCGATGACGAACATCAACGCGTTCTATCCGCAACGCGAGAAGGGGTGGGCGCTCGGCTTGAATGCGGGCGGCGGCAACATCGGTGTGCCCGTCATCCAGCTCATCGGCCTGTTGGTCATCGCCACCATCGGTAACACCGCCCCCGAGATCGTGTGCGCCGTCTATCTCGTCTTCATCGCGCTTGCCGCCGTCGGTGCCGCGCTGTACATGGACAACCTGGACAACCAGAAGACCAACGGACGCTCCATGATCGACGTGCTGAAGTTCTCGGACTCGTGGTGGATCGCCTTCCTGTACATCGGCACGTTCGGGTCGTTCATCGGCTTCAGCTTCGCGTTCGGGCAGGTCCTGCAGATCAACTTCCTCGCCGGTCTCACCGACGGAGCACCGGCGACTCCCGCTCAACAGGCGCAGGCATCGCTGCAGGCCGCTCAGATCGCGTTCATCGGACCGTTGCTGGGATCGCTGTCGCGTCCGTTCGGCGGCAAGCTCGCCGACAAGATCGGTGGCGGCAAGATCACCCTGTACACGTTCGTGGCCATGACGTTTGCCACCGGGATTCTGGTTGCGGCCAGTACCTGGGACGATTCGACTCCCGGCGCGGCCAGCGGCACCGTGATGGTGCTCTTCGTCGTCGGATTCATCGCACTGTTCCTGCTCTCGGGCCTCGGCAACGGATCGGTGTACAAGATGATCCCCGCCATCTTCGCTGCGAAATCCGCTCAGCTTCAGGGCATGACCGTCGACGAGCAGCAGCACTGGTCGCGCAAGATGTCCGGTGCCCTCATCGGAATCGCCGGCGCGATCGGCGCTCTCGGCGGCGTGGGAATCAACCTGGTGCTGCGGGCGTCGTATTCGGGCACCGCGAAATCCGCGACCACCGCGTTCTGGGTGTTCCTCGCCTTCTACATCGTCTGCGCGATCGTCACCTGGGCGATCTACCTGCGCAAGACCAACTCCGCCGACGCCGACGCGCCGGTAGCAGTCTGAGGATCCATCACCGCCAAGAACGAAACACACTGCACGGCAACGTAGATCGGAAGGACCCGCAATGAAGAACGCGGTAGTGGTAGGTCACGGGATGGTCGGACACCGATTCGTCGAAGCGTTGCGTGCGCGCGACGAGGCGGCCGAGTGGAAGGTCACTGTGCTGTGCGAGGAAGCACTGGCGGCGTACGACAGGGTGGGACTGTCGTCCTACGTCGGTGCCTGGGACCACAAGGAACTCGCTCTGGCGGGCAACGACTATCCCGGTGACACCCTCGTCGAGATGCGCACCGGAGTACGTGCCGATCGCATCGACCGCGACCACCGCACCGTCGTGACCTCGGCGGGGGACACGGTCGAGTACGACGCTCTCGTCCTCGCCACCGGCTCCTACCCGTTCGTGCCGCCGATCACCGGACACGACCTGCCCGCGTGCTTCGTCTACCGAACCCTCGACGACCTGGACAAGATCCGTGCCCGCGCCGACGCCGCAGGCCCGGGTGCCGTCGGTGTGGTGGTCGGCGGTGGCCTCCTCGGTCTCGAAGCGGCGAATGCGCTGAAGAAGATGGGCATGACCCCGCACGTCATCGAGTTCGCTCCACGATTGATGCCGCTGCAGGTGGACGAGGGTGGCGGCGCGCTGTTGGCGCGCCTGGTCACCGAACTCGGGTTGAACGTCCATGCGGGAGTGGGCACGTCGTCGATCTCCGAGAACGACAGCGCCGGTCTGACGGTCGAACTGAGCGACGGCAGCACCATCGACGCCGCGCTGCTGGTGTTCTCCGCCGGTGTGCGTCCCCAGGATCGGCTGGCACGCGAGAGTGGCCTCGAGGTGGGTGAGCGCGGCGGCATCATGGTCGACATCGGCTGCAGTACCTCCGACCCTGCCGTCTACGCGATCGGCGAATGTGCTGCGGTCGAGGGTCGGTGCTACGGACTGGTCGCTCCCGGGTATTCGACGGCGGAGGTCGTGGCCGACCGATTGCTCGGCGGCGCAGCGCAATTCCCGGGTGCCGACATGTCCACCAAGCTCAAGCTGATGGGCGTCGACGTCGCGAGCTTCGGCGACGCGATGGCGGCAACGCCGGGCGCACTCGAAGTGGTGTTCAGCGATGCCCCCAAAGGCACGTACGCCAAGCTGGTCGTCACCGACGACGCGAAGACGCTGCTCGGCGGCATCCTCGTCGGCGACGCCTCCGCGTACTCGCTGTTGCGGCCACTGGTCGGTCGCGAGTTGCCCGGCGATCCGGGCGCTCTGATCTCACCTGCCGCCGAGCAGGTCGGCATCGGTGCACTGCCCGACGACGCCGAGATCTGCTCGTGCAACGGTGTGAGCAAGGGTGCCATCTGCTCGGCGATAGCCGACGGAGCCTGCGACCTGGCGGCCGTGAAGAGCTGCACCACCGCGGGTACCACCTGTGGCGGATGCCTGCCCTCGATCAAGTCGTTGCTCGCCGCGTCCGGTGTGGTCCTCTCGAAGTCGTTGTGCGAGCACTTCGCTCAGTCCAGGGCCGAGCTGTACGAGATCGTTCGGGCCACGAACACCCGCACCTTCTCGTCGCTGATCGCCAAGTACGGCTCGGGAACCGGCTGCGACATCTGCAAGCCTGTCGTCGCGTCGATTCTCGCGTCTACGTCCTCCGATCACATTCTCGACGGCGAGCAGGCGTCGTTGCAGGACACCAACGATCACTTTCTGGCCAACATCCAGAAGAACGGCACCTACTCGGTTGTGCCGCGTATGCCCGGCGGCGAGTGCACTGCGGAACAGCTCATCGTCATCGGCGAGGTCGCTCGCGATTTCGGGCTCTACACGAAGGTGACCGGAGGGCAGCGCATCGACATGTTCGGTGCCCGCGTCGAGCAGTTGCCGGCGATCTGGAAGCGCCTCGTCGACGCCGGGATGGAGTCGGGTCAGGCGTACGGGAAGTCGCTACGGACGGTCAAGAGCTGCGTCGGATCGAGTTGGTGCCGTTACGGCGTCCAGGATTCGGTGGGGATGGCCGTCGATCTGGAGAACCGCTATCGAGGTCTGCGGTCGCCGCACAAGATCAAGTTCGGCGTCTCGGGCTGCGCTCGCGAATGCGCCGAGGCCCGCGGCAAGGACGTCGGGATCATCGCGACCGAGGGTGGTTGGAACCTCTACGTAGGCGGTAACGGAGGTCAGTCGCCCAAGCACGCGCAGTTGCTCGCGTCCAATCTCGACGATGCCACCCTGGTCAGCTACATCGACCGTTACCTCATGTTCTACGTGCGTACAGCCGACCGGCTGCAGCGCACGGCGCCGTGGCTCGAATCGCTCGACGGGGGACTCGACCACCTCAGAGCCGTCGTGTGCGAGGACAGTCTCGGGATCGGTGCCGAGCTCGAATCCGACATGGAACGCCACGTCGCCGGATACAAGGACGAGTGGGCCGGCGTGCTCGAAGACGACGAGAAGCTCGGTCGGTTCGTCTCCTTCGTCAATGCTCCGGACGAGTCCGACCCCACGATCGCGTTCGACGAGTCCGGCGCGCGCAAGGTGCCCGTGCTGATGGGAATGCCACGTGTGGGCGCGTGAGCCGATACGGGAGCTGACAACCGGCAGGTCACGAGACTGAGTGCATGTGCACAGACGAGTAATCGCGACTTAACGGCCAAGAAACACAAGCAACGTGGAATAGCTGATCAGGAGGTACGCCATGACTGTCATCGATTCGTCAGCAGTGAAGTCACCATCAGCGGTACCGAACGACATCGCTCGTGATTGGACCCCGGCCTGCACGCTCGACGCGCTGATTCCGGGGCGCGGGGTAGCGGTGCTCCTGCGAGGCGGCACCCAGGCGGCGCTGTTTCTGCTCGACGACGGACGACTGTTCGCGGTGGGCAACATCGATCCGTACGGGCGTGCAGCAGTGATGTCACGCGGACTGGTGGGAGACCGAGGGGGCGAACCCACCGTCGCATCGCCGCTGCTCAAGCAGGTTTTCTCGCTGGCCGACGGGCGCTGCCTCGATGACCCGCAGGTCACCCTTGGATCGTTCGAGGTCTCCTGCGTCGAGGGCGTCGTGCTCGTCCGCGGCGGATCTACGTGAGCGAAATTGCAGGGGCTGCAATGCCTCTGGTCGGGTTCACCGTCGGGATCACCGCTTCGCGTCGAGCCGAGGAGTTCGCGACTCTGCTCGAGCGGCGCGGGGCCACCGTGATGCATGCCCCCGCTATTCGCATCATCCCGCTGGCCGACGACGCCGAGCTCGAACGCGTCACTGCCGCCGTCATCGCGGATCCACCCGAAATAACTGTAGCCACAACAGGAATCGGGTTTCGTGGCTGGGTCGAGGCGGCGGACGGGTGGGGGCAGGCAGAAGAACTGGGGCGCGCACTCGGTGCGTCCCGGCTGCTCGCTCGCGGTCCGAAGGCGAAAGGAGCCATTCGAGCGGCCGATCTACGCGAGGAGTGGTCGCCCGCCTCGGAGTCCTCGGCGGAGGTACTCGAACATCTGTTGGCCGAAGGGGTGGAGGGCAAACGCATTGCCGTGCAGCTGCACGGCGCGACCACCGAATGGGAGCCGGTCCCCGATTTCTGCGAGGTGTTGCGCTGCGCGGGAGCCGAGGTGGTGCCGGTGCCGGTGTATCGCTGGACAGCGCCCGACGACCAGAGCCCGATGGACCGCATGATCGAAGCCGTCATCGTCGGTGATCTCGATGCCCTCAGCTTCACCTCGGCGCCGGCGGTGGCATCGATGCTGATGCGCGCCGATGAGAACGGCGTGCTCGAACCCTTGCTGCAGTCGATGCGATCGAGGGTGCTGCCGGTGTGCGTCGGGCCGGTGACGGCCGCGCCCCTCGAACAGCTGAACGTGGCCACCACACAGCCGACACGGGCGCGTCTGGGGGCACTCGCGCGGCACATCGCCGAAGAACTACCGAGGCGCACCGGTCGGCTGCATGCGGGCGGACACGTGGTCAGTGTCCGCGGTAAGTGCGTGGTGGTCGACGGTGAAGTTCGACCGGTGTCCCCAGCAGGCATGGCGTTGATGAAGACATTGGCGCGCAATCCAGGACGCGTCGTCTCCCGCGAGGACCTGTTGGCGTCGCTGCCCGGCGGAGGGGGCGACACCCACGCGGTGGAGACGGCGATGACCAGACTCAGGTCCTCGCTGGGCGCGCCGAAAGCTATCCAGACCGTGGTCAAGCGTGGCTATCGCATCGCACTCGATCACATCGAGACCGAGACGGACTGCGATTCCGAAGAACCGGCTGATCGAGTGGCCGTCGTAGAAGGGGGAAAGTACTGATGACACCGACTCTTGTTCTGGTCGCACACGGCACCCGAAACCCCCGTGGTGTCGAGATGGTCGCCGCACTCGCCGATGCCGTGTCGACGCAGATCGGTACCACGCGCGTGGCATTCGTCGACGTACTCGGGCCGTCACCGGCCGAGGTGCTGCGCGACACTGCCGGCTCGGCTGTCGTGGTTCCCGCCTTCCTCGCGTCGGGCTACCACGTGCACACCGATGTGCCGCGAGAGATCGCCGACAGCGCTCACACGTCCGTCGCCGTCACCCGCGCTCTCGGACCCGATCCGGTACTGGCGGAAGTCATGGTCGATCGACTCCGTGACGCCGGGTGGCGCTCGGGTGATCCGATCGTGCTCGCTGCCGCAGGATCGTCCGATGCTCGTGCGTTGGAAGAACACCGGCGCGCGGCGGCGATGTTGGCCGATGTCGCCCGAGTCCCGGTACGTATCGGCTACGTCGCCACCAGTACCCCCACCGTGTCCGACGCGGTGTCGACTCTGCGAGAAACCGGGCACACTCGGGTGTTCGTGGCGTCGTATCTGTTGGCGCGCGGCCTCTTTCACAACCGTCTGGCCGACGCCGGAGCCGACGGCGTCGGTGAGCCGCTCGGAGTGCATGCCGCGATCGTCGATCTCGTGGTCGCGCGTTACCGCGAGGGTGTTCGATCTCTCGGTGAAACTAGTGGTGCGGCAACGGAAGAATTGTCACCGGCTCGTCGGCGCTGACCTCGGCCGGGATCACAGCCAGTGCGTCGCGGCCGACGAGGTGCGCCAGGTGCGCCGTGCGGACTCGGGTATCTGCCCGCCACCGTGTGCCGTCCGCGGTGACCGGGACGATGCGAGGCGTCGAGGATCGAACCTCGGCAGCATTGGACAACAGGCCGATCCGCGATGGGCGCACCGTTCTCCCGGTCAGGGCATCGACGATGGCGGGCGCGGCGAGCATCGCGGTACCGACGGCCGCCAGCGGATTACCCGGTAGGCCGAGTACCACTGTGCCGTCGGGCAATGCCGCGGTGATCTGAGAACCGCCGGGACGCATGCGCATTCGCCCGACGACGGTCTCGGCATCGATGCCGGCGAGGGTCGCGCGGAGCTGATCGGCTGCCCCGCCTCCGGTTGCCCCGACGACGATGATCACGTCCACGTCCCGAGTGCGGGTCAGCACGTCTCGAAACCCCGTCGCAGAATCCTCGAGCAGCGTCACGTCGACGACGGTGATGCCGCAGTGCGCCAGGTACTCCGGCAACACCGACCCGAGCACGTCCCTGGTCTCGCCAGGGGCGAGTGGCCCGGTGGATCGAATCTCGTTGCCGCTGATGATTACTCGTCCGCGTACCGGACCGCGCACCGCCACCTCGAACACCTCTGCACTGGCAGCGAGCGATCGTACGGCCGCATCGATCGGGGTGCCGGCTGCGACCAGTTCGGTACCGGGCAGCCAGTCCTCGCCGCGTCGACGCGTGTCGTCGGACTGCGGTGCCGTCGGCATGCGTCGAGCCGAACCGTCGGACTCGCGGGTGATGTGCTCGTCGCGCACCACCGATGTCGCTCCGCGCGGAAGCGCTGCGCCCGTCGCGATGCGCACGGCCGTTCCTTCGATGAGTGGGGCGATGTCGGAGGTACCGGCGTACGCGATGTCGGACCGGAGGGTCCACGGATCGGTGCCGCACACGGCGTAGCCGTCCATCGCGGAGATGTCTACTGCCGGCAGCGCGGTTCGGGAGATGAGGGGTTCCGCGAGCACGGTTCCGGCACTGTCCTGCAGGGAAATTCGACGGATCGGCAACGCGGGGAGTCGGCTCCGAACGCGTTCGAGTGCGTCGCTCACCTCGAGCGTCTCCGGCTGTTGTGCGGCCAGACGGGCGGCGAGAAGATCGGCGGGGGTGTCGCAGTCGTCGACACCGGACACCGCGATCACCAGATGATCGGCAGGAAGGATCGTGCGCATCGGCGCGCCCTCCACCGAATCCAGCTGTGCCAGCGCGGAACGCAACGCGGCGTGCCGCCACACTCCCAGCAGGAATTGCGTACGACCGGCACTGTCGCGGGCGAAGACGGCGTCGGTGTGCGAGCGCGATACGGCACCGATCAGCGACTCGACCGTCGCGGCGTCGAGAAAGGGCAGATCCGACGCGATGACCACCACCAGATCTGCGGTGCCTTCCGCACAGTCGTCGAGTGATCGCAGGCCCGCGGCGAGTGCAGCGACCGGGCCGCCGCCCACGGGGGACTCGCGAGTCTGCACCACGTGATCGGGCACTCCGGTACGGGTCGGACCCACCAGAATCGTTGTGCGACAACTCGTTACCGCGTCCACGGCGATGTCGACCATACGGCGCCCGCCGACGGTCATGGCAGGTTTGTCGACCTCGTGCGGCGCAGCGGGGTTCTCGGGATCTGCCATCCTCGACCCTCGACCGCCGGCGAGGACGATCGCGTCGCAGACCGGTTGCGTCACGTTGCGAGCTCCGTCATGTCGGCAGCGGCACGTTCTGCAGGCGAACCTGCCCGCGTGCTATGACTTTTCCGCTGTCGGAGGCGGTGATCGTGACCAGCCACAGTTGTTGAACACGGCCCTGCTGCAACGGTTCTGCGACAACGTCGACGCGGCCGCCCTTGCTGGCGCGGAGAAAGTCGGTGCCGTTGTGTACGCCGACTGCGAATTCGCCGCGATCCTTGACCGCCTCGCTGGCACCGATGCTCGCTGCGCTCTCGACGGCAGTGGTGTAGACGCCGCCGTGGACGACCCCCCAGGGCGTGAAGTGCTCGTCCGTCAACTCGATGTGCCCGGCCACCCTGGTGCCCGAGGCCTCGTCGACGACGAGACCGGCGCAGGCCACGAAGCTGCTCGCCTTCGACAGCGCGAACTTCGCCGTGGGGCGTGGATCGAACTGCTCGAGTGCGTCCCTGATGTTCATTCTCCGAGATTAGTGGTCGGCGGCGGTGGCGGTGGGAGCGCCCCGAAGTCGAATCGAATCGAGCTCAATGGCACGCGCCCGTCGTGGTTCGGGACGCCTTCGCTGCGCAGAGTCTCGAGCTGTCTCGAGGCCAGGTGCGGGGCGGGCCTTCCACTCGCGCCGAGGACTCGATGCCAGGGCAGGTCGGCGGAATCGGTGCGCATGATCCATCCGACGATGCGAGGACTCGACAGGTCGGCGGCGGCCGCGATGTCTCCGTAGGTGGCCACGAATCCAGGGGGGATCGACGCGACCAACGCGCGAACTCTCTCGACCTGGGCTTCGGTGATCGGGGCCATCTACAGCAGGGATCGCACCAGCTCGGCGACCTCGACCGGTTTGGCCTGGCCGACCATGTGATCGCAGTCCAGTTCGACCGTTCGTAGGTTGTCACCGAGCTTGTCTCGCAGCGCCGAGAGGAATTCCTCTGTGACATAGGGGGGTTCGACGCGCATGGCCCGCACCACGATCGTCGGGACACTCTCGGTGGGAACCACGATCGGACGTGCGAGCTCTCCCCACGTTGCGACGATCGCCGGAATCGACATTCGCCACGCGACTTTTCCGTCGTCGGCGGGGATGAGGTGATCGGCGACCTCACGGTCGAGCAATTCGGTGGGCACGTCCGCCCACGCCCCGTGGATCTTCTCCGAGCGCGCCTCGTCGACGTCGGTGTAGTCGGGGGATTTCGCGGTCGCCTCGGCCACCTCGAGAAGCTCCTCCGGCGGCAGAGCGATCGCGGGATCGAGCAGAATCAGCGCCCGCACAGCCTCGGGAAACCTCTGCGCGAGATGCACGGCCAACGCGCCGCCGTACGAGTGGCCGAGGACCACGACCGGTCCACGCGCATGGGCGTCGAGCACGGCTTTGAGCGCAGTGACCTGCGCGTCGATGTCCCAGGGCGGTGTGGACGGGGAATGCCCGTGGCCGATGAGGTCGGGTGCCAGAATTCTGGCCTCCGGAAGGTGGTTCTCGGCGAGGTCCCACCACCGGGCACCGTGTCCGGTGACACCGTGGACGGCGAGGATTTCGGGACCGTCTGCGGGTCCGAACGTGTGCAGATTCAACTCGGTCACGTCGACCACTATGCCGTATCGCGCTAGGACCAGCGAAACAACCGGATCGCGCAGGCGGTTCCGGCGATCACCGCGACCACGAGTCCGATGGGTCCGCCGATGTCGACAGGCGTTCCGGCCCAGGCAGATCCCAGCGCACTGACGGTGGCACCGAAAGGAAGTACCTCACCGATGGCCGCAACCGGACCGGGCAGATCCGCGACCGGTCCGAACAGCCCGCCGACTGCACCGAGAACGAGGAACAGGGTCAGGCCGATCGCGACGGCCGAGTTCGCTGTGGGTGCGACGGCAGCCACGACGATCCCCAGCGAGTACATCGCCGCGGCACCGAGCACCAGAACGGTCGCAACCAGGATCGGGTTGTGTGGGGGCGTGATTCCGAAGAGCAGCGCGGCCGTGGACAGAGCGATGCCGATTCCGAGTGTCGCTTGGACGACGCTGGTGATCACCTGCGCAGCCAGCACCTGCGTCGGTCGGATCGGTGTCGTCGACAGTCGCTTCAGTACGCCGGACTTGCGATAGAGCGCAAGAAAGCTCGGCATGTTCACGATTCCGACGACGGCGATGATCATGGTCAGGGCAAGCGGCAGTACGAACCGATCGAATGCGGTGATCGTGCCGGGCCCGACGATCTCCGCCGAAGTACCCGAGCCGTTCATCACCAGTACGAGAACCGGGAGGGCGATGGGAACGATCAGACCTGCCGTGTCCCGGGTGACCATGCGCATTTCGGCCCGGACGAGTGCGCCGGTGGCGCGCAGGCCCGGACGAGGTACAGCGTCGATCTCGTGTGCGGTCATGCCTAGCTCCGTTCGGTCAGCGTCAGGAATGCGTCCTCCAGGGTGGCTCGGTGGTCGCCCCCGAGGCCGGCGTCGGCGATCAGAGAATCCGGTGTTCCGGTGGCCACCACGGAGCCTCGATCGAGGACGGTGACTCGATCGCACAGGCGGTGTACCTCGTCCATGTGATGGCTGATCAGCAGGATGGTGACACCGTCTGCGCGGAGGTCCTCGATCAGTCGCCACACGGTGCGTCGTGCATCCGGGTCGAGTCCGGTGGTGAGCTCGTCGAGCAGGACCACCCGAGGGGAACCGATCAGCGCGAGGACGACCGACAACCGTTGTTGCTGGCCTCCCGACAACCGTTCGTAGCGCACCCGGCGGTGCTCGTGCAGGCCGACGGCACGGACGAGAGCGTCTCCATCGGCAGGTCGACGGTGGAAGGAGGCGAACAGATCGACCAGTTCGGCAACGGTGAGCGCGGTGTGCAGGTCGTTGGACTGCAGCTGTACTCCCAGCACGGAGCGCACTCGATCGCGGTCGGTGAAGGGGTCGAGTCCCAGAACTCGTACGGCACCGGAGCTCGGCCTGCGAAGGCCTGCAACGGTTTCGACCAGGGTCGTCTTGCCGGCACCGTTGCGCCCGAGCAGGCCGTGCGTCTCGCCTTCGGCGACCGTGAGGCGCACGCCTGCCACGGCGGTCCGTCCCCGATACCGCTGGGTGATGTCTCGAACGTCGATCGCTGCCATCCGATGCTCCCTTCTCGATGGTCTCGATCTCGACGCTAGATCGGCCGTGGCCTGCGCACAGGTGCCGATGGTCACCGATGGTGATCGTGACTTTCGGCAGGGGTGTGCGGACGAAATGGGCGATAAAGTCGACAGAATGAGACGCCTCGGACCCGACGTTCTGGCCGGTGCGTTCGTGTCTGCGCTCGCGGTCGCGATGGGCGCTCTCGTCGTCTTCGATCGGTCGATCGCCGACGGTCTCGCGGTTCCCCGCTGGGTCTGGGCTGCGCTGTTCGTGGTCTTTCTGCTCGTGCAGACCGCAGGCATGTGGTGGGAAGACCGGTTGCCGGATCGTCTCGTGCGCGCGTGCTTCGGCGCACAGGTGGTACTGGCACCGATTCTGGTGCTGACCGCCCCGACGGCAAGCTGGTTGCCCATCCTGCTGGTGTTCACCTCGACGTTCGCCGTGTATCGGGTGACCGGTCTCTCGGTGGCGGTCATCGTTGCGGTCTACACCTGCTGCGTGGGGGTGTCGGTTGCGATCCGGGGTGGACGGATCTCGGAGATCGCGCTGATCACGTCGATCTACGGGGCGCTGCAGGTGGCCAGTGCGTTGTCGGTGACCGCACAGCTGCGACAGGCTCGGCTGCGTCGGGAACTGGCGGTCGCGCACGCCGAACTACGAACTGCCAGTGCGTTGTTGGACGATTCCTCCCGTGCCGACGAGCGATTGCGCATCGCACGAGAGTTGCACGACGTGCTCGGTCATCAGCTCACCGCACTGAGCCTCGAACTCGAGGTGGCGTCTCACAGGGTCTCCGAGCCTGCGCGCGAGCACGTCCTTCGGGCGCAATCCATCGCACGCGACCTGCTCGGCGACGTTCGGTCGACGGTCGGCGAGGTGCGCGCCAGGACTCCGGTGCTGGGGGAGTCGCTCGATCGTCTGGTTGCGCAGCTACCCGAACCCGTTGTGCATCTGACGGTCGACCCCGAGATCAGGGTCGACGAGGCTCGCGCGGTGGCTGTGGTCCGCTGCGTGCAGGAGATGATCACCAACACCATTCGTCATGCGAATGCCGACGAGATGTGGATCGAGGTACGCGCGGATTCGACCGGTGCGCTGTCGGTCTCGGTGCGCGACGACGGCCGGGCGACGGCCGATTTCGAGCCGGGGCACGGGCTGCAAGGAATCCGAGAGCGCATCGAAGGACTGGGCGGCACGGTCACGTTTTCGGTCGATCGCGGTTTCGCGGTCCAAGCGACGGTGCCCGCACCGTGATCACGGTCTTGATCGTCGACGACCACACTCTGGTTCGGCAGGGTATCCGCAGCCTGCTCGAACTGGACCCCGACATCGAGGTGACCGGTGAGGCGGACGACGGCGCTGCTGCGGTCGCGTCGATCGAACTCGATCCTCCCGATGTGGTGTTGCTCGATCTACGCATGCCGCGGTTCGACGGACTGTGGACGCTGCGGGCATTGCAGGACAGAGGAATCAGTGTTCCGGTCCTGGTGCTGACGACGTTCGACGACGACGAGTTGGTGCTCGGGGCGCTTCGTGCGGGCGCCAAGGGCTACCTGCTCAAGGACGTGACCTTCGAGCGGCTCGGCGGCGCCGTACGTGAACTCGCTGCCGGGGGCACCTTGGCACAACCTGCCATCACCGAGAGATTGCTGGACGCTTTTCGGACCGGGAAGCACGGCCCGAGCGACGTCGGAGTCGCCGACACACTCACAGCCCGCGAGATCGACGTCCTACGGCTCGTCGCAAGCGGGTACACCAACAGATCGATTGCCGACGCACTGCATCTGGCCGAGGGAACCGTCAAGAACCACATGTCGTCGGTCATTCTCAAACTGGGTGCGAACGACAGAACGAGCGCAGTTCTGCGTGCGCTGCGCGACGGGCTGCTCGACTGACCGTGTCCAGGGCTCCGTCCGGGCGACGGTCGATGTGTCGGTGGCTCGTGATTGCATCTGTGTCATGAGCTCGGACGGCAGACACGGCGCGACGGTCACTCTCGTCCGTGCACCCAAGGTTGCTCGCCCGGCACGTGAGTGGACCGGTCCGGCAGCTCGGCTGCTGTGCTCGACACCCGACGCGGCAGCCGAGGCTGCGAAAGGCGCTCCACGATGGAATCCATGGCAGATCCTGGGTGGCCCCGGCACGGGAAAGACCTCGCTCGTTGCGGACTACGCTGTCTCGCGCATCGTAACCGGTGATCCTGAGTCGGTTCTGGTGCTCACGCAGTCCAAACGGGCGGCAACCGCGGTGCGCGAGGTCATCACTTCGGGTCTCTTCAGTGGCGATCATGCACTGCGGGCGACCCGTGAACCGTTGGTGCGCACGGTGCACTCCTACGCCTTCGCGGTGCTGCGGCTGCAGGCCTCGCTGTACGGCAATCCGCCGCCGCGATTGCTGACCGGTGCCGAGCAGGACGCCGTGGTGCGCGAGATGCTGCGCGGCGAGCTCGAGGACGGGGCGGTCGACTGGCCGGAGCGGCTGCGTCCGGCACTGGGCACCGCGGGATTCGTGACTGCGGTGCGAGACATGATGCTCAGGTCCGCCGAACGCGGGATCGGACCGGAAGACCTCGTCAAACTGGGTCGCAAGCACGGCCGACCCGAGTGGGTTGCCGTCGGGAGGTTCGCTGCCGGATACGAGCAGGCCATGTTGTTGCGCGGTGCCGTCGGAGTGGAAGCGGCGGGAGCCACGGCACCTGGTCTGGACGCCGCCGAGCTGATCGGTGCCGCGCTCATGGCGTTCGCCACCGATCCCGAATTGCTGCGCAGCGAACGCGCCCGTATCCGGCACCTCGTCGTCGACGACGCGCAGCACCTCGATCCGCAAGCGGCACAGCTGGTTCGGCTGATCGGCACCGACACCGAATCCACCGTCGTCGCCGGGGATCCCGATCAAGCCGTGTTCACCTTTCGCGGTGCCGACCCCTCTTTCGTGGCCGACCTGGTCGAGGTGGATTCGCCGCGTCGCGTGCTGCTCACTCGCAATCACCGGTCCGTGCCCGAGGTCGCAGAGCTGACCGACATCATCGCCGGACGGTTGCCCGGGTTCGGTCGGCACCGTTGTCCCGAACCTGTGGGCACCGCCCGATTCGGTGCACCGGCAGCGCGAGTGCACGTCGTGTCCTCGCCTGCCAAAGAGGCGGCGATCATCGCCGACGCCATGCGTCGTGCCCACCTGATCGACGGCATGCCGTGGTCCGAGATGGCGATCGTGGTGCGGTCCGTGCCGCGCACCCTCGCACCGTTGCGTCGGGCGCTGCACGGCGCAGGGGTTCCGATGATCACTCCGACCTCGGAGCTGCCGCTGCATCGCCAGCACGGGGCCGTGGGTCTCCTGCTGGTGCTGCGGGCGATCTCCGACCCGAGCTTCGACGGTGAAGATGCACTCGCGTTGCTCTCCGGGCCGATCGGCGGGGCCGATCCGGTGGGTCTGCGGCGATTGCGCCGGGGCGTGCGCAGGCTCGAGCTCGCATCGGGCGGCGAGCGCGACTCGGCCGAGTTGCTCAGAGTCGTACTCACCGACGACGCTCGGGGGAGTGCCGGGTGGACGAACGGACTCTCGGATGTGGAGTCCGCCCCGTTGCGTCGAGCCCTCGGTGTCATTCGGAAGGCACGGGCGCTCGCCCGCACGGGCCGCGGTGTCGAGGACGTGTTGTGGGCGGCGTGGCAGGCTTCGGGGCTCGAGCGGCGTTGGGCCGCCGCGTCCGCCTGGGGTGGTTCGGCCGGTGCCCAGGCCGACCGCGACCTGGATGCGGTGGTGGCGCTGTTCGACGCGGCGGCAGCATACGTCGACAGGTTGCCGCGGGCTCAGATCGGTGGATTCCTCGATTACATTGCGCAGCAGGAGATTCCTACTCTGAACTCACACCGCGCCACGGTTCGAGCCGACGCGGTGACGCTGCTGAGTGCGCATTCTGCCGCGGGTCGGGAATGGGAGCTCGTCGCGGTTGCCGGGGTGCAGGAAGGGCTGTGGCCGAGTCTGCGGTCACGTGGCAGCCTGCTGGGGACCGACACTCTGGTCGACCTCACGTCCGGCAAGGTCGATGCAGCAGCGGCGCTCGACGGGCGACTGTCGAAGTCGGCGCCGTTGCTGGCCGAGGAGCGCACGTTGTTTCTGGTGGCGTGCAGTCGCGCTCGATCGACCTTGCTCGTGACAGCCGTCGATTCCAGTACCGGAGATGCGGATCTGGTCCGGTCGCGATTCGTGGACGAACTACGCGGCGTCGACGGCGGAGGCGAGTCGGATCTCGCACCCGGGACCCCCGTGCCGGAGACCGCGCACCGAGTGTTGGCGCTGCCCATGCTGGTGGCCGAACTGCGCAGTGTGGTGTGCGATCCGGTTGTCGCCGAACAGGATCCGGACAAGCGTGCCCGAGCGGCGCGGCATCTGGCCACTCTCGCAGACGCCGGTGTCCGAGGCGCGCATCCCGACGAGTGGTTCGGGGTGGCAGGGCCGAGCACCGACGCGCCGCTGTGGCAGCTCGGCGACGGTCCGGTGCCGCTGTCGCCGTCCACGGTGGAACAATTGACCACCTGTCCGCTGCGGTGGATGCTCGAACGTCACGGCGGCAACGACGGCACCAACACCCATGCGGTCACCGGCACGCTCGTGCACACTCTCGTCCAGGCGGTGGCCGGCCGCATACCACCGGAGCAACTCCGGCGTGCGCTCGAAACGGCATGGGATGCAGTGGATCTCGGATCACAGTGGTACTCGCGGCACGAGCTCGACCGAACCGGGGCGATGCTCGGGACCTTCGAGTCCTGGCTGCAGGGGAGTCGAGGCGAGCTCACCGAGGCCGGAGTCGAAGTGCGCGTCGACGGCATACTCGACGCTCGGTCGGAGAACGAGCCTGCGGTGGCGTTGCGCGGCCGCATCGACCGACTCGAGCACGATCCGGACGGTCGGCCGGTGATCATCGACGTCAAGACAGCGAAGACCGTCATGTCCAAGGAGGACGCACGTAACCACCATCAGCTGGCCACCTACCAGGTTGCGGCGGCAGCCGGTGCGATCGAGGGCGAGCCCGCGGGCGAACCCGGCGGAGCGCGGCTGGTGTTCGTGGCCAAACCCCACAACAAGGACGGCGCGACGCAGCGTGTCCAGGAAGTGCCGACACCGGAGAAACTCGAGGAGTGGCGAGACACCGTGCACCAGGCCGCATCGGCAACGCAGGGACCCACGTTCGAGGCGCGGATCAACGACGGTTGCAGGCACTGCCCGGTCAAGTCCAGCTGCCCGGCACACGAGACGGGTAGGCAGGTGACCGAACAATGACGACAGCGACGAAGACACGGACCGGTTCGGTGCGAGTGTCGCCGGTCGAGCTCGCCCGGGCGCTCGGGCAGAAGCATCCACCGACCGACGAACAGGCCGCGGTGATCGCAGCGCCGCCCGGCCCGACGCTCGTCGTCGCCGGGGCAGGTGCGGGCAAGACGGAGACCATGGCTGCCCGCGTGGTGTGGATGGTGGCCAACGGTTTCGTCGACCCCGACCAGGTTCTGGGTCTGACCTTCACTCGAAAAGCCGCACAGCAGTTGACCTCTCGGATCAGAGCTCGACTGGCTCGGCTGGCCGGATCCGATCTGGTGCGCGCGCTCGATCCCAGTCTGGCACTGCGCGTGCGGATTCTCGGTGCCGAGCCGGAAGTGAGTACCTATCACTCCTACGCAGGCCGACTGCTCACCGAGCACGGCTTGCTGTTGCCGATCGAACCGTCCGCGACACTGCTCTCGGAAACCGAACTGTGGCAGCTGGCCCACCGTGTCGTCAGTACCTGGGACGGCGACCTGGACACCGACCGCAACCCCACGTCGGTGACCGAGGCGGTACTCGCGCTCTCCGGTCAGTTGGCCGAGCATCTGGTCGATCCCGAGGATCTGCGGCACGCGCACGTGGAGCTGGAGAAATTGGTGCACACGCTCGGGCCGGGGCCGCGACAACGCGGTGGCCCCACCAAGGAGTTGCTGAACATCCTCGACGCACAGCATCAACGAATCGGGTTGCTGCCGTTGGTGGAACGGCTGGCGCAAACTCTGCGGCGCGAGGGCGCACTGGATTTCGGCTCGCAGATGTCGATGGCGGCGCGGGTCGCTGCCGAGCATGCCGAGGTGGGAATCGCAGAGCGGCAACGCTTCCGGCTCGTGTTGCTCGACGAGTACCAGGACACCGGTCATGCCCAACGAGTCCTGCTGTCGTCTCTGTTCGGTTCCGGCAGCGACCCGCAGTTGGCCCTGACAGCCGTCGGCGACCCGATGCAATCGATCTACGGCTGGCGCGGCGCATCGGCAGCGAATCTGCCTCGGTTCGCCACCGATTTTCCGAAGGCGGACGGAAGCCCCGCGCCGCGGCTCGAATTGCTCACCAGCTGGCGAAATCCGCCCGAGGCATTGACGCTGGCCAACCTGATCACCGACCCATTGCGCCGCGTCGGCGTGCCGGTACCGACTCTGCGGGCCCGCCCGGGTGCGGTTCCCGGTGATGTCCGACTGGCCGTCACCGACACCGTTCTAGGCGAACGAGAGTGGATCGCCGACCGGATCGCGGGGGAGTACCGCGCTGCCCTCGAGCAGGATCGCACCCCGCCCACCGCCGCGGTTCTGGTGCGCCGCAACGCCGACGCCGAGCCGATCGCTGAGGTGCTGCGCAGCCGCGGGTTGCCGGTGGAGGTCGTCGGGCTCGGTGGATTGCTGCACGTTCCCGAGGTGGCCGACATCATCGCGATGCTGCGGCTGGTGGCCGACCCAACTGCCGGTAGCTCGGCGATGCGCATCCTCACCGGCTCTCGGTGGCAGATCGGGCCGACGGATCTGCGGGCACTCTCGCAGCGCGCCCGAGAACTCGAGATCCGCGGCGGGTACGGCACCGCGGGTCGCGTCGACGACCCGCAGGCACTCGATGCTGCGCTCGGTAGCGCCCTGCCCGGTGAGCAGTCGGAGCAGGCCGGTCTGGCCGATGCGATAGCCGATCCCGGTCCGGCCGAGCGGTACTCGGAGGTGGGGCATCGCCGGATCGTCGCCCTGGCGGGCGAGCTGCACCTGCTGCGCGATCGAATCGGTCAGCCGCTGACGGAATTGGTCGGCGACATCGAGCGGATCATGGGCATCGGTGTCGAAGCTCAGGCCCGCACACCGATCAGCACCGACGGCGCGGTCGGTCGTGAACATCTCGACGAATTCGCCCATGTGGTGGCCGATTACGCCGACAATCCGACTGCCACGGTCACCGGATTCCTGTCGTTCCTCGCCGCCGCGGAGACGGTCGAGGACGGCCTCGCCCCCGGTGAGGTCGACGTCGCCCCCCATCGCGTTCAGGTGCTCACCGTCCATTCCGCGAAAGGCCTCGAATGGGAGGTGGTGGCGGTCCCGCACGTGGCGAAGGGTGTGTTCCCGTCCTCGAACGCATCCTCGACCTGGCTCGGGGCGATGGCCGAGCTGCCGCCGTCGTTGCGCGGTGACCGTGCACTCGACGGCGAAGGCTCGGAAGGGGTTCCGGTCCTCGAACTCGACCGGCTCCACAATCGCAAGGACCTCGAGGACGCCGTCAAGGGTCACAAGGATGCGCTGGCGAGGCGTCGACTCGCCGAAGATCGCCGACTGTTCTACGTGGCACTCACCCGAACCGAACGGGTGCTGCTGGTATCCGCGCATCACTGGGACGAGACCGCCACGAAGCCGCGTGGGCCGTCGGAATTTCTCGACGAGTTGCACACGCATATCGAGGAATTCGGCGAGATCGCGGTGATCGAACAATGGGCACCGGCACCGGAGGAGGGGGCGTCGAACCCACTCGGAGCCGTGCCGCACACCGCGTCCTGGCCGCGCGATCCACTCGGTCCGAGACGAGGAGCGATCGAGAGCGGAGCGCAGGACGTGCTGCGCGCGCTGGCGGACCTCTCGGCCACACCGAGCGACGAGCGTGACGGCGTCCAGGATCGAACCCAGGAGGACCCCGAGAACTGGGCCGCGGACGTAGACACTCTGCTGGCCGAGCGGGCTGCGAGATCGGTCGCAGGAGTCGACGTGGCTCTTCCCGGCAACCTGTCGGTGACGCAGTTGGTCGACCTCGCGGCCGACCCCGATGCGTTGGCGTCACGCCTGCGGAGGCCGCTGCCGTTCCCGCCGAACCCGTTGGCACGCAGAGGAACTGCTTTTCACGCCTGGATCGAACGGAGGTTCGGCGCGACTCGACTGCTCGACCTCGACGAACTGCCGGGCTCGGCCGACACCGGGGCCTCGGCCGATGTGGACCTCGAAACCCTCCAGCAGGCGTTTCTCGAATCGGAGTGGTCTCTCCGCAGCCCCGTCGAAGTGGAGGTGCCGTTCGAGACCTCTGTGGCGGGAACGGTACTGCGAGGACGCATCGACGCGGTGTTCGCGGACCCGGACGGCGGCTGGACCGTCGTCGACTGGAAGACGGGCGCAGAGCCGACGGCGTCGGAACAGCGGGCGGTAGCGATGCAGCTCGCGGCCTACCGATTGGCGTGGGCCGAGCTGATGTCGATCGGGCGCACCGAACCGGTACCGCTCGACCGAGTACGCGCAGCGTTCCACTACGTGCGCAGCGGTCACACCATTTCGCCCGAGAACCTGCCGGACGCAACAGAATTGGCCCAGCTCCTGGAAGGGCCGGCCGGGACCGAGCAGCCGGAGGCTACGGTGCGTTCCGACGAGCCTTCAGAGCCTCGGTGACCAATGGAATCTGCAACGGCAGTCGGGCGATCATCGCTGCTTTGAGAGCCGGCGAGGTCTTCGGGCTCTGCACGTACTTGTACGCCAGGTTGATGTTGGCGGGGAACACCACGACGAACAGGGCAGCCGCGAGTGCACCGCCCAGCCGACGGGTCCGCGGTGCGGCCAGCGTCGCGGCCACGGCGAGTTCGGCGACCCCCGAGACCTGCGTGTAGGTCCGTGCCGAACCCGGCAATGCCGTCGGCACCTGTGCATCGAAGAATTTCGGAGTGACGAAGTGGAGGACTCCGGCTCCCGCGAGCAGTCCCGCGAGACGCAACGCGGCTGCCTGACTCGATCTCTGTGTCATACGCATACCGTGCCACACCCAGCGTCGTCGGCACAGAAGCCTGGCATGGGGTTACGCTGCGTGCCGTGAATGATCTCGACTTCGGTGAGTACCTCGGCGGGCGACGTGGCAGGTAGGTTGCGAGCGCGCCTGAGTGACAGTGGCGCGCTGACCGACAAGCCCGACTTCGCACTCGTCGGAGTGCTCCGGGTTCCGGAACTGGAATCGAGTCCGTGGCGCGCCATCTACAAGCGGGTGCTGATGGCGTTGGGAATTCTGTTCCTGGCTGCGTTCGTGGTGTACCTCGATCGCGACGGGTACAGCGACAACCAGAACGGCGAATTGTCCTTCCTGGACGCCTTCTACTACGCAACCGTGTCGCTGTCGACGACGGGATACGGTGACATCGCACCGATGAGTCCGTCGGCGCGACTGGTCAACATCCTGGTCATCACACCCCTCCGGGTCCTATTCCTCATTCTGTTGGTCGGTACCACGCTGTCGGTTCTCACCGAGCGGTCCCGGCAGGCATTCAAAATTCAGCGATGGAGACGCAGCGTGCGCAATCACACCGTGGTCATCGGTTTCGGCACCAAGGGCCGTACCGCAGTCGACGCGATGCTCGGGGACGGCGTGTCGGCGTCCGATATCGTCGTCGTCGACACCGATCAGACGGTTCTCGATGCCGCATCGGCCCTGGGCTTGGTCACCGTTCACGGTTCGGCGACCAAGTCCGACGTGCTCAGACTCACCGGAGCTCAGCATGCGGCGGCCATCATCGTGGCGACCAACCGGGACGACACCGCGGTGCTGGTGACTCTGACCGCCCGTGAGATCGCTCCGAAGGCGAAGATCGTCGCGGCCATCAGAGAAGCGGAGAACACGCACCTGCTTCGTCAGTCCGGCGCCGACTCGGTGGTTGTTTCCTCGGAGACCGCGGGCCGTTTGCTCGGGATCGCCACGTCGACTCCGTCCGTGGTGGAGATGATCGAAGATCTGTTGACCCCGGAGGCAGGCTTCGCCATCGCCGAGCGCGAAGTCGAACGCGACGAGGTGGGCGGATCTCCGCGGCACCTGACCGACATCGTTCTCGGAGTGGTGCGGGGCGGCAAGCTGTTCCGAGTCGGCACTCCTGAGGTCGACGCAGTCGAGGCATCCGATCGACTGCTCTACATCCGTCGCGTGGGTGACTAGGCGAGGCCAAGTAGGGTCGTGCGCGTGCCGAACTTCCAACTCGCCCACCCACCTCGACTGTCCCGATCGCCACTGAACAGGGCAGAAGAACTGCGCCGAGACACCGCAGCATTGGCGGCGGGTTGGCCGACTGCCCGCATCCTGAACGTGGACGGCAGAGGCAGATTCGCGGTGGACGAGAACGGCCTGGTGCTCGGCCCCGCCGCGGACGTCGCTGCCGAGCCGACGGCCGATGCGGTCTTTCTCGGAATCCACGGCGATCGACACCTGTGGGCCCGCCGGGTGGAGGTCGTGGCAGGCACGGTCGGCGACTTGCGTACCGACGGTGATCGATTGGACAGCGACGGGCTGTCGATGGTGACCGGTGCCCTGGCCATCCTCAACTGGCATGCAAGCGCGCAGTTCAGCTCACTCGACGGTGCGCCGTCGGTTCCGTCGAGCGCGGGGTGGTCGCGGACGAGCACGTCCACCGGGCACGAGGAATTCCCGCGAACCGATCCGGCGGTGATCTGTCTGGTTCACGACGGTGGCGACCGAGTGCTGCTGGCCCGAGCTCCTGCGTGGCCCGAGCGTCGGTTCTCGGTGCTGGCGGGTTTCGTCGAGGCCGGTGAGTCGCTGGAAACCTGTGTGACACGGGAGATCAGAGAAGAAGTGGGCCTCGACGTCTCCGATATCGAATATCTGGGGAGCCAGCCCTGGCCGTTTCCGCGTTCGGTGATGATCGGGTTCTCCGCCGTCGCCGACCCGGAGCAACCGCTGCATTTTCAGGACGGCGAGATCGCCGAGGCCCATTGGTTCGATCGAGCAGAAGTTGTTGCCGCACTCGAGCTGGGCGACTGGGGATCGGATTCGACCTCCCGGTTGCTTCTTCCCGGCTCGATCTCCATCGCCCGTGGAATGCTCGAGGCGTGGGCGGCGACGGCCTGACGCCCGATCAGAGCGACAGCGCGCGCTTGACCTCGGCGAGAGTGGGGTTCGTGGCCGTCGAGCCGTCGGCGAACAGCACGGTCGGCACCACATGGTTGCCGTTGTTGACGCTGCCGACGAAGTCTGCCGATTCCGGGTTCTGCTCGATGTCGATTTCGGCGTACTCGATTCCGGCCTGGTCGAGCTGGGTCTTGAGTCGGCGGCAGTAGCCGCACCACGTGGTGGAGTAGACGGTCAACGCGGCCGGGGTCTGCGGGGTGTTCTCGGTAGTGGTCACAGCAACAGTCAACAGGAGCGCCGACGCGATTGTTCCGGCCGACACCTGCATCGGCCGTTCACCGGCCGGTTCGGCCCCGGGTGGAACTGTCGGTACGCACTGACACAATGGACCTCATGGCTGACGACGCGATGACCGCCGGACTCGATCCGGAGCAATCCGCGGCGGTACTGGCTCCCCGCGGCCCGGTCTGCGTCCTGGCCGGTGCGGGCACGGGTAAGACCCGCACGATCACCCGACGCATCGCCCACCTCGTCTCTGCCGGGCACGTATCCTCGGGGCAGGTGCTGGCGGTGACGTTCACGGCGCGCGCGGCCGGTGAGATGCGCGGCCGCCTGCGTGAGCTCGGCGTCGGGGGAGACGGTCCTCCGGTGCAGGCTCGCACGTTTCACGCCGCGGCCATGCGCCAGCTCAAGTACTTCTGGCCGCAGGTGGTCGGCGACACCGGATGGCAGCTTCTCGATCGCAAGTTCACCGTCGTCTCGCAGGCGGCCAACCGAGCCGGAGTGTCGACGTCGACGGACGCCATCCGAGATCTCGCAGGAGAGATCGAATGGGCCAAGGGATCGTTGATCGCACCCGAGGACTATCCGCGCATCGCGGCGAGCAACCGCCGCGACGTTCCGATGGACGCGACCAAGGTCGCCGCCGTGTACGCCGGTTACGAGGAGCTCAAGTCCCGCGGCGGCGACTCGATGTTGCTCGATTTCGACGACCTCCTACTGCACACGGCCGCTGCCCTCGAAGAACATTCGTCGGTGGCCGACGAGTTCCGCGAGCGCTACCGCTGCTTCGTCGTCGACGAGTACCAGGACGTGACGCCGTTGCAGCAACGGGTACTCGACGCCTGGGTGGGCGAGCGTGACGATCTCACCGTCGTCGGCGACGCGAACCAGACCATCTACTCCTTCACCGGCGCATCTCCGCGGTATCTCCTCGACTTCTCACGGAAGTACCCCGAGGCCACCGTGGTTCGGCTCGAGCGCGACTACCGTTCGACGCCCGAGGTGGTGTCGCTGGCGAACCGAGTCATCGGAGCCGCCCGCGGTCGCATCGCCGGCACCCGACTGCAGTTGATCGGTCAACGCGAGCCGGGACCGGAGCCGGAATTCTTCGAGTACGACGACGAGCCTGCGGAAGCCGACGGAGTGGCGCGTGCAATCAAGAGGTTGATCTCGAAGGGCGTCGAGCCAGCCGAGATCGCGATCCTCTACCGCATCAACGCACAGTCGGAGGCACACGAGCAGGCGTTGACCGAGCTGAAGATCCCCTATCAGGTGCGCGGCGGTGAGGGGTTCTTCACCAGGCCGGAGGTGCGGCAGGGCGTCAACGCGCTGCGGCAGGCAGGCAGTCGCGACGATCTGCCCGACGGCGCCCAGGCGGGCGAGGGACTACCGGCTCTGGTGCGAGCGGTGCTGGCTCCGCTCGGCCTGACGGCAACCGAGCCGACGGGTGCCCAGGCCCGCGAGAAGTGGGCATCTCTCGGCGGTTTGGTGCAGCTGACCGAAGAGCTTCTGGTGCACGAGCCGGAACTGACCCTCGAGAAGTTGTTGGGGGAGCTCGCCGCACGGGCCGAGGCGCGGCATCCACCGACGGTCCAGGGCGTCACCCTTGCCTCGCTGCACGCGGCGAAGGGACTCGAGTGGGACGCGGTGTTCATCGTCGGTCTCGCCGACGGCACTCTGCCGATCTCGCACGCGATCGGAAACGACCCCAGTGCCAACAACGAGGCGGCCGTCGAGGAGGAACGCAGGCTGCTCTACGTCGGTGTCACGCGCGCCCGAGTCCACCTGCATCTGTCCTGGGCACTCGCCCGCAACGAGGGCGGACGTAAATCGCGGCGCCGATCGAGGTTTCTCAACGGTCTGATCCCCGAGGACTCACCCGCCTCGCGTATCGCCGCGCCTGCTGCCAAGAAGTCCGGTCCCAAGTGCCGGTTGTGCGGTAAGCCGTTGATCGGCACGTCCGCGACCATGCTCGGTCGATGCGACAGCTGTCCGTCGAACGTCGACATCGCCCTGCTCGACGCGCTGAAGTCGTGGCGACTGGACAAGTCCCGCGAACTGAAGGTGCCCGCGTACGTGGTGTTCAGCGACAACACGCTGACGGCCATCGCGGAGCAGCAACCGCAGGACGAGCGTGGGCTGGTGGCGATTCCGGGAATCGGGGCCAAGAAACTGGAGCGGTTCGGCGAAGAAGTCCTCACCGTGGTGCGGGCCTCGGACACGTGACACGGAGATCTGAAATCTATGCAAAACCGCAGGTAGAAAATAACTTGTGCAGATATCGGCAGGGGGCTTAGTCTGTTTCACGTGCCGCGGGAGATCGCGCACTGTCCAATCCGCCGACGAGACCAGAACAGGAGCTGAAGAAAATGATCAACACATTGCACGCCGCCGTTGCCCACGCAACCGTCGCGTTCAGCCCTGTCCTCGGCACGGCACCCTTCGGAGTTGCCCCCCTCGGCACTCATGCCGCCGCCGCAGGCTCTGTTGCGCAGACGTGGATTCGTTCCTCTGCTTTCGGCCCCATCCAGGAGTCCGCATATGCGGCCTCGGGGTCGAATTCCGCCCAGGTCGCCCTGGCACCAGGAGCGAAAGCCGTTGCTCAGGCAGCCCGACGTCACCGCGCACCACGTGCGTCCGTGATCGACAGCAGACACCGACTTCACTGTCGGTAGACGCTTCGACAAGCCCCACCAGGCCACGGACCCGCACTCGCGGACCGTGGCCTTTCTCGTTCAGGTAGTTCCTCTATCCGAGCGTGAGGCCGACAGGTTCGCATCACCCCTCGAACCGATAACGACGCCGCACGAAAAGTAGAGGAGACCGACGTGTCAACCGCCACGATCCGGACGACATGCCGACCAGAGTCCGAGAGTGCCTACGCTGCACAGTATTCGACCGAATCGGTCGAGCTGGCACTGTCGGTGCCCTGCCGAGCGGCGAACCCCGACATGTGGTTCGCCGACACCCCCGCCGAACTCGAGCAGGCCAAGGCGCTGTGCGCCGAATGCCCCATCCGGCGTACCTGCCTGAGCGCGGCCCTCGACCGCGCCGAGCCGTGGGGCGTGTGGGGCGGTGAGATCCTCGAGCAGGGTGTCGTCATCGCCCGCAAGCGTCCCCGAGGACGGCCACGGAAGAACGCAGCATGACCTCCGAGACCGGTGCCCGGTTTCGCCGAACGAATCAGTCGGTGAAGCCGGGCAGCCACTCGGTGAGGATGGCCATGTACGGCGCGTAGGCGTCCAATTGCGCGCAGATTCCTACCAGCCCACCGAGCACTCGGAAGATCATCACGTACTCGGCAGGCATGTTCAGCGCGCGAACGGTGCGGAACTGCGCACTGTTGAAATCTGTAGCGGTGCCCGCGGCTTTCTGCAGCCAGGCCCGGGTGAAGTGGAACGATTCGGTGTGGATCGGGTCGGTGAAGGGTCGCAGATAATCTTCGATCTCCTTCTCCGTGACGGTGCGCCCGGGAACCACGAAACCGCTCTCGCTGCACAGCTCGACCAGTTCGTCGAACTTTTCGTCGCGTGCGAGCGAGACCATCCGACCCAGGACGGGCGGAAGACCGTCGGGCATCGGAGCGCAGGCACCGAAATCGATGACGCCCATGCGTCCGTCGTCGAGCATCATGAAATTGCCCGGATGAGGATCGGCGTGCAGCAGCTTCGCACGCGCCGGAGACACGAAAGCGAACAACGCGAGCAGTTCGCCCGCCTGGTTACGTTCCTCGGCCGTTCCGTTCGCGATCACATCGGCCAGCGGCCGACCCGTCATCCATTCGCTGACAACCACTTTGGGTGCGCTGGCGACGATCTTGGGAATGGCGAACTGTGGATCGCCTGCGAATTCCTTGCTGAAGGCACGCTGATTCGCTGCCTCGATGCGGTAGTCGAGCTCGTCCTCGGTGCGGGCCGTCAATTCTTCGAGCACCGGCTTGACGTCCGTGCCCGCGAGCACCGTGGAGAACAGGTTCGCGAATCGCGACAGTGTCTTGAGGTCGGAGCGCAATGCGTCGTCCGCGCCGGGGTACTGGATCTTGACCGCGACATCGCGTCCGTCCGACCAGGTTGCGCGGTGCACCTGTCCGATGCTCGCCGAGGCGATCGCAGTGTCGTCGAAATCGAGAAAACGTGACCGCCAGGCAGTTCCGAGTTGCTGGTCCAACACTCGATGCACGGTCTTCGCCGGCATGGGCGGTCCCTGCGCCTGCAGCTTGGTCAGAGCCTCGCGGTACGGCTCCGAATACTCCTCCGGAACGGCCGCCTCCATCACCGAGAGCATCTGCCCGAGCTTCATCGCTCCGCCCTTGAGTTCCCCGAGAACGGAGAAGAGCTGTTCTGCTGCTTTGGCGGCCATATCCGCATCGATTTCGTCGCGATTGCCGCCGGCGAGCTTCTTGCCGAACCCTACGGCAGCACGACCGGCCATTCCGAGGGGAATGCTGGCCAGTTTTGCAGTACGAGTCGATCCACGGCGCGGTATGTCAGACACAGCTCCATCATGGCTGAACCTTCCGACAATTGCTCGGACCGCCCCGCACCGACCCCTATCGGTCGAGGTGAACTCACTGTCGGTGCGTTTCGTCAGTGCCAGCAATCGCAGTGCGGATGCTTGGACCACAGCCGTTTGTGCACGGTGGTTCCGGCTGCTGCGAAGTCCAGTTCCATGGTGCAGTCGGCGGTCTCGGGAAGAGCGGCGTCGGAACGGCCGATGAGGTTCTCCAACTGAGCGAACGCGAACGCTGCCGTGGCCAACACCGTCGCGCTGCTGGCTTGGCCGACCGAACCGAGCAGTTGGGCGGACAGATGCGGCCACTCCGGCTCGAAATCGCAGCGCGTCAGATCCGCGCACCGCAGGCAACTCGTCCGACCGGGCACCACGAAAGGCCCGACGATGCCCTTCCCGTCTCGTAGCCGCACCTGTAGATGTGGGATGCGCAGACGCACCAGATCGGTCACCAGTCGAGGTTCGGCAACCAGATCGTCGGCGAGTACCACGACGTCGTAGTTCCACGACCTCACCGCCGAGTGCGGGTAGCGCGTCGGAGTCAGACTCGTTCGGCTCACCGTGACACCGGTTCGACTCAGACCTGAGGCCAATGCGTCCGAGATCGGGCCCCGCCCCACGAGGTGGACGGTTTTCACCGCGCCCGGTCCGGCCTGCGAGGCCTGCAGTGAGGCGTCGGGCACCACCGGTTCGCTCGTGCCGTGCATCAGCAAACCGGAATCCTCCAGTTCGCCGAGCATCGCCGATGTCCGATTGGCGGACAGTCCCAATGTCATTGCGTGACAGACGATGTGAGGTCTGGAATGGCCCGCGGCGAGGAGTCGGAGAATCTCGAGTATCGAGCCCGGCTCGGCACCGGGAGGTGGAGTGACGACGACGCTGGTCTCAGGATTCCAGCCCAACTGAACGGTGCCGTCTCGACGCGGCAGAATTGCCACCGCAGGATCGAGTCGAACGGTCGGTGTGATCATGGAACACACTCTGACAGCGCCGACAGCGAGGAACGCCCGCTCGAGGCACGTTATCCACAGGGTGGAAGTGCCTCCGAGCAGGCGTTCGACGAGCTCGATCGAAGTGGTGCGAAACCGACCGGGTCAGGTTGTGGATGAACCCTTCTCGGGATCACCGTCGGTGCCCTTGTCGTCGTTTTCGGCGGCACGTTCGGCGGCCTCGGCTGCCTCCATGGCTTCGAGCTGCGCGATCGGGTCGTCGAAGCTCGACGTTCCACCGCCGACGACTCGGTCGATGAAGGCCGCGGGGTTGTCGAGGTCCGACGAGTCGGGCAGCAGGTCGGGGTGTGCCCACACACCGTCCCGTCCCTCGATGTCGGCTGCGGCGAGGAGCTGACGCCACAGATCGGCTGCTTCGCGGACCTTGCGGGGTCGTAGTTCGAGGCCGACCAGCGTCGCGAATGTCTGTTCGGCAGGGCCTCCCGACGCTCGGCGGCGCCGGATCGTTTCGCCGAGCGCGACGGCACCGGGCAGGCGGTCGCCCAGAGCGGCCGCAACCACCGTCTCGACCCATCCTTCGACCAAGGCGAGCAGCGTCTCGAGACGCTCGAGTGCGTGCTTCTGCTCCGGCGTCGTCTGTGGCTCGAAAGCACCCTGCTGCAGGATCGCCTCGATCTTCGACGGGTCGGTCAACGCGGACGGGTCGAGTCCTGCGGCGGCCTCCTCGATGGCCGAGAAGTCCATCCGGATGCCGCGCGCGTACTCCTCGACGGTGGCCAGAACCCGCTGCCGCAACCACGGAATGTGGCTGTACAGCCGCTGGTGGGCGGCTTCACGCGCGGCGAGGAACACCAATACCTCACGGTCGGGCTGCTCGAGTCCCTCACTGAACGACGAGATGGCCGACGGCAGCAGTGCCGCTGTTCCCGACGGTCCGAGGGGCAGGCCGATGTCGGTGGACGTCAGCACCTCCTTGGACAGCTGGCCGAGTGCCTGACCGAGCTGCGAGCCGAACGCCATCCCGCCCATCTGCGTCAGCATGCCCATCATCGGACCTGCCATTTGCTGCGCCTCGGCGGGCAGGCCGGAGGTCCACATGCCCGAGATCTGCTCGGCGACCGGGTCGCACAAGCGCTTCCAGGTGTCGATCGTGTTGTCGAGCCAGTCGACCGGCGTCCATGCAACGGTCATCGTAGCACCGGCCGGCAATGTCGTCGCCCCGTCCAGCCACAGCTCGGCCAGGTGTGCGGCGTCGGTGATGGCCTCTCGTTCGCCTGCCGACACCGGGCTGAAATCGCCCATCTGCTGACGTGCGAGCTGTTTGGCCAGGTCGTAGTTCACCGGCCCCGAACCGGTTCCGCCCGCAGCTCCCATACCGCTGAGCATCTGGCCGAACTGGGTGAGCATCTGGCCCAGCTGTGCGGGGTCGAATCCCTCGCCGCCGAAGCCGAAACCGGCAGGGTTGCCCGAGCCGTCCGGATCCTTCTTCTTGTCCGGGTCGTCGTCGGAGGCACCGAAACCAAAATTGCTCATGACTCAACGGTACAAGCCCGACGAACGGAGAGAGTGGTGGATCGTCACGCTGACGGCGAACAGTCCGAGCCGTGAGAAGCCGGTACGGACGTACTCGGCAGGGGCGGTCTGCACCGCCGACCGTATTCGGATCTAGTGTCTACGGAGTGAACCGAAGGATCGCCACTCTTGTCGCTGCGCTGGTACCTGTGGTGGTGCTGGGCGTCACGGGCTCGGTCGTCACCGTTCCGTTCGCCGCTCTCGGCCCCGGCCCGACGTACAACACTCTCGGTGACGTCGACGGGGTACCCGTGGTGCAGATCGACGGAACCGAGGTCGACCCAACCGCGGGCCACTTGAACATGACGACCGTGGCCGTGCGCGATCAGCTCAATCTGTTCGAGGCACTCGGCTTCTGGGCCAGCGGCAGGCAGGGACTCGTTCCGCGCGAGGAGGTCTATCCGCCGGACATGTCGAAGGAAGAAGTGCAGGAGGGTAATCAGGCGGACTTCGAGGAGTCGGAGTCCAGCGCCGAACTCGCTGCGCTGCATCATCTGGATCTGCCGGTGACGCTCGCGGTGGCGAGTGTGGCCGATGACGGGCCCGCTGCCGGCGTGCTGAACGTGGGGGACACGCTCGTCTCGGTCGACGGAGCCCCGGTGTCCACGGCGTCCGCGGTTCGCGAGGCGGTCAGCTCCAGGGCCCCGGGTGATTCCATCGATATCGAGTACGTCCGGGACGGCACGACGCGGACGGATTCGGTGGTGCTCGAAGCCCGGCCCGACGACGAAGCATTGGGGTACCTCGGCGTCACGCCCGAGGAGCAGCCGGACGTGCCGTTCGACGTGACGTTCAACCTCGCCGACGTCGGTGGACCGTCGGCCGGACTGATGTTCAGCCTGGCCGTGGTCGACAAGCTCAGTCCCGGTGAGCTGAGCAACGGAGAGTTCGTCGCGGGGACGGGGACCATCGACGCCGAAGGCACGGTCGGCCCCATCGGCGGCATTCCGTACAAGCTGATCGCCGCCCGTGAAGCCGGAGCCACCACGTTCCTGGTGCCGGACGCGAACTGCGGTGAGGCGCAACAGAACGTCCCCGACGGCCTCAGGCTGGTGCGTGTCGAATCGTTGGACGGTGCAATCGACTCGCTGCAGGCGATCGGCTCCGGCGGCGACGTGCCGTCCTGCAGCTGACCCAGCCCAATCGCTAGTCGTCGTCGACGGTATCGAACGTGGCGTAGAGACCGTGCACGACGTTGGGGGCCAGGTCCTCCGCGACGCGAAGGTCGATGGGTGCGAAGGGATCGGCGTCCTCGTCCGGGTGCAACTGCAGAAGAGTCAGGGACGGACCGTCCTTGAGAACCGCGACGATCAACCGAGCATCTCGTTTCTCGGGATGGTTCTCGGCGGCCGAGCGAGCGGCCTGGTCGGCGGCATCGGGATCGGCGAGTAGTGGGATCAAGGCATCGTCGAGGGTCGATTCGGCTGCTGGGGGAAGAACCACGATCTCTTGGACCAAGGCGCATCCGACGACACCCTCGGGCCACGTGGAGGTGGCCAGGAACTCGTCCAGGGCGGGGGAGCCGCCGGTGATGTCCTCGGGTAGCGAATGCTGTTGGATCGGAGTCAGGGCAGCGCCGTCGGCCAAATCGTCGAGCAGTCCCGGCTCGGCCGCGGCGAGTGCGGCTGTGGGCACCAAAGCGAACATCTGGGGTGCCTGGTGCCATCCGCCGGCATCGACGAAGTCCGCCACCTCCCGCGCACACCGCGCCAAGGCGTCGGCCACATCCTGTCCACCCGTCTCGGGGTCGAACTCGACACCGAAATCGTCTCGGCCGGGCACTCCGTCGCTGTCGTTGCTCACCGCACTATCCTCGCATTCGGATGGTTCCTCGGATGCGAGGCTCCTGACCTGCGGTCGGCTGTGGCCGCGGTACGGGCGTCGCAGCCGTAGGATCAACGTACGTACAGTAGGGCGAAACGGACATGCGGCGCACGGCGAGTGCGCCGCCGAAGTCATCTGCGGCGCCGGTCGGCGTCGCCCGAAGTTGGAGTGTGGCTCGTGGGCATGAGGCCCCCCACCGGTATGCCGTCCTTGTCGCGGCGCAGCCGGATCTTGCTCGTATTGGCCTTGGTAGCAGCAGGTTTGCTACTCATCGGTCCCCGTCTGATCGACGTGTACACGAACTGGCTGTGGTTCGGCGAAGTCGACTTCCGCGGCGTGTACACCACCACTCTGCTGACGCGGTTGGTGATCTTCTTCGTCGTCGCCCTGGTTGTCGGACTCATCGTGTTCGCAGCTCTGGCGGTGGCGTACCGCAACCGTCCGGTGTTCGTGCCCGTCGCCGGGCCCAACGATCCGATCGCGCGATACCGCACCACGGTGATGAGCCGACTGCGCCTGTTCGGCATCGGAATTCCTGTGGTGTTCGGGTTCTTGTCCGGCATGATCGCCCAGACCAATTGGGCGACCGTGCAGTTGTTCATCCACGGCGGCGACTTCGGCATAACCGACCCGCAGTTCAATCTGGATGTCGGTTTCTACTCGTTCGACCTCCCGTTCTACCGGTTCATCCTCAATTGGCTGTTCGTCGCCATCCTGGTTGCCTTCTTCGCGAACCTGGTCACGCAGTACGTGTTCGGTGGAATTCGTCTCGCCGGGCGCGAGGGTGCACTCACTCGCGCAGCGCGGATTCAACTCGCGGTTCTGGCCGGTACTTTCGTCCTGCTGAAGGCCATCGCGTACTGGTTCGATCGGTACACGCTGCTGTCGAGCAGTCGCAAGGAGCCGACGTTCACCGGTGCCAGCTTCACCGACATCAACGCGGTGTTGCCGGCCAAACTGATCCTGCTGGCAATCGCCGTCATCTGTGCAATCGCCTTCTTCGCAGCGATATTCCTGCGTGATCTCCGTATCCCGGCGTTGGCCACGGCTTTGTTGGTGCTGTCGTCGATCCTCATCGGCGCCGTCTGGCCGCTGGTGATGGAACAGTTCTCGGTGCGCCCGAACGCGGCGGACAAGGAGAGCACGTACATCGAGCGGAACATCGCAGCAACCCGAGACGCGTACGGCTTGAACGACGACGTGGTCACCTATCGGGACTATTCCGGTGAAGCAGCATTGAGCCCCGGCGAGGTGGCGTCCGAGTCGGCCACGATGTCCAACATTCGCTTGCTCGACCCCAACATCCTCGCGCCCACCTTCACCCAGCAGCGTCAGATCCGTAACTTCTACGGGTTCCCCGACACGCTGGCCGTCGACCGATACCCGGATGCGGACGGCAACCTGCGCGACTACGTCGTTGCAGCCCGCGAGATCTCACCGCAGACGCTCGACGCGAACCAGCGTGACTGGATCAACCGCCACACCGTGTTCACACACGGAAACGGCTTCGTCGCAGCGCCGGCCAACTCCGTCGACGAGGCCGTCGCAGACGAATCAAGCGGTGGACGCGGTGGTTACCCGAACTACCAGGTCAACTGGATCGAGAACGATTCCGAGGGCACCATCCGCAAGGACGGACCCGGCGACCTGGATCAGCCGCGCATCTACTTCGGCCCGGTCATCGCCAACTCCGACGCGGACTACTCGATCGTCGGTTCCACCGGCGAGCCCCGCGAGTACGACACCGACAGCAAGAGTTACACCTACACCGGTGCCGCAGGCGTCGACGTCGGTAACTTCTTCAATCGACTCGTGTTCGCCAGCAAGTACGCCGAGCGCAACATCTTGTTCTCGAGCGTGATCGGGGACGAGTCGAAGATCCTGTTCAACCGTGACCCCCGCGACCGCGTACAGAAGGTCGCACCGTGGTTGACCACGGATGGATCGACCTACCCGGCGATCGTCGAGGGCAAGCTCGTCTGGATCATCGACGGGTACACCACGTTGGACAACTTCCCGTACGCCCAGCGGATGTCGCTCGAGGACGCCACTGCCGACAGCATCGAGTCGACGACGACACGTGCGTTGCCGAGCCGAGAGGTCTCGTACATCCGAAATTCGGTCAAGGCCACCGTCGATGCATACGACGGCACCGTCAAGCTCTACGAGCAGGACGAGAACGATCCGGTGCTCAAGGCATGGGAAGGCGTGTTCCCGGGAACCGTCATTCCGAAGGACCAGGTGTCCGACGAGCTGCGCGATCACTTCCGCTACCCGGAAGACCTGTTCAAGGTCCAGCGTGAACTGCTGACCAAGTACCACGTCAACGATCCGCGAGAGTTCTTCACCAACAACGCGTTCTGGGAGGTTCCCACCGACCCGACCGCAGAGAACACCGCGGCCAAGCAGCCCCCGTACTACGTCGTCGCATCCGATATCTCGAACCAGGAGAATCAGGCGTCGTTCCAGCTGACCAGTGCGTTGGTCGGTTACCGCCGAGAGGTGTTGGGCGCGTACGTCAGTGCGGATTCCGATCCGGAGAACTACGGCAAGATCACCGTGTTGAGATTGCCGACGGATACATCCACGCAGGGTCCGAATCAGGTGCAGAACCAGATGACGACCACGACCGACGTGTCCGAGAGTCTCGGTATCGTGCGCCGTGAGAACACCGTGGAGTTCGGAAACCTGCTGACACTCCCGGTCGGCGACGGCGGATTGATCTACGTGGAACCGGTGTACGCCTCTCGTACCAACGAGGCGTCGGCCTATCCGCAGTTGATTCGGGTGTTGGTCTCGTACGAGGGCCGCGTCGGGTACGCCGCGACACTGCCCGAAGCCATCGAGCAGGTGTTCGGAGCGGGTGCCGGACGCACAGTCACCGCACCCGGTGAGACCGACGGAACCACGCAGCCCGGCGCTGTTCCCGAAACCGCGCCGTCCGACGGAGGTACGCCTGCGGCAACTCCGGCGCCGGCCACCGGTGGTTCGACGACCAGGGATGCGGCCGTGTCCGAATTGAATTCGGCACTCGCGGCCGTGCGCACTGCACAGCAGAGTGGAAATCTCGCGGAGCTCGGTACTGCGTTGGAGGATCTGCAGACCGCCGTCGATACCTACAACCAGGCAGGTAACTGATCGCTGAGGCCACGGCCTGCTGACCGAGCGAAAGAGCCGCCTCACCGAATGGTGAGGCGGCTCTTTCGTCGTTCGTCACCTGGCTCGTTCACGCTGTGCAGCAGTGCAACTCCGAGGTGAGTGGCAGCTCGACGAACTGCCGGGCGATCAGCGTCCGATGGGCGCGAGCACCGGGGCGTTGGCAGCAACGAAGTGCTGGAACTGCGTGCTCAAGCCGTACTGGTCGGCAAGCTTGGACGCTGCGTCGAACGCGCCCTGTGCAGCCTGCGTGGCCGCTGCGGCCTCGGGAGCCACGGCCGGTGCCGGTGCCGGTGCCGGTGCGGGAGCCGGCTGCGGTGCCGGTGCGGGAGCTGCCTCGGGCTCGGGAGCGGAGGCACCCTTGCTCAGCTGCTGACCGCACACGGGCCATGCGCCCGGTCCCTGGGTCTGAAGGGTGTTCTCCGCGACGCGGATCTGCTCGGCCTTGGATGCGTTGGCCGGTGATCCGGATCCGCCGTTGGCCGTCCAGGTGCTCTGAGAGAACTGCAGGCCACCGTAGTAGCCGTTTCCGGTGTTGATGCTCCAGTTGCCACCGCTCTCGCACTGCGCGACCGCGTCCCAGTTGTTCGGGGCTGCGTTGGCGGTTCCGGCAGAGATACCGAGGGGGATTGCTACAGCGGCACCTGCGATGACGGCCATTCCGAGTGCGCGCTTGCCGACATTGTTCAGTGTGGTCATTCGGGGTGAATCCTCTCCGCGCTCGACTGGCGCGACTGGCCTGCAATCACCTCGCCGGTGTGGATGGCGTTGGCGACCAGGCGCTTCGTATCGTCGCGGCTCTGCCCCCGTACGTCTTGGGGACCACACCCGCGGGGCAGAGCGAAAGGAGCGGCGGGGTGGTGCAGGCCCAGCGGTTTAGGGCCGTCCGTGAAGGTAGTCGAGGATCTGCTCACCGTCACTGAGCCGTAATGGGATGGTTGATGTCCACATATTGGGACGATGGGGGGTGTTTCCGCAGCTCAGACCAGCTCGTGGCGCTAATGTTTCTACTTCGTAACCCGAACGTTATGTGACTCGAAACACGCCCCAAAAGAGACGCGGAGCACTATTTTCTGCGGTGTTCGGCGTGATAAGCGCGTGCCGTGACGCGTCGCGGTGCACTCGTCGGGGTGCGCGAGGACGCGGAGAAGTCACGTGATTTGCATTGGTTGTACGCACGGGAGTAACTTCGTAGACGCAACGCGGGGTGGAGCAGCTCGGTAGCTCGCTGGGCTCATAACCCAGAGGTCGCAGGTTCAAATCCTGTCCCCGCTACCACTGAAGAAGACCCAGGACATATGTCCTGGGTCTTTTTTCGTGCTCTGATGGGTCCGGAACGGACTCTCGGCCGCAGTCTGCACGTTCGATACCGGAAGGTTCGCCTCGCATGATTCTCCCCGCCGTCAGAGATCCGCGCCTCATCACCGTGCATCGCGGCGGCCTTCTGTCCGATGACGACCATCGGAGCCTTGCGCTCTGGGCGGCCGAGTGTGCGGAACATGTTCTCCACCTGTTCGAGGAGCTCGAACCTTCCGACTCGCGGCCGCGTGAGGCAATCGACGGTATCCGTGCGTGGACGCGCGGCGAGCTCGCGATGATGGCAACCCGCGCTCTCGGCGGGCACGCCATGGGTGCGGCACGGCCGCTGCACGGTTGCGCTCGCTTCGCCGCATACGCCGCGGGGCAGGCAGCCTGTGTGGCACACGTACCCGAACACGACCTCGGAGCGGCCGCCTATGCCATCAAGGCAGCTCGGGCGGCCGCGCGTGACGGCCTGGAGCCGAGTGCAGGTCGAAAGGAACTCGAATGGCAGCGCGACCGGCTCCCGAACAGTGTGCGAAAACTGGTGCTGGAAGACCAGGAGAGAAGGAACAGTATCTGTTGGTCTTTGTTCGCCTGATTACGTCCAGGTGACCGATACCGTCAGAAGCTCGCGCGGGACGATCACCGACCGCAGATCGGTCGGCGTCAGCAGTGTTCCTGGCACCAGAGATACGTCGGGCAGGAAGCGAACGGTGGTGCCGGTGCTGCCGGTCGACGCAGCCGAGCTCAGCTCGGTGACGGGAACTCCGTGCTCGTACCGTCTGGTCCACGAACCATCGACCCGCCGGTTGGTGTGTTCGAGCATCCGCGAGAGAGCAGCCACTGTGGACATCCCACGTCGAGCGTGTCCGTCGTCGAGCATGACGGGCTGTGATTCGTCGAAGAAGCGGACATCTTTCGTGCTGACGACGGGCTTACGGATGGCTACTCCGTCGTCGAGCCTGGTGTCGGTGCCTCGACCTGCGTCGGACACCTCGACAGTCCCGTCCGCGCCCAACACGACTGTCGCGTGACCACCGCCCTGATGTTCTGCTTCGTCCACCGCGTAGGCGAGTACCTCGAGAACCAGGTGCAGAACTCCGCCGGGCGCGTATTCGCCGGGTCGAGATCTGATGTGCGACAGATGATCCAGATCGACGTCCACCGACCAGTCGTGTGTGGTCGTGGACCACGTGTGGCGACTGGGCATCGGGAGTTCAGTCCGTGATCTGCTCGCGGGCATCGTCACTGGTGACTGCTTCGGAAGGGGCGGGGCCTCCTTCGTCGTCTGCATCATCGGCAGTGAGGTCGACGGTGTCCACACCTTCGAGTGCGGTCAGTTCCTGCTCTGCCTCGGCGATGAGGCCTTTCGCATTCTCTTCCATCTTCTTGATCCACTCGGCCATGACGGTGACACCCTTCGCTCGATCGTGTACCACCGGTCTACCAGACTTCGTCACCCCTAGGATCCATGGTGTGCGAACACGAACCTCGCGTCTCGATCTCGACGAGCCGGTCGGCACGGATCTCGATGAGCTGTACGCGATCTGCAGCGACCCGCAGTCGTGGACGCACTTCCCGAGCCTGCGACACACCGATCCCGCTGCAACCGAACGAATGTTGCAGAGCTGGGCGGAGCAGTGGCGGCGGGATGGACTGTCCACGTGGATTATTCGTGAGCGCGGCAGCCGCACGATCAGTGGCTACGGCGGATGCTCGAAGCGGCGGAACACCTTCTGGAATCTCGGGTATCGCCTCCATCCCGACGCACAGGGCAACGGGTATGCCGCGGAGATGTGTGAGATCGCAGCCGAGTGTGCGCACCGAACCGAGCCCGAATTGCCGATCGTGGCGTACCTCCTCGAACACAACGTCGCGTCGGCCCGAGTGGCCGAGCGCGCGGGCTTGCAGTTGATCGCCCGTGGACCCGACGTCGGCAATCCCGATGTCGACGCAGTACGCCTGGTGTACGCAGACCGCTCGTTGACTGCAGATCAGGTGGACGTGGTGCTGTCGGCCTGACCGGGGTACGCGCGCACCTCCGCGAGCCGACCGCGAAGCAGGCGTTTCTCCGGTGCGGTTCGGGCGAAATCCAACGCTCGTCGATAGTCGATTGCCGCCTCGTCGAACCTGCCGAGTCGTTGCAGCAGATCTGCTCTCGCCATGGGATACGGGTGATAGCGGCGTAGGGACGGCTCGTCGGCAAGCAGGTCCAATTCGTGCAGACCGGCTGCGGGACCGTCGCGCATCGCCAGCGCAACCGCCCGGTTCAGCGCGACGATGGGGCTCGGTGCCCGCGTCATGAGTACGTCGTACAGGGCAACTATCTGAGGCCAGTCCGTGCTGTCGGCGTCGAGTGATTCGTCGTGCAGTGCAGCAATGGCAGCCTGTAGAGCGTAAGGACCGCTCCCGCCGCCGCCGAGAGCCTCGACCACGAGTTCCGTACCCTCGGCGATGAATTCGGCATTCCAGAGTCGACGGTCTTGGTCGGCCGACAAGACGATCTCACCGTCCGGTCCGGTTCGCGCGTCGCGTCTGGCATCGACGAGCAACATCAGCGCCAGTAGACCGATCACCTCGGACTCCGTCGGCAAAGCGGCGTACAGGAGTCGGCCCATCCCGAGGGCCTCGTCGGTGAGATCGATTCGTCCGACGTGATCACCCGACGTCGCCGAATAGCCCTCGGTGAAGATCGAATAGATCACCTCGAGCACCATCGGGACCCTGCCTGCCAACTCGTCCGGGCCCGGGAGACGGAACGGTATCCGTGCGGCCCGAATCTTGTTCTTGGCTCGCACTATTCGCTGCGCTGCTGTCGCCGGGGGGATCAGCAGCGCCCGGGCGACCTCGCCGGTGGTGAGACCGGCCAGGCATCGAAGAGTCAGTGCGAGCCGGTCACCGGCGGCAAGGGCAGGGTGCGCGCAGGTGAAGAACAACTGCAGTCGGTCGTCGGGCAGGGTCTCGTCGAGCGAATTCAAGCGACTCGGTTCGCTACGATCCGTATCCGCCTGCAGCACCCCGACTTTCGCGGCCAGGGTCTGGTCGCGCCGCAAGCGATCGACTGCCTTCCGTCGGGCAGTGGTGAGCAACCAGGCGCCGGGCTTGGCCGGGACACCATCGACCGGCCAGTGTTTCAGGGCCGATTCGATGGCGTCCGAGGTCACTTCTTCGGCGAGGTCGAGGTCGCGATACCGCTGCACCAGCGAGGCGAGCAGTATCGAGCGCTCGGCTCGGAAGACCGAGTCGAGCGCTCGACCAACCTCGGCATCGGTCACCGAAGAACCGAGTACGTCGGGCTTCGGCGGTTCAGGACTCGGCAAGGGGACGTACGATCACCGTGCCGCCGTCCTTGGAGCCCGGGCATCGGGCTGCCCATTCGAGTGCAGCGTCCAGGTCGGGAACGTCGATGACGTCGTAGCCACCGAGAACCTCATGAGATTCGGCATACGGGCCGTCGGTGACGCTGCGTTCTCCGGTGGCGGCGTCGACGCGAACAGCCGTGGCCGTGGTGAGGTCGGCCATCGCGTGACCGGAGACGTGAACGCCCGCCTCCTTCATCTCCTTCTCGTAGGTCATCCAGTCCTCGACACTGCTGCAGCCCGGTGCTGCTCCGGGTGCGGTGTCTGCGTTGATCAAGAGGATGTATTTCATGGTGCGCTCCTGGGTTCGGTACCTCGGTGTCGCGGCGCGAGTCGCCGTACACGATGACGACGTTCGACAGACCACGATATCGACACCGCCTCCCGATTTTTCTTTCTCACACACGAAAAACGGCACCGGACGCAAAGTCCGGTGCCGTTCAGCGGTTACTCCTCGGCTCGACGACGAGCCAGGTGTCACTTCAGTTCTGCCGACGACTTTCCGAGTACACGGCGAGCAACGATCAGCTGCTGAATCTGCTGCGTTCCCTCGAAGATGTCGAGAATCTTGGAGTCGCGGCTCCACTTCTCGAGCAGCGGGCGCTCCGAGTAGCCGTACGTGCCGGCCAATTCGACTGCCTTGAGGGTGATGTCGACTGCCGAGCGACCGGCCTTGGCCTTGGACATCGAGGCCTGGAGGGAGTTCGGCTCCTTGTTGTCGGCCATCCACGCCGCACGCAGTGCGAGCAGATGTGCTGCCTCCCAGTCCGCTTCGAGGCGCAGGAACTCCGCGGCCGCCGCGTGCTGGTTGTAGGCGGGCGTCTCGTAGGAGATGTCGACTCCGGCGTCCACCAGGATGGAACGCAATTCTTCGAGAGCCGCACGTGCGACGCCGATCGCCATGCCTGCCACCAGAGGACGGGTGTTGTCGAACGTCTGCATGACGCCGGCGAAGCCCTTCTCGACGTTCACTTCGGCGGTGCCGAGCAGGTTGTCCTTCGGGATGCGGCAGTCCTCGAGCAGCAGGGCTGCGGTGTCGGACGCCTTGATGCCCAGCTTGTGCTCGAGGCGGGCGACCGAGAGGCCCGGAGCGTCACGCGGGACGACGAACGATTTGATGGCCGCGCGGCCGAGAGACTTGTCCACCGTTGCCCACACCACGATGTGGGTGGAACGCTCGCCGGCGGTGACGTAGATCTTTTCGCCGTTGAGCACCCATTCGTCGCCGTCGAGGACAGCGGTGGTGGTGACGGCCGCAGAGTCCGATCCGAAGCTGGGCTCGGTGATGGCCATCGACGCCCATACCTTGCCGAAGCGCTCGAGCTGCTCGTCGGTGGACACCGCCGCGATAGCCGAGTTGCCGAGTCCCTGGTAGGGGATCGACAGCGTGAGGCCGACATCGCCCCAGCAGGTCTCGATCACGTTCACCAGAGCGGACATGTTGCCGCCGTTGGCATTCGCGGTCTTGCTGGGCTTGGCCGACTCGCTGTCCTTCTCGCGGCCACCGGCGGCTCCGCCGATTTCGCCACCGGCGTCGGACATGCCTTCGACCATCGACGCCATGGTGTCGAGCTCCACCGGGTACTCGTGCTCGGCGAGGTCGTACTTGCGGGAAATCGGGCGGAAGATCTCGGCAGCGACCTGGTGAGCCTGATTCGCCTGCGCCCGAAGCTTCTTGGGAAGTTCAAGATTGATCATCGTGTATGTCCTTGGGTGAGTGCCATGGAATTCGGGGCGGCGAGCTAGATGAGAACGATGCCCTCGGCGACGCCGACGGACCGCAGATCGCGGTACCAACGCTCGACCGGGTGCTCCTTGGTGAAACCGTGACCGCCGAGCAGCTGCACGCCGTCGGAACCGATCTGCATGCCCTTCTCGGATGCGAGTCGACGAGCCAGCGCGGACTCACGAGTGAACGACAGTCCCTGCTCGGCGCGAGACGCACCGCGCAGCGTGACCAACCGCATGCCATCGAGCTCGATGGCGATGTTGGCGACCATGAAGGCCACGGCCTGACGGTTGCTGATCGGCTCACCGAAGGCAACACGGTCGTTGACGTACGGAACGACGTAGTCGAGTACGGCCTGGCTGGTGCCGACGGCCAGTGATGCCCAGCCGAGGCGCGCCAGTCCGATGGCGGCGCTGTACTCGGCGGCCCGCTGATCTGCGTCACCGTCACCGAGCAGTGCCGACTCGGGAACTGCGACGTCGGTCAGGATCAGGCGACCCAGGCCTGCTGCGCGCAGGCCCATGCTCGGGTCGGCTTCGACGACAAGGCCCTTGGAGTCGGACTCGACGATGAAGAATGCCGGACGGCCTTCGAGTTCTGCGGCGATGACGAACAGCTCGGAGCTGCCGGCAGCGGGTACGAGACTCTTGACTCCGTTGAGCTTGTAGCCGCTGGGGGAGCGAACGGCCTTGGTCTGCAACGCGTACGGATCGAACAGTGCGCGGGGCTCGTTGACGACCACTGCTGCGTTCGGCACCTTCTCGCCGACGAATGCGGGGAGGTAGGTCTTCTGCTGTGCGTCGGTGCCCCACTGGGTGAGCGCGACGGCGACACCGCTGGGCGCGAGGATGGGCAGTGCCAAGCCCATGTCGCCGTGGGCGAGTGCCTCGGCGACGAGAGAATTGGTGACCGCGCCACGCTCGCTGGCGGCACCGTCGAGTTCCTCGGGAACGTTGATGAGCGTGATGCCGAGCTCGGCGGAACGACGAACCAGATCCTCGGGCGACGAGGCGCTGTGGTCTGCGTCGAAGGCGGCCGGGCGGAGGATCTCCTCGGCGAACTCCTTGACCGTCTCGACGATCATGCGCTGTTCGTCGTCGGGCGTCAGGTCGAAGTAGCTGAGGTTCTTGGCGGCACCGTCGTCGAGACGCTTGGGCTTGCCGCCACCGGTGACCTTGGCGAACGTGCGATTGGCAGCGCCGAGGGTCTTGAACCCGGTCTTGGTGCTCTCGTACGTCACCCGGTCGATGGTCTGGCGGAGGTTGTACTTCTCCGCCAGTTCCGATCCGGTGATGGCGGTCAGAACGCGCATGGCGGTTCCGATCGCATCTCTCTTGAACGGGTTGAGGCCAACCGCAGAAGTATCGCGGGGCACCTTCGGGGCCTTCGCGTCGACCACACTGTCTTGCTTGCTCATGATCACCAGTTCCTCGGCGTCGGGCACGGACTCCACAGATCTTACTCCCGAGTAAGATAGCTGTCTACTGTCGAGTAAGTTGACCTTTCCGGGAGGCCGGCGAACCGAACGTCGCCTCCGGCGACGAGGGGTATGGCACGCTACGTCCGTGCATCCGATCGCCCAGGTCTTCGCCGCCATCGCCGCGGCCCTTCACGTCGTCATCTTCGTCATGGAAAGTGTCTTGTGGTCGAAGCCGGCCATCTGGGCCAAGTTCGGCGTCGCGAGTCAGAACGAAGCCGATGTCGTGAAGCCGATGGCGTTCAATCAGGGCTTCTACAACCTGTTCCTGGCCGTCGGCATCGTGGTGGGCCTCGTGTTGGGCGGGTCCGCAGGCGACGCAGTCGTCTACTTCGCGTGCGCGAGCATCGTCGGCGCAGCGATCGTTCTGGCGACCGGCGGTGCGAAGTATTTCCGGGCCGCATTCGTCCAGGGCATCACACCGCTGATCGCGCTGATTCTGGCTGCAGTTCTCCAGGCGTGAGTCAGGCGCTGGGGGACAGGGACGCGAGGACCTGGTGTTGCAGTAGACCGTTGGTGGCCACGGCGCTGCCACCGTGCGGGCCTGCGGTGGCGTCGAGTGCGGTGAAATCGCCTCCGGCTTCACGCACGAGGACATCGAGTGCGGCCAGGTCCCACAGCGAGACCTCGGGTTCTGCGGCTATGTCGACCGCCCCCTCTGCGACGAGGCAGTAGGAGAAGAAGTCGCCGTACCCGCGAACCCGCCACACGGCGTCGGTCAGATCGAGGAACCGATCCCTGATGCCGAGTTCCGCCCACCCACTCAGGCTCGAGAAACTCAAGCTCGACGACGCCAGCGAATCGACCTTCGAGACCTCGATCCGGCGCGGGGTACCCCCGTCCGATGCCGTCCAGGCTCCCAGATCGAGTGCGGCCCACCACCGTCGGCCCAAGGCGGGTGCGCTCACCACGCCGACACGGGGTATTCCGTCGTCGAGCAGCGCGATCAACGTCGCCCACACCGGAACGCCACGGACGAAGTTCTTGGTGCCGTCGATGGGATCGACGACCCACTGGCGTCCGCTGAACGTTGCAGTGCCGCCGAATTCCTCGCCCAGCAACGCGTCTGCAGGGCGCTGCGCTCCGAGCACGCCGCGGATCGTCGTCTCGACGGCCAGATCCGCGTCCGACACCGGTGTCAGATCCGGCTTGGAATCCACCGCGAGGTCCATGGCGAGAAATCGCCGCCGGGTGATGGCGTCGGCCTCGTCGGCGAGTCGGAGGGCGAGAGAAAGATCAGCGGCGTAGTCGGTCACCGGAGAAGACTATCGCCGCGCACACGGCGTCTCGCATGTGGCGATATGTGCGTTTCGGCCTATCCGGTGACTTCGTTCAGCTTTCCGCTTGCCACGTCGAAGACGAAGCCTCGAATGGATTCGTGCTTCGTGACGAACGGGCTCTGCTCGATGCGTGCCAGCGATTGGCGAACATCACGGTCCAGATCGGTGAACGACTCGGCCGCCCAGTTCGGCTTGATACCGGTCTCGTCCTGAAGATCGTTCTTGAATTGGTCGTCGGTGAACGTGAGCATGCCGCAGTCGGTGTGGTGAATGAGGATGATCTCCTTCGTGCCGAGTAGCCGTTGGCTGATGGCCAGAGATCGGATCTCGTCGTCGGTGATCACACCGCCCGCATTCCGGATGACGTGGGCTTCACCGTCGGCCAAACCGAGGATTCGATACACGTCCAGTCGAGCGTCCATGCACGCCACCACTGCCACGTGCTTCGACGGCGGCAGTGGCAGGGGACCGCCGAACGTCGCGGCGTACGCCTTGTTGTTCTCGAGGTACTGGTCGGTGACGGTCATACGACGCTCCTGTGTCCTGCGGGGTGTGGCCGGCACCGGGCGGTGGCAGGCATGTCGATGTGCGCATATGTCGACGCGTCGAAGCTAACAGCGGACGAGGTGCCCGGACAGGGTTCGAATCAGCACGGTTCGAACCCTGGCCGACCACCCGTCTTCGTCGTCGGATTCGGGGGCGGTCGGGTTCGGGTTCGCGTGCCGGTAACCTTGACTCTCGTGCATCCCGACGTTTCTGCAGACCTCGCCGAGCTCGACACCACTCTCTCCACCGTCGAGTCCGTTCTCGACGTCGAGGAACTGCGGCGACGCATCGACGAACTCGAACATCAGGCGGCCTCACCGGACCTGTGGAACGACCAGGAACACGCTCAGCAGGTCACCAGCCAGCTGTCCCACGCGCAGGCCGAGCTGCGCCGCGTCGAAGAGCTCCGACAGCGCCTCGAGGACATGCCGGTGCTGTACGAGCTCGCCGAGGGTGAGGAAGGTGACGACGCCGCATCCGCCACCGCCGATGCCGACGCCGAACGCGCGTCGCTCCGTGAGGACATCGCAGCCATGGAAGTACGGACCCTGCTGTCCGGTGAGTACGACGCACGTGACGCGCTGGTCAACATCCGGTCCGGTGCAGGCGGAATCGACGCCGCCGACTGGGCCGAGATGCTGATGCGCATGTACATCCGCTGGGCCGAGAAGCACGGCTACGGTGTCGAGGTCTACGACACGTCCTATGCGGAAGAAGCCGGCATCAAGAGCGCGACGTTCGCGGTCAAGGCTCCGTACACGTACGGCACGTTGTCGGTGGAGCAGGGCACACACCGGCTCGTGCGCATCAGTCCGTTCGACAACCAGGGTCGACGCCAGACGTCCTTCGCCGAGGTCGAGGTTCTCCCGGTCGTAGAGACCACCGACCACATCGAGATCCCCGAGAACGACATTCGTGTGGACGTGTACCGCTCGTCCGGACCGGGTGGGCAGTCGGTCAACACCACCGACTCCGCCGTTCGGTTGACGCACATCCCGACGGGGATCGTGGTGACCTGCCAGAACGAGAAGTCGCAGCTGCAGAACAAGGTGTCGGCCATGCGAGTGCTGCAGGCCAAGCTGCTCGAGGTCAAGCGCAAGGAAGAACGCGCCGAGATGGACGCCCTCAAGGGAGACGGCGGCAGCTCCTGGGGCAATCAGATGCGCTCGTACGTACTGCACCCGTACCAGATGGTCAAAGATTTGCGTACCGAGTACGAGGTGAACAATCCGTCTACTGTTCTCGACGGAGACATCGACGGATTCCTGGAATCGGGAATTCGATGGCGAATGCGGGGGGAGCATTAGATGACCGGTCATTGCGCAGGCTCCACTCAGACGATCCGATGACGAGCTGGTTGAACCCGACGCTCGACCTGAAGCAGAATGCCCTCGGCATACTGCTGTACATCCTCGGCGGGCTTCTGGCGGCGCGCTTCGTCACCTGGACCGGGTCGCGGATCACTGCCCGCATCGACCAGAACTACCAGCACAGCGATGCGCTCGTGCGGTCCGAGGCCGCCAAGCATCGGCACGCCCTTGCCCAGGTCATCACCTGGGTCGTGGTCACCCTCATCTACATCCTGGTCACCATCGAGGTGCTGAGGCGTTTCGGATTCGGCGTCGGCGGGCTGGTGGCACCCGCAACGGTCATCGGCGCGGCACTCGGTTTCGGCGCTCAGCGCGTGGTGCAGGACATTCTGGCCGGGTTCTTCATCATCACCGAACGTCAGTACGGATTCGGTGACGTCGTGCAGATTGCCGTCAACGGTTCGGCCGAGGACGCCGAGGGCACGGTCGAGGATGTGACGCTGCGCGTGACACGAGTGCGCAGCGTCGACGGCGAGGTGATCACCGTGCCGAACGGGCAGATCGTCAAGGCGATCAACCTGTCGAAGGACTGGGCGCGCGCCGTCGTCGACGTTCCCGTGCCGAGCACCGCGGATCTCACCCAGGTCAACGCACTGCTGCGCACAGTCGGCCGCGACGCGTTCGCGGACACCCGGCTTCGTCCACTGTTGCTCGACGAACCGACCGTGATGGGCGTGGAGAGCATCGAGGTGGGCCAGGTCAACGTTCGTCTCGTGGCGCGAACATTGCCCGGCAAGCAGTTCCAGGTGGGACGAGAACTTCGTGTCCGGGTGGCTGCCGCACTACGCCCCGAGGGCATCAGTGTTGCTCCCGATGTCAGTACGGCCGGGGTCGCACCGGATGCGTCGGGACGAGACCGGAGGGAGGATCAGTGAGCACGACGGAGACCGGAACCGATCACCCGCGACGGAACTGGCGACAGTGGCGCATACCGGCCAAGATCAACGGTCGCGTCCGGACGTCCACCGTGGCCTTCGGCATCTGCTTCGTGCTCACAGGTCTGTGGTACGGCCAGGTCAGCGCCGAGATCGCCGAAAGGGACAGCGAACAGATTCAGGGACCGATTGCTGTCGATCCGGGCGAGCTCACCCCGTACATCCAGCCGCAAACCTCGGAGCCGAGTTTCACGAGCACCACGGTGACACCCAGGCCGACGGCCACCACCGATCCGGATGGATCGGACAGCGTCGACGGATCCGGTCAGCCGGCGACCACGACGACTGTGCCACCGACGACGACCGCGCCGTTCGGCGTGCCGATTCCGCCGGCAATCCAGTCGCTGATACCCAGCCAACCTGCGCCGACATCCGCGCGCTGAGTCGGCCTTTACCGTCTCTCGGGACTCGCCGCGACGCCCGAGCGGTTCCGGCAGCTACCGGCGAGTAAGGACTACACTGGCGACCCGTGATCAGCACCTCGAATGTCTCCAAGTCCTACAAGACCTCCACCAGGCCCGCCCTGGACAAGGTGACGGTCTCCATCGACAAAGGCGAGTTCGTGTTCCTGATCGGCCCGTCGGGTTCGGGGAAGTCGACGTTCATGCGGCTGCTGCTCAAGGAGGAGACGCCCACCTCCGGCGACATCCATGTTGCCGACTTCCATGTCAACAGGTTGGCGGCCCGTCGTGTCCCGCGGTTGCGGCAGAGCATGGGCTGCGTGTTCCAGGACTTCCGTCTGCTGCAGCAGAAGACCGTCGTGGAGAACGTGGCGTTCGCTCTCGAGGTGATCGGCAAGCCGCGCTCGATGATCAAGCGCACCGTCCCCGAAGTGCTCGACCTCGTGGGACTCGGCGGCAAGTCGGATCGTCTGCCCAACGAGCTGTCCGGTGGTGAACAGCAGCGAGTCGCCATCGCTCGGGCGTTCGTCAATCGTCCGCTCGTGTTGCTCGCGGACGAGCCAACCGGAAACCTCGATCCGGATACCAGTCAGGACATCATGCTGTTGCTCGAGCGCATCAACCGCACCGGAACCACGGTGCTGATGGCCACCCACGACAACCACATCGTCGATTCGATGCGCCGACGCGTCGTCGAGCTCGACAACGGACGAGTCGTTCGTGACGAGGCCCGCGGGGTCTACGGCGTCGGTCGCTGACGACACACGACCAGGACCTATCGGACTTCACGACCGAACGAATCGAAGGGCTCGGATTCCGCGATGCGCGCAAGTTTCATCTTCAGCGAGGTCTTCACCGGACTTCGCCGCAACATCACCATGACGATCGCCATGATCTTGACGACCGCTATTTCTCTCGGCCTGTTCGGCGGGGGACTGCTCGTGGTGCAGATGGCGGGCAAGACCCAGCAGATTTTTCTCGATCGGGTCGAAGTGCAGATCTTCCTCACCGACGATATCTCGGCAACCGATCCCGATTGCGCCGAGGACACCTGCGCCACCCTGCGCTCGGATCTGGAGAGCACGCCGTCGGTGGTGTCGGTGCAGTACCTCAATCGTGAGGATGCGGTGAAGGACGCCACCGAGCGAGTGTTCAAGGACCAGCCCGAGCTGGCCGAACTGGTCAGTGCCGACAGCTTTCCCGCGTCGTTCAAGGTTCGTCTGAGTGACCCGGAGCGGTTCGGGGTGATCAACGACAACTTCGAGAATCGACCCGGCGTGCAGAGCGTGCTGAACCAACGCGACCTGGTCGAACGCTTGTTCAGCGTGCTCAACGGCGTGCGCAACGCTGCATTCGCCATCGCCACGGTGCAGGCGATCGCCGCAATCCTGTTGATCGCCAACATGGTTCAGATCGCGGCGTTCACCAGACGGACCGAGGTGGGCATCATGCGCTTGGTCGGTGCCACTCGCTGGTACACCCAGCTGCCGTTCCTGCTCGAGGCGGTGGTGGCGGCCTTGATCGGCTCCGCGCTTGCCATTGCCGGCTTGTTCACGGCCAAGAACATGTTCATCGACGACGTTCTCTCGGATGTGTATCAGGCCAACATCCTGGCCCGGATATCGAACAGTGACGTGCTGCTCGTCTCGCCGTTCCTGGCGCTGGTGGGAGTCGGCATGGCTGCGGTGACGGCCTACATCACGTTGCGCCTGTACGTGCGCGAATAAATTCGCTTGCCGTTCGGTTCTATGCTGGAGCGGTTGCCCGTGGAACCGGTCTGCGCGACGAACGCTCGAGAAAGGGCCCTGCAGTGAGAGAGAAGGGCCGCAAGGCCATCGCGACCAATCGCAAGGCGCGGCACAACTACTCCATACTCGACGTCGTCGAGGCCGGAGTTGCCCTCGTCGGAACCGAGGTCAAGAGTCTGCGTGACGGCAAGGCCTCGCTGGTCGACGCCTTCGCGACCGTCGACGACGGAGAGATCTGGCTACGCGGACTGCACATCGCGGAATACACGCTCGGTAGCTGGACCAACCACGCGCCGCGGCGCAACCGCAAACTCCTGTTGCACCGCCGCGAGATCGACCGACTCGCAGGCAAGGTAAAAGAGGGCAACCTGACGTTGGTGCCGCTGTCGATGTACTTCTCCGACGGCAAGGTCAAGGTCGAGCTGGCACTGGCCAAGGGCAAGCAGGACTACGACAAACGACAGTCGCTGGCCAAGCGCACCGCCGAACGCGAGGTCACCCGCGAGTTGGGCCGTCGCGTGAAGGGAATGCGCTGACCGCTGTTCTGCTCGCTCTGGTAGCTGCCGTCGGCTACGGGGTGAGCGATTTCGTCGGCGGTGTCGCATCCCGCCGGGTCGCCGCCCTCCGGGTGGTCATCGTGTCCTACCCGCTCTCGCTGGTGATCGTTCTGCTCGTCGCTCCGTTCGTCGGCGGCACCATCGAGCTCCCGGCGATGCTCTGGGGACTGGCCTCGGGTGTCGCAGGCGGAGTTGCCGTGTGGTGGTTCTACCTGGCCCTCGCCGCCGGACCGATGGCCGTGGTCTCGCCGGTCACCGCGGTGCTGGTCGCCGGTATCCCGGTGCTGGTCGGATTGTCGATGGGCGAGCGGCCCGGCGTGATCGCGTTCGTCGGTATCGCCGTCGCACTGGTGGCCGTGGTGCTGGTCAGCAGAGAATCACCGGACAAGGTGACCGGTGAGGTTGCCGGTGGTCGAGAGATGAAGTTCACCCGAACGGTCGCCTGGTTGACGGTCGGTTCGGGGGTGACGTTCGCGTTCGCCTTCATCTTTCTGCACCGGATCGGGGACGGCAGTGGGCTGTGGCCGCTGGCGGCGTCGCGCGCATCGGCGACCGCGGTCGTCTGGATCGTGGCCCTTGCCTCCGGGCACTTCTCACTCCCGCACGGCAGCGTGCTCAAACTCGCCGCCTTCGTCAGCGTGCTCGACGTCGTGGCCAACGCTGCGATGATCTACGCCTACCAGGGTGGTCTGCTGTCGCTGGTGAGCGTCATCGCCTCGCTGTATCCCGCGGCCACGGTGTTGCTGGCGATGGTGATGCTCGGCGAGCGCGTCGGCACTCTGCAGAAGATCGGTATGGCGTTGGCGCTCGGCGCCATCGCGATGATCGCGCTCTCCGGTTGAACCGCACCGCGCGGGGGTAATGACTCCGCTTATGACAGGTTACGATTCGCCTTCCCACGATCCCGCAGTTCAGGACGACGCTCGGCCTACCCGCGTTCTGGTGACCGGTGCCACGGGATACCTGGGTGGACGACTGGCTCCGCGACTCCTGGAAGAGGGGTACACGGTCCGCGTGCTGGCACGCACCCCCGCCAAGCTCGACTCCGTGCCGTGGGCGGCCGATGTCGAGATCGCTCAGGGCGATCTGAGCGATCGGGAATCGTTGAAGGCAGCGCTCAGCGGAGTCGACATCATGTACTACCTGGTGCACTCGATGGGCACTGCAGGTCACTCGGATTTCGCCGACACCGAACGCGACAGCGCCGAGAACGTCGCAGCCGTAGCAGCGGAATGCGGCGTGGGGCGGATCGTCTACCTCGGCGGGCTGCACCCGCCGACCGGTGAGCTCTCACCACACCTGAAGTCGAGAGCCGAGGTGGGACGCATCCTGATCGACTCGGGTGTGCCGACGATCGTGCTGCAGGCAGGCGTCGTGATCGGATCCGGTTCGGCGTCGTTCGAGATGATTCGGCACCTCACCAATCGGCTACCGGTGATGACCACACCGCGGTGGGTACACAACCGCATCCAACCGATCGCCGTTCGCGACGTGTTGCACTACCTGATCGGGGCCGCGAGTGCGCCGATCACCGAATCAAGGACGTTCGACATCGGTGGTCCCGACGTCATGCAGTACGGCGAGATGATGAACATCTACGCCGACGTCGCGGGCCTGCGGCAGCGTCGAATCATCGTTCTCCCGGTGCTGACTCCTCGACTGGCCGGCCACTGGATCGGTTTGGTGACTCCCATTCCGCGCGGCCTGGCGATGCCGCTCATCGAATCTCTGCAGTACGACGCCGTAGGCCACGAGATGGACATCGACGCCGTCGTACCGCGTCCGGACGGCGGCCTGACCGGCTACCGCGACTCCGTGCGATTGGCACTGCGCAAGATCGACGACGGTGAGGTCGAGACGCGGTGGACCGACGCCACCGGTACCGCGGCACCGTCGGATCCGTTGCCCTCGGATCCGACATGGGCAGGGGAGGTCGTCTACACCGACACCAGGGTCGCCCGAAGCGCGGCACCGTCGACCGCGATCAGGCCCGCTCTCGAACGATTGGCCGACGCCGACGTTCTCACCGGTTGGCGTCGCGACGTCACCGGACCAGACGCATCCGCGTCGGGCACCGAACACACCACTCGGCTCAAGTCCTCGACTCGACTTCCCGGGGAGGCCTGGCTCGACCTGACGGTGGGAGGAACTGCAAAGCAGCCGACCATCGAGCAGCGGCTGGTGTTCTTTCCTCGCGGTCTTGCCGGTCGGGCTGTCTGGTACGCCTCGCTGCCGGCACGCCTGGTCATGACCCGTCGAATGTTGCGCACAGTCGTGCAGCGAGTGGACGACGATGCCGCGTCGAACACGACGGATCGCCGGGTCGGCCGTTAATGGAATGAATGTGCTCGGGAGAGGCGTTACACTGAACAGCCCGGACACGGTGTTCGGGAACATACGGGGCTGAACGGTTTCGACTTTGTATGTTGAGTCAGGGGAAGCGTGTCGGTGCAGGCGAGAGACCACCGTAAGCGTCATCGCAACCTTATAAGCGCCGATTCCAATCAGCGCGACTACGCACTCGCTGCCTAAGTAGCGACTGCGTGTCTGTCAGTCCGGGCTTGCCCTCGGTCCGGGTACTGGCATCAGCTAGAGGGCTCACCGATTCATCCGGCCGCGGGATGATGAGGAACATCAAACAGTGGCTGGGATCGTCATCCTGACTTGTTCGCGAGATCGGGAGATCCAAGTAGAGGCATAGCGGACTGCACACGGAGAAGCCCTGGCAATGCAGCAGAGGACCCGGGTTCGATTCCCGGCAGCTCCACCGCAGAAGACCGGGCCGAGAGACACACTCTCGGCCCGGTCTTCTTTCTCTGTCGGCCAGGTCACAATCGACTCGACTCGACCCATCCCACCCGAAGCGGCCGCAGTGCCGAATAGTGGTCATGAGCAACGAGCCGACTCCACTTCTGCGGACCGGGAAAAGAGTCTCCGAGCCTGCACTGGTCGTGTTGGTCCTCGGCGGCGGCAAGGACGTGAGCCGGGCGCGCAGTAGGCCCTGGCACCTGGCCGGTCTGCGCATGTGGCCGTTCACGTGGATGCTTCGTCGCGCGGGCCGAGCACGCGGCATTTCGGTCCAACAGCTGCAGTATCGGTTTCGTGGTTGGAACGCCCCCCAGCGGTCTCCGGTCGAGGATGCGCGGTGGGCGCTCGATCGCATTCACGCCGAGTATCCCGACGTTCACGTGGTGGTCGTCGGCCATTCGATGGGTGGCCGCACTGCTGCTGCTCTGATCGACGACCCTTTTATCGTGGGTGTCGTCGCGTTGGCTCCGTGGTGGCCGGAGGGTACGGAGGCCGACGGATTCGGCGCGCAGCATGCGTTGCTCGTCGTACACGGGACGGCCGACAAGTGGACCGATCCGCGAACCTCGCGTCGGGCGACCGAGCGAGCAGCATCCCGAGGGGCGGACGCCCGCTACCTCTCCGTTCCGGGTGGGCACTTCATGCTGCGCAATCCGCGGGTCTGGTCGCGGGCGACGCGTGACTTCGTTCTCGGCATCGCCGATGCGCGGGCCGACTGCATGGGAACACCGTCGTGACGCGCCGTCGTATCGCGGTGGTCGGGAGCGGTATCGCCGGCCTGACGGCCGCATACGCGCTGTCGAAGAACTCGTCGGTGACGTTGTACGAGGCGGACTCTAGGCTCGGGGGCCATGCGGACACCCATTACGTGGACGGCCCGGACGGTCCGGTAGGCGTCGACACCGGGTTCATCGTGCACAACGACCGGACCTATCCGACTCTGCTGCGCCTGTTCGACGAACTGAACGTCCCGACGCAGGATTCGGACATGAGCATGTCCGTGCGCTGCGACGGGTGCGGACTCGAATACTCGGGCGGCCAGGGCATGCGCGGGATCCTCGCGCAGCGCATCGCGGTGTTCAAGCCACGATTCGTCTCGATGTTGCTCGATGTCAAGCGTTTTCATCGCCTGGCCAACGAACTGCTGGACAGTGCCGAACCGGTGGAGTCCGAGACGACCCTCGCGCAGTTCCTCGCAGATCATTCGTTCTCCGCGTACTTCGAATCCCACTTCATGACGCCGTTGGTGTCCGCGGTGTGGTCGTGCGATCCGGACACTGCTCTCGCCTACCCGGCTCGCTACCTGTTCACGTTTCTCCGCCACCACGGAATGCTCACCGTCACAGGATCTCCCACCTGGCGCACCGTCACCGGCGGGTCCATCGAATACGTTCGCCGAGTTGCGAAGCACATCGACGAGGTGATGCTCGATACCCCGGTGCGCGCGGTGTACAGGTCCGAGGACTCCGTGCAGATCCGCGACGGCCACGACCGCCTGCGCACGTTCGACGCGGCCGTGATCGCCGCGCATCCCGGTGCCGCGCTGAAGATGCTCGCAGAACCGACGGCGCTCGAGCACAGCATCCTGGGCGCGATGCCGTACTCGACCAATCACACGCAACTGCACACCGACTCGTCGGTGTTGCCGAAGAGCACGAGGGCTCGGGCGTCGTGGAACTACCACCTGCCGTCCTGCGCCGCCAAACCCGACCGGGTGCTCGTCAGCTACGACCTGACCAGGTTGCAGCGTCTGGGCGACACCGATCGCAGGATGCTGGTCACCCTCGGCGGAGCGGATCGCATCGACCCGAATGCGGTACTCGACGAGATGACCTACGAACACCCGCAGTACACCCCCGAATCGGTTGCAGCGCAGCGTCGACTCCCTGAATTGGATACCGACACAGTGGCCTTCGCCGGTGCGTACCACGGCTGGGGATTTCACGAGGACGGTGCGTTGTCGGGAGCGCGCGCCGCACAACGGGTGGGGGCCACGTGGCTCTGACATCCGTTCTGCCGAGCACCCGCGCACACGGGGCGGCGTTGTATCGCACTCGAATCGACCACGTTCGACGCGCGCCGATCCGAAACACGTTCTCGTACAAGAGCTACAGCTGGTTCGTCGACCTCGACGCACTCCCCGAACTGCCCCGGATGCTGCGACCGCTGGCCTCGTTCGACGCCCGTGACCATCTCGGTGACCCCGACGCCACCATTCGGGAGAACGTGGACGGGTTCCTGGCGGAGAACGGTATCGACCTGGGCGGCGGACGGATCACGATGTTGGCCAGCGCGCGGGTGTTCGGGCACACGTTCAACCCACTGAGTGTGTACTGGTGTCACGATCGCGACGGAGACCTCCGCTGCGTGGTGGCGGAGGTCCACAACACCTACGGCGAGCGATACCGGTATCTGCTGCACACCGATCATCGCGGCGCGGCCCGCACCTCCAAGGAGTTCTACGTCTCGCCGTTCAACGACGTCGACGGCGAATACTCCATGCGGCTACCCGAGCCGGACGCGGCACTCCGGCTGTCGATCGTCCTCGAGCGGCCCGGTCAGCCGCCGTTCGTGGCGAGCGTGGACGGCCGTCGACGAGAGGTGACGACGCGGTCGATTCTTCGCACCGCACTCGAGATCCCCTGTGCGCCGCTGCGTGTGGTGATACAGATCCGCTGGCAGGGCATTCGGCTCTGGGCTCGGGGGCTGAAGATCGCGCAGAAACCTGCCCCTCCCGGGGCACGAGAATTCCAGAAGGAAGGGGCCCGCAGATGACAACTGTGTCGAAGGCCGATTCTGTGTCGAACCCGTACCGTGCTTCCGCTGTCGGTCCGCGTCCATCGGTGGATCCGCGGGTCTGGCCTCAGATCGCCCATGTCCCCGGTGGCGTCAAGGTTGCGGCTGCCGCACCCGTCGCCGACTTCCTCTTTCGCCGCGCGGTCGCGCGATTGGAGGTCCGGGTCGCGATGCCCGACGGTGAGGTGATCGGGGCCGGCTCGGCCGATGCACCGTTGATGACCGTCCGTCGACCACACGACTTCGCAGCACGGGTCGGCGACAGCGGACTCATCGGATTCGGTGAGGCATACATGGCCGGAGACTGGGAGGCCGAGGACCTCACTGCCGTGCTCGAGGTCTTCGCCCGGCGCATGGCGTCCCTGATTCCGAAGTCCCTGCAGCGCCTGCGAGGGATCTATGTCCCCAAACCTCCACGGAGCGAGCGGAATACGACCACGAACACGCGATCGAACATCTCGCGCCACTACGACCTGTCGAACGAGCTCTTCGAGCTCTTCCTCGACGAGACGATGACCTACTCGAGTGCGTTGTTCGCCGCATCGGGAAGCGACGACGACAGCGAAGAGCTCGCCGATGCTCAGCGCCGGAAGATCGACCGGCTACTGGACCGGGCGGGCGTCGGCGAGGGAACCAGGGTGCTCGAGATCGGCACCGGGTGGGGCGAACTGGCCATCCGCGCGGCTGCGCGAGGAGCAATCGTTCGCTCGGTGACCTTGTCGGTCGAGCAACAGGAATTGGCACAGAAACGATGTGCCGCAGCCGGATACGGTGAACGGGTCCAGATCGACCTACTGGACTACCGGCTCGTCGACGGCGAGTACGACGCGATCGTGTCGGTCGAGATGATCGAGGCCGTCGGGCATCAGTACTGGGCGACGTACTTCGAGACGATCGACGCGCTGCTCGCGCCGGGTGGGCGGGTTGCCCTCCAAGCCATCACGATGCCGCACGACCGAATGCTGGCCACCCGAAACACGTACACCTGGGTACACAAGTACATATTTCCCGGCGGGTTCCTGCCGTCCGTGCGGGCCATCGAGGAGGTGACCGAGCAGCGCACCTCGCTCAGGGTTCGCGAGCGTCTGTCGATGGGCGATCACTACGCGCGCACCCTCGCTCAGTGGGACAGGCGTTTCCGTGAATACCGCAGCGAGGCAGAGGAGCTCGGTTTCGACGAGGTGTTCGCGCGAATGTGGCACTTCTACCTGTGCTACTCGGAGGCCGGATTTCGATCCGGGTACCTCGATGTTCAGCAGATCGTGCTCGACCGAAGGGACAACCGATGACCGCCTCGACACTTTCCGTGGACCGGACCGATCGCAGTGTCGGTGTCGCACATCGGATTGCCGAATTGATCGAACCCCTCGTGGGTGGTCCGCTTCCCGTTCGGCTGCAGGCGTGGGACGGATCCGTAGCAGGAGATGCGTCGGCACCGCGAGTGCTGTTGCGGAGCCCGAGCGCCCTTCGTCGATTGCTGTGGAGCCCGGGCGAACTCGGCGCTGCGCAGGCATACGTCACCGGGGAGCTGGACGTCGACGGTGATCTCGCCGCGGCCCTGGATCACGTCTGGGGAGTGGTGCGTGCGCGCCGACTCTCGGCGATCCGACCGGGGCCGGCGTCGCTGGTGCGGTTGGCGAAACTGGCCAAGGACCTCGGAGTGTTCGGTCGCCCACTACCTCCGCCCGTGTCGCAGGCCTCGGTGAAGGGTCGGTTGCATTCGATGCTCCGTGACCGCGCTGCGATCAGCCACCATTACGACCTGTCGAACGACTTCTACGAATTGGTGCTCGATTCGCATATGGCGTACTCGTCGGCGTACTGGACCTCGGATTCGCCGAACTACACCCTCGACGATGCCCAGCGCGACAAACTCGACCTCGTCTGTCGAAAGATCGGCCTCGACAAGCGTGCAGGGCAACGCTTTCTCGACGTCGGCTGCGGCTGGGGGTCCCTGAGCCTGCACGCCGCTCAGGAGTACGGAGCGCAGGTCGTCGGAGTGACCATCTCGCGCGAACAGAAAGCCTTCATCGACAAGCGAATCGCCGACCGAGGACTGCAGGACAACGTCGAGATTCGAATTCAGGACTATCGAGAGATTCCGGACGGGCCCTTCGACGCGGTGGCGTCGATCGAGATGGGTGAGCATGTGGGGGAGGCCAATTACCCCACCTACACCGCCGCACTGCACTCCAACGTCAAGCCGGGTGGACGCGTGCTGATTCAGCAGATGTCGCGAAGAGAAGGGGACAACCCCGGCGGCGGAGCATTCATCGAATCGTTCATAGCGCCGGACATGTACATGCGCCCGGTCGGGCGGACCGTCGCGATGATCGAGGAGGCAGGACTCGAGGTTCGCGACGTCCACGCTCTTCGGGAGCACTACGTGCGGACCGTCGACGTCTGGACGGAGCGTTTCGAGGCGCGCTTCGAAGATGTGGTGGCGATGGTCGGGGAAGAGGTCGCGCGCGTGTGGCGGCTGTACCTGATCGGCGGCGGAATGGCGTTCCGGGACAACCGGATGGGCGTCGACCAGATTCTGGCGGTTCGGTCCGAGAACGGATCGTCCGAGATGGAACCGGTGCGGCCGGTGTGGGTGTGCCCGCGGTGAACTGGTCCGATTTCCTCACCGTATCGCTGGCGAGCCTCGGCGGTACCGCCCTTCTGATGATCGTCACCGCTCTCATCGGCGCGCGCATCGGACGCCACAACGTCGTGGACGTGACGTGGGGCGGCGGGTTCGTTCTGATCGCGCTGATTTCGGCTGCGACCGGAACAGGCGAATTGTGGCGTCGAATACTTCTGCTCGTGCTCGTCGGTGTGTGGGGGCTTCGTCTTGCGCTGCACGTGTTTCGACGTTCGCGCGGGCACGGTGAGGATCCGCGCTACACCGAACTGCTCGCCAAGGCCACCGGTAACGAAACCCTGTACGCCCTGCGGAAGATCTACCTGACGCAGGCGGTTGCACTGTGGTTCGTGTCCCTACCGCTGCAGGTATCCGCTGTCGCCCACGGATCCGTTCTGCCGGTGGTCGTACTCGGCGTACTGGTCTGGATTCTCGGATGGACGTTCGAGGCAGTGGGCGATGCGCAGTTGACAGCCTTCAAGGCCGATGCGTCGAACAAGGGCAAGATCATGGATCGTGGTCTGTGGTCCTGGACGCGGCACCCCAACTACTTCGGCGATTCGGCGGTCTGGTGGGGACTGTTCCTCGTCTCGGCGTCGGCGTGGCCCGGAGTGTTCACGTTGCTGTCGCCCATCGCGATGACGTACTTCCTGGTGTTCGCCACCGGTGCGCGGTTGCTCGAGCGCAGCATGGAAAAGCGTCCGGGTTATCGCGAATACCAGCAGCGGACCAGCTATTTCCTCCCACGGCCGCCGAAACGAGCCGGCAAGTAGCTCGCGGGTGGGGCAGCGGCGCTAGGGTTGGTCGAGGATTTCGGTTCGTCGATCAACGAGGAGGCGCATCGTGGCGCACGAGAGAGCTGGAACCACTGCACTGCCGGAGGATCTGGTCGATCTTTCGCAGCTCGTGACGGCGTACTACTCGCGGGTTCCCGACGTGTCGGAACCCAGTCAGCAGGTGGTGTTCGGCACGTCGGGGCATCGAGGGTCCAGTCTGGATTCGGCGTTCAACGAGGCACACATCGTGGCGACGACGCAGGCGATCGTGGAGTACCGCGCGGCACAAGGCATCACCGGGCCGTTGTTCATCGGCCGGGACACCCACGCGTTGTCCGAGCCCGCCTGGACGACGGCTCTGGAAGTGTTGGCAGCCAACGACGTCGACGTCCTGGTCGATTCGGGGGACCGATACACACCGACCCCCGCCGTCAGTCACGCCATCCTTCGGTACAACGAATCAGGCCCGTCGGCGCAGGCCGACGGCATCGTGGTGACTCCGTCGCACAATCCGCCCCGGGACGGCGGCTTCAAGTACAACCCTCCGCACGGCGGTCCGGCCGACAGCGATGCCACATCGGTCATCGCCGCTCGAGCGAACGAGCTTCTGCGCGATGGCATTTCGGGCATCAAGCGGGTGACCCTCGCACAGGCGTTCGCGGGGAGCGTCTCGCGCTACGACTTCCTCGGCAACTATGTGGACGACCTGCCGAACGTGCTCGATCTCGACGCCGTTCGCGCGGCCGGGGTGCGCATCGGAGCAGATCCGTTGGGTGGTGCGAGTGTCGATTACTGGGATGCCATCGCCGAGCGGCACAATCTGGACCTGACCGTGGTGAACCCGTTGGTGGACGGCACATTCCGCTTCATGACTCTGGACACCGACGGCAAGATCAGGATGGACTGCTCGTCGCCGAACGCGATGGCGTCGCTCATCGCTGCCCGCGATCGCTTCGACATCTCGACGGGTAACGACGCCGACTCCGATCGGCACGGCATCGTCACTCCCGACGGTGGCCTGATGAATCCCAATCACTTCCTCGCCGTCGCCATCGACTACTTGTTCACGCACCGACCCGATTGGTCGCCCACGGCGGCAGTGGGCAAGACGTTGGTGAGCTCGTCGATGATCGACCGGGTCGTCGGAGGTCTCGGTCGTCGACTCCTCGAGGTGCCGGTCGGGTTCAAGTGGTTCGTTCCGGGTCTGCTCGCAGGTGAGCTCGGTTTCGGCGGCGAGGAGAGCGCAGGCGCGTCGTTCCTCCGTCACAACGGCCGAGTCTGGACCTCCGACAAGGACGGCATCATCCTCGCGCTGCTGGCGTCCGAGATCACCGCCGTCACCGGGTCCACGCCATCGCAGCGCTACGGCGAGTTCACCGCGAAGTTCGGTAATCCGACGTATGCCCGCGTCGACGCGCCGGCCACCCGCGAGCAGAAGGCCGTTCTCGCCAAGCTCTCACCGAGCCAGATCACCGCCACCGAGCTTGCCGGGGAACCGATCACGGCAACGCTGACCGAGGCGCCGGGTAACGGGGCTGCCCTCGGTGGACTGAAGGTGACGACGGAGAGCGCTTGGTTCGCTGCGCGCCCGTCCGGAACCGAGGACGTGTACAAGATTTATGCGGAGTCGTTCCAGGGCGAGGAGCATCTCGCCCGGGTTCAAGCCGCAGCACGTGAACTGGTGTCGTCCGCACTCGAGAGCTCGTGACCGACTCACCTCCACCCGATCACGACAGTTCGACGCCCGAGCCGGCGTTCCAACCCGGAGGCAAGCTCCCGCCGGAGATCTGGGTTCTGGTATCCGCGGCGTTCGTCATCGCGCTCGGATTCGGCATCGTCGCGCCCGCTCTGCCACAGTTCGCCCGGGAATTCGGCGTCGGCTACACCGCGGCGTCGGCGGTCATCAGTGCATTCGCTCTCATGCGGTTGCTGTTCGCGCCCGCCAGTGGCGCTCTGGTGCAGCGGCTCGGCGAGCGGCCCGTGTACCTGATCGGACTGCTGATCGTTGCGGTGTCCACCGGTGCGTGCGCTCTGGCCCAGACGTACTGGCAGCTGCTGCTCTTTCGCGGACTGGGCGGCATCGGCTCGACGATGTTCTCGGTGTCGGCATTGGGACTGCTGATCAGGATCAGTCCTCCGACCAGTCGTGGCCGCATCTCCGGCCTGTATGCGACAGCCTTCCTGTTGGGAACCATCGGCGGTCCTCTCGTCGGCGGCGCGCTCGTCGGATTCGGTTTGCGGGTGCCGTTCGTCATCTACGCCGTGGCTCTCGTGATCGCCGCGGCCGTCGTGTATTTCACCCTGGGCAATTCCGACCTCGTCAAGCCGGAGAAGGGCTCGGCACCGCCCACGATGTCGTTGCTCGCCGCCCTGCGGATTCCGTCGTATCAAGCCGCGCTGGCGTCGAATTTCGCCAACGGGTGGGCAGTGTTCGGTGTTCGGGTGGCCTTGGTGCCGTTGTTCGTCGTCGAGGCGATGCAGCGATCCGAGGTGTTCGTCGGTATCGCGCTGACCGTGTTCGCAGTGGGAAATGCACTGGTGCTCACCACTGCCGGTCGCCTGTCCGATGTGCGCGGTCGTAAGCCCTTCATGGTGGGTGGGTTGGCGGTGTGCGGCCTGGGAACCGTCGTTATGGGCTACGTGCACGATCCCGTGCTGTTTCTCGTGGTGTCGTTGATCGCCGGAATCGGATCGGGACTGATGAGCCCCGCCCAGCAGGCCTCGGTTGCCGACGTGATCGGATCGAAGGCGCGCGGAGGGCCCGTGCTGGCTGCATTCCAGATGGCCTCCGATGTCGGTGCGGTCATCGGCCCGATCGTGGCCGGGATGATCGTCGAGCAGGTCTCGTTCGGTCCGGCTTTCGCGGTGACAGGAGCGTTGCTTCTCCTGGCCGGACTCTGGTGGTCGCGAGTTCCGGACACGCTCGGGCGCGAGCGCACCTGACGCACGCAACCGTAGTATTCGATGTGTGAGCCAGAAGAAGATATCGAGTACGAAACACACACCCGAGGCGACCTCCAACACGATGACGTACGTATTGGGCGGCATCGCATTCGTCGTAGTGGTGATCGTCATCGTGGTGGCGATCATGTGGCAGAGCGGAAGCGACGCTCCACGCAACGACGGCTACGGAACGGTCAAGAATCCGGCGGTCGAATTGTCGTTGCCGGGTGACGGGGTGGTGCAGCTGTCGCGTCCGGAAGCGCAGCGGCTCATCGATGTCTTCGAGGATCCGATGTGCCCGTTCTGCGGCGACCTCGAAGTGAAACACGGCCAGGAGTTGGCTCAGAAAATCGACGACGGTGTCGTCTCGGTGAATTACCACCTGGTCAATTTCCTGGATCCACAGTCGGCGTCCGGTGACTATTCGACGCGTGCCGTCGCGGCGTCGCACTGCGTGGCAGCGACCGAGAACGCGCGGGTCTACTCGGCATTTCACGCCGGGTTGTTCGACCCGGAATTTCGCCCCGAAGAAGGCGGTGACTCCGACCGAACCGATGCCGAACTCGCCGAACTCGCCGGATCTGCGGGAGCGAGCGAGCTGGCAACGGAGTGCATCACCAGCGGTGCGCAGCGCGACGCAGCAGTAGCGGATGCGAACACCGGACGGGACGCACTGGCGGCGTCGGGTGCCCGGGGAACGCCGGGGGTCCTCGTGGACGGTGAGGTTGTCGATGCGCTCGGTGACTCGGAATGGCTTGCGTCGATCAACTGATCTCGGGCGTGGGTGCGATCGGTCGTGGAGGATTCGGTACCGGTCGCACCAGGTGATTTGTTGCTGCTGCGGCCGATGGTGTAACTTCGTTCGAGCAACCGCATGAGCGGGAGCACGCAGTAACTCGGGGCTATGGCGCAGCTGGTAGCGCACCACACTGGCAGTGTGGGGGTCAGGGGTTCGAGTCCCCTTAGCTCCACCGAGAAGCAAGCTTCACCGAGATGGTCAATGAAAAAAGCGTCGCCCTCGGGCGACGCTTTTTTCGTGTTTCGGTGTCGAGACCGCCGAATCGGCTTTCGGGTGTCGGACCGGAGCCCGATTCGGCTGTGGTGGCTCAGTGAGCGGCGTCGAATGCCTGCTCGACCTCAGCGGGGATTCTGCCTCGCGCCGAGATGTTGTGGCCGTTCGCCTTGGCCCATTCTCTGATGGCTTTGGTCTGATTGGCGTCGCGCTTGGCACCGGTTGCCGGGGTGCTCGACTTCTTCGTTCGCTTTCCACCGACCTTGGTGGAGTGCTCGATGTAATAGTCGAGCTTGCGGTGAAATTCCTTCGCGTTCTTGTCGCTCAGGTCGATTTCGTAGCTGACTCCGTTGACCGAATAGGTTATGTGTTCGCCACCGGATTCGATCGGTTTTTCGTCGATGTCGTCGACTAGTTGCACATAGACTTTTCTGGCCATGCTGAAGCTCTCCAATGATGCAGGGGATGATGCGGGGATGTCCAGATCGAACTGAAGCGACTATACGGCTGAACAATGTGTTTATCCATGTGGGTCGGGGAATTGTTACTCGATTCGCAGAATTCTCACAATCACCTCGGCAGCTCGGGAAACCGACGAGGTGATTGTGAGAAGCATTGTCTCGGCGATCCTGTTCATCGTTATCCGTGAGAAAGACGAACTGTCCGGTTTGAATACGTAGTGCCATCCTCGAGTCGGTTCGAGTTCGATCGAATGCGATCGGCCGGCGCACTCCGCTTCGATGTTTCCGGCAACGAATCGGTCACGAAACGCACTCGTTTCACTAACGAAAAATCACCCGATACGCGTCGACGGCAATATCTGCTTCACTTGAGGCGCAAGTGTCTGTTGTGACGTGTGGTGCCCCGCGGTGCGGTGGCCCGCTCGGATCAGCGGTGTCCGAGGGGTCGAAAGGGGAGTTGCGCAGCGAGTTCCACCGTTGCGCCAGACGCTATGAAATCTGCACCGATGACCAGATCGGTAGTGACGGCGCTGATGTGCGTCGGGATTCTCGGTGCCGGGGTGCTCGTGTCCGCACCTGCCATGGCAGCACCGGACGGCACGGCACCCGCCGCAGGCACGGAGTTGTCGGGGAAGACGGTCTTCCTCGATCCGGGTCATCAGGGCACCGCACACTCGGAGAATCTGCAGCGGCAGGTGAACGACGGACGTGGCGGCACCAAGGACTGCCAGACCACCGGCATGACCACCCTGGACGGCGTGCCCGAGCACACGATCAACTGGAAGGTCAGCGAGCTCGTCCGATCGAGCCTCGAAAGTCTGGGTGCGACGGTGAAGACGAGTCGAGCAGACGACACCGGCTGGGGCGGCTGCGTCGACGACAGGGCGAGGGCAGCCAGTGAGTCCGGAGCCGACGTGGCCGTGAGCATCCATGCGGACTCCACGAGTACGACGACCGACGCCGACAGGCACGGGTTCCATCTGATCGTGCCCACTCTGCCGATTCCGAGCGCCGCTGCCGACGCTGCCCAGTCCGAGGGGGGACGTTCGGCGTCGACGCTGATGCGAGACTCCTACGTGCGCGCAGGCTTCGAGCCGGCGAACTACGCGGGGGTCGAGAACGGGATACAGGAGCGATCCGATGTCGCCGGTCCTGCGCTGACCACGGTGCCCCTCGTGTTCGTGGAGATGGGCAACGGATCCAACCCTGACGACGCAGCTCTGCTGGAGAGCTCGGACGGTCAGCTCGAGCATGCGATCGCCATCTCGACGGGGATCATCGACTACCTCCTCGGGGCCGAAACCCCCTCGACCCCAACGGACGCCGCGACCACCCCTGCGGCTGCCCCCGCCGCGACTGCGACCACCGATACCGCCGCGTCTCCGGCAGCACCCAGCGGCGCGGGCCCCGCGGACGAGGGGCGCAGCGCGTTGTCCAGGTTGCTCGAGAGCGTGTCCCCGTACGTGAATGCGTTGGGCGTCGACGGCCTGGAAGCACTCGCGACCCCGGACAACGTGAGCAGTGTGTCGACGTTCGCTCGAGGCCTGCTGAAGCAGATTCTCGCCGACCGGTAGTCTCGGACGCCGTGGCGCGTCGACGAATTCCGGTGGTGATAGTTGCGGGTTTTCTCGGCGCAGGTAAAACCACGCTGCTGAACCACCTGTTGCGCAATGATTCCGGTATCCGAATAGGTGTTGTGGTCAACGACTTCGGGGCGATCAACATCGACTCGATGCTCGTGGCCGGCCAGGTCGATTCGATGGTCTCGCTCGGCAACGGTTGCATCTGTTGCGCCGTCGACATCAGCGATATGGACGCGATGTTCGACGCCCTCGCACACCGTCGGTCCGCCATCGACGTGATCGTGGTGGAGGCCAGCGGCTTGGCCGAACCCCGCAATCTCATCAGAATGGTCCGGGGCAGCGAGAACGAATTCATCGTCTACGGCGGGCTCGTCGGGGTCGTCGACGCCGTGGAATTCCCGCAGACCCGCGTGCGGCATCCCGAGATCGACCAGCACCTGCAATTGGCCGACCTGGTGGTGTTGAACAAGTCCGACGCGGTGAGCGAGTCCGAACGCTCCGCGGTGGTGTCGACGGTGCAGTCGGTCGTAGGAGACGTCCCCGTCGTACCCGTGGCCTTCGGTCGCGTCGACCCGCTGCTGCTGTTCGACCGACGCGAGGATCACTCGGTGAATTCGGCAATGGCGGTGCAGCTGTCGTTCGACGAACTACTCCGGGAGAACCATGACCACGACCACGACCACGACCGACACTTGCACGCGCAGTACTCACACACCGAATTCGTCACGGCGGAGCCCGTCGAACCGCGTCGGTTGATCGAGTTCTTGGAGAATCCTTCCGGGAACCTCTATCGCATCAAGGGATTCGTGCATTTCGGCATCGCCGGCTACCCGCAGAAGTTCGTCGTGCACACGGTGGGCCGACACATTCGATTCGAGGCTGCGTCCTGGGCCCGAGGCGAGCCCGAGCAGACCTCACTGGTGCTGATCGGTACCGAACTCGATGCGTCGGCCGTCGAGCAGCGGTTGCGTGCCTGTGTGCGAGGACCGGACGACGCCGCCGACGCCTCCGCGATGCTTCCGGTCCATCGCTACCTCGAGACCGGCTAGTTCCCTAGAGCCCGACCCACTCGGTACGTCCGCCCTCGAATCCCTGACGCTTCCAGATCGGGACCTCGGCCTTGATGCGCTCGACGAGCCTGGCACAGGCCTCGAACGCTTCGGCGCGATGAGCCGAGCCGACGGCCGCTACGAGTGCGAGGTCGCCGACGCGCAGATCGCCGACGCGATGTAATGCGGCCACCGCCAATCCGGTCTCTGCCGATACCTCCGAGCAGCAGCGGCTCAGGAACCGTTCTGCATCGGGGTGGGCGCGGTATTCCAGAGTCTCCACCGCATGTCCGCCGTCGTGATCGCGCACGATTCCGCTGAACAGTACGACGGCACCGTGACGCGAATCCTGCACTGCTGCCTCTACTTCGGCAGTGCTCAGCGGTTCGTTCGAGATACGGGCGACGAGCTCACTCATCGTGGGGGCCTCCTCCGGCGATCTGGGCGAGCACATGGTCGAGGAGCGGGTCGAGAACGGAGAGTCCGTCCTTCACGCCACCCGGTGAGCCCGGCAGGTTGACTATCAGTGTGCGTCCGATCAGACCCGAGACGCCGCGGCTGAGCACCGCGTGAGGCGTCGCAGACGTTCCGCGGGTTCGGATGGCATCGGCGATGCCCGGCATGTCGATGTCGAGGAGGGCTGCTGTCGCCTCGGGGGTCGCATCGGTGGGGGATACGCCGGTGCCGCCGGTGCTGACGATCAGCGACGGTTCGCCGAGCAGGGCGTCCTGCAGCCCCGCAGCGATCTCGGCATCGGCGTACACCAGTGGGCCGCGCACGGCGAAGCCTCGATCGGTCAACCAGGACGCGATGGTGGGGCCGGTGGTGTCCGGTCGAGTTCCGTTCGCGCCGCCGGTGGAGGCCACCAGTACCGCCGCGGACCGTGAGGACTCGAAGATCGGCGCAGCCGCAGCCTCGGGGGAAACCTCTGCGTCGTCCCGCTGCCAATGTCCGTGCTTGCCGCCGTCTTTGGTGAGCAACCGGACGCCGTTCATGGTGGCACCGGGATCGACGGCCTTGACCATGTCGTGGAGGGTCAGGCCGGCGACGGCGACCGCGGTCAGTGCTTCCATCTCCACCCCGGTGCGTCCGGTGGTGCGGGCGGTTGCCTCGACCGTGATGGACGACTCGGTGAATCCGAACGAGATCTTCACCGAGGAGAGGGCGAGCTGATGGCACAGCGGGATCAGTTCCGACGTCCGCTTCGCTGCCGAGATGCCGGCGATGCGGGCGGTGGCGAGAACGTCGGCCTTGGGCATGTCGTCCGCGCGCACGAGCGCGATGACCTCGGCCGTGGTGAGGAATTCACCGGCGGCGACGGCCGTGCGCGAGGTTTCCTTCTTGTGCACCACATCGACCATGCGGGCGCGGCCCTGATCGTCGAGATGAGACAGCTGGGGTGGCTGGGCGTCGGTGGTCACAGCGGCCACACCTCCACGTCGGTTCCTGCGGCGAGTTCGGTTGTCTCGGAGTCGATATCGATCAGCACATCGGCCCATGCCAGTGCGGCCACCAGGTGCGAGCCGGGGCCGGCGACGAGCTCGACCCGTCCGTCGTCGCGTAATCGGCCACGAAGTAGTTGTCTGCGACCGGGCGGTGACACGATCGGTTCGTGCAGGGCCGCGGTGGTCGAGAGCACCGGCGGTAGACCGGCCGCTCGCCGAACGATGTTGCGCGCGAACATGATGTACGAGACGACCGTACTGACGGGATTGCCGGGAAAGCTCAGCACGGGGACGCCGTCGAACATCGTGATGCCCTGCGGTCCGCCCGGCTGCATACGAACCGATCCGAAGTTGCCGCCGAGCGGGCGGAGTACGTCCTTGACCACCTCGAAGTCGCCCATCGACACTCCGCCGGACGTGATGATCAGCTCGGCCGATTCGGTTGCGGCGTCGAGGATTTCGCGAAAGCGGCTCGGCTCGTCGGAGCTGCGCGAGACGGAGACCACCTCTGCGCCGCTGGCGCGAAGGTGTGCGGCGAGGGTGATGCCGTTCGAGTCGTAGATCTGACCGGGCGTCAGCGTCGAACCGGCGTCGACCAGTTCGGCACCGGTGGTCACCACGGCCACCCGAGGGCGCGAACGAACGTCCACTTCGCCGAAGCCGACGGCGGCGAGAACGGAGATGTGGCGGGGTTCGAGCACTCGGCCCGACTCGACCAGGATTGTCCCGACGCGTACGTCGCTTCCTTGTTCGCGTACGAATTCGCCTGCTGCGCGGCTTCTTTCGATCGTCACGGAACCGGCCGTCGGTACGGAGGTGTCCTCGACGGGGACGATGGTGTCCGCTCCGTCCGGAATGGGGGCACCGGTCATGATCTTCGCGGCGCTGTCCGGCGCGAGAACTGCCGACAGCGTCGGGCCTGCGGCGATGATCGTCGAGACCGGAAGCGTCACCGGGGTCGTCGCCACGGATCGAGAATCCACGGCGTAGCCGTCCATGTGCGAGTTGCGGAACAGTGGCAGATCGACCGGAGATCGAACGTCTTCGAACGAGACGCGGCCCAACGCGTCGTCGAGAGGAATTCGCTGAGCGGTTCTCGCTGTCAGCGCCGCGAGCAGAGTCTCGACCGCGGCGGCGTGTTCCTCGACCGATACTGCGGTCACCGTGCGGATCCAGTGATCGCGTGCGTCTGCTCAATCGTCATGGTTGCCAATCCTAGGCACGCCGATCCGTCCGCTCGGTGTGGGCTGCGGCATAATGGGTAGACACATCTACGACAGGCGTGATTCCCGACAGAGACGAGGTACGAGGTGACGGTGGACAGTGTCACCTCGCTCGGCATTCCAAGGTTCGGCACCACCACGGGTTCTGCGGCAGGCGGGGTGAACTCCGTGTCCGATCGGCCGGACGTGCCACACCTGATCGATCGATTCGGCCGGGTGGCCCGCGACCTGCGTATCTCGATCACCGAGAAATGCTCGCTGCGCTGCACGTACTGCATGCCGGAGGAGGGCCTTCCGGCTATCCCGGCGGCAGCGTTGCTGACACCCGCCGAGATTGCCCGCGTGGTCTCGGTGTCCGTGCGGCTGCTGGGGATTCGGGATGTGCGTTTCACCGGAGGCGAACCGCTGATGCGCCGCGACCTCGACGACATTCTGCGGTTGTGCCGCGATGCCGCGGAGGGTGTGCCGCTGTCGATGACCACCAACGCCGTCGGTCTCGAACACCGGGCTCGGTCCTTGGCCGACGCCGGGTTGACCCGAGTGAACGTCTCGTTGGATTCCGTCGACCGCGAAGATTTCGCTCGTCTGACCCGACGAGACCGATTGCCGTCCGTGCTCGCCGGGATCAGGGCAGCGCAGCGAGCCGGGATCGGACCGGTCAAGGTCAATGCCGTTCTGATGCGCGACACGCTGTCCGGTGCCGTCGATCTGCTGCGCTGGTGTCTCGACGAGGGGGTGGCACTTCGATTCATCGAGCAGATGCCGCTCGACGCCGATCACGAGTGGGCCCGCGCGAACATGATCGACGCCCAGACCTTGCTCGACGAGCTGTCCACCGAATTCGATCTGCGTGAGGTGGGGCGTGCCGACCCCTCGGCCCCGGCCGAGGAGTGGAGCGTCGACGGCACCGACGCCACCGTCGGCATCATCGCGTCGGTGACACGCTCGTTCTGCGGTGATTGCGACCGCACCAGGATCACTGCAGAAGGAACGATTCGGTCCTGTCTGTTCAGCGACGACGAAACCGATCTGCGGGCCGCTCTGCGCGGCGGTGCCACCGACGAGGAACTGGCAGCGGTGTGGCGCGGGGCCATGTGGAACAAGTGGGCTGGACACGGCATCGACGCCGACGGCTTCGTACCTCCCACCCGCAGCATGGGAGCCATCGGTGGGTGACACCCAGGTGGAGGTGCGGTATTTCGCTGCAGCGGTCGACGCGTCGCACTGCGAGTCCGAGTACCTCACCGTGCCGGTCGGTGCCACCCTCGCAGATCTGAGAGAGCTGATTCTGTCCCGGCACGGCGCGCCGATGGAGCCGATTCTGCGGGTGTCGGCGTACCTGGTGGGAGAAGATCTCACCCGCGATCTGGGGCGCGTGATCGGCGGCAGGGTCGACGTGCTGCCGCCCTTCGCCGGCGGCTGAGTACACCCCGCCGCCGACCCGTGGCTGCCCGATTCAGCTGCTTCTCTTCCACCAATCGTCGAACGGCGTCACGGGCACCGTGCGCTTGTGACGGGTTGCGAGGAACATCTTCTCCAGCTTGTCGGCGACCTCGTCGGTGACGTCCTTGCCCTCCAGGTAGTCGTCGATCTGCTCGTACGTGACACCGAGCGCTTCCTCGTCGGGTAGCGCAGGTCGATCGTCTTCGAGATCTGCGGTGGGAACCTTGCGCCAAGTGCTCTCGGGTGCGCCCAGCTCGCGCAGCAGTGCCGCACCCTGGCGCTTGCTCAAGCCGGTCAGTGGGGTCAGATCGACGCCGCCGTCACCGAACTTGGTGAAGAAGCCGGTGATCGCCTCGGCGGCATGATCGGTGCCCACGACGACGTAGCCGAGTTCGCCTGCAAGGGCGTACTGCGCCACCATGCGCTGGCGAGCCTTGATGTTGCCGCGGACGAAGTCTCGGATTCCGGCACTACCGAGTGCTTCCGCCGTCGCGGCCGCTGCGGCGTCGGCGGCGTCCTTGATGTTCACCGTCACCGTGCGGTCGGGATCGATGAACTTCAGCGCGATCGAGGCGTCGTCCTCGTCGGCCTGCACGCCGTAGGGGAGGCGAACGGCGACGAACTCGGCCTCGTGTCCGTCTGCTCGGAGCTCCGTCGCAGCCTGTTGGGCGAGCTTGCCGGTGAGCGTGCTGTCCTGTCCGCCACTGATGCCGAGCACGAACCCCGAGGCAGGCGTCGACGCCAGGTAGTCCTTGAGGAAGTCGACTCGCCTGCGGACCTCCGTGATCGGGTCGATGGTCGACTGCACGGCCAGCTCGCGCATGATCCCCGTGCGCAATTCCGAGTTGATGTGTCCCATCACGTCATCCTAATGACGAATGCCGGGGCAGATCTCGCGCCGTGCGTAGTGTCGGTGGTCGTGAGTGCAACCTCCGATACCTTCGTCAAGCGAAACCCCCAGGCACACCCCGACTTCTACGCCGCCGAGGCCACCGGGCTCGGGTGGCTCGGCGAGGCCGGGGCCCCGGTCGTCGGGGTCGTCGGGCACGGCCGGGCGTACATCGAACTCGAGCGGCTGGTTGCGACCCGTCCCACGCCTGCCGGAGCCGAACGGTTCGGTCGCGCGCTCGCCGCGACACACTCGGCCGGAGCCGCCGGGTTCGGTGCGCCACCCGTGGATACCGACGGCGTCGCCTTCTCGGGTCAGCTGTTCATCGGATCCCGGCCCATGAGCAGTACGGTGCACCGATCCTGGGGAGCCTTCTACGCGGCCGAACGAGTGTTGCCGTTTCTCCGAATCGCGGTCGACGCCGGAACCGTGACGTCGGAGGAGGCGTCGATCGTCGAATCGGCGTGTGGACGCATCGCGGACGGCGACTTCGACGATGCAGAGCCGCCGAGTCGTATTCACGGCGATCTCTGGAACGGCAACGTGTTCTGGACCGACGCGGGAGTGGTGCTGATCGATCCGGCGGCGCACGGTGGGCACCGCGAAACCGATCTGGCGATGCTGGCGCTGTTCGGTTGCCCCCACCTCGACGTCGTCGTCGGCGGCTACGAGACGGTGCAGCCGTTGCGAGCAGGGTGGCGCGAACGCACAGCACTGCATCAGCTGCATCCACTCGCCGTTCACGCAGCCGGTCACGGCCGCTCGTACGGCACCGCGCTGCACGCGGCGGCCGCCGCCGTCGTCCGTCTTTGAACGCAGGAGCTACCGAGTGCGAGTTGCCCCGATGGCTATCGGACTCGAGTTGCCCTGCGTACCAGGTCTTCCCAACCGTCGGCAAGGCGATCCATCGGCATTCCCAGATCGCGGTACTGATGGAGGACCAGGGTGGCTTCGAGTGGTGTGAGCAGCCAGTACGCGAGCAATTCGAGATCCCCGTCCACCTCGGCGGCGCGGAGCAGCGACAGCACGTGGGTGAAGTTGACCATGTGCGCCGGGGCGGAATACCGCGCGTCGTCGGCGCTCTCCGCGGCGCGGAGCACTTCCCCTTGAACGTTGACGAATTCCAGTCGCGCTCGGCCGAAGGCGACGAGACGATCGATCGGGTCGGCTCCCGGGCCCAGCGGCGGATCGCCGAACATGAACGAGTGTTGCAGTTTCTTCTCGGTGTGGTCGAGCAACGCACGCATCAACCCGGCCCGGTTCCCGAAGCGACGGAACACGGTGCCCTTGCCCACTCCGGCCTTGGTGGCCACCGCGTCCATGGTGATGGCGTCGGCTCCGACGGCCGCCACCAGATCCGTTGCGGCATCGAGGAGAAGGCGACGGTTGCGTGCTGCGTCGCACCGTTCGGATTCCTCGCCCGCTATGGGCAGCATGGGGCCGGTCACAGACGAAGCCTACCTTGCCGGGAACATAAATGGACCACGGTCCGTTTGGATGGTAGGAATTGACACGACGATCACGTCATCCGAACTCGCGAAGGAATAACCTCATGTCAGACGCTCATGTACTCGTTCTCGTCGGAAGCTTGCGCGCCGAGTCGGTGAACAAGCGGATCGCCGAGACTGCTGTCATCGTGGCACCCGCCGGTGCCGAGGTAGTGGTCTACGACGGACTCGGAGATGTCCCCTTCTACAACGAGGACATCGACGTCGAGGGATCGGTGCCCGAGGGTGCACTCGCTCTGCGGGCCGCTGCCGAGAAGGCCACGGCGTTGTTGCTGGTCACGCCCGAATACAACGGCACCATTCCGGCCGTGCTGAAGAACGCCATCGACTGGCTTTCGCGCCCCTACGGTGCGGGTGCCATGGTGGGCAAGCCGGTCGTCGTCATCAGCGCTTCCCCCAGCGGCAACGGAGCGAAGTGGGCGCACGAGGACACCAGCAAGGCCGTCCGCATCGCCGGCGGAACGGTTCTCGAGGATGTTCGGCTCTCCATCGGTGGCACCGTCGACAAGTTCGGCTCGGCCCACCCGCGTGAGAACGCCGAGGTCTTCGGTGAGATCGGCCACGTCGTTGCCGAACTGGTGAAGGCCGCCGACGAACTCGTGAGTGCCTGACCCGTTCGGTTATGGGAATCATTTTCATGTAGGGTTGCGGCATGAAGGTGAGAAACTCGTTGAAATCGCTCAAGAACAAGCCCGGCGCACAGGTGGTTCGACGCCGTGGCACGGTGTTCGTGATCAACAAGAAGGAACCGCGGTTCAAGGCGCGCCAGCGCTGACCACTGCGTGATCGCCGAAGGGCCCTCGGAGAAGTTCGAGGGCCCTTCGGCGTGTCGTGGGGAGGGTCGGCGGTTCTCGGTACACGTCATGGCCCCGGCCCGGTCTCCCTGTGACGAACAACATGCAAGCAATGTGACGTGCGACACGCCGATATCGGCCGATTCTCGCGGCTCGACAACGCCGTGACCAGCGAATACCAAGCATGTTGTTCGCAACATCTCGTGTTCTAGGCAGATGTCGAACACTAGGTGTAGTGTTTGACCAACCGAGAGACCACAACTCGAAGAGCCTGCACACATGGGTTCGAGCAGGTCGAAGTCGCCCTGAGCGGGAGATGTTCTCGGTGCCACACGCAGAGCACATCGGTCGCGTCGGTTCACCCGATGGCGACAACGGAAAGAGGGACACCATGAGCATCACCGTTTACACCAAGCCCGCCTGCGTTCAGTGCAATGCCACCTACCGCGCCCTCGACAAGGCCGGTATCGAGTACTCCGTCATCGACATCTCGCAGGACCCCGAAGCGCGCGACTACGTCATGGCTCTCGGCTACCTGCAGGCTCCGGTCGTCGTTGCCGGTGACGATCACTGGTCCGGCTTCCGTCCGGACCGCATCAAGAGCCTTGCAGCGAACGCTGCTTGAACAGAACGAGGAAGTGAGTGAGCGGTGAGTTTCCAACCGCAGTCCACCCACTCACTGGTCTATTTCTCCAGCGCGTCCGAGAACACTCACCGCTTCGTCTCGAAGCTGGACATTCCCGCGACACGCATTCCACTTCGTGATCCGGACGGCACCTTTCGTGTCGACACTCCCTACGTCCTCATCGTGCCGACGTACGGGGGAGGGGTCACGTACTCCGGGCGCGACACCAACTACGTCCCCAAGCGTGTGATCAAGTTTCTCAACGACAAGCACAATCGGTCGTTGATCCGAGCTGTCATCGCTGCCGGAAACACGAACTTCGGTGACTCGTTCTGCTTCGCGGGAGATGTCATATCGCAGAAGTGTGCAGTTCCGTATCTCTACCGATTCGAATTGATGGGCACCCCCGAGGATGTAGTGCGGGTCCGCGAGGGGCTGGAGGACTTCTGGGAACGTGAAGTCCGACGCGCCGCCCACACGCACTAGAGCACCACCCACCACATACCCAGTAGGAGCATCGCCGTGGCACCGACCATCACCGACGCAGGACCCGTACCCAGCACCGTCCGCGGCGACGGCGACATGGACTACCACGCGCTCAACGCGATGCTCAATCTGTACGGCCCCAACGGTGAGATCCAGTTCGAGAAGGATCGCGAGGCTGCCAATCAGTACTTCCTGCAGCACGTCAATCAGAACACCGTGTTCTTCCACGATCTGGACGAGAAGCTGGACTACCTCGTCGAGGAGAACTACTACGAGCCCGAGGTTCTGGACCAGTACTCTCGCGAGTTCGTGAAGTTCCTGATCAACCACGCGTACTCGAAGAAGTTCCGGTTCCCCACGTTCCTCGGGGCGTTCAAGTACTACACCTCGTACACGCTCAAGACGTTCGACGGCAAGCGTTACCTCGAGCGGTTCGAGGACCGGGTGTGCATGGTGGCGCTGACGCTGGCCGCAGGCGACGAGGCCCTGGCCACCGATCTGGTCGACGAGATCATCGCAGGCCGCTTCCAGCCCGCGACGCCCACCTTCCTCAACTCCGGCAAGAAGCAGCGCGGCGAGCCCGTATCGTGCTTCCTGCTGCGTATCGAGGACAACATGGAGTCCATCGGTCGCTCCATCAACTCGGCCCTGCAGCTGTCCAAGCGTGGTGGCGGAGTTGCGTTGCTGCTGAGCAACATTCGCGAGGCCGGCGCGCCCATCAAGCGCATCGAGAATCAGTCCTCGGGTGTCATCCCGATCATGAAGCTGCTAGAGGATTCGTTCTCCTATGCCAACCAGCTGGGTGCGCGTCAGGGCGCGGGCGCGGTCTACCTGCATGCTCACCACCCCGACGTCTACAAGTTTCTCGACACCAAGCGTGAGAACGCGGACGAGAAGATCAGGATCAAGACGCTCTCGCTCGGAATCGTCATCCCGGACATCACGTTCGAGCTGGCCAAGAAGAACGAGGACATGTACCTGTTCTCGCCGTACGACGTCGAGCGCATCTACGGAGTCCCGTTCGCAGACATCGACGTCTCCGAGAAGTACTACGAGATGGTCGACGACAAGCGGATCCGCAAGACAAAGATCAAGTCGCGCGAGTTCTTTCAGACTCTCGCCGAGTTGCAGTTCGAGTCCGGCTACCCGTACATCATGTACGAGGACACCGTCAATCGCGCGAACCCGGTGAAGGGCAAGATCACTCACTCCAACCTGTGCTCGGAGATCCTTCAGGTCTCCACGCCGTCCACGTTCAACGACGACCTTTCGTACAGTCATGTCGGCAAGGACATCTCGTGCAACCTCGGTTCGCTGAACATCGCCAAGACGATGGACTCGCCCGATTTCGGCAAGACCATCGCCGTGGCCATTCGCGGACTCACCGCAGTGTCCGATCAGACGCACATCTTCTCCGTGCCGTCGATCGAGCAGGGCAACAACGATTCTCACGCAATCGGCCTCGGGCAGATGAATCTGCACGGCTACCTCGCCCGGGAGCGCATTCACTACGGCTCGACCGAGGGCATCGACTTCACCAACATCTACTTCTACACGGTGCTGTTCCACGCTCTCCAGGCATCGAATCAGCTGGCCAAGGCTCGTGGGCAGTACTTCAAGGGGTTCCCGGACTCCAAGTACGCGTCGGGTGAATTCTTCGACAAGTACACCGATCAGGTCTGGGAGCCGGCCACACCCAAGGTTGCGAAGTTGTTCGCCGATGCGGGCGTATCCGTTCCCACTCAGGCGGATTGGACGACGTTGAAGGCGTCGGTGCAGGAGCACGGGATCTACAATCAGAACCTGCAGGCCGTCCCGCCGACCGGTTCCATCTCGTACATCAACAACTCCACCTCGTCGATTCACCCGGTGGCGTCGAAGATCGAGATTCGCAAGGAAGGCAAGATCGGCCGCGTCTACTACCCGGCACCGTATCTCGACAACGACAACCTGGATTTCTACCAGGACGCGTACGAGATCGGGTACGAGAAGATCATCGACACCTACGCTGCTGCAACGCAACACGTCGATCAGGGCCTGTCTCTGACGCTGTTCTTCAAGGACACGGCCACCACTCGTGACATCAACCGCGCGCAGATCTACGCATGGCGTAAGGGCATCAAGACGCTCTACTACATCCGCCTGCGCCAGTTGGCCCTCGAAGGCACCGAAGTGGAGGGTTGCGTGTCCTGCATGCTGTAGTCGACTCGGTCGGTCGGCCTGTGGCGAATACCGCGATATCGCGGTGCGCCGCGGAGCATAATCAGGCATGGACACCGAAGCGGGCGACGAGGTCGAATCCGATATCGATGTGACAATTGCTCGGAAGGACGCACGTCCTTCCGAGCAATTGTCGCGTGGTCGACACGCCCGACGGCGCGTACCCCGCAGCGGGTTGGGCGAGTGGGATCCAGCCTCACGTGGCCATGATGCGCTCGAAACGGTGCTGGCGCAGAACACCATTCGGGTGCCGGAGCTATTACCGATCCGCTACGCCCGTATGTCCGCGTCGCCGTGGACCTACTTCCGTGGGGCCGCGGCCGTGATGGCGGCCGATCTCGCGTCGACTCCGCACACCGGCATCGAGGTCCAGTTGTGTGGCGATGCCCACGTGTTGAACTTCGGATTGTGGGCCACCCCCGAACGGAACCTGTACTTCGATCTCCGCGACTTCGACGAGACGCTGCCGGGCCCGTTCGAGTGGGATCTCGAGAGGCTGGCGACGTCTCTGGTGGTTCTCGGTCGCGAGAACGGGGTCGATGCGCGGCGCTCCGATCGGGCGGTCGCAGCGATGACAGCGGCGTACTGCAGAAAGATGAGGGCGTACGCGAAGACCCCGGAGATCGACATCTGGTACGACCGCATCGACGTCGCGGGATTGCTCGGTCACTTCTCGTCGGGCATCGCCCGCCACGCCGAGAAACTGATCGAAACGAAAGCCGAGCGTCGTACCAGCCGTGGGGCGTCCCGCAAGTTCACCGAGACGAGGGACGGGCGTAGACGAATTCGCGAGGACGCGCCTTTTCGCACCCACGTGGGTGATTCCCAGATCGAGCTCGTGCAGGCGGTCATCGCCGGTTACAGCGAGTCGGTCGACGACCATATCTGGAGTCTGCTGTCCAGGTTCCGAGTTCTCGACGTGGTTCGGCAGGTGGTCGGCGTCGGGAGCGTAGGGATGCGGGTGTATCTGGCGCTGCTGGAAGAACGGCGGACGGGCGACCCGTTCTTCCTGCAGATCAAGCAGGCGGGGCCGTCGGTGTTCGAGCGGTTTCTCGAACCGAGCAGGTACGACAATCACGGTGCGCGCGTGGTCAGCGGACAGCGAATGCTGCAGAGTGCCACCGATATGTTCGTGGGATGGACTGCAGTGGGGGACATGAACTTCTACGTTCGGCAGTTTCGTGACATGAAGGTCATTCCCGACGGCGAGATCATCGGGCCGTACCTCACCGAATTCGCAACCGCATGCGGTGAGGTGCTTGCACGAGCGCACGCCCGAAGTGGTGACGCGGAGGCGATCGCCGACTACCTCGGACGAGGAGACAAGGTCGGTCGGGCGATGGTGGCTTTCGCCCACGCCTACGCCGATCAGAACGAGCGCGATCATGCGCAGTTGGTCGAGGCCATCGAAGCCGGAACCGTCCCGTGCTCGGTGGGGTGGTGACAGACCGAAGCAGGCGTAGGGGTCGTCGCTGCGGGCGACACTCGCGGCACACTTTGTAGTGCCTACCGGACTTGTCGGACACAACGGGTAGTGTTCGTGTCAGCGACTTTTCACGCAGTTCCGTCCCAGTTCTCGCTCATCGACCTGTAGGTAGGCACCCATGGTAAAGCTCATCGATCGCGTCTCCGCGATCAACTGGAATCGGGTCCAGGACGACAAGGACTCCGAAGTGTGGGAGCGCCTCACCAGTAATTTCTGGCTGCCGGAGAAGGTGCCGGTGTCAAACGACATTCCGTCGTGGGCAACGCTGACCGCCGTCGAGAAGCAGTTGACGATGCGTGTGTTCACCGGATTGACACTGCTCGACACCATTCAGGGCACCGTCGGCGCTGTCAGCCTCATTCCGGATGCCATCACTCCCCACGAGGAGGCGGTGTACACCAACATCGCGTTCATGGAGTCGGTGCACGCCAAGAGCTACAGTTCCATCTTCTCCACCCTCAGCTCCACCCGCGACATCGACGACGCATTCCGCTGGTCCGAGGAGAATGTCAACCTCCAGCGCAAGGCCGAGATCGTCCTGAACTTCTACCACGGTGACGATCCGCTCAAGCGCAAGGTCGCGTCGACGCTGCTCGAATCGTTCCTGTTCTACTCCGGCTTCTACCTGCCGATGTACTGGTCCTCACGGGCCAAGCTCACCAACACCGCTGACCTGATCCGTCTGATCATCCGCGACGAGGCCGTGCACGGGTACTACATCGGGTACAAGTACCAGAAGGGTCTCGAGAAGGTCAGCGAGGCGCAGCGCGAGGAACTCAAGAACTACACCTTCGAGTTGCTGTTCGAGTTGTACGACAACGAGGTCGAGTACACCCAGGACCTCTACGACGAGATCGGCCTGACCGAGGACGTCAAGAAGTTCCTGCGCTACAACGCCAACAAAGCACTGAACAATCTCGGCTACGAGGGCCTGTTCCCCAAGGACGAGACGGACGTCAACCCGGCGATCCTGTCGGCGCTCTCACCCAACGCCGACGAGAACCATGACTTCTTCTCCGGTTCGGGTTCCTCGTACGTCATCGGCAAGGCCGTCAACACCGAAGACGAGGACTGGGACTTCTGAGCCCGTTCGCCACGCCGGGACGCTCACGAATTCGGTGGGCGTCCCGGCGGGCGAATGTCCTCGGCGTCCTTGGGCATTCGGCCCTTCTCGCTCAGAGCGCGGCGCAATAGGAACTCGATCTGAGCATTGGTGCTCCGCAACTCGTCGGAGGCCCAACGGGCGAGAGCGTCGTGCACCGCTGGGTCCAACCGCAGCAGAATCTTCTTACGCTCGACGGCCATGGCTCACTGGTACAGCGATCCGGTGTTGACGACCGGTTGCGTGTCTCGGTCGCTGCACAGGACCACGAGCAAATTCGACACCATCGTGGCCTTGCGCTCCTCGTCGAGCTCGACGACGTGCTTTTCCTCCAGCTTCCCGAGCGCCATCTCCACCATTCCGACGGCACCTTCGACGATCTGCTGACGGGCGGCGATGACCGCGCCTGCCTGCTGCCGCCGCAACATTGCCTGAGCGATCTCCGGGGAGTAGGCCAACCGGTTGATTCGGGTTTCGATCACCTCGACACCGGCCGAACGTACCCGTGCGTGCACCTCCTCCGACATGGCGGCAGTGATCTCGTCGGCGTTCTCCCGCAACGACATTCGCCCTTCGGCGTCGTACGGGTAGCTGCCGGCGATGTGCCGGACGGCGGACTCGGTCTGGACGGCGACGAACTCCTCGTAGTCATCGACCTGGAACGACGCCAGTGCAGTATCGGCGACCTGCCAGACGACGATGGCGGAGATTTCGATCGGGTTGCCGTCGGCGTCGTTGACCTTGGATTGTCCGGTTTCGTGGTTGCGGATTCGGGTCGAGATGGCCCTGCGATACGTCAACGGATTTGTCCAGCGCAGCCCCGGCGTCCGCAGGGTGCCGCTGTACGAACTCCCGAGGAGCTGAAGAACGCGAGCCTGATTCGGTTGCACCAGCGTCAGGCCCATGAGTGCCGGAAGTGAGAGGACGAACAGTACGACCCCGGTCACGATCAGTCCGACGACGGAGAAGACCAGTCCGACCGTGAACGCAACGATTCCGCCGAGAAGCAGCGCGAGGCCGATGCCGAGCATCGACCAGCCGGGTAGATCCCATCCCGGGCGCTCGGCGATGGTGGTGGTCGGAGTACCCGTCGGCTTCTCGGCGACGGTTGCAGGTGCGGACATGAGAACCTCCCTCTCGATGGTGATATTAAAGTGATATCACATTACGAATCGAAAGGGGGAAGGTTCGGTCGAACTGTGTCCTCGGTGCGGTCGGGAGTCAGCGCCGGAACCACGCCGACGGTTCGTCGGCGATGGCCTTCTCGATTCGCAATCGCGAAGTGGCCGTGAGGTTTTCGGGGAGCGCGTCGAGTGCGAACCAGGCAACGTCGAGATTCTCGTCGTCGGCCACATGCGGGATGCCGCCGGTGTATCGAGCGAGGAACGTGATGTCCAGATACTGCGCGACGTCGCCGTTGGGGTAGGTGATCGGCTCCGTCACGTCGACGCTCGTCAAGCGCTCGATCGAGGCGTCCACCCCGGTTTCCTCGCCGATCTCACGCAGCGCTGCCGGGGCGGGTTCCTCGCCCGGTTCGAGAATTCCCGAGACCACGGCCCAGGTGTTGTTGTCCGCTCGCAGAGTCAGCAGCACGCGCCGGTCGTCGTCGAGAACGACTGCGCTGACACCGGACAACCACAACGGCGACGTTCCGACGACACTGCGCAGAGCGCGGACGAATTCGGGAATCGGCATCGCGTCAGGAGACGTAGGCGTTCAGGGAGGCGGACAGGTCGTCCAGAACGGCCCGTGCCGCGACGACGCCGCTGCCCGACCACACCGTGTCGTCGACGGCGAAGACCCGACCGTCGGTGACAGAACCGAGAGCGTGCCACGCATCGGAGTCCATCACCTCGCGCCCGAAGCTCTCGCCGTCGGGGCCCGCGAATCGCACGTAGACGATGTCTCCCTCGACCGGCGTGAGGTTGTCCGACTCGACCGAGAACGTGGCGTCGCGCTGGCTCTGGGGCCGGCCGACTCCGACCTCGTCGAGTATCTGGCCCGCGAACGAGTTCGGTCCGTCCACCTCGATGGAATCCGCAGCGAATCGGACGACGGACGCCTGAGTCTGGGTGGCGTCGATCTCACGACCGACTCGTTCGGCGTCGGCGGAGAACGATGCGAGTGCCTCGAATGCCGCTTGGCCGCGACCGAGCGCCGCCGCGGACTGCAGAAAGGTGTCTTTCCAACCCTGCCCCGTTGCGGTGAAGACGGTCGGGGCGATGGCTGTCAGCTCGTCGTACATAGTCGATCCGAGCGACTCGGCACCGAGGATCAGATCGGGGTCGAGGGCGGCGATGGCATCGATGTCGGGTGAACCCACCGGCCCGACGGACGGAACGGACGCCAATCCGGTGCCCAGGTACAGCGGTTGGTCTCCGTCGCCCCGGAAATCGGGGTCGATCGTGGCCGCCCCGACGACGCGCTCCCAGATGCCGACCGCGCAGCTCGCGTCCAGGCCTGCGGCATCGAGCACGACGATGCGCTGGGGGTCGGCCGGAAGGACGCTGATGCCCTCGGCATGTCCGACGGGTCTGGTGTCACCCTCGATGCCGGTCGGATCGAGTGGTGCGAGGGCGGGGCACAGACCCGCGGTGTCCCGGTTGTTGCCGACCACTCCGGCACCGGCGATGTTCGTGGTGGTGCGAACGATGGTGGATGCGTCGTCCTGCGACTCGGAGTCGGAACAACCGACCAGCGCCAAGGCGGCGGCGAGGCACACGGAGGCGACGGCACCGATCCTGCGCGGCGCACACGAACGGGGGACTCGTGGATGGAGTGGCAACGCGGGACTTCCTTCGACGGGTCGGGTGGTCTCACACAGTATCGGAAGGCGGCCGTCGCAGAACACCCGAACGGGCACCGCGGAGCGTGCGGAATCGGCAACTCCCGCGGCGTCCCCGACTGCGCCGGAAAGGCCGACAGCGCAGGCAGATCGCGCGATCCGGGCACGGCCGATCGGGCCCAATACGACACACGGTAGGACCGGTTCGGCAAGCGTCGGTCCGAAGGTCTACGATTCGAGGAGCGCACGACTAGATGACGTCGCCTCGTGGTTCGAGGTCCGACGCGCAATCAGGAGGATCTGTGACTGCCCTAGCGCCTAGGCCCGCACCTGCGGTGGATGCTGCTCGGCCGTTCCCGCCGCGGACGGGACCGAAGGGGTCGTTCCTGCACAAAGCGGTGACGACAACCGATCCCAAGGTGTTGGGAATCATGTACATCGCGACATCGTTCGCGTTCTTCCTGGTCGGTGGACTCATGGCGCTGCTGATGCGCGCCGAGTTGGCCATACCGGGAATGCAGTTCCTGTCCAACGAGCAGTACAACCAGCTGTTCACCATGCACGGCACCATCATGCTGCTGCTGTACGCGACGCCGATCGTGTTCGGATTCGCCAACTACATCCTGCCGCTGCAGATCGGTGCCCCCGATGTCGCGTTCCCACGGTTGAACGCGTTCTCGTACTGGCTCTACCTGTTCGGTGCCCTGATCACCACGGCCGGGTTCATCACTCCCGGTGGCGCAGCGGACTTCGGTTGGACCGCGTACACCCCACTGACGTCGGCTCTGCACTCGCCGGGCGTCGGCGCGGACCTGTGGATCATGGGCCTGGCCGTTGCCGGTCTCGGCACCATCCTCGGTGGCGTCAACATGATCACCACGGTGATCTGCCTGCGCGCCCCCGGTATGACGATGTTCCGCATGCCGATCTTCACCTGGAACATCCTGGTGACGTCGATCCTGATTCTGCTGGCCTTCCCGCTGCTGACGGCGGCGCTGCTCGGCCTGGCGGCCGACCGTCACCTGGGCGCGCACCTGTTCGATCCGGCCACCGGTGGCGTGTTGCTGTGGCAGCACCTGTTCTGGTTCTTCGGCCACCCCGAGGTGTACATCATCGCGCTGCCGTTCTTCGGAATCGTCTCCGAGGTGTTCCCCGTCTTCTCGCGTAAGCCGATCTTCGGCTACTCGGGTCTGATCTACGCGACGATCGCGATCGCCGCTCTCTCCATCGCCGTGTGGGCGCACCACATGTACGCCACCGGCGCTGTGCTGCTGCCGTTCTTCTCCTTCATGACGTTCCTCATCGCTGTGCCCACCGGTGTGAAGATCTTCAACTGGGTCGGCACGATGTGGCGAGGCCAGGTGACACTGGAAACGCCGATGCTGTTCTCGATCGGGTTCCTGATCACCTTCGTCTTCGGTGGTCTGACCGGTGTTCTGCTGGCATCGCCGCCCATCGACTTCCAGGTCACCGACACGTACTTCGTGGTCGCCCACTTCCACTACGTGGTGTTCGGCACCGTGGTGTTCGCGACGTACGCCGGCATCTACTTCTGGTTCCCGAAGATGACGGGCCGGATGATGGACGAGGCTCTGGGCAAGTGGCATTTCTGGCTGACGTTCTTCGGATTCCACGCCACGTTCCTGGTGCAGCACTGGCTCGGAAACGAGGGCATGCCGCGTCGGTACGCCGATTACCTTCCCTCGGACGGGTTCACCGAGTTGAACGTCATCTCCACGGTCGGTGCTTTCATCCTCGGTGCCTCGACACTGCCGTTCGTGTGGAACGTGTTCAAGTCCTACCGATACGGCGAGGTCGTCACAGTCGACGATCCGTGGGGCTACGGCAACTCGTTGGAATGGGCCACCTCGTGCCCGCCGCCGCGACACAACTTCACCGAACTGCCTCGGATCCGTTCCGAGCGTCCGGCGTTCGAGTTGCACTACCCGCACATGGTCGAGCGGATGCGCGCGGAAGCGCACGTCGGGCCGGGAGCGCACGGCGGTAAGACCACCGCAGTGCTCGAACAGGCCCGCCGGGCCCCGATCGCCACCAGCGATCACGAAGGGTCAGGAGACCCGGACCCCAAGTAGTCCACAGCGCAGCGAGAGCCCCTCCCGGCTACCGGGTGGGGCTCTTCGCTTGCGACAATCTCGTGGCGTGTTCGGGCTCGCTCGTCCACGACAGGTGACACGAAGACCTATCCGGCCGCTGGGGCCGTGCACGAAAGGGAGATTCGGTGACTTCGAGTGACACCGCAGTGCTGGTGACGGTGACGGGACCCGACAAGCCGGGCGTCACATCGGTGCTGTTCGCAGCACTGTCACGGCACAACGTCAGTCTGCTCGACGTCGAGCAGGTGGTCATCCGCGGCAGATTGACACTGGGCGTTCTCCTGTCCTGCCCGCGCGATCCCGAGGCGCTCCAGGAGGAGCTCGAGGACGCGATGGCGACGGTCGGTGTTCACGTCGATGTCGAGATCGACACCGCGCGGGGCGGTGGTCAGAGCTTGGCCACCCACGTCGTCGTCGTTCTGGGACGACCCGTGACAGCGCGCGCTTTCAGCACCATCTCCCGTGAACTCGCCCGCCAGGGCGCGAACATCGATTCCATACGCGGAATTGCCGACTATCCCGTCACCGGCCTCGAACTGCAGGTGACCGCGACCGACACGTCGCCGGATGCCGACCTGCAGTTGCGCACGGGGCTCGCGGCCATCGCCGCCGGAATCGGCGTCGACATCGCGGTGCAGCGCGGCGGAATCGCACGGCGATCCAAGCGACTGATCGTGTTCGACGTCGACTCCACGCTCGTCCAGGGTGAGGTCATCGAAATGTTGGCTGCCCGCGCGGGACGCGAGGACGAGGTACGTGCGGTCACCGAAGCTGCCATGCGCGGTGAGATCGACTTCGCGGAGTCGCTCGAACAGCGGGTCGCCGTGTTGGCGGGACTCGACGAATCCGTCATCGACGAAGTGGGCGAAAGCCTGGAACTGACCGCGGGGGCCAGAACCACCATCCGCACCCTGCGGCGTCTCGGCTTCGCCTGCGGCGTCGTGTCCGGGGGATTCCGACAGGTCATCGAGGGCCTCGCTCACGAACTCGAACTCGATTACGTCAAGGCGAACACCCTCGAGATCGTCGACGGCAAGCTCACCGGACGAGTCATCGGAGAAGTGGTCGATCGTGCTGCGAAAGCGACCGCACTGCGTGAATTCGCGGCGCAGTCGGGAGTGCCGATGGAGCAGACCGTCGCCGTGGGCGACGGAGCCAACGACATCGACATGCTCACCGCAGCAGGCCTCGGGGTTGCCTTCAACGCCAAGCCTGCGTTGCGAGAGATCGCCGACACCGCTATCTCCCATCCGTACCTCGATGCGGTCCTGTTCATCCTCGGCGTCACCCGCAACGAGATCGAAGCCGCGGACGCAGTGGACGGGGGAGTCCGCCGCGTCCCGATCCCGTGACCGGCGATCCCGTGACCGGCGATCCCACTCCCGGCGACACATCGGATGACGTGGTGGCCGAGACTGTGGTCGAGGAATTCTCACCGGAGAACACGTTCGTCTCGCGCCACGCCGAGCTCGCTCGTGGGTACGGCGGAGCGGAGGACCCGGCAGATCCGTCACAGGTTCTGGCCATGCCGTTGGTGCTGCACATCCCCAAAATCGATCCGCCTCTCCGTAGTGAGTTGCTCGAGGCGGCTGCGCGAGCAACCGTTGCGCTGTGCCTGGACCCACGAGTGGGCGTGGGCGCGTCGTGGAACGAGGCCTTCACCGAGTGGACGTCGGCACGCATCCGAAAAGTTGCCCGACGTGCACGCGGTGCGCAGTGGCGTGCGGCGCAGGATGTTCCGGGTGTGACGGTCGACGTCGGGGGAGCGTCGGCACGCGCATTCGTGCCCGGTCGGGTCGGAGAGCTGGATCCGCGGATCAAGCGGCTGCAGATCGGTGGGACCGACGTGCCGGCCGAAGACGAACCGTCGGTCTCGCCCGGCCCGGTGCTGTGGATCGACGCCTCCCTGTCGATGACGGTCGGCAAGGCAGCGGCTCAGGTGGGGCACGCGTCGATGCTGCTGGCGGGTGCGATGAGCACTGCACAGTGCCGTGAGTGGGCTACGGCGGGCTTCGAATGTTCGGTCAGATCCGCGAATCCGGAACAATGGACGCGCGCGCTGGGCGAGGTTCACGCTGGACGTGCCGTCGCGGTGCGGGATGCAGGTTTCACCGAAGTGGCACCGGGTTCGACGACCGTGATTGCCGTTCCCTAGATCTGGGGTCCACTGTCGCACAAGTGGCTATGCCGAACATATCCAGTAGCCCCGAGACTGGAAGCATGTTCACCTCACCACGTCGTGTTGTCGCCGGTCGCCGGCTTCCTTCTCGGTTGGCCGCCCTCTACGTGGGGCTGTGGCTGTACGGGGCGTCGATGTCGCTGATGATCGCCGGTGGACTGGGCGTCAACCCCTGGGATGTCTTTCACCAGGGTCTCGAGAGTCACCTCTCGCTCAGCTTCGGAACCATCACCGCCATCACCGGCGTGGCCGTCCTGCTGATGTGGATCCCGCTGCGGCAACGCCCCGGTCTGGGCACCGTGAGCAACGTGGTGGTGATCGCCGTTGCGGTGGACGCGACGTCGGCGGTGTTGCCGCATCTCGACGGGCTCCCGATCAGGACCCTGGCCATGGTGTCGGGCATCGTGGTCAACGCGTTCGCAACCGCGCTGTACATCGGTGCCGGGATGGGTCCGGGGCCGCGAGACGGACTGATGACCGGTCTGGTGGCCAGGACCGGATGGTCGATTCGCCTCACCCGCACCGGAATCGAGTTGACGGTGGTGCTCACCGGTTGGTTGCTCGGTGGGACGCTGGGCGTCGGGACGGTTCTCTATGCGCTCGGAGTCGGTCCGCTCGTGCAATTGTTCATGACTCATCTGCCTGCGCTGCGCAGTACCAGGACTGTCGATCCGGTCACCGATATCGTCGAACCCGGTTCCAGCGCAGTGGTATCCGCGGGCACGCCGTCCACGCACGAGGAATCGAGGACCGGAACGAACCGCGACGACGACCAACTCGGGCACGCCAGAGTGATGTCGGCGGGGCCGCCGGAATGGAGGACGAGGAGCGAGCTGGCGTCGTCGACCTGCCCGCCGTCGGAGGCATAGGAGCGGACGTCGGAACCGTCCACCCAGGCCTGAATGGTGCGGACCGAGTCGTCGTTCCATCGGTCCGTGTCGAATTCGACTCCGGCGGAATCGAACCACACCAGATCGGGTCGGCCGGTCGGTGTCGCGCGGCCGGTGAAGAACTCCTGTTGACGCAGTGTCGGAGCGCTCGCTCGGACGCGGAGCAGTCGACCCACGAAGCGAATCATGTTCTGATCCGCACTGTCCCAGTCGATGGCCCAGGCGTCCGCCGCCGGTGCATCCTCGGCGATGCAGTACGCGTTGTTGTTGCCTCCCTGGCTGTGTCCCAGTTCGTCGCCGGCGAGCAGCATCGGTGTACCGGTGGAGAGCGTCAGGGTCGCCAGTAGTGCTCGGACATGGCGTCCCCGAGCCTCGACGACGGATGGGTCGTCGCTCGGCCCCTCGACGCCGTGGTTGACCGACGAGTTGTTGTCGGTACCGTCCCTGTTCTCTTCGCCGTTGGCCTCGTTGTGTTTGTGCTCGTACGACACCAGATCTCGGGCGGTGAACCCGTCGTGCGCGGTGACGAAGTTGATCGACGCCCACGGTAGGCGTCCGCCGCCCGCGAAGAGGTCCTCCGAACCGGCCAGACGCGAGGCCAATTCGCGGACGCCGTGCTGGCCCGCCCAGAAGCATCGCACCGTGTCGCGGTAGCGATCGTTCCATTCCGACCACGCCACCCCGAAGTTGCCGACCTGATAGCCGGCACCGGTGGCGTCCCACGGCTCGGCGATCAATTTGACCCGAGCCAGGACCGGGTCGGTGGCAATGGCGGTCAACAACGGTGCGCGAGAATCGAATCGCCAACCGCCGGGCCGACCGAGAGTGCTGGCGAGATCGAATCGGAACCCGTCCACACCCATGTCCTCGACCCAGTACCGAAGGCTGTCGCACACCATCCTCACGACCGCGGGGGACGCGGAATCGAGAGTGTTGCCGCAGCCGGTGAGATCGACGTCCGATCCGCGTCCGTCCAGCAGGTAGTAGCCGGGCGCATCGAGCCCACGCCAGCTGATCGAGGGGCCGTCGACCGCGGATTCGCACGTGTGGTTGTAGACGACGTCGAGGATCACCTCGATCCCGGCAGCGTGCAGCGCGTCGACCATGGTGCGAAATTCGTCCACCTCCTCACCGGGAACAGCGGCGAAACGCGGATCCGGTGCGAAGTACGCACCCGTCGAGTACCCCCAGTGGTTTCGCATACCTCGGGCGCGGACGCCGGGTTCGGTGAATGTGGTGTGTACGGGCAACAATTCGACCGACGTGATGCCGATGCGTGCGAGATGTTCGAGGACCGCGGGCTCGGCCAGCCCCAGGTATGTACCGCGAAGATGCTGGGGCACAGCAGGATTGCGGGCAGTGAACGACCCCACGTGCAGCTCGTACAGGACGGTTCGGTCCCACGGTACCTCGGGGCGCGCGGGACGGCCGACGCGATCGGCAGCTGCGCGGACGACGCCGAGCGGGAGGTGCCCGAGCGAGTCGCGAGAACTGGGCGCGCCGAACGGGTCGTCCTCGTAGGCGAGCAACGCCGACGGGTCTCCGAATGCGCCGATCACCTGGCGTGCCGCGGGATCGAGCAGAATCTTCGCACCGTTGAACCGGCGGCCGGAGTGCGGATCCCACCTCCCGTGGGCACGGAAGCCGTATCGATCACCGGGCTGCACTCCCGGGACGAAGGCATGCCGAATTCCGAACGTGCGGGTGGTCAGTTCCACCCGTCGTTCACCGCCGTCCGGATCGATCAGACACACCTCGACTCCATCGGCCTCGGGCGCATGGACTGCAAATTGCGTGCCAGTCGGCAACGCGGTGGCACCCAGTGGGAACGGTGATCCGGGCGGGTTCGAGGCGGACTCGTCGCCGGTGGTCCGGTGGGAGCTACGAGGCAGATCGTCATTGGGCGACACGCGTGCACATCCTGCCGTGAATGCGCGGTCGATGTGCGGGAAGATAGGCGTCGTGTCTGAACCGGATCCCGACCTGCTCGTAGATTTCACCGACGTAGTCGTCCGCCGCGGCGGTGCGACCCTGGTGGGACCCGTCACCTGGAAGGTGGAACTGGACGAACGGTGGGTGGTCCTCGGCCCGAACGGTGCCGGAAAGACGTCTCTGCTGCGCATCGCTGCGGCCGAAATCCATCCCACGTCCGGTGTCGCCCACGTTCTCGGCGAGGTCATGGGCAAGGCCGACGTCTCCGAACTCCGACCGCGGATCGGTCTGTCGTCCTCCTCGCTGGCGCAGCGCATTCCGGCCGACGAACTTGTATCCGATCTGGTGGTGTCCGCCGGCTACTCGGTGTTGGGGCGCTGGCGTGAGAAATACGACGCGGTCGACACCGAGCGTGCAGTGGAAATGCTCGAGAGCCTCGGTGCCGAGCATCTCGCCACCCGCACCTACGGCACGCTGTCGGAAGGCGAACGAAAGCGCGTTCTCATCGCCCGCGCTCTGATGACCGATCCCGAACTGCTGTTGCTGGACGAGCCTGCGGCAGGGCTCGACCTCGGTGGACGCGAGGAACTGGTGGCGCGGCTGACCGACCTCGCTGCCGATCCAGACGCCCCCGCGACCGTGCTGATCACCCATCACGTGGAAGAGATTCCGCCGGGATTCAGTCACGCGTTGCTGCTCAAGGAAGGCGGGGTGGTGGCGCAGGGACTGGTCGACGACGTCATCACCGCAGAGAATCTGACCGAGGCGTTCAGTCAGTCGATCGCACTCGATCGCGTCGACGGTCGCTTCTTCGCGCGGCGGACCCGCGCTGCCGGGGCGCACCGCCGATAGAGCGGACCGATCGACTCCGCTGCGCAATGCAGCGGTACGTTCCCTTTCATGAGCTCGAACAGTGCTGCCGATCACGTACAGGCCCGGGACGCCTCGACGGTCATCTTGATTCGTGACGGCCTGTCACGACCCGACATCGAGGTGTTCCTGCTCGAACGTGTCGGTGGCATGGCCTTCGCGGGTGGCATGACGGTGTTTCCCGGTGGCGGCGTCGACCCCTCGGACGCGGCAGCTGACGTCCGCTGGGCAGGACCGCCGCCGTCGTGGTGGGCCGAGCGCTTCGGAACCGACGAGGGCAAGGCGCAGGCCCTGGTGTGTGCCGCGGCGCGCGAGACGTTCGAGGAGTGCGGTGTGCTGCTGGCCGGCTCGACACCGGATTCGATCGTTGCCGACACCGCTCCGTTCGCGGGAGAGCGGGGTCGGCTCGAGCGCCGTGAGGTGTCGTTCGCCGAATTCCTCACCGCCCACGACCTCGTTCTGCGATCGGATCTGCTCCGGCCGTGGTCGCACTGGATCACCCCGGTGGGCGAAGCGCGACGGTACGACACCCGGTTTTTCGTCGCAGTGCTGCCCGAGGGGCAGAATGCGGACGGCGAGACCAGCGAGGCGGCGTCGGTGAGCTGGCGCTCCACCGGTGACGCACTGGCGGACTGGCGGTCGGGGAACACCATCCTCCTTCCGCCCACCTGGAGCCAACTCGACGCACTGTCTCGGTTCGACACCGTCGCACAGGTCGTCGACCACGACCGCGAGATCGCCCCGGTTCTGCCGATCCTCACCCGCGACGAGGGGACTGTCCGGGTGCTCTTCGACGGCGACGACGCGTACTACGCCGGAACGCGCCATCCCTGGTCGGATCGCTAGTCCTCGGCCCGGTAGCCTTTCGGCCCATGGCTGAGTTCGTGAATCTCGAAGTGTCCGACGGCATCGGCACCATCCGCCTCGACCGTCCGCCGATGAATGCGCTCGATCGGCAGATGCAGGACGAGATCCGAGCGGCGGCTCGCGAGGCCACGGTGAATGCCGACGTCAAGGCCGTCGTCGTCTACGGCGGCGAGAAGGTCTTCGCCGCCGGTGCCGACATCAAGGAGATGGTGGCGCTGTCCGCGTCGGAGATGGCCGCGATCGCCGGAGATCTGCAGTCGGCCCTCGGCTCGCTCAGTACTATTCCCAAGCCCGTGGTCGCGGCCGTGACCGGGTACGCACTCGGTGGTGGGCTGGAGGTTGCACTGGGTGCGGACCGTCGGATCGCCGGCGACAACGCCAAGTTCGGTGTCCCCGAGGTGCTGCTCGGTGTCATCCCCGGCGGCGGCGGAACGCAGCGGCTGGCTCGGCTGATCGGCCCGAGCCGTGCAAAGGACATGGTCTTCACCGGCCGCTTCGTCGGTGCCGAGGAAGCGTTGCGTATCGGATTGGTGGACGAGGTGGTGGCACCGGACGAGGTGTACAACGCAGCGCGCGCCTGGGCCATGCAGTTCACCACGGGTGCATCGCGAGCGCTCGCAGCGGCGAAGGCGTCGATCGATCAGGGGCTCGACGTCGATCTCACCACCGGTCTTCGGATCGAGGCTCAGCAGTTCGCGGCGCTGTTCGCCACCGAGGATCGCACGATCGGCATGACGTCGTTCGTGGCCGACGGCCCTGGTAAAGCGACCTTCACCGGGCGGTGAAGCAACGGTCCCGCAGAGCAGAGTTGTTCCACAGCTACCGGATAGTAGGCTCGCCTGATGACTGCAAGCCCCCACGACGGTGTCAATCGATCGATCTCGAACTCGGTGCCTTCGGCGTCGTCCGAGACCGATGACCGCCAGGTCGATCCAGCCCCGAACCCGCACGCCACTGCCGAGCAGGTAGAGGCCGCACGGTCGGACACCAAACTGGCTCAGGTGCTCTATCACGACTGGGAAGCCGAAACCTACGACGACAAGTGGTCGATCTCCTACGACGAGCGATGCATCGACTACGCGCGCGGCAGATTCGATCAGGCGGTCTCCGGTGACGCGTCGGCGCAATCCGCACTTCCGTACGGCCGCGCCCTCGAGCTGGGCTGCGGTACCGGGTTCTTCCTGCTCAACCTGATGCAGGCCGGCATCGCAGACAAGGGCTCGGTCACCGACCTCTCGCCCGGCATGGTCAAGGTCGCTCTTCGCAACGCCGAGCACCTCGGCCTGGACGTCGACGGCCGGGTCGCCGATGCGGAGACGATTCCGTACGACGACAACACGTTCGATCTCGTCGTCGGGCACGCCGTCCTCCATCACATCCCGGACGTCGAACAGTCCCTGCGAGAGGTGCTGCGGGTACTCAAGCCGGGCGGCCGCTTCGTTTTCGCGGGCGAACCCACCACGGTCGGCAACTTCTACGCACGGTGGCTCGGACGCATCACGTGGGAGGCGACCACCCGCGCGACCAAACTTCCGTTCCTGGCGAGCTGGCGCAAGCCGCAGGAAGAGCTCGACGAATCCTCGCGAGCGGCGGCACTGGAGGCCGTCGTCGACCTGCACACGTTCGATCCCACCGATCTCGAGCACATCGCGCTCTCGGCCGGTGCCGAGTCCGTGCAGGCGAACACCGAGGAGTTCGCCGCCGCTCTGCTCGGTTGGCCGGTGCGGACCTTCGAGGCCGCAGTACCCGAGGGCAAGCTGGGATGGAACTGGGCGAAATTCGCCTTCGGCGGTTGGAAGACACTGAGCTGGGTGGACGAGAACGTGCTGCAGCACGTGGTTCCGCGCGGACTGTTCTACAACGTGATGATCACCGGCATCAAGCCCGCCCCTCGCGCTTGATCGGCTCGGACCGCCGCAGGCTCTGCGCTCGAGTCCGCTAGTGGGCTACGAATTCACCGGCACCGACCTCGACTTCTTTTCAAGCGAGGCCGGTGCCGGAGCTCTTGCTGCGGTCGACGATCTCGAGCTCAGCGCTCGAACGTCGGTGCGCGACACGGCCTCGGTGCGCACTCGCTTCCCGGACCACGCGAGTGCACTGATCGAAACGGTCACGGTCCGCCGCAAGGCCCGAGTGAAGTTGGTCGACTCCGATCGGTGGCTGGTGACCGACGAGGCGGTCCAGCAGGCCACGCCGACGCTCGTCGCGCGGAGGCGGGCCGCTCGACTCGCGGGGCGACGGGTGCACGATGTCACGTGTTCGATCGGCAGTGAACTGTCCGTCCTCGTCGCTACGGCGGAGTTGGCGGTGGGCAGCGATCTCGACCCGATTCGGCTTCGGATGGCCGCACACAACGTTCCTGAGGCCACTCTGCTGCGCGCCGACGCACTGACCCCGACGACGCGTGAGACCGTCGTCGTCGCCGATCCCGGCCGCCGAGCAGGTGGGCGGCGACGCCATGACCCGGCGGCTCTGCAGCCGCCGCTCCCGGATCTGTTCGACGCCTATCGAGGCCGAGACCTGGTCGTCAAGTGTGCGCCCGGCCTGGATTTCGATGCGCTCGACTGGGCCGGCGAGATCGAGGTGGTCTCGCTCGACGGAGGAGTGAGAGAAGCGTGCCTGTGGTCGGAGGGGTTGAGCGAGCGCGGTGTTCGGCGTCGGGCAGCGGTTCTTCGATCCGACGGCAGTGTTCTGGAATTCACCGATGCCGAGTCGGACGAGATTCCGGTTCGGCCCCCCGGCCGCTATCTGGTCGATCCGGACGGGGCGGTGGTCAGAGCCGGTTTGGTTCGGCACTACGGAGCCAGATTCGGTCTGTGGCAACTCGATCCGAGAATTGCGTATCTGACCGGCGACACCGTCCCGGCCGGGGTGCGCGGCTTTCGAATTCTCGAGCAGTCCAAGTTCTCGGAGAAAGTGCTTCGGCAACAACTGAATCGGATGGATTGCGGCTCGGTGGAGATTCTCGTCCGCGGGGTCGACGTGGATCCGGCGATACTGCGGCCCAGGCTCAAACTGCGCGGCTCCGTGGCGTTGTCTGTGGTGATCGCCCGAGTCGAACGGTCCGCGGTGGCGTTCGTCTGCGCTCCGGGCGCTGTCGCTCAGCCCGTGTAGGTGAAGATCTCGCCGAGGTAGCTCGCGGTGACGACCTGGCCGTCCGGGCCGATGGACGTGCCGACGGTGGTGCCGACGACGTCGGGAACCGGTTGCACGTCCACCGTTTCTCCGGTGGCCGCGTCGAACGTGAGCAGGGCCAGCCCGTCGTCCTCGCGTACGACGGTATGGCCGCGTCCGTCTGCGGATTGGGCTGCGCTGCCTGCCTGTTCGATGTCGTCGCGGACCCACACTCGCTCGGCCGAATCTCCGTTGTCGCGCACGCCCATGAGGGTGCCGTCCCCGCCCGACGGCACGATCGTGCCGTCGGAAGCGATCGAGGGACTGGCACCGATGCCGAGCCCGGTGCCCTCGGTCCACTTCTGTCGCCCGTCGGCGGTGTCGAACGCGGTCAACCTGCCGTCGACGTCGGCCAGGTAGACCGTCGACCCGTCCTCGGACAGCACCGGACTCGACGCGACTCCGGCGGGCAGCAGGTCCGAGGACCAGCGTTCGACGAGTCCGGGAGAGCCGTCCCGGTCGTACTGCACCGAAACGAGTTGTGGTGCAATCGAACCCGGACGCCACAGTGTCAGGTACATCGTTCCGGTCGCACTGTCCACCGCGGGTGCTGCGGGTACGGGGCATTCGGATCCACCCGAGCTGCACTGGGCGAGTCCGGTGTCCATCGGCTGAAAATCGGAGTTCGGCTCGGTCAGGAAATCCGGCGTCGGAACCAGATCCAGAATGGGCACTCGGAGTTGCCCGTTCTGCGAATCGAGAACGCTGACCTGGCCCATCTGGGTGATCGAGAGCAGGCTGCCGTCCCCGAGGAACTGGGCGGACTTGGGCACTCCGTACACCGGTGTGCGCCAACGCAGTTGTCCGTGGTCGTTGTACGAGTTCATGCCGCCGTCGTCGCCGATGTAGACGTTGATGGCCGAATCGACGGTCGGCGTGGCAGTGACGACGGACGGCCCGACTCGATTGCACCAGCGCTTGCGGGCGGAGTCGATCTCGAACGAGAAGAGGTTGCAGCCGGATTCGGTGGCGGCAGTGACGAACATCTGGCCCGTCGATCCGATGGACACCGGAGAGGTCACCGTGCCGCCCGTGGGGCGCGTCCAGTCCAGGGACAGAGGTGTCGACACCGACACGGCCGTCGAACCGCTGTTGTGCGAGTTCGCATGCGCTGCGGGCCACGAATCGGGGGAGAGCGGTTCGATGGCCGAGGTGTCGGCGCTGCAACCGCTCACGGTCACCACGACTATCGCCGCAGCGACCGCAGTGACCTTTCTGCCGGTCCTGCCCTTGGCCGTGACGCCGCGCATCGATCGCTCCCCGTGTCTTGATTTCCGTGCCCGACGTGGTGCCGGGGCGTCTGTGTTCGTCTCGTCGACGAGCAACAGTCGACAGGCAACCCTAGCCCGCGCAAGGGTGCCGGCAGAGAGCGGGCGAACGAGAAACTAGGGTGAACGTCCATGACGAGTATGTGGAACGCGCCGCTGCGGACACGCTGGCGCGGGTCGAGACGACGCGACACCGAGCAGGCGCGGTTCCTCACGCGTGCGTCTCTCGACTGGGTGCTCGCGAACAAGGCGTACACGCCGTGGTACCTCGTGCGGTACTACCGCCTCGCGAAGTTCAAGCTCGCCAATCCGCACGTGATCCTGAGGGGCATGGTGTTTCTCGGCAAGAACGTGGAGATACATTCGACCCCCGAACTCTCTCGTCTCGAGATCGGGCGCTGGGTCCACATCGGCGACGGTAATGCCATTCGCTGCCACGAGGGCTCGCTGCGGATCGGCGACAAGGTGGTGTTCGGTAAGGACAACGTCGTCAACACCTACCTCGACATCGAGATCGGCGCATCGACGCTGGTGGCCGACTGGTGCTACATCTGCGATTTCGATCATCGGATGGACGATGTGAACATGCCCATCAAGGATCAGGGAATCGTCAAGGGCCCGGTGCGGATCGGGCCGGACACGTGGATCGCCGCCAAGGTGACGATCCTCCGCGAGACCAGGATCGGGCGGGGCTGCGTGCTCGGAGCCCACGCCGTCGTCAAGGGTGAGATCCCGGATTACAGCATCGCGGTCGGGGCCCCGGCCAAGGTCGTCCGCAATCGCAAGGACGCGTGGGAGGCCGGTGCCGCCGACCGCGCGAAATACATTGCTGCGCTGGAGGATATCGCCCGCAAGAAGGCGCTCGGACAGGCCGAGGCGGCGCGGGAGATCTGACCCCGGTGTGCTCAGGTACGGCCGGGGAGCGCGCGCTCGGCGATGTGCGGGCGGGCCAGCGGATGCCGAACCTTACGTTTGGCTTCCAGGTAGACCTGGGCCGTCGACTCGGCGACGTGTTTCCAGTCGAAATCCACGGTGAGCCGGTCGCGGGCGGCCACGGCTCGTTCCTGCGCGGCGTCCGCGTTGTCGAGAACGCGCCGCACGGCGGCAGCGAGCCCACCGACGTCGCCGGGCTCGAAGGACAGGCCGGTCACGCCGTCGACGATGGCTTCACCCAGACCGCCTGCGGTGGACGCGACCAGTGGGGTACCCGCAGCCGCAGCCTCCAGCGCGATGATGCCGAACGGTTCGTATCGACTGGGTAGAACGATGGCGTCGGCTCCGTGCAGCCAGCCGAGCAGTTCGGTGTGGTCCAGATTGCCCAGAAACGACACTGCGCGCGCAACCCGGTGGGTGCGCGTCAGCCCTGCCAACCAGGCGAACTGTGTTCCCTCGCCGGCGATGTGCAAGGTGGTACCCGGGTGGCTTCGTCGGATGCGGGGCAGGGCGGCGATGGCATCCTGGATGCCCTTCTCGTACTCGAGTCGGCCGACGTAGAGCAGCTTCGCCGGCTCCGATCGAGGCTCTCGTCGACGAAAGTGCCAGGTGGATCGGTCGATTCCGTTGCGAATCACCGTCACCGCCGACTCGGATACTCCGAACAGGGTGGTGACCTCGTCCTTCATCGACCCCGAACAGGTGATCACTGCATCGGAATCGTTGGCGAGCCACCACTCGACGGAGTGCACCTGACGGTTGACGGGGCCGGAGATCCAGCCGCTGTGGCGGCCGGCCTCGGTGGCGTGGATGGTCGAGACGAGCGGTACGTCGTAGAACTCGGCGAGTGCGATCGACGGGTGCGCGACGAGCCAGTCGTGCGCATGAACGACGTCGGGTTGCCAGCCGTCGCCCAGTCCCGGCTTTCCCAGCGCGACGCCGGCACGCACCATCGCGTGCCCCATCGCGAGGGTCCATGCGAGCATGTCCTCCCCGAAGACGAAGTGAGCGGGGTCCTCGGCCACCGCGACGACGAGCACCCCGTCCTCGATGTGGTGAGACGTCGGGTGGGTGGCGGCGTCGGTTCCGGTGGGTCGACGCGACAGCACCACGACCTCGTGGCCGCACCGGACCAGTTCGGTTGCCAGGTGATGAACGTGCCGACCGAGGCCGCCCACCACCACGGGTGGGTACTCCCACGACACCATCAGAATCTTCATCGACGCCCCCCTGCATCTTCTCGCTCGTCGCCGACGTGTGCACCGGGCAGTCGGCGTGCGTCCAGCGCAGGAAACAGCCCGTCCGCGCGGTTCCACTGCCGAGCCAATTCGTTCGCTCGGACAGGTGACCCACCTGCGGCCGCGGCCGCGATCTCACGCAACGCATGTGCGTGAACGTGTGCCCGTTCCCGCGCGTAGCCTGCGGCGGAGTCCTTGCTGACCATGAATGCCCAGTCGCTGGCCACGGCCATCAGTGTCTCACGCAGTATCTGATCGTTGACGCGATTGCGGAGTTCGGGTCCACCGGCGCGACGCTGTGCAGCTCGGGCGGTATCGACGGCGTCGAGAGCGGTCCGAGAGACCTCGGCATTGAGCGCGACCAGGTCCGCGACGTCGTCGCCCGCCCACACCCGCCAGTCCTTACCCGATCCCCACGACGAATCCTGCAGTTCCAGTGGCGCTCCGACGTATCCCTGCTCGCGGGCGTCGCCGAGCGTGCCGACGGTGATGCCCGCGGCGGGTAGCGCGCGCATGAGCTTGCCGAGCCACTGCGGACCCTCGTGCCACCAGTGCCCGAACAGCTCGGTGTCGAAGGCCGCGACGACGAGGGCGTCGCGACCGATCCGCTCGGACTCCGAGATCAGGCGCCGACGAACCACATCGACGAAGTCGGCCACGTGACGGTCCACCGTCGCCGCCGCCCGCTCGGGATCGTAGGGAGCCTTGTCGTTCGACGCGACCGAGCGGCCGGTGACCCGTGCCGGTTTGAGACCGGTCGCGTGATCGTAGGTGTGGAAATCCCGGTAGGAACCGTGGCCGGGATAACCGGACTTCGGTGACCAGACGCGGTAGCTGACCGGCAGGTCGCGTCCGAACGCGACGACGTCGGAGTCCCAGACCGGCCTGCCGAGGGAGGTGTCTCCACGCATCGCGGGCCCGTCGACCATGAAGTGCGAGACCCCGGCGGCGGCGTATTCGGTTTCCATGCCGGGGGTGAATCCGCATTCCGGTGCCCAGATGCCTCGGGGCGCGGTGCCCCACCGGGAGCGGGCGTCGAGCAGGCCTTCGCTCAGTGAGAACTGCCGAAGCCGCGGATCGAGCAGCGGCTGGAACGGATGCGCCAGCGGCCCACCCAGCAGTTCGACGGTTCCGTTGTCGACCAGCGGCCGGAGTACCGCCGAACCGCCGTGTCGCCACCGGGCCTCGAATCGATCGAGCGCGGCGGCAGAACCTCGGTGCTCACGAACGGACAGGTCGCGATCTGTCGCCTCGTGGGCCCTGAGCTGCCAGTTCCCGAGCCAGTGGTGCATTCCGGACAGGCAGTGTGGATCGTCGAGTTGAGCGGCCAGAACCGGGGTGATCCCCAGCGACAGCACGTCGGTGTGACCGTCCTCGGCCAGTTGCTCGAGCATCGCGGTGAGTGGCAGGTAGCAGTCGGCCCAGGACTGATACAGCCACTCTTCGCCTACCGGCCACCTGCCGTGATTGGCCAACCACGGAAGGTGGGAGTGCAGAACGAGAGAGAACATGCCCGGCACGGTGGCACCGGATGTCACCCGATCACCGTGCTCGAGATCTTGCGGGCAACGGCGACCAGGTCGAGGCTGTCGTCGATGCGGTCGGCGGTGATGTCGAAATCCTCGATCGAGACAGCCGCGACGTCCTCGGTGAGTTCGGCAGGCCAGGGTTCGCCGGCCAGTGCTCGTTCGATCTGAGCGTCGATGAACGAGCCGCCGTGCTTGGCATCGAGGGCGGCCAGAGTGCGTCCGTGCCTGACCCCGGTGAGTTCGTCGACCTCGAGCCGAGCGTCCACGAGTAGTTCGGTGAGTTCGGCCGCGTCGAGTTCGCGGGTGTGGAAGGGATTGAGCGGGGTGTCACGGCCGGGCGAGAACGTGATGCGGTTCGGTGTGCTGATCAACAGAATGCCCCCGGGCGCGAGTACCCGGTGCACCTCGGCAAGGAACGCACCTTGGTCCCAGAGGTGCTCGATCACCTGGAAATTGACGACGACATCGATCGAGGAATCGGCCAACGGCAGGCGGTCGAGGTTGCCACGCAGCATGGTCACCTTCGGGTAGCGGGCATGCACGTGTGCGGCGGCCGACGCGTCGTAGTCGAGACCGAGAACGTTCGACGCGACATCGGCAATCATGTTGGCTCCGTAGCCTTCTCCGGATCCTGCTTCGAGCACCGTTCGGTCGCGGCAGCGCTCGACGAGTGCGCGGTAGACCACCTCGTGGCGGCGGAACCAGTAGTTCTCCTCGGCGATGCCGGGCACGGTGCGTTCTCCGGTGAGGGGGAGTGGTTCCGGTGCCGGTGCCTGAGCCGATGAATCGTTCACCGCCGAAAGGTTAGTGGAGGCGCGCGGGAGGTAAGCCAACGTGGTCTCCATAACAGTCGGGGTGCAGATGTATGGTCGGACAGGCAGGGAGGTAAGTTACCCACGAGTAACTACGGTGAGGTAACCTCGTCCCAGACCGTAGAACTGCACCAATCAGTACTGCACCAACCGTTAGAACACTCACGATCAGCAGAACATGACCAGGAGGTCGACGCAGACCCATGACGAACATCGTTGTTTTGATCAAGCAGGTTCCAGACACGTGGTCCGAGCGCAAGCTCACCGACGGTGACTACACCCTCGATCGCGAGGCTGCCGACGCCGTCCTCGACGAGATCAACGAGCGGGCCGTCGAAGAAGCACTGCTCATCAAGGAAGCCCAGGGCGGTGAGGTGAAGGTTCTGTCCGCAGGCCCCGACCGCGCCACCGACGCCATTCGCAAGGCCTTGTCGATGGGTGCAGACAGCGCAGTGCACCTCAACGACCCGACCCTGCACGGCTCCGACGCGATCCAGACCGGATACGCGCTGGCCGCAGCGCTCGGCAACGTCGCATTCGAGAACGACGAGCCGGCCGATCTCATCATCGCCGGCAACGAGGCCACCGACGGCCGCACCGGTGCCGTTCCCGCGATCATCGCCGAATACCTGCAGATCCCGGCCCTGACGCAGATGCGCAAGCTCGTCGTAGCCGACGGCAAGGTCACCGGCGAGCGGGAGACCGACGAAGGCATCTTCGGCCTCGAAGCCGCGTTGCCCGCCATCGTGAGCGTCACCGAGAAGATCAACGAACCGCGCTTCCCGTCCTTCAAGGGCATCATGGCCGCCAAGAAGAAGACGGTGCAGACCATCACGCTCGCCGACATCGGTGTCGAGGACGGCATCGTCGGCGTCGACAACGCGGGAACGACCGTCACGTCGTCCACCCCCAAGCCTCCCAAGACTGCAGGCGAGCGGCTCACCGACGAGGGCGACGGCGGCGACAAGATCGCCACCTACCTCGTCGGCCAGAAGATCATCTGATCCCGCCCCACCGAGCAATCGAAGACAAACGAGGAGCAAGTCATGGCAGAAGTACTCGTGCTCGTGGAGCACGTCGAGGGAACACTGAAGAAGGTCAGCACCGAGCTGATCACCGCCGCTCGTGCGCTGGGTGAGCCGTCCGCGGTCGTCACCGGCCCGGTCGGCACCACCGACAAGGTCGCCGACGCACTGACCGAAGCCGGTGCCGAGAAGATCTACGCCGCCGAATCCGACGCGGTCGACGGATTCCTCGTCACCCCGAAGGTCGACGTGCTGTCGGCACTGGCGGAGTCGGTCTCGCCGGCAGCGATCATCACCGCTGCCACGATCGAGGGCAAGGAAGTTGCGGGACGACTCGCAGCACGCCTCGGCTCGGGCTACCACAACGACGTCGTCGCAATCAACGGCGACGGCAGTGCCGTCTACTCCATCTTCGGTGGCGCGTTCACCGTCGAGGCCAAGGCCAACGGCGACGTTCCGGTCATCTCGCTGCGCCCCGGTGCAGTCGAGGCCGAGCCGAAGGCCGGAGCGGGCACCCGCGAAACCGTCGAGGTTCCCGCGCAGGAAGAAGGGGCCGTCAAGGTCACCTCGCGTGACCCGATCGTCGGCGGCGACCGTCCGGAGCTCACCGAGGCATCGGTCGTCGTGTCCGGTGGACGTGGTGTCGGCAGCGCCGACAAGTTCTCCGTCGTCGAGAGTCTGGCCGACTCGCTCGGTGCCGCAGTCGGTGCCTCGCGCGCCGCTGTCGACTCCGGCTACTACCCCGGCCAGTTCCAGGTGGGTCAGACGGGCAAGACCGTCTCCCCGCAGCTGTACGTCGCGCTGGGTATCTCCGGAGCCATCCAGCACCGTGCAGGCATGCAGACCTCGAAGACGATCGTCGCGGTCAACAAGGACGAGGAAGCGCCCATCTTCGAGATCGCCGACTACGGCATCGTCGGTGACCTCTTCAACGTCGCACCGCAGCTGACCGAGGCAGTCAAGAAGCACAAGGGATAGCCTTCAGCGCTGTTCGACGACAGGCCCTCACCGCTCGCGCGGTGGGGGCCTGTCGTCTCGGGCAGCGCAACCTTGTTCACACAAACTCTTCCGACACGTTTCCCCGACGATGCCCGGTGGCCTTCCCCGCTCGTTAGACACGCCTCATGACCACTTCCGTCATGAGCTCGACTGCATCGATCGTCCCGGCCACCGACCGTTATTCGCTGGTGTTGTCCACCGACCCGGAGCACCGACTCGCCGCGCAGCGTCTGCGCTACGAGGTGTTCGCTTCCGAGCCGGGGTTTTCCATTCCCACCGACACCGACGGCCTCGACGCCGATCGGTTCGACGAATTCTGTGATCACCTGCTCGTTCGTGACCAGTGGACCGACACGTTCGTCGGCTGCTACCGCATGTTGCCTCCGCAGGCCGCCGTGTCCGCCGGCGGGTACTACACGGCAACCGAATTCGATATCTCCGCGCTCGATCCAGTCGGCATGAACATCGTCGAAATGGGAAGGGCTGCAGTTCATCCTGATCACCGGTCCGGGTCCGTGCTCGGGCTGATGTGGGCCGGAATCCTGCACTACCTCGATGTGACGGGATACGAGTGGGTCATGGGGTGCGTGTCGGTGCCCATGCAGTCGGCACCAGGGGATCCGATCGGGGCCAACGTTCGCGGTGTTCGAGACCGCCTGTTGGACAAGCACGCCACGCCGCCCGACCGTCGGGTCCGGCCGTACGCTCCGGTCGTCGTCGACGGGGTGGATCTGATCGACGTCGAACCCGCGAAGCGAACGTCGATGCCGCCGTTGATGAACGGCTACCTCCGGCTCGGTGCCTCCATCTGCGGTGAGCCGGCTCATGATCCGGAATTCGGTGTCGCCGATTTCGTCGCATTGCTCGGGCTGCACGAGGCCAACACTCGCTATCTCGACCGGTTGCGTTCGGCAGCAACGACGTTCGAGTCGGGTGTCCGGTGACACGACCGATCGTGCACGCGTGGATGCCGTCGTCGCCGTGCAGTGACGGCTGTCTGCCGAAGAACCCACCGACGGTGGGACGAATCGTCCTCGCGCTCCGAATCGCACTGGCGATGGTGGCCTTCGGGTTGCTGCCGGTGTTGGTCGTCCTCGGGGTTCCGTTCCCGCGGGTTCGCCGCTCGCTGACGCGGATCGGTGCTCGCACTCTGCTGTTCGCCATCGGAATCGATCTGACCGTGCTCGACGCTCGCTCCGACCGCGAACGCTCCCGCACCGCCGCAGGTGCACTGCACGTCGCCGGTCACATCTCCTGGACCGACGTCGTCGTGCTCACGGCAGTACAGCCGTCGACCTTCGTGGCGCGTGCCGACCTGATCGACTGGCCGCTGCTCGGTCGCCTGGCGCGGGCCATGAAGGTACTTCCGATCGATCGAGCTCGACTGCATCAGCTCCCCGGCGTCGTCGATCAGGTTGCCGATCGTGTGCGCGCAGGCGGGTCGGTCGTCGTCTTCCCCGAGGCCACCACCTGGTGTGGTCGTGCATACGGCTCGCTACGGCCGGCGCTGCTGCAGGCCGCGATCGATTCGGAGACCTGGGTACAACCGATTCGGCTGCGCTACGTCGACCGGACCGGCGAGCAGACCACCGCCACGTGCTTCGTGGGAGACGAAACGATCGGTGCGTCGATCGGCCGGATCTTCCGACTGCGAGGACTGCGCGCCGAGGTGGAGTTCACGGCCCCGGAGGCACCCGGCGGCGATCGACGCGACCTCGCCCGGCGGTGCGAGGTGGCGATTCGCCGGGACGACGTCTACGACCCCGCTGTGCACGAGGTCGTGGCCGAGGCCGAACGCAGCCCGGTGCCGCCGAAGGTCGCGGCGGCCTGACCGAGCATCGATCACCGTGACCGCGGACCCACCTCGCGCAGGTAGGTCCGCGGTCACGGCAGCGGGTATCGTCTAGCCTGTTATGCCTTCTGTGCGCAGTACGACTGCTCCCGTCCCGCCGCGGCCACCGGTGTACCTCGATCACGCAGCGACGACCCCGATGTTGCCGAGCGCGATCGAGGCGATGACATCTGTGTTCGCCACGGTGGGCAACGCGTCCTCGCTGCACACCTCCGGTCGGTCCGCTCGACGTCGGGTGGAGGAATCCCGCGAGTCGATTGCTGCGGACCTGGGCGCGCGACCGTCCGAGGTGATCTTCACCTCAGGCGGTACCGAGAGTGACAACCTCGCCGTCAAGGGCATCTTCGCGGCCCGTCGAGACTCCGATGCGGCGTTGATCAGGATCATCGCCAGCTCGGTTGAACATCACGCGGTGCTCGACGCAGTGGAGTGGCTCGTCGCACACGACGGTGCGAGTGTCACGTGGCTCCCGGTCGACGCCGAGGGGCGGGTCACCCCGGATGCCCTGCGCGCCGAGCTGGCCCTGCATGCCGACGAGACCGCGTTGGTGACGATCATGTGGGCCAACAACGAAATCGGCACCGTCATGCCGATCGCCGAGCTCGCAGCCGTGGCCGCCGAATACGGGGTTCCGATGCACAGCGATGCGGTCCAGGCCGTTCCGCATCTGCCCGTCGGGTTCTCCGAGAGCGGCCTGTCCGCTCTCAGCATCGCCGCGCACAAGTTCGGCGGACCCCAGGGCGTCGGAGCGTTGTTGCTCGGCCGCCAGGTCCCGTGTGTTCCGCTCTTCCACGGCGGGGGGCACGAGCGAGACGTTCGATCGGGCACTCCGGACACTGCAGGCGTCGTCGCGATGGCGGCTGCGCTGCGTTCGACCGTCGAGGACTCCGCGCGGCACCGAGCAGAACTCGGAGCACTACGAGATCGGTTGATCGCCGGAATCCGAGACGCCGTTCCCGACGCGATCCTCAACGGTCCGGAAGGCGACGACCGGCTGGCCGGGAACGTGCATTTCACCTTTCCCGGGTGCGAGGGTGATTCGCTGTTGATGTTGCTCGACGCGGCGGGCATAGAATGCTCGACGGGCTCGGCGTGCACCGCAGGCGTCGCCAGCGCCAGCCATGTACTGATTGCGCTCGGGTGCGATCCGGCCGTCGCCCGTGGATCACTGCGGTTCTCGCTGGGAGCCGGCTCGTCCGAATCGGACGTCACCACTGTGCTTGCGGCTCTGCCGCAGGTCGTCGAACGTGCTCGTGCCGCCGGACTGGCCGGCGTCGGAGCTCGAGGAGGAAATCGCTGATGCGTGTTCTGGCTGCTATGAGCGGGGGAGTCGACTCGGCCGTGGCCGCGGCCCGTGCCGTGGACGAGGGCCACGACGTCGTCGGCGTGCACCTGGCTCTGTCGACCGCTCCGGGAGCTCTGCGCACCGGTTCGCGTGGTTGCTGTTCCAAGGAAGACGCGGGTGATGCTCGTCGGGCTGCCGACGTACTCGGAATCCCCTTCTACGTATGGGATTTCGCCGATCGCTTCAAAGAGGACGTCATCGACGATTTCGTCGCGTCCTATGCCGCGGGCGAGACCCCGAATCCGTGCCTGCGCTGCAACGAGAAGATCAAGTTCTCCGCTCTGGCGGACCGCGCTCTCGCGCTGGGCTTCGACGCCGTGGCGACCGGGCACTACGCGCAACTGCACGACGGCGTCCTGCGACGCGCCGTGGACGCGGACAAGGACCAGTCGTACGTGTTGGCGGTACTGAACCAGGCACAGCTCTCGCGTGCGATGTTCCCCATCGGCGACACACCGAAGTCCGAGATTCGCGAGGAAGCTGCCGAGCGAGGGTTGGCCGTTGCCGACAAGCCCGACAGTCACGACATCTGCTTCATCCCCTCTGGCGACACTCGGGCATTCCTGGGCGCGCGCATCGGCGTGCGCCCGGGCAAGGTCGTCGACTCCGAGACCGGAGCCGAACTGGCCGATCACGAGGGCGTGCACGGCTTCACCATCGGGCAACGCAAGGGTCTCGGTGTGGAAGGACCGGCCGCCGACGGCCGTCCCCGTTACGTGACGTCGATCGAACCCGACAGTGGCACGGTCATGGTCGGCTCCGCGCAGAAGCTCGACGTCTGGGCGATCAGCGGTGACCGCGCAGTGTGGACCGAAGGCACCGCCCCGACCGGCCCCATCGAGTGCGTCGTGCAGGTTCGCGCGCACGGTGGACTGACCGAGGCCGTCGCCGAGGCAGCGGGCGACGGCATGGAGATCCAACTGCGGGCTCCTCTGACCGGTGTGGCCAAGGGGCAGGCAGCGGTGCTGTACCGCAAGGACATTCACGGAGACATCGTCATCGGCAGCTCGACCATCTCGGGCACTCGATCCGAGCGCGAGTGACCCCGAGCGTTTTCGCGGGGCTCGCGACCGGTATCGGTTCGTGGCCGGGCACCGACATCCGTGAGGCCGCGGCGGTCGTCGTAGGGGAGTTCACCGAGCTTCCGCACATCGTCGAACTTCCGGCCCGCGGTCTGGGCGCGGACATGATCGGGCGCACCGGCGCCATCATGGTCGACGTCGAACTCGACGTACGCACCTCCGGCTATCGCGTCGTGCCACGTCCTATGCTCGCCGGCCGTCGGGCGACCGATTTCCTGGCCGAGGACCTCGATGTGCTCGAGGAATTGTGGGAGGTCTCGGGCCTTCGCGGTAGTGGCCGCACCATCAAGGTCCAGGCCGCCGGTCCGTTCACGATGGCAGCGCAGGTCGAACTTCGGCACGGGCATCGGGCCCTGACCGATCGCGGGGCGCTGCGGCATTTCGCCGAATCTCTCGGCGAAGGACTGCGTCTGCATTGTGCGGAGATGACGCGTCGGCTCGGGGTCGAGGTCGTCGTTCAGCTCGACGAACCCAGTCTCGCAGCCGTTCTGGCCGGTAGCCTGACGGGCATCACCGGCCTCGATTCGGTGCGGGCAGTCCCGGAACCGGACGTTCTGGACCTGCTGGATTCACTGATCGAGACGATCGACCTTTCCGTTGCGGTGCATTGCTGCGACGGCGACGTTCCCTTCGATCTTCTTCGCCGTTCGCGTGCCGTTGCGGTTTCCGTCGACGCGACTGCGCTGCGCCGCAGCGACTTCGACGGAGTCGGCGAGCTGCTGCAATCCGGCAAGACACTGATGCTCGGGTTGATTCCGTCCGAAGCCCCCGCGCGGCCGCCTCAATGGCGGGAACTGGCCGAGCCGGGTGTCACATTGATCGACCGACTCGGTTTCGACAGGTCGGTTCTGGCCTCCCGGATTTCTGTGACGCCTGCATGTGGATTGGCGGGCAGCACACCGGAGTGGGCCCGTCGCGCAACAGGACTCGCCCGCGACGTGGCCGCCGCGTTCGGAGATTCACCCGATTCGTTATGAGATCACACAGCCGGACGGAGTGAAACACCGCGGACTCCGGACGATCGAGCCCACTACTATTAGTACGTCGAACAGGTGTGACACTATTCACATGGCCGTTGGGGGTCTGTTGAATACGTGGGAGTTCGGAAATGGCATCAGGTGGTCGCGACTTCGACGAGGTTGCCTCCCTGCGGCGTTCCGGCAGGCACCGCCGAGGTCTCCTGGCGAAACTGGCCGCGGCCACCTCCGACTGGTATCGGGCTCCGCACGATTTCGAGTGGATCCTCAATCACAGATCGACCCGTCCGCTGACCGGGATCATTCGTGCCGTGTTCGGCACCGCCACGATGCTGTACGCCGTCACGTCGATACTGATGCTGTTCAGCGATCTCGGTCCTCAGGGCAGTGTGGCGATCGGCTGGGTTCTCTTCGTTCTCATCACCCAGGTGTTCGTCGCCGCGCGGTGTGTGTTCGGGCCGCTGCCCGGGAAGAAGTTCTTCGTCGCGTTTCTGGCCTTCGGGGACATTCTCACGACCTCGGTGTTGATTCTGTACGCACCCGTCGCGTCCTTGATCGGAACCGTGTTGTTCGCCGTCACGGGGGCGTTCTGCACTTACTTCCTCAGTCCGCGACTGCTGGTGGCGCACCTGGTATGGACCGCGACGTTCATCATCGGGTTCGGCGTCCGCGTGTTCCTGGCAGTGATGAACGGGGAGGTCGAATACATCGACGGGCCTTCGGTGGCGACGGCCACTGTGGTTCTCCTTCTCGCCACCGTCGGTGTACCGGTGTTCGCTCAGGTGGCGTGGACGACGCTGTCCAACGACGCCAAGCGATCGGTTCTCGATCCGCTGACCGGGGTGTACAACCGGCGCGGCATCGACAGCGAACTGCTGGACCTGTGGCATCAGGCCAGCAAGCGGGGTATGTCCATGGCCTTCCTGGTTGTCGACATCGACAAGTTCAAGTCCGTCAACGACCGATTCGGGCACAGCCGCGGCGACGAAGTGATCGTGCGCGTCGCCGATCGGCTGCGCCGCTTGGTCCGGCATCAGGGCGGAGTGCTCGCCCGAACCGGTGGAGAAGAGTTCCTCGTCGCCATGGTCGGTGATGCGCGGGGGATGGTCGATCTCGGCTTCGACGCGGTTCGGGTGCTCTGCGACCACCGCGACGACATCCCCGTCACCGTCAGCGTGGGAATGGCGTTGTTGCGCGAGGATTCGGCTCTGTGGGACGTGGGGAAGTCCGTGGTCGGCAGAGCAGCCCGTACGGCGGACGCGGCGATGTACCGGTCCAAGCAGTCCGGGGGAAACAGCTTGGTCATCGACGAGATCTGAGCCCTCGAACCGACGTCGCTCGATGCGCCGGTGTGCCTGGGTGGGACCTCTGCGATGATCGTGCGATGTATCGGCTATCGGATGCTCAGCGACGTGGACTGCCTGCCGGAGTGCTGCTGTCGGTGATGGCCTCCGTGCTCGGCGGAATCTACGCCGACTCCTTCGTGACCGGATTCGCCTTGACCGCCGGTGTCTGCGCGGTGGCGATCATCGCCGCGACGCTGTTGCTGGGTCTGCTGGGGCGGTAGTCGCTGGGCTGCAGCCCGTGCTTCTCTGTCGGTGGGTTCGGATAATCTTCGACACGTGCCCGAAGCGACCGAACCGCCCGCAGGAAACGACGAGACCGCAGGGACCGTCGGTGTCGAACTCGATGCCGCGTCGTCGGCCGATCGTGAGCGATGGCAGATGCTGGCCGAGGAAGTGCGCGGTCATCAGTTCCGCTACTACGTGCGCGACGCGCCGATCGTGTCCGACGGCGAGTTCGACGCGTTGCTGCGTGAGCTGAACGAGCTGGAAGAAGCACACCCGGATCTGCGCACCGCGGATTCACCGACGCAACTCGTCGGGGGTGGCTTCGCGACGGAATTCACCGCCGTGGACCATCTCGAGCGAATGTTGAGCTTGGACAACGTGTTCGATCACGACGAGCTACGTGCCTGGGCCAAAAGAGTCGAGACCGAGGCAGGGCCTGATCTGGAGTATCTGTGCGAGGTCAAGATCGACGGCGTTGCACTGAATCTGGTGTACGAGAACGGGGCGCTCGTGCGCGGTGCCACCCGAGGTGACGGGCGGACCGGTGAGGACGTGACGCTCAACGCACGCACGATCGACGACATCCCGGACACTCTGACGGGTAGCGAGCAGTACCCCGTGCCGGAGTTGTTGGAAGTGCGCGGCGAGGTTTTCTTCCGGCTCGAGGATTTCCAGGCGCTCAACGCCTCGCTCGTGGCAGAGGGCAAGCCCCCGTTCGCGAATCCACGAAACTCTGCGGCGGGGTCGCTGCGACAGAAGAATCCGGCGGTCACCTCCAAGCGACGTCTGGGAATGATCTGCCACGGCTTCGGTCGCATGGTGGGTTTCACCCCGGAGTCGCAGTGGCACGCGTACGAGGCGCTTCGCGCCTGGGGGCTGCCCATCTCCACCCACACGACCCGAGTACGGGGCGTCGACGCCGTCGTCGAGAAAGTTGTCTACTGGGACCAGCACCGACACGACGTCGAACACGAAATCGACGGCCTGGTCGTCAAGATCGACGACATGTCGCTGCATCGTCGACTGGGGACGACGTCTCGCGCGCCGCGGTGGGCCATCGCGTACAAGTACCCACCCGAGGAAGTCACCACGACGCTGCTCGACATCCGCGTCAGCGTGGGCCGGACGGGCCGAGTGACGCCGTTCGCGTACATGACGCCGGTGCTCGTGGCCGGGTCCACAGTGTCGCTGGCGACGCTGCACAACGGTTCGGAGGTCAAGCGCAAGGGCGTTCTGATCGGTGACACCGTGACCATTCGCAAAGCGGGAGAGGTCATTCCGGAGGTTCTCGGCCCGGTCGTCGACGCCAGGACCGGCGATGAGACCGAGTTCGTCATGCCCACCGAGTGCCCGGAGTGTTCGACGCCACTGGCCCCGGCCAAGGAGGGTGACGCCGACCTGCGGTGCCCCAACTCGCAGTTCTGCCCGGCGCAGCGCCGCGAGCGAGTGTTCTTCGTCGCCGAGCGGCAGCGATTCGACATCGAGGGCCTCGGGTACGAGGCCGCATCCGACCTGTTGGCCACCGGCGCCATCGAGGACGAGGGCGATCTGTTCTCGCTCACCGAGGACGACCTGATGAAGACGGCGATCTTTCGCACCAAATCCGGGTCGTTGTCCGCCACCGGTCGAAAGTTGCTCGACAACTTGGCCACCGCACGGAATCAGCCGCTGTGGCGGGTGCTGGTCAGTCTGTCCATTCGGCACGTGGGGCCGTCGGCAGCCCGAGCACTGGCAGGGGAGTTCGGCAGCCTCGAGCGGATACGCGCGGCGTCGGTCGAGGAGCTCTCGGCGGTCGACGGGGTGGGTGGCACCATCGCGGCCGCAGTCTCCGAGTGGTTCGAGGTCGACTGGCACCGCGCCATCGTCGACAAGTGGCAGGCAGCGGGCGTGCGGATGGAAGACGAGCGTGATGCGTCGATCGAGCGGAACCTGGAGGGGCTATCGATCGTGGTCACCGGGTCGCTGACGTCCTACTCACGTGACGAGGCCAAGGAAGCGATTCTGCTGCGAGGTGGCAAGGCTGCAGGTTCGGTGTCCAAGAAGACGGCGTTCGTGGTCGTCGGCGAAGCTCCGGGGTCCAAGCACGACAAGGCAATCGAGCTCGGCGTGCCGGTACTCGACGAAGCGGGTTTCACCCTGCTGTTGACCGAGGGACCCGATGCGGTGGCTCCGACCGAATCAGAACCCGATTCGGCGGATTGATCGGGTCGGGACGCGTCCGTTCGGTCGCGTCGGTTCGGTCGCGTCAGTTCAGTCGCGTCAGTTCAGTACCGTCGCGACGATGCCGGCGAGATAACCGAGTCGGGCAACCTCGGAGGGTCTGAACTCCGGGCCGCCAGGCCTGCCCAGCATCAGCACGGTGCCGGTGGTGCCGAGGGGAGCAGCGGCGATCTTGGTGTCCATGTCGCGCCATACCTGGGGCACCCACTCGGCGTCGGAATCCAGAGCAGCGGGGGCGCTCAGCGGGAACCACGGCAGCTCGGCGGCGTGAGTCTCGGGAGCCCCCGAGCTGCCCACCAGACGGAACGGGCCGTGCGCGTTGGTGGCGACGACGGTGCTCCACCCCACTCGGAGGACGCGGGGAGCTCCGTCGACGAGCACCTGAAGTCGATCGTCGGACGCCGCGGCGACGCGATCGATCAATTCCAGTTCACGATGCGTGTCGAGGACGCCGGTGTATGGGCGGATGGAGTCGACCCGGACATCGGTGAGGTTCTCGGCAGCCGTGATCAGCGTGTCCGGAAGCGAACCCGGAGCAACGTCGACCACCAGATCGTCGACCGCATAACCGTCGCCGCGTTCGATGACGTCGAGGGAGAGGATGTCCGCCCCGACCGAACCGAGCGCGACGGCCAACGATCCGAGGCTGCCCGGACGATCCGGCAGTTGGACGCGGAGCAGGTAGGACATGTCACGCTCCCTTTCGACTTCTGGCGTACTGCGGCCACCCCAGCGTCAGCGGTCGTTGCTGGCTGGCAGAAGGGAACACTGTGCACCCCGGCGCGAGCAATCCTTGCATCTTCGACCTGTCCGGTACGTCGCGCAACGCGGGCCGTGACAATTCCGACACCCGCTGTGCCCACGAGGAGTGCGCGAAGCCCGCGTAACACTACGCACTAGGCTGGACCGCGTTCGCGAACCCGTGAGGTTCGCTCTGCACGAATACGGGGCCGCTTCTGCAGGCTCCGCTCCTACCGTCTGAAAGGGGTCTACGCGGTGCCAGACATCTCCCGCGACGAGGTCGCTCACCTCGCCCGGCTGTCGCGCTTGGCTCTCAGCGACGCCGAACTCGACGAGTTCGCCGGCCAGTTGGACTCGATTCTTCATCACGTCAAGGCAGTGGCCGAAGTGGCGACGGACGACGTTCCGCCGACGGCCAACCCCAGTGACATCGTGAACGTGACGCGTCCCGACGTGATCGTTCCAGGCCTGACGCCGGAGCAATCGCTGTCCGGTGCACCGAACGCCGAGGAGGGCCGTTTCGCGGTGCCGCAGATTCTGGGAGAGAGCGAATGACCGACCTGACGAAGCTCGACGCGTCCGAGCTCGCCACCCGCATCCACGCGCGTGAGATCAGCGCCGTCGAGGTGACCCAGGCGCATCTCGACCGGATCTCCGAGGTCGATGGTGACCTGCACGCATTTCTGCACGTCGCAGGAGCCGAGGCACTCGCAGCAGCGACCGACGTCGATGCGGGACTGTCGGCGGGACACGCACCTGCCTCGGCTCTGGCCGGCGTGCCGCTTGCTCTCAAGGACGTGTTCACCACGACCGACATGCCGACGACGGCCGGATCGAAGATTCTCGACGGGTGGATGTCGCCCTACGACGCGACGCTGACCACGAAGCTGCGGGCCGCGGGCATTCCGGTGCTGGGCAAGACGAACATGGACGAGTTCGCGATGGGCTCGTCCACCGAGAACTCGGCGTACGGACCGACCAAGAACCCCTGGGACACCACTCGCATCCCCGGCGGCTCCGGCGGCGGCAGTGCTGCGGCGCTCGCGTCGTACCAGGCCCCGCTGGCCATCGGCACCGACACCGGTGGATCGATCCGTCAGCCGGCGGCTCTGACCGGCACCGTGGGAACCAAGCCGACCTACGGCAGCGTCTCGCGCTACGGACTGATCGCCTGTGCCTCGTCACTCGATCAGGGTGGCCCGTGTGGTCGGACCGTGCTCGACACCGCGTTGCTGCACGAGGTCATCGCCGGATACGACGCGCGGGACTCCACATCGGTCGACACGGCTGTTCGACCGGTGGTCGCAGCGGCACGAGAGGGTGCTCGCGGTGACCTGACGGGCGTGCGCGTCGGTGTGGTGAAGGAATTGCACTCGGACAAGTACCAGCCCGGTGTGATCTCGTCGTTCGATGCTGCGGTCGCCGCACTCACCGAACTCGGTGCCGAGGTGGTCGAGGTGTCGTGCCCCAACTTCGTGCATGCACTGGCCGCTTACTACCTGATCCTTCCGTCGGAGGTGTCGTCCAACCTGGCTCGGTTCGACGGCATGCGGTACGGATTGCGTGCGGGGGACGACGGCAAGCACAGCGCCGAGCAGGTCATGGCCACCACGCGCGCGCAGGGGTTCGGGCCGGAAGTCAAGCGTCGCATCATGATCGGGACGTACGCCCTCTCCGCGGGATATTACGACGCCTACTACGGCTCTGCTCTGAAGGTGCGCACGCTCATCGCACGTGACTTCGATGCCGCATACGAGAAGGTCGACGTGCTGGTGTCGCCGACGACCCCGACGACGGCATTCCCGTTGGGGGACAAGGTCGGCGACCCGATGGCGATGTACCTCAACGACCTCTGCACGCTGCCGACCAACCTTGCCGGTCACTGCGCGATGTCGGTTCCGTCGGGTCTTGCCTCCGAGGACGGACTACCCGTGGGTCTGCAGATCATGGCTCCGGCGTTCGCGGACGAGCGGCTCTACCGCGTCGGTGCCGCATACGAGGCCGCTCGCGGCGATCTGAGGTAGTTCGAGGTGCTGCATCGGTGGGCTGCCGATCTGGCTCATCTGCCCTTGCTCTCCGGTGCAGTGCCCGTGCTCGCGTCGACGGCGGCCGTTGTCGTGACGTCGGTCCTGGCCGTCGCTGTCGTCCTGCGGGTCCGGCGAGGCCGAGCACTGGGATCGGTGTTCGGCCCGCTGAGCGCTCTCGGTCTCGTGGCGTCGCTTCTGTTGGCGGCGACGGTGCTCACCAATCTGACCGTCACTCGATACCCGACGGTGGCCGTGGCGCTGGGCCACCGTCCGGCCGTGACCGAGGGCACCGGCAGGTTGGTCGATGTGGACGTGCCCGGCACTGTGTCGCACTTCGCCGCGCGGCCCGCCACCGTCTACGTTCCGGCGTCGTACGACGCCGGAGCGAGCGATCTACCGGTGCTGGTGCTGCTCACCGGCCAACCCGGCCACGTCGTCGACTGGATCGAGGGTGGTCGTCTGGCCCAGACGATGGACGCCTTCGCGGCGCGGCACGGCGGTGCGGCCCCGATCGTCGTGGTGGCCGACGGTCTGGGTGACACCGAGGCGAATCCGATGTGTATGGATTCGGATCTCGGAAATGCCGCGACGTACTTGTCGGTCGATGTGCCGCACTGGATTCGGTCGAATTTTCGGGTGTCCTCGGATCCGAGGGCCTGGGCGGTCGGCGGGTATTCCTACGGGGGAACGTGCGCGCTGCAGCTGGCGGTGACAGCACCGTCGGTGTACCCCACCTTTCTCGACATCTCGGGTGAGGACGAGCAACGTCGGGGCACGAGAAGCGAGTCCGTTACAGCGGCATACGGCGCGGACACCCCGGCGAACGAGGCGTGTTTCGAGCGCACGACGCCGCTGAACATACTCTCGCGCAACAGCTTTCCCGATTCGGCCGGTGCCTTCGTCGTGGGTGCCGACGACGAAGAGTTCCGGCCGCAGACCGAGCGTGCGTTCGAGGCTGCAGTGGCATCCGGTGTGGACGCGCACTACAGCGAGCTGCCCGGTGGACACTCGATGCAGGTCTGGGCTCCGGCGCTGGAACAGGAGATGGACTGGCTCGGCGAGCGTGTGGGTCTGCTCGACTGACGCACGGCCTCGCCTCGACGAAGTGAGCACCGAACGGTACCGACGCGCGCAGCATCCCACGCCCGATTAGGCTGACGTCCGTCACCGGGTCCGCTTCACGGACCTGCGAGCAGAGAGGCGAAAATCGATGCGCATCGGAGTTCTGACCGGAGGCGGCGATTGCCCAGGTCTCAATGCGGTGATCCGCGCAGTCGTACGCACCGCGGACGCCCGGTACGGCTCCACCGTCGTCGGTTTCCAGGACGGATGGCGAGGTCTTCTCGAAGACCGTCGAGTGCAACTGCGTAACGACGACCGCAACGACCGGTTGCTCACCAAGGGCGGCACGATGCTCGGCACCGCACGCACCAATCCGGATGTGTTGCGCGCCGGACTCGATCGGGTCAAGCAGACTCTCGAGGACAACGGCATCGACGTGTTGATCCCGATCGGCGGCGAAGGAACCCTCACCGCTGCCGCGTGGTTGTCGGAAGAGGGTGTGCCGGTGGTCGGCGTGCCCAAGACGATCGACAACGACATCGATTGCACCGACGTCACATTCGGCTTCGACACGGCGCTGACCATCGCCACCGATGCGATCGACCGACTGCACAGCACCGCGGAATCCCATCAGCGCGTGATGCTCGTCGAGGTGATGGGTCGGCACGCGGGGTGGATCGCTCTGCACGCCGGCCTGGCGTCCGGTTCGCACATGACGCTCATTCCCGAGCAGCCGTTCGACGTCGAAGAGGTGTGCACGTTGGTGCGCAAGCGTTTTCAGCGCGGAGACTCGCACTTCATCTGTGTCGTCGCCGAGGGTGCCAAGCCGATCGAGGGCTCGATGCAGCTTCTCGACGGCGGAATCGACGAGTTCGGCCACGTTCGATTCACCGGAGTTGCCCACCAGCTCGGCGTCGAGATCGAGCGCCGTATCAACAAGGAAGTACGCACCACGGTGCTGGGCCATGTCCAGCGCGGTGGAACGCCGACGCCGTACGACCGTGTTCTCGCAACACGATTCGGCGTCAACGCGACCGATGCGGCGCATTCGGGAGACTTCGGCAAGATGGTCTCGTTGCGCGGCACCGAGATCGGCCTGGTGTCTCTGGCCGAGGCCACCAAGCAACTCAAGCGGGTACCGCAGACCCGATACGACGACGCCGCCGCGTTCTTCGGCTGAATTCGGTGTGGCGGCGTGAGCCGTCAGATGCGACCGGCAGCCTCCTGGATTTCGGCCTCGCGTTCCTCGGTCTCGCGGCGTAGTTCGCGCCGTCGCCGCGCTGCCTCGAAGCGCTGAGCACCGACCTCGGTGGTCGGCGTCAACTGGGGCAATGTCTTCGGCTTGCCGTCGTCGCCGATCGCGACCATGGTGAAGTAGCAGCTGTTGGTGTGGCGCAATTCACCGCGCTGAATGTTCTCGGTTTCCACGCGGATACCGACCTCCATGGAGGTGCGGCCGGTGTAGTTGACCGACGCAGAGAACGTGACCAGTTCTCCGACGTGGATGGGTTCGCGAAACACGACGCGATCGACCGACAGAGTCACGACATAGGCCCCCGCGTAGCGGCTGGCGCAGGCGTACGCCACCTGGTCCAGGAACTTGAGGATCGTGCCGCCGTGGACGTTGCCCGAGAAGTTGGCCATGTCGGGTGTCATCAGCACGGTCATGGACAGTGTCTGCTTCTCTGGGGGAGTCACCCGTGCACGGTAACGAGTGCACGTGGTTACTCGCGCGTCGTGTGCAATGCATAAACTACTGACCATGACTGCTGCAACCGTCGATCTGATCGATTACGACGATGTGCTCGCCAAGTTCGACCCCGTGTTGGGCATGGAGGTCCACGTGGAGTTGGGCACGGCGACCAAGATGTTCTGCGGCTGCCCCACCGAATTCGGTGCCGAGCCGAACACCCAGGTGTGCCCGGTGTGCCTGAGCCTTCCCGGCGCGCTTCCGGTGGTGAATTCGGCTGCGGTGGAGTCGGCGATTCGGATCGGGCTGGCGCTCAATTGCTCGATCACCCCGTGGGGACGGTTCGCTCGCAAGAACTACTTCTACCCGGATCAGCCGAAGAACTATCAGATCTCGCAGTACGACGAGCCCATCGCCACCGAGGGCTACCTCGATGTGCTGCTCGACGACGGCAGTACGTTTCGAGTCGAGATCGAGCGCGCGCACATGGAGGAGGACACCGGTAAGTCGACGCACGTGGGCGGTGCGACCGGCCGTATCGAGGGGGCGTCGCATTCGCTGCTCGATTACAACCGTGCCGGGGTTCCGTTGGTGGAGATCGTGACCAAGACCATCACCGGAACCGGTGCCCGTGCGCCCGAGGTCGCACGGGCGTACGTCACCGCGTTGCGCGACCTGTTGAAGTCGCTGAACGTGTCCGATGTGCGGATGGATCAGGGCTCGTTGCGCTGCGATGCCAACGTGTCTCTGATGGAGAAGACGGCAACCGAATTCGGCACGCGCACCGAGACGAAGAACGTCAACTCGCTCAAGAGCGTCGAGGTTGCCGTTCGGTACGAGATGCGGCGTCAGGCAGCGGTTCTCGAATCGGGCGGAGAGGTGACGCAGGAGACTCGGCACTTCCAGGAGTCTGACGGAACCACCACCGCCGGCCGCAAGAAGGAGACCGCCGAGGACTACCGCTACTTCCCCGAGCCCGATCTTGCGCCCGTCGCTCCCGACGCGGCCTGGATCGAGGAGCTTCGGACGACGTTGCCCGAGCTGCCGTGGTTGCGCCGCGGTCGGATTCAGAAGGAGTGGGGTGTCTCCGACGAGGAGATGCGCGATCTGGTGAATTCCGGTGCGCTCGAGCTGGTCGCGGCGACGGTCGAGGCGGGTGCGTCGGCGCAGGCGGCGCGGTCGTGGTGGGTGTCGTACCTGGCGCAGCAGGCCAACATCGCCGGCGTCGAACTGACCGATCTGTCCATCTCCCCGGTTCAGGTCGCCGAGGTGGCGGCGTTGGTCGCGGACGGCAAGCTCAACAACAACGGTGCCCGTCAGGTCGTGGACGGGGTGCTGGCGGGCGAGGGTGAGCCTGCAGAGGTCATGGCTGCGCGCAATCTCGTACTGGAGAAGGACGACACCAAGTTGCAGGCCGCCGTGGACGAGGCGCTCGCAGCGAATCCCGGTGTGGTCGAGAAGATCCGCAGCGGCAAGGTTCAGGCCTCCGGGGCCATCGTCGGTGCGGTGATGAAGGCGACACGCGGCCAAGCCGATGCCGCTCGCGTCAAGGAACTCGTACTAGAGGCCTGCGGCCAGCCCTGATCACGACGGAGAACGACCGAGGCCGAGCGCAATCGAGCGCTCGGCCTCGGTCGTTTCTCGTTCAGTCGAAGCCGCCTCCGCCGCCGCCGGGGAACGGCACTTTGACGACGCGGTCGTCGGTGGGTCCGGGCTCCGCACCGTTCTTGTTGACGGTGCCCACCAGAATCTGTCCATCGGCCGAGCTCGTCGCGCCGTTCAACTGGCCGTACTCGTCCTGGATCAGCAGTGTCGGTTCGGCCGAGACAGCTCCGGTGTTCGCGTCCGTGGTCAGTGCTGCAACAGCTTTGGCCGTTGTGAGTGCAACCGCCACGCCACCTTCTCCCGCTGCGCATCCGGCAACACCCGGACGGTCCGGCCACGTCCACACCGGGTTGAACACTGCGCCCAGTGAGTCGATGCGCTGCAGGCGATCCTCGAGCGCGGTGCGGTCGGTGACGTAGATGTTTCCGGTGCCGTCGGTGCAGACGTCGCCCGCCGTACCGATACCGCTGAGCGCGATCTGCGGTCGCGGCGGGTTCGTTGTCGGGGACAGTGAGGTCACCCGTAACAACTTGCCGGACAGCGAGTTCGGGCTGGCAGCCGCACCCGGATCGCCGTTGTCGCCGGTGAGGACGAGCAGTTCGTTCGGCGTGTAGAAGTCGATCGCCCCGCGATTGCCCGTCGAGCCGCGGGGGATACCGGTCAGGATGTCCTTGGGTACATCGCCCTGAGCCAGGCGGACCACCCTGGTGTCCGCGGATGTGGTGATGAGGGCGTAGAGCAACCCGTCCTCGATGTACGTCGGAGACAACGCGATGTCGAGAAGGCCGCCGTCGCCGGTGCCGTCGACATCGATTCGAGCCACCTCGACCGGCGTCCGGCCGGCGGCGACCTCCATGATGCGGCCGGTGCGACGCTCGGCAACCAGCGCCGACTGCCCGTCGGGGAGCGCTACCAGCCCGCCCGTGGTGTCCAGGCACGTCGCGATGACCGCCGGATCGGGGTCGACACACGGACCGGACGGCGGTGGCGGTGCATCGGGATCGGACGGCGGCGTCGTCTCGCTGGGGGTCGTCGGCTCCAGTTCGGCCGCGCCCACCTCCGGCGCAGGAGTGAACGGCGACGCATTCGAGTCGTCGAATCGGGCGCACCCGGCGAGCAGGGCAGCGGTCATCGACAGGGCGACGACGGCAGCGGTTGCAGTTCGTGGCGACGCTCCGACCGGCTTCATACTTCGAACGGTACGGAACGCCGGGGAAGACTCGCCACGCGGCCGTGAGCGTCAACGTCGGTGACGAGCACTCATCGGCTCTAGTGTGGAGAGGTGACCGATACACCGCGCGACCCCAACCGGCCGTACGAACCGGCCGAGAGCCCGTACGACAACCCCACGGAGAAGATTCCACCCTCGCGTTCCACCTCCGAGACGCCGGCGTCCGACCGCACCGACACCTCGGCTGCGCCGACCACGGCGTTCGGCGCTCAGCGTTCGGACCGACTGCCGCGTACCGACGACGAACTCGACTTTCCGCACTCGTCCTCGTCCGATGCACGCTCGGCCGACGCACAGCCGACGGAGAAGATGCAGGCATATCGCCCGTCCGCCTTCGCCGATTCGTCGACCGACCGTCCGTCGGCCTCCGACAACACGTCGTCGAGTGCCTATTCCGATCGCTCCACCGAGTATCTGGGCACCACCGCTGCCGCGGCTCCGGCAGCAGCAGTCGCGTCCGAGCCGGAGATTCGTACGGAGACCGTCGAGGTTCCCGCGCGCCGCGGCAGCACCGACCTGGGCCTGTTCATCCTTCGCGTCACCATCGGCGCGGTGTTTCTCGGTCACGGACTGCAGAAGCTCGTGGGACTGTGGAACGGCCCCGGCCTCGACGGATTTCAGAACCTGCTGGAGACTTCCGGATTCCGCTACTCGGAGATCCTCGCGATCGCGGCCGCGGCAGGCGAAACCCTCGGCGGCGCGCTGCTGATCCTGGGTCTGGCAACACCACTGGCAGGTGCCGCTGTGCTCGCCACGATCATCAACGCCTGGTGCTTCAAGCAAGCCGTCGAGCCCGGACTGCAGTTCTCGGGCACCGGCGGCGTGGAGTACGAGACGGTTCTCGGCTTCGCCGCTGCCGCGATCATTCTCACGGGCCCGGGCAAGATCGCATTCGACGGCCGACGCGGATGGGCCACCCGTCCGCGGATCGGTTCGTTCCTCGCACTCGTCGTCGGTATCGCCGCGGGCGTGTGCATCTGGATCTTCCTCAACGGGGCCAACCCCGTCGTCCGCTGACTCCGGATACCGTCCAGACCACGTGAGCGGAACCTCGTAGCCTGCTACGACGTTCCGCTCACGTGCGTTTCACCCTCAGGGGACGTAGCGAACTGCACCCTTGTCCGCCGATGTCGCCAACGCGGCGTAGGCGCGCAGAGCGGTGGTCACCGTGCGCTGACGGTCGACCGGCTGCCACGGTCGCTCGGACGCGTTCATCTTCGCGCGTCGCGTCTCGAGGGTCTCCTCGTCGACGAGGATCTCGAGGGTGCGGGTCGCGACGTCGATCCGGACCTGGTCGCCGTTCTCCACGAGTCCGATCACACCGCCGGCAGCGGCCTCGGGGGAAATGTGTCCGATGGACAGTCCCGACGTTCCGCCGGAGAAGCGGCCATCGGTGATCAGTGCGCAGACCTTGCCCAGACCGGCACCCTTGAGGAAGGCCGTCGGGTGCAGCATCTCCTGCATGCCCGGACCGCCCTTGGGTCCCTCGTAGCGAACGACCAGCACGTCACCGGGCTGAATCTTCTTCTGCAGGATGGCCGAGACGGCTTCTTCCTGCGACTCGACGACCAGTGCCGGACCCTGGAAGGAGAACAGGTCCTCGTCGATGCCTGCGGTCTTGAGGATCGCACCGTCGACGGCGATGTTGCCGCGGAGTACCACCAGGCCACCCTCGACCGTGTAGGCATGTTCGAGATCGCGGATGCAGCCGCCTGCGGCGTCGGTGTCGAGCGAGGACCAGCGGTTTCCCGTGGAGAACGGTTCGACGGTGCGGACACCGCCCGGGGCGGCGTGGAACAACTCGACGGCCTCGGCGGACGCCTTGCCGGATCGAATGTCCCACGTGTCGAGCCATTCGTCGAAGCTCTTCGTGTGCACGGTCGAGACGTCGGTTTCGAGGAGGTTCGCGCGCCGCAGTTCACCGAGGAGAGCCGGGATTCCGCCTGCGCGGTGCACGTCTTCCATGTGGTAATCGGAGTTGGGGGAGACCTTCGACAGGCACGGAACCTTGCGGCTGATGGCGTCGATGGTGTCCAGGTCGAAGTCGACCTCGCCCTCCTGTGCGGCGGCGAGGGTGTGCAGCACCGTGTTGGTTGACCCTCCCATCGCCACGTCGAGAGCCATCGCGTTGCGGAACGCGGCCGGAGTGGCGATGTTGCGAGGGAGTACGGATTCGTCCTCGTCGCGGTAGTACTTCAGAGCGGCCTCGACGATGGTGGTGCCGGCACGCGTGAACAGTGCTCGACGGGCCTGGTGAGTGGCCAGGGTGGAGCCGTTGCCGGGCAGTGCCAGGCCTAGCGCCTCGGTGAGGCAGTTCATCGAGTTCGCCGTGAACATGCCCGAGCACGAGCCGCACGTGGGGCACGCGCTGCGCTCGACCTCGTCGAGCCCTGCCTCGGACACGGCGTCGTTGGCACTGGCGGAGATCGCGGTGATCAGGTCGGTCGGTGCCTGAGCGACGCCGTCGACGACCACGGCCTTGCCCGCCTCCATCGGTCCACCGGAGACGAACACGGCCGGGATGTTCAGGCGCATCGCCGCATTGAGCATTCCGGGAGTGATCTTGTCGCAGTTGGATATGCAGACGAGCGCGTCGGCGGTGTGCGCATTGGCCATGTACTCGACGGAGTCGGCGATGATCTCGCGGCTGGGCAGCGAGTACAGCATGCCGCCGTGGCCCATGGCGATCCCGTCGTCGACGGCGATGGTGTGGAACTCCCGGGGAACTCCGCCTGCCGCTCGGACGGCGTCGGCGACGATCTCGCCGACGTTCTTCAGGTGCACGTGGCCGGGGACGAACTGAGTGTACGAGTTCGCGATGGCGACGATGGGCTTTCCGAAATCCGAATCGGTCATTCCGGTGGCGCGCCACAGCGAGCGCGCGCCCGCGGCATTGCGTCCGACAGTGGTGACCCGTGAGCGTAGCGGCGGCATAGTGCGTTGTCCTCGTTCGTTGCGGCGGTTTCTCGCAGCGACGAGGTTACTCGCCGCCGACTACTGCTCCTTCGCTGCCTGTTCGTCGCCGTCCTCGCCGTCCTTGAGGTCTCGAGCCTCGGCCTCGGCTTCGGCTTCGGCCTCGGCTTCGGCTTCGGCCGCGGCTGCTGCAGCGGCATAGGGGTCGGTGATCCGGCCGCCGCTGGCCACGGCGAGTTGGGGGAGCAGATCGAATCGCACCAGCGGCAACGACTTCTCGCTCTTGTCGGTCAGGACCACCCGCGCCCAGCGGCGATCCGGGAAGTGCAGACCCGCCACCGATTCCCACGCGATCACATCCGAACCCACGAACCGTCGAGCCGTGATCGCCTCGGGAGAGATGACCGTACGCACTCGAAACACCCAGATGCCCGCGACGATCGGCAGGATCAGCAGCCAACCCATGGCCGCGGGCCAGCTGGCGGCAGTCAGTCCGGTGCCGAACAACAGCAGGCCGACGCCGAGGAGCGCGAGGCGCGGGACTCGAATGACCTGGGTTCTCGATGGTTGCGCTCCCTCGGCACCGTTCGGTGACTCGGGTGCGGTGTGGGATGATGGCCGAGGTGGTTCGGACTGCTGCGAAGACGACACCCATTCATCTTCGCATTGCATCTACGCGATCTCACATAATGGGATTGCGTCGTGACGAGTTTGACTCTTCCCTGTGCGCGCGCCTACCGTCGAGCGCGTGAAGCGGAATTGGATACTCGTAATCGGCCGGCGCGTCAACGCCTGAGCCGGTTGTTCAAACTCGCATCGACGCGCCACCCTCGTACAGCTCACGCTGACGGGGGTTTTTTCTTGCCCAGAGATCGCCCAGCAATTTCACATTCCTGAGGAAGCAATCAGTGAGCGCACCAACCGCACGCCCAGGGCCTACGACCCGTAAGTCGGGGACAGCCTCCAGCCCGTCGACCAGCCCGTCCGCAGAAGCGGCGACCAACGGTTCGCGACGCCACGTCGCACCGGAGAAGGTCACCGGCGCACAGTCGGTCGTCCGGGCCCTCGAAGAACTCGACGTCGACACCGTATTCGGCATTCCCGGTGGCGCGGTTCTCCCGGTCTACGACCCGCTCTTCGACTCCGTGAAGGTGCGCCACATTCTGGTGCGCCACGAGCAGGGTGCGGGCCACGCCGCGACGGGCTACGCCCAGGCGACCGGCAAGGTCGGCGTCTGCATGGCGACGTCCGGTCCCGGCGCGACCAACCTCGTGACCCCATTGGCCGACGCTCAGATGGATTCGGTTCCGGTCGTCGCGATCACCGGTCAGGTCGCCCGCAGTCTGATCGGGACGGACGGCTTCCAGGAAGCCGACATCTCGGGTATCACGATGCCGGTCACCAAGCACAACTTCCTCATCACCGACGGTGCCGACATCCCGCGCATCATGGCCGAGGCGTTCTACATCGCCTCCTCCGGCCGTCCCGGTGCCGTGCTCGTCGACATCCCCAAGGACGTGCTGCAGGCGCAGACCACGTTCTCGTGGCCGCCGGAGATGCGTCTGCCCGGATACCGTCCGGTCACCAAGCCGCACGGCAAGCAGGTCCGCGAAGCAGCCCGCTACATCGCCGACGCCAAGCAGCCGGTGCTGTACGTGGGCGGCGGCGTCATCAAGGCCGACGCCTCGGCGGAACTGCTCGAGCTCGCCGAGCTGACCGGAATTCCGGTCGTGACCACTCTGATGGCTCGCGGCGCGTTCCCCGACTCGCACAATCAGAACCTGGGAATGCCGGGTATGCACGGGACCGTCGCCGCGGTGGCCGCGTTGCAGCGGAGCGATCTGCTGATCACGCTCGGTGCCCGGTTCGACGACCGCGTCACCGGTCAGCTCTCGTCCTTCGCCCCCGATGCCAAGGTCATTCACGCCGACATCGACCCGGCCGAGATCGGCAAGAACCGCTACGCGGACGTGCCGATCGTCGGCGACTGCCGTGAGGTCATCACCGAGCTCATCGAGGCGCTGCGGGCGGACCGCGCGACCGGAACCACGCTCGACCTCGAGCAGTGGTGGGTCTACCTGAACGGCATCCGCAAGACCTACCCGCTGAGCTACGACCGCCCTGCCGACGGATCGATGTCCCCGGAGTTCGTCATCAGCTCGGTCGGCAAGTTCGCCGGACCCGACGCGATCTACTGCGCCGGCGTCGGTCAGCACCAGATGTGGGCCGCGCAGTTCATCAACTACGAGAAGCCGCGCACGTGGCTCAACTCGGGTGGCCTCGGAACGATGGGGTACGCGGTCCCGGCCGCAATGGGTGCCAAGAGGGGCCTCCCCGACGCCGAGGTGTGGGCCATCGACGGTGACGGATGCTTCCAGATGACCAACCAGGAACTCGCGACCTGTGCGGTCGAGGGCATCCCGATCAAGGTCGCCCTCATCAACAACGGCAACCTCGGCATGGTCCGCCAGTGGCAGACCCTGTTCTACGAGGAGCGCTACTCCAACACCAACCTCGGTACCCACGGTGCCGTCCGCATCCCCGATTTCGTGAAGCTCGCCGAGGCGCTCGGTTGCGTCGGGCTGCGGTGCGAGCGGGAAGAGGACGTCGATGCGGTGATCGCGCAGGCACGAGCGATCAACGATCGTCCGGTCGTCATCGACTTCATCGTCGGAGCCGACGCGCAGGTGTGGCCGATGGTCGCTGCCGGAACGGGCAACGACGAGATCATGGCCGCCCGCGGAATCCGTCCGCTGTTCGACGAGGACGAGACCGTGGGCAGCGAGCCCGGCCTCGACGAGGCCATGGAGCGCGAGCAGGCCCCGCACCCGCAGATCGACGACGTGAAAGGCACCGACAAGTGAGCACGAGCCATACCCTCAGCGTCCTCGTCGAGGACAAGCCAGGTGTGCTGGCCCGCGTCGCCGCGCTGTTCTCGCGCCGTGGATTCAACATCTCCTCGCTTGCCGTCGGCGGCACCGAGATTCCCGAGATCTCGCGAATGACGATCGTGGTGACCGTCGACGAATTCCCGCTCGAACAGGTGACCAAGCAGCTCAACAAGCTCATCAACGTCATCAAGATCGTCGAGCAGGACGACGACTCCTCGGTGGCTCGCGAGTTGGTGCTGATCAAGGTCCGCGCCGACGCCAGTGTGCGCAGTGAGGTCATCGAAACGGTGAACCTGTTCCGCGCCAAGGTGATCGACGTGTCTCCCGAGGCCGTGACGGTCGAGGCGACGGGCACCCGCTCGAAGCTCGATGCGTTGTTGAAGATGTTGGACCCCTATGGAATTCGAGAAATAGTTCAGTCGGGAGTCGTTGCCGTCGGACGTGGACCGAAATCGATCACAGCGTCGCGCTGAGCGGCGGACGTGATTTTCAGCGAAATCGAAGAGGAAAGGTTACAAACAGTGGCAGTCGAGATGTTCTACGACGACGATGCTGATCTGTCGATCATCCAGGGCCGCAAGGTCGCTGTGATCGGTTACGGAAGCCAGGGCCACGCGCACTCGCTGAGCCTGCGCGACTCCGGTGTCGATGTGCGCATCGGCCTGGCAGCGGGCTCGAAGTCCCGCGCCAAGGCGGAGGAGCAGGGCCTCGAGGTCGGCACTCCCGCCGAGGTGTCCGAATGGGCCGACGTGATCATGGTGCTCGCACCGGACACCGCACAGGCCAAGATCTTCTCCGAGGAGATCGAGCCCAACCTGAAGGACGGCGACGCGCTGTTCTTCGGCCACGGTCTCAACATCCACTTCGACCTGATCAAGGCTCCGGAGTTCGTCACCGTCGGCATGGTCGCACCCAAGGGCCCCGGCCACCTCGTGCGTCGCCAGTTCGTCGACGGCAAGGGTGTTCCCGCGCTCATCGCCATCGACCAGGACCCCAAGGGCGAAGGTCAGGCACTGGCCCTGTCCTGGGCCAAGGGCATCGGTGGAACGCGCGCAGGCGTCATCAAGACCACGTTCAAGGAAGAGACCGAGACCGACCTCTTCGGCGAGCAGGCCGTGCTGTGCGGTGGCACCGAGGAGCTCGTCAAGACGGGCTTCGAGGTCATGGTCGAGGCCGGCTACGCGCCCGAGATGGCGTACTTCGAGGTGCTGCACGAGCTCAAGCTCATCGTCGACCTCATGTACGAGGGCGGCATCGCTCGGATGAACTACTCGGTGTCCGACACCGCGGAGTTCGGTGGCTACCTCTCGGGCCCGCGCGTGATCGACGCAGGCACCAAGGAGCGCATGAAGGCCATCCTGGCCGACATCCAGTCGGGTGAGTTCACCCGTCGCCTGGTCGCCAACGTCGAGAACGGCAACACCGAGCTCGAAGGCCTGCGCAAGGCCAACGCCGAGCACCCCATCGAGGTCACCGGCAAGAAGCTGCGCGACCTGATGAGCTGGGTCGATCGCCCGATCACCGAAACGGCTTGATTCTCATCGAATCACGTTCGCACGCATGCTGATCGAAGGGCACCCCTGCATCGGTAGGGGTGCCCTTCGGTGCGTGCACCAGGTGGCGTCGCAGCTCGACGTCTCCGGCCTCTAAACTGTTTCTGCTGCACCAGCTCCGAATTTCACCGACAACAGTCTCGAACCGACATAGGGAGTTTTTCACGTGAGCCAGCCAGGCCGTCCTGTCGTTCTGATCGCCGACAAACTTGCGCCGTCCACCGTCGAGGCATTGGGCGACGGCGTCGAGGTCCGTTGGGTCGACGGCCCGGATCGCCCCGCGCTGCTCGCCGCGGTTCCCGAGGCCGACGCGATCCTGGTGCGTTCCGCGACCACGGTCGACGCCGAGGTTCTGGCCGCCGGAACCAAGCTCAAGATCGTCGCCCGCGCCGGTGTCGGCCTGGACAACGTCGACGTACCTGCAGCCACCGAGCGCGGTGTCCTCGTCGTCAACGCCCCGACCTCCAACATCCACACCGCTGCCGAGCATGCGGTGACGCTGTTGCTGTCGGCCGCGCGCCAGATTCCCGCTGCCGACGCCACCCTGCGTCAGCACGAGTGGAAGCGCAGCAAGTTCAACGGTGTCGAGATCTTCGGTAAGACCGTCGGCGTCGTCGGACTCGGCCGCATCGGTCAGCTGTTCGCGCAGCGTCTCGCCGCATTCGAGACCCACATCATCGCCTACGACCCCTACGTCTCGGCCGCGCGTGCCGCCCAGCTCGGCATCGAACTGGTGAGCCTGGACGAGCTGCTCGAGCGCGCCGACATGTTCTCGGTTCACCTGCCGAAGACCCCGGAGACCAAGGGAATCATCGGCAAGGAAGCCCTCGCCAAGACCAAGCCCGGTGTCATCGTCGTCAACGCCGCTCGCGGTGGACTGGTCGACGAGCAGGCCCTGGCCGACGCCATCACCAGTGGCCACGTCTTCGCCGCGGGAATCGACGTGTACGCCTCCGAGCCGTGCACCGACAGCCCGCTGTTCGAGCTGCCTCAGGTCGTCGTCACCCCGCACCTCGGCGCGTCGACGACCGAGGCCCAGGACCGCGCGGGCACCGACGTCGCCAAGTCCGTATTGCTTGCTCTCGCAGGCGAATTCGTGCCCGACGCCGTCAACGTCAAGGGTGGTGCCGTGGGCGAGGAGGTCTCCCCGTGGCTCGAGATCGTGCGCAAGCAGGGTGTGCTGCTCGGCGCTCTGTCCACCGAACTTCCCACCTCGCTGTCGGTCGACGTTCGCGGCGAACTCGCCACCGAGGACGTCGAGATCCTCAAGCTCTCGGCGCTGCGCGGACTCTTCTCCGCCGTCATCGAGGACGCGGTCACGTTCGTCAACGCCCCCTCGCTGGCCGAGGAGCGTGGCGTCACCGCCGAGGTCACCACAGCCTCCGAGAGCGAGAACCACCGCAGTGTCGTCGACATCCGCGCCGTCTACGGTGACGGTTCGGTGCTCAACGTCGCGGGCACGCTGACCGGTACCACGCAGGTCGAGAAGATCGTCAACATCAACGGTCGCAACTTCGACCTCCGTGCCGAGGGCAAGAACCTCATCGTCAACTACGCGGATCAGCCCGGCAGCCTCGGCCGGATCGGCACCCTGCTCGGCGACGCCGGCATCGACATCCAGGCCGCCGCCCTGAGCCAGGACTCCGAGGGCGACGGTGCAACGATTCTGCTGCGCGTCGACAAGGACGTTCCGGAGGAGCTGAGCGCGAGCATCGCATCGGCGGTCGGCGCGTCCACCATCGAGCTGGTCGACCTGTCCTGAGCATCGCTCGCAGTCGATCGAACGAAGTCGAACAATCACGAGGAGTGAGATGAAGCTGGCCGTCATCGCCGGGGACGGAATCGGACCCGAGGTCGTCACCGAGGCGCTCGCCGTGCTCGACGTGGTTGCGCCCGGTGCCGAGAAGACCGAGTACGACCTCGGTGCTCGTCGCTACAACGCCACCGGAGAACTGCTGCCGGACTCGGTGTTGGCGGAACTACGTGAGCACGACGCAATTCTGTTGGGAGCCATCGGAGATCCGTCGGTGCCCAGCGGCGTGCTCGAGCGTGGACTGTTGTTGCGAGCTCGGTTCGAGCTCGATCACCACATCAATCTGCGCCCGGCCAAGCTGTACCCCGGTGTGGTCGGGCCTTTGGCCGGTGACAAGCAGATCGACGTCGTGGTCGTGCGTGAGGGCACCGAAGGTCCGTACACCGGAAACGGTGGAGCGCTTCGCGTCGGCACGCCGCACGAGGTGGCCACCGAGGTCAGTGTCAACACCCGCTACGGCGTCGAGCGGGTGGTGCGCAACGGGTTCGAGCGGGCTCTGACACGGCGCAAGCACCTGACGCTGCTGCACAAGACCAACGTGCTCACGTTCGCCGGCAGCCTCTGGGCTCGGACTGTGAACGAGGTCGCGACGGAGTTCCCGGACGTCGAGGTCGCGTACCAGCACATCGATGCCGCGATGATTCACCTCGTGACCGACCCGGGCCGGTTCGATGTCATCGTCACCGACAATCTGTTCGGCGACATCGTGACCGACCTCTCGGCAGCGGTGACCGGTGGAATCGGTTTGGCCGCAAGCGGAAACATCGATGCGACCGGTACCAATCCGAGCATGTTCGAGCCCGTGCACGGCAGCGCTCCCGACATCGCAGGGCAGCAGAAGGCCGATCCGACGGCGGCCATCCTGTCGGTGTCGTTGCTACTCGATCATCTCGGCGATGCGGCGGGAGCGGCGCGAGTGGAAGCCGCTGTCGCAGCGGACCTCGCGCAGCGTGGAACCACGACTGCGTCGACGAAAGAGATCGGCGCACGAATCGCCGCTCGCCTCTAGCCGAACCGACACGAATGCCACGGTAGGCCCGACACGAATGCCACGGTAGGCCGACCGGCCACCGTGGCATTTCGTGTTTCCGGACATCCCCACCGTGCTGGATCAGCCGGCGCGGTCGGAATTCTTTTCGGGACTGTCGGCCTTCTCGTCGGGACTCTCGGGACGTGGATCGTCGGGGACGATCGGCACGGAGAGTGCGGGGAAGACCGCCGACACCAGGAATGCGACGGGAAAGCTGACCGCCGCGAGGGCCCCGAACACCGGCGGCACGGCCGACGCGAACACGTATTGACTCGTGTTCTGCACGCCGAGGGCGCGTCCGCTCCAATACGGTCCTGATATCTCGGCAACAGCGGTGAAGGCAAGACCGTTCGGGGCAACCGTGGCGACCGACGCGACGACGAGCATGACGATCGCGACGGGGGAGTCGAACCAGTCGGCCACTCCGAGTCCGAGCATGCTGACGGCGGCGGTCACCGCGACCCACCGGAGGGGCCGCATGCGGCTGCCGACCCGATCGGACAACGCGCCGACGCTCATCCGGCCCAGTGCGCCGAGAATCTGCGTCACCGTGACGAGGACGCCCGCCGCCGCTGCCGTCCATCCTCGGTCGGTCATCAGCCATACGAGCGCATACGTCCAGACCACGTACTGCGGCACCACCAACAGGATCGAGGTGGCGTGAATGCGCCACAGCTGCCTGCTGCCCCGGTACGGATTGTCGAGCAGACCCTGCTCCGCGGCATCGATGCGATTGGGACGCGGAGGGTCGACGACCGCCAGACACATCACTGCGGCTGTTGCGCACACGGCCGCGGGTACGAGCAGTGCCGCTCCGACGCCGTGGTCCCGGGCGATGGGTGGGATGGTCAGGGCTGCGATGGCGACGCCCAGAGGGACCGACATCTGTCTGATTCCCATGGCCAATCCACGACGCTGCGGCGGAAACCAGCCCACCACCACACGTCCGCTGGCGCTGTTCGCACTCGCCGCTGCCATCCCGCCGAGCAGGAGCAGGATTGCCAGCAGAGCAACGGACGTGGTGAACACGGCGGCTACAGCGGCGAGCGCCGTCAGGCCGAGCCCGACTGCGAGAACCAGTCTTTCGCCTATCCGATCGACCAACACACCCCAGGCGATCAGGGTGAACATGATGCCGACGGTGGGCATGGCGACGACGAGTCCGGCGGCGGGCAGGCTCAGGCCGCGGTCGTCGTGCAGGGCGGGAATGAGAAACGCTGCGCCGTTGATGAACACCGCGCCTGCGGTCTGCGCGAGCATGCCGAGGGCAAGCATGAACCATCGCCTGAACTCGCCGATGTCGGACAGCTGCGCGGTGGCGTCCATCGATTCTCCATCTCAATATATGGACGTGGCTTCTTGCAATATGGAACCAAAGTTCGACCCTACATCGGCCCGAACCGCGCTGAACGGACGGTGGCGGAGTGCACACCACGCTTGTCGATAGACTTCCGACATGCGTCTCGGTCGAATTGCAAGTCCTGATGGTGTGGCATTCGTGAGTATCGAAGGTGAGGGTGACTCGCAGACTGCGAAGGAAATCGCCGAACATCCTTTCGGCACACCCACGTTCACGGGTCGGTCGTGGCCACTGGCCGACGTGCGACTGCTCGCGCCCATCCTCGCCAGCAAGGTCATCGCCATCGGTAAGAACTACGCCGCGCACGTGGCCGAGATGGGCGGTGAAGCACCGAAGGACCCCGTGATCTTCATCAAGCCGAACACCTCCATCGTCGGCCCCGGTGCGTCCATCGTGTTGCCGCCGTCCTCGAACGAAGTGCACTTCGAAGGAGAACTGGCGATCGTCATCGGCCGTCCGTGCAAGGACGTCCCCGCCGCCAAGGCGTACGAGGTGGTGCTGGGATACACCGTCGCCAACGACGTCTCGGCCCGCGATCACCAGAAGCACGACGGGCAGTGGACGCGCGCCAAGGGACACGACACCTTCTGTCCGCTCGGGCCGTGGATCGAGACCTCGCTCGACCCGACCGATCTCGAGATCAAGACCGAGGTCGACGGCGTGGTCAAACAACGGAGCCGCACTTCGCTTCTGCTGCATGACATTCCGAAGATCATCGAGTGGGTGTCCGCGGTGATGACGCTGCTCCCCGGAGATGTCATCCTCACCGGAACCCCCGAGGGAGTCGGACCCATCACCGACGGAGACAGCGTGTCGATCACCGTCGAGGGAATCGGTACCCTCACCAACCCCGTCGCAGCGAAGAAGTAGGGCGAACATGACCACACCAACAGATGTCCGCGTTCGGTTCTGCCCGTCGCCCACCGGTACCCCGCACGTCGGCCTGGTCCGCACCGCACTGTTCAACTGGGCGTTCGCCAGGCATCACGGCGGCACCTTCGTCTTTCGCATCGAGGACACCGACGCCGCACGCGACTCCGAGGAGTCCTACGCCGCCCTGCTCGACGCGTTGCGCTGGCTCGGCCTCGAATGGGACGAGGGTCCCGAAGTGGGTGGCCCGTACGAGCCGTACCGTCAGTCGTTGCGTCGCGACCAGCACCTCGCCGTCGTGCAGCAGTTGCTCGACGCCGGGGAGGCCTACGAGTCCTTCTCCACGCCGGAGGAAGTGGAAGCCCGACACAAGGCAGCCGGACGCGACCCCAAACTCGGCTACGACAACTTCGACCGCGATCTGACGCCGGAGCAGCGACAGGGATTTCTCGACGAGGGGCGCGGCGCCGTCGTGCGACTGCGGATGCCCGATCATGATCTGACATGGAACGACCTCGTGCGCGGGGAGACCACGTTCAAGGCGGGGACGGTGCCGGACTTCGCTTTGACCCGCGGTAACGGAGTTCCGTTGTACACGTTGGTCAATCCGGTCGACGACGCACTGATGAAGATCACCCACGTCCTGCGCGGCGAGGATCTGCTGTCGTCGACGCCTCGTCAGCTCGCTCTCTACGAGGCATTGATCCGGATCGGTGTCGCAGAACGCACCCCCGAGTTCGGGCACCTGCCGTTCGTCATGGGCCAGGGCAACAAGAAGCTGTCCAAGCGTGACCCCGAGTCCAACCTTTTCATCCACCGTGATCGTGGTTTCGTGCCGGAGGGATTGCTGAACTACCTCGCGCTTCTCGGATGGGGTATCTCGGACGATCACGACGTGTTCACGCTCGACGAGATGGTGGCGGCGTTCGAGATCTCGTCCGTCAATTCCAATCCGGCGCGCTTCGATCAGAAGAAAGCCGACGCGATCAACGCCGAGCACATCAGGATGCTGGCAGCGGAGGATTTCGCGGCGCGTTTGCGCGAATACCTCGTCGCACAGGGCCATCTCACCGAGCCGGTCGACGAGAAGGTCTTCGCTGTCGCGGCCGATCTGGTGCAGACCCGCATCGTCGTCCTGTCGGACGCATGGGGACTGTTGAAGTTCCTGTTCGTCGACGAGGCGGACTTCGAGATCGACCCCGCAGCCGCGGCCAAGAACCTCGGTGCCGATGCCGCACCCGTTCTCGACGCCACTGTCGAGGCACTGACGGCGTTGCAGACCTGGACCACGGCCGACCTGGAGGCGACTCTCAAGGACGTGTTGATCGAGAAGCTGGAGCTCAAGCCGCGCAAGGCTTTCGCCCCGATCCGGGTGGGAGTGACCGGGTCGCACATCAGCCCACCGCTGTACGAGTCCATGGAATTGCTCGGACGCGAGAAGACCTTGGCGCGCCTGGCTGCGGCACGCGCCCAGGTGGCGTGAGGGCGCACGGCCGCCGGCGCACCCCGGTCCTCGGGGAGAGCCTCGAATGAGTTTTTCCGATCGACTGGATCGACTCCAGCGCAGGCGGCCGGTTCTCGGATACCCCATTGCGGTGGTGTACAAGTTCGTCGACGATCAGGGTGGCTACCTCGCTGCCCTGATCACCTACTACGCCTTCGTCTCGCTGTTTCCCGCACTGTTGCTGTTCTCGACGGTGCTGGGAATCGTATTGGCCGGTAGTCCGGAACTGCAGCAACAGATCCTGAACTCGGCACTCGGTCAGATCCCGGTGATCGGGGACGAACTGGGCAGGCCCGACCGCATCGGTGGAGGCACCGTGGGTCTGGTGGTGGGTGTCCTGGGTTCCCTGTACGGCGGGCTCGGGGTGGCCGTGGCGCTCCAGAACGCGATGAACACTGCGTGGACGGTGCCGAAGAACCTACGGCCCGATCCCATCCGCGCCCGGGTGCGCGGCTTGGGTCTGCTGAGCACGGTGGGTCTGGCCGTCCTGGCCATCACAGCACTCAATGTGCTCAGTGCCGCAGGATATTTCGGTCCGGAATCGGGCCTCGTCGTGTTCGTGGTCGGCACGTTCTTCTACGTCGGTGTGTTCGTCGTGGCGTTCAGGCTCGCCACCGCGAGGTCGGTGTCGATCCCACAGGTTCTTCCCGGGGCCGTCGTTGCCGGTCTGATCTGGCAGCTGCTGCAGACCTTCGGCAGTGTGTACGTGAAGTATGTCGTCAGCAACGCGACCGTCACCAACGGTGTGTTCGCTGTCGTTCTGGGACTGCTGGCGTTTCTGTACGTGACGTCGGTGTCGATCGTGATGTGCATCGAGATCAACGTGGTTCGCGTCGATCGGCTCTTCCCGCGCGCGCTGCTGGCCCCGTTCACCGACGACGTCGAACTGACCCAGGGCGACAAGCTCACGTACACCGGACAGGCAGAAGCGCAACGCAGCAAGCCGTTCGAGGACATCGACGTGACGTTCGTCGACCCGCCGCGAGCTCAGTCCGAATCCAGCTCGGAACCGGCAGCCGAGGCACCGTAGAAGCGGTCGACTCTGGTCTCCATCGGAAACCGGACGGCCGTGTCACCGAACACCAGCCGAGTGGCCGACAACGCCGATCCTGCAATCGCTTCGGCGACACGACCCGACTCGGCGATCGCACAATGCACCACCACTTCGTCGTGCTGAAAGAACACCAACTCGCTGCCGCTTCCGGAATTCTGGTCGCTCCTGCGGGCTCCGCTCCCGGCCAACCGACCACGCAGATCGGCCAACAAACACAACGCCCACTCGGCGGCGGTGGCCTGCACGACGAAATTGCGAGTGAACCGGCCACGCGCATGGGCGTCACCGGTGGACCACCACTGCGCCGAGGGCGGTGGGCAGGCCCGTCCCAGCCAGGAACGAACGACCTCGCCCCGTTCACCGGCGCGGGCGGCCTCCTCCACCAGTGCAACGGCACCGGGGAACTTGGCCCGTAGTCGCGTCAGCAGAGCGCGCGCGTCACCCGAGGTTGCGCCGTACAGCACCCCGAGAACGGCGACCTTGGCGTGGCTGCGATCGCCGTCGAACGATTCTGCGGCCACCGGTGCGTACAGATCCGCGGTGCCTGCCGCGGCGACCATACGGGGATCGCCGGACATCGCCGCGAGGATGCGTGGTTCGAGCTGGCCGGCGTCGGCGGCCACAAAGGTGTGGCCGGGATCGGCGATCACACTGGCGCGCAGGGGTTTCGGGATCTGAAGGCCGCCCCCGCCGCGACTGGCCCACCGACCCGACACGACAGCGCCGGGAACGTAGACAGGCCGGAAACGATCGTCGCGGACCCACGCGTCGAGCCACGCCCACCCGTTCGCGGCATGCAGCTTCGAGAGGTCACGGTGCCGCAGCAGTAGCGGAACCGCCGGGTGGTCGATGTCGCGGATGGTATGCGCGCGAGTCGATGTCAGTTCGATACCGACGCGCGCGAACGCGGCGACCAACTCCACGGGCGAGGCAGGATTGACGCGTCGGCCGAACGCCGAGGAGATTTGATTCTCGAGCTCTACGAGGGCCGGGGGAGGGGATCCATCGAGCGGCCGGGTACCGAGCATCGTCTCGAGATGACGGCGATGCGCCGACGCCGAGAACGGCAACCCGTCGAAGGTCATCTCCGCTGCGGCCAGTCCTCCGGCCGACTCGGCCGCTGCCAGCAGGTGCAGTGCGCGATCGTCACCGACGCCGCGGAGCTGACGCCGATACTCGGCGAGAACCGCCGCCGGATCGGAGTTCGGGTTCGCGTCGAACAGACCCGGCCTCAGGTCGGCGGGAGCCGACGGGACAGTCGCCGAGCCGGCCCGCATCGACAGAATGGCACCGACCAGTGCGAGATCGTGACAGCGGCGTACGCGCACTCCTCGTTCGAGCAGCCGAGGGTAGATCCGGCTCGTGTCTTCCCACACCCACCTCGGCCGTTCGTCGCGCTCGAGCTCGGCTACGGCCGCGATGAGATCCTCGGCCACGGTGGGATCGCTCAGCATCGAGCCGTCGTCGGCGAGGTGGGTCAGCACGGCCTGCTCGCCCTGAGGGACGAGCAGAACCTTCATCGGACTCGGCCGGGTCTGCGATCGGTCACGGAGAACAAGTCTGCTCCACTCGTCGGCCGAGGTGTGTAGGGGGCTCTTCCGGTCTCCACTCGACGGTGCCTCGGCCGCCCCCGACGCGTCCACGGCGCGGTTTCGGTGGCTCTGAGCAGCCGATTTGGAGAATGGGTAGTCACCTTTGATAGTCTCTATCCCGGCTCGAAACGCAGTGCACATCGATCGTGATGAGCAATTCGATTCAAGTCCATTGGGGTATGGTGTAATTGGCAACACAGCGGTTTCTGGTACCGCCATTCTAGGTTCGAGTCCTGGTACCCCAGCGAGCAGGTGAAGGCGATTTTGTCGCCGAGGCCGAGGCAGTTAAGCTGGCTCAGCACGTACAAGCTCGAACACAATGCAGGTGAAGTTCCTGGCCCCGTCGTCTAGCGGCCTAGGACGCCGCCCTCTCAAGGCGGTAGCGCGGGTTCGAATCCCGTCGGGGCTACAACTGACAACACCCTCTCGATCCGCGGATTGGGAGGGTGTTGTCGTTTCGGTGCGTGCGTCTCAGACGCTCTTGCGGCGGAACATCTTCTGATGGTCGGCCGGACCGTGGACGTTGTTGACCTTCGGTCCACCGTCCTTGTGTTCGACGGAATTGTGGGACTTGCTGTTCTTCTGTTCCAGAACCTCGCGGAACTTCTTCTTCAGTTCTTCACTGCCGGATTCGGGCATGGGGTGACTCCTCGCAGTCGTCGACCGACCGGGTAGGCCGCTCGAGACGAAGGTACCCCACTCTCGCAGCTCGATCAGCTCGTTTTACTCGGGCCGACGGGGCTGCGGTTTAACTCAGAGTCGCTTGTGCAGAGCGTCCGCGGCGGCAAGAAGATCCGCGGCCCACCGCGCTCCGGGCTTGCGTCCGATTCGATCGATCGGTCCGGATACCGAGATCGCCGCCACCACAGTGTCGTTGCCGTCTCGCACGGGCGCGGCGACGCTCGCGACGCCCGGTTCGCGCTCGCCGGCACTCTGTGCCCATCCGCGCCGCCGAACTTCGAGCAGAACACGCTCGCTGAATTCTGCATCCGGCAGAACTGTTCGTTGGGTCTGCGAATCTGCCCATGCGAGAAGGACTTTGGCACCCGATCCAGCCGTCATCGGCAGACGTGCGCCGACGAGTACGGTGTCTCGAAGTCCGGTCGGCGGCTCCATGGATGCCACGCACACCCGCACTGTCCCTTCGCGCCGATAGATCTGCACACTCTCACCGGTGATTTCGCGCAGGCGTGGGAGGACCGAGGCAGCAGCGTCGAGCAGGGTGTCCGATGCGCTCGCCGCAAGCTCTCCCAATCCCGGGCCGGTCCGCCACAGGCCGTCGGCATCCCGTACGAGAAGGCGGTGGGTCTCCAGTCCTACCGCGAGGCGGTGGGCCGTTGCCCGGGGCAGGCTCGTTCGAGCGCACAGGTCGTTGAGATTGCAGGGCGTCTCCGCCACCGCGTGCAGCACCGTCATCGCCTTGTCGAGGACACCGATACCGCTCGATTTGTCGACGAGGCCATTGGGGCTATGCTGTCTCATAGAACGATATTAGCCTCCCGAATGCTGAGATTGCACAACTACGAGATCTTCAGTGCGTGCCGGGGGCATGATGTCGAGACGATCACGCGAGGTGGACCAGCCCGTTCATCGGCGCGACGACGACAGGGAAGACGAGGTCCGCGACAGCGATGTCCGAAACACCGAAGACTTTGGCGGAGAAGGTATGGGACCAGCACGTGGTGGTCCGAGGCGGCGGAGAAGGCGGAGCGCGTGAGCCGGATCTGATCTACATCGATCTCCATCTGGTGCACGAGGTCACCAGCCCGCAGGCGTTCGACGGCCTTCGGCTGGCCGGCCGCGGACTCCGACGTCCGGATCTGACGATCGCGACCGAGGACCACAACGTCCCGACGGCCGACATCTTCGCGCCCATCGCAGATCTGGTCTCGCGCACACAGGTCGACACTCTTCGCCGCAACTGCGAGGAATTCGGTGTTCGGCTCTACCCGATGGGCGATCTCGATCAGGGCATCGTGCACATCATCGGGCCGCAGTTGGGTCTGACCCAGCCCGGCATGACCGTGGTGTGCGGAGACAGCCACACCTCGACGCACGGTGCCTTCGGCTCGATCGCAATGGGCATCGGTACCAGCGAGGTCGAGCACGTCATGGCGACGCAGACTCTGTCGCTGCGTCCTTTCAAGACGATGGCGATCAACGTCGACGGTGAGCTCGCCCCCGGTGTGACGAGCAAGGACCTGATCCTTGCCGTCATCGCACAGATCGGCACCGGCGGTGGCCAGGGCTACGTCCTCGAGTACCGCGGTGAGGCCATTCGCAAGCTGTCGATGGAAGCGCGAATGACCATCTGCAACATGTCGATCGAGGCCGGTGCACGGGCAGGCATGATCGCACCCGACGAGATCACGTACGAGTACCTGAAGGGACGCCCGCACGCTCCTCGAGGAGCCGACTGGGACGCGGCGGTGGCGGCGTGGGACGAACTGGCGACCGATCCGGATGCAGTGTTCGACAACGAGGTCCACATCGATGCCAGCACGTTGACGCCGTTCGTCACCTGGGGAACGAATCCGGGTCAGGGTGCGCCACTGGGCGATACGGTGCCCGATCCGGAGGCGATGGTCGACGAGAGCGAGCGGGCGGCAGCCCAGAAGGCTTTGCAGTACATGGGCCTGGAAGCGGGTACACCCATCCGCGAGATCGCTGTCGACACCGTGTTCGTGGGCTCGTGCACCAACGGTCGAATCGAGGATCTGCGGGCCGTCGCGTCCGTTCTCGAAGGGCATCGGGTTGCCGACGGAGTGCGAATGCTGGTGGTACCCGGGTCCATGCGGGTGCGAGCGCAGGCGGAGGAGGAAGGCCTGGGTGAGATCTTCACGGCCGCAGGAGCGGAGTGGCGTCAGGCCGGTTGCTCGATGTGCCTGGGAATGAATCCGGATCAGCTGGCGGCGGGCGAGCGATCGGCGTCGACGTCCAACCGGAATTTCGAGGGTAGGCAGGGCAAGGGCGGTCGCACTCATCTCGTGTCGCCTCTGGTTGCCGCCGCTACCGCAATCCGCGGAACCCTGTCCTCTCCGGCGGATCTCGCGTAACGCGCGTCCTCGCTCGGATCGATCGAACGCATAGGAGCACATTCGATGGAAGCTTTCACTCGACACACCGGTATCGGAGTTCCGCTACGGCGGTCCAACGTCGACACCGACCAGATAATCCCCGCGGTCTACCTCAAGCGCGTCACGCGCACCGGATTCGAGGACGGGTTGTTCGCGGCCTGGCGCTCGGACCCGAACTTCATCTTGAATCTCGAGCCCTACAACCGAGGTTCGGTGCTCGTTGCCGGGCCCGATTTCGGTACGGGATCATCACGCGAACATGCCGTCTGGGCACTCTCGGACTTCGGATTTCGGGTTGTGATCGCCTCTCGCTTCGCCGACATCTTTCGCGGAAACTCGGGCAAAGCCGGGCTGTTGGCCGCCGAAGTCGATCAGTCGGACGTCGAATTGCTGTGGAAAGCCTTAGAAGAACAGCCCGGTCTGGAATTAATTGTCGACCTCGTCGACAAGACCGTAACGGCTGGAACGTTGGTGGTGCGCTTCGCGATTGACGACTACACGCGGTGGCGTCTGCTGGAGGGTCTCGACGACATCGGATTGACGTTACGCCAGGTAGAGGCCATTACGGAGTACGAAAAGTCAAGGCCTTCATACAAACCCCTGACCCTCCCGGCGCGGATCGAGACACCCTCCGAAAGCTGACCTGGCACCGGTCCGACACGCTTTGGGGCCGTGAACCATTCCGCGACACCGGAATGAAAATTGGCGTGGCGCATAGACTCTTGACGACTTGGGGTTTACCGTTGTAGTAGTCGGTCCGACGATGGACCACCATATAGCGGAGGAAATCCATGAACAAGGCAGAGCTGATTGACGCCCTGACCGAGAAGTTGGGGTCTGATAGGCGGAGCGCCACAGAGGCTGTCGAGAACATCGTCGACACCATCGTGCGCGCGGTCCACCGCGGCGAGAGTGTCACGATCACGGGCTTCGGCGTGTTCGAGCAGCGTCGTCGCGCAGCGCGTGTCGCCCGCAACCCCCGCACCGGTGAGACCGTTCGCGTGAAGCCGACCAACGTTCCGGCATTCCGTCCGGGCGCGCAGTTCAAGGCCGTCATCGCCGGTGGACAGAAGTTGCCCGCAACCGGACCTGCCGTCAAGCGCGGTTCGGCTGCAGCTCCGGCCAAGAAGACTGCGGCAGCGAAGAAGACGGCCGCCAAGAAGACAGCGGTGAAGACGACCGCCCGCAAGGCCACCACCGCGGCAGCCAAGAAGGCAGCTCCGGCAAAGACCGCCGCCAAGAAGGCAGCTCCCGCAAAGACGGCCGCCAAGAAGGCAGCTCCCGCGAAGACCACCGCGCGCAAGACCACGACGGCTGCTGCCAAGAAGGCTCCGGCCAAGACGACCGCACGCAAGGCCGCGACCACGACGGCTCCTGCCAAGAAGGCTCCGGCCAAGACAGCGGCCAAGAAGACCGTCGCCAAGAAGGCCCCGGCCAAGAAGGCCCCGGCCAAGAAGGCTCCGGCCAAGAAGGCACCCGCGAAGCGCGCAGCGAAGAAGTAGAGCCTGCAGGTTTTCACTCGTCAGGCGCAGCCGCTGAAGCGGCAGCGTGAGTGAGACAGACTGTGGACGGCAGAAGGCCCCCGACTCGAAGATCGAGTCGGGGGCCTTCTGTTTTTCGTGTGGCCGCTCAGCCGTCGGCGGCGAGGGTGGGCAACGGACTGGCGATGTGATCGGCCGAGATGAGCCTGCCGTCGCGGCGTGAGAGCACCCATACGCTGCCCTTGCGATTTCTGTTGGCCGGCAACGTGATTCCGTCCTTCTCGGCCCACCAACGCATCAAGTCCGGGATCACTTTTCCCTGGCTGCAGACAACGGGGGTGCCGGGAAGTTCGGCGATGTCGCGAGCGCGATGGCGGCCCTTGCGCGGGTCGTCGGCATACCCTTCCTCGGACAAGAGGTGCTCGGGAGTGATGTCCACCCCCAACGATTCCGCGAACGGAGCAACGGTCTGCACACATCGAGCACGGTCGGCTGCGTATACGGCATCGCCGCCGAAGGCCCGAAGCAACGACACCAAGGATTCGGCCTGTCGGCGTCCGATCCTGTCGAGTGGACGGTCGACGTCGTTACCCTTGAACCGTGAGCGCGACCCGGCACTGCCGTGCCGAACCAACAGCACTGTGGAGGTGTCGGCAGGCTTGGCCACGAACCGGCGAAGGATCTTGTGGTCCATGGGATAAGAGAGTTCGCGGCCGACGTCCTCGGGCGCTACCCAGCGCAGTTCGTCCACCTCGACGTTGGGGACGAACTCGCCCCCGGTGACCTCCGCTGCCCAGTACAGAACTTTCTTGACCCGACGGTGCCCCGGAATCGGGTACGTGACGTAGGACAGAGACCGTCCGAGTCTCGAGTCGAATCCGGTCTCCTCCTTTACCTCTCGGACTGCTGCGTCGACAGCTGTTTCACCGGGATCGAGCTTTCCCTTGGGGAACGACCAGTCGTCGTATTTCGGCCTGTGCACCAAGGCGACCTCGACGCCCGAGCCGCCGCTCGGTGAGCGTCGCCACAGGATCGAGCCCGCCGCGAAGATGTTGGCGCGGGGGGAGCCGTCGGAAGTGCCCATCAGGAGCCCTGATTCCTCCGACTGCGCATCAGGTCCACCTGATGCTCACGAACTTTCTCACCCCGAGCCGGTGACGCGACCCAGCCGCCGTCAGGTCCCAGCTCCCAGCATCGAGTGGTGGGGTCGAGTGCAGAATCGAAGATGTCGCTGAGCTGGTTCGCCAACCGAGGATCCTTGACCTGAGCCATCACCTCGACTCGGCGATCGAGGTTGCGGTGCATCATGTCTGCGCTGCCGATCCAGAATTCGTCCGCACCCTGGAAGTGCAGAACACGCGAGTGTTCGAGGAATCGGCCGAGGATGGAACGCACTTCGATGTTCTCCGACAGACCGGGAACGCCTGGCTTGAGTGCACAGATTCCGCGCACCACCACCTTCACCGGCACTCCTGCCATCGATGCTCGGTAGAGCGCGTCGATGACCTGCTCGTCCACCAAGGCGTTGGCCTTGAGGCGAATTCCGGCGCTGCGGCCCTCCTTGAGGTGCTCGACCTCCGCCTCGATGCGCTCGACGATGCCGCGCCGAACTCCGTACGGTGCGACGAGAAGGTTGCGGTACTTGGACTTTCGCGAGTATCCGGTCAGCGAGTTGAACAGATCGGTGAGGTCGGCCCCGATTTCGGGCGACGACGTCAGCAGGCCCACGTCCTCGTAGATTCGCGCTGTCTTGGGGTTGTAGTTGCCGGTACCGATGTGGCAGTACCGGCGAATGACGGATCCCTCTCGGCGCACCACGAGGCACGTCTTGCAGTGCGTCTTGAGCCCGACGAGGCCGTACACCACGTGTACGCCCGCCTTTTCGAGCTTGCGTGCCCACTCGATGTTCGCCTGTTCGTCGAAACGCGCCTTGATCTCGACCAGCGCAACCACCTGCTTGCCCGCGCCTGCGGCATCGACGAGCGCGTTGACGATCGGGGAATCTCCGGAGGTCCGATAGAGCGTCTGCTTGATGGCGAGCACCTGCGGGTCGGCCGCGGCCTGCTCGATGAAGCGTTGAACGCTGGTGGAGAAGGAATCGTACGGATGATGGACCAGGACATCGCCGTCGCGCAGGGTGGAGAAGACACTCTTGGGGGTCTCGCGCTCACCGAACGCCGGGTGGGTGGCCGGAACGAAGGGTGCGTCCTTGAGGTTGGGGCGGTCGACGCTGTAGACCTGCCACAGGCACGACAGGTCGAGCAGTCCGGGAACCTGGATGACATCGCCTGGATCGACATCGAGTTCGCGAAGCAACAATTCGAGCATGTGCTCGGTCATGTCGTCGGCGATCTCGAGGCGGACCGGAGAGCCGAAACGCCTACGGGCAAGCTCTCGCTCCAGTGCCTGGAGGAGATCCTCGTCGCGGTCTTCCTCGACCTCGAAATCGGCGTTGCGCGTGATCCGGAACGCGTGAGACTCGACGACCTCCATCCCGGGGAAGAGCACGTCCAGATGAGCCGAGATCAACTCCTCCATCGACAGGAAGGCGTCGATGCGGTGGTTGCCCTCGCCGCGCTTGACCCGCACGAAGCGATCGACGTTGTCGGGCACCTTCACGCGGGCGAAGTGCTCACCGGTGGTGGAGTAATCCTTCACTGTCACAGCGAGATTCAGGCTCAGCCCGCTGATGTACGGGAAGGGGTGGGCCGGGTCGACGGCCAGCGGTGTGAGAACCGGGAAGACCTGCTCGGTGAAGTACTCCGACAGCCGGGAGCGCTCGTCGCTGTCCAGGTCGGACCACCGGATGATCGCGATGCCCTCGGCGGTGAGCTCGGGCAGAATCGAATCCAGCAGCACTCGCGCATGTTTGAGCGCGAGCTCCTGGGTGCGTTGACCGATCACCGCGAGCTGCTCGCGTGGGGTCATGCCGTCGGCGGAGCGGACCGACAGTCCGGTTTCGTCACGGCGCTTGAGGCCCGCAACCCGAACCATGTAGAACTCGTCGAGATTCGACGCGTAGATCGCGAGGAACTTCGCCCGTTCGAGCAAGGGGAGCGACGAGTCCTCCGCGAGCGCGAGAACGCGCGAGTTGAAATCGAGCCAGCTCAATTCCCGGTTGAGATAGCGATTTTCGGGGAGCACGGTGGCAGCGTCGACGGATTCCGGTGTGGCGGCCGGAAGCGCGGAGGGAATACTCGGCATCGTCGCCGCGATCGGGGCGCTCCATGCCGGGTCCGAACCGGTGGCCTTTCCGGTATCGATCGGAGGATCCTGGTTCGCTGACTGCGCGTCGTCTTTGCTCACCGCACGATCATCCCCCATACCGGGCGTCGGTGAAACTCCGATGGCAGAACTCGAGTCTCCGTTCACTCGACTCCCACGGCGGTACGCGCCGTCAGGCAGTCGTCGCCGATGCTTCGTCACTCCACCCGAGCGAGTGTAGGACGGCCGCCGTCGCCGGTCCGACTCCCAGACGGTGCGCTCCGCGGACGTCGTCGGCGGTGTCCACGTCCAGTCGAAGACCCGGCCAGGTGCCGTCGAGTTCCAGTGCGCCCGAGACGGTGTGGCGACGCGCGGAGTCCCGTCCGAACAGTGGTGCCAACTCGTCGGGGGAGTCCTTGAGGATCAGGGCGGCGGTCCCCGTGCCGTGATGGTCGATCACGAGCGATCTGCCTCCCCGGCGGGCACTGGCGTAGGCCTGCGCGAGTTCTGCCGAACGCATCGCAGGCAGGTCTGCTTGCAACGCGATGATGTCGACGCGGCGCGCGACGGCCTCGCCCCCACGGACGTCCCCACGGTCGTCCACACCGACTTCACAGTGACGCAGTACGTGCGCTGCGGCCGCGAACGCGTGGTTCAGGCGTTGGTCCGGTTGCAGCGCAGGATCGCGGACCGGTTCGTCGAACACCAGTGCACCGATCCTTCGGGCCGTCTCTGCGACGAGAGGATCGGGGGTGACCACCGTGACCGAATCGACCACCGAGACGGCGTCGGCGGCCGCAACGGTGTCGCTGAGCATCGCGAGCACCAATCGAGTCCGATCGGGTGCCGAGAACTCCGCCGCCAAGCGCGACTTCGCTGCGGTGAGATCTTTCACCGCGATGAGAACCCTGACGACACGGTCGCCGTCGTCGTCTCGTGATGCACCCATGGTGCTCGATCCTGCCAGCGTCACCGATCTGTGCCGACTCCGACCGCCCGAGCAGGTCTGCGAGTTAGGGTGATGCGCGCGTGGACAGGGCATCGGCGAAGTAGGCGAGGGGTTGGCGGAATGAGCAGAGCAGCGGTATTGGGGTCAGGTTCGTGGGGGACCGCATTCGCCAAGGTGTTGGCCGATGCCGGAACGGACGTCACCATGTGGGCCCGCCGCGAGGAACTCGCTGCATCCATCACCGACGACCACGAGAACAAGGACTACCTTCCGGGAATCGAGCTACCGTCGTCCATCCGCGCGACGAGTGATCCGGTGCGTGCCCTCGACGGAGCCGACATCGTGGTTCTCGCCGTGCCATCGCAGAGTCTGCGGGCCAATCTGGGGGCGTGGACCGACTCGATCCCGCCGCAGGCAACGCTGCTCTCCCTGGCGAAGGGAATCGAGACCGGAACGCTCATGCGGATGAGTCAGGTGATCTCTCAGGTCACCGGTGCCGATCCCAGCCGGGTGGCGTGCCTGTCCGGGCCGAATCTTGCGCGCCCGATCGCCGAGGGGCAGCCCGCAGCCACCGTCATCGCCTGCTCCGACTCCCAGCGAGCCCTCGAGATTCAGAAGTCCTGCGCGACCGGATATTTCAGGCCTTACACCAACAGTGACGTAATCGGTGCCGAGATCGGTGGTGCCTGCAAGAACGTCATCGCCCTCGCCTGCGGGATGGCCGCAGGCGTCGGATACGGCGAGAACACCCTCGCGTCGATCATGACCAGGGGTCTGGCCGAGATCATCCGACTCGGAGTGGCGCTCGGTGCCAAGCCGTCGACGCTGTCGGGCCTGGCCGGCGTGGGCGACCTGGTCGCCACCTGCTCGTCGCCTCTCTCGCGCAATCGCACGTTCGGAGAGCGACTGGGTTCGGGTGGCTCCCTCGAGAGTGCGCAGGAGGCAGCGCACGGGCAGGTGGCCGAGGGCGTCAAATCCTGCACCTCGGTGCGAGCGCTCGCCGAGAGTTACGACGTCGAGATGCCACTGACCGACGCGGTGCATCGGGTGTGTCACGGCGGCATGTCCGTTCCGGATGCGGTCGGGCACCTGCTGGGACGTCGTATCAAGCCCGAGTGAGGCAGTGATCGCGGTCTCGCGACGAACAGGGCGAATCCGCGTTCGATGAGCCGCGACGGTACGGTTTCTCATCGTGAGTACTCCCCGCATCAAAGTTGCCGTCGTCTTCGGTGGCCGCAGCAGCGAGCATGCCGTGTCCTGTGTATCGGCAGGTAGCGTGCTGCAGAACCTCGATCCGGCCAAGTACGAGGTTGTCCCGGTGGGGATCACCGCGGACGGTGCCTGGGTACTCGGCTCCTCCGACATCGATGCGCTGGCGATTCACGACAGGGTGCTGCCGACCGTCGACAAGACGGGAGCCGCGCTTGCTCTCAGTACCGACCCCGGCCACGCCGGTGCTCTGCTCGCGCTCGGCGAGGGGGAAGGCGGGACGGTGCTTGCATCCGTCGACGTCGTGTTCCCCGTTCTGCACGGACCGTACGGCGAGGACGGCACGCTGCAGGGTCTGCTCGAACTGGCAGGCGTTCCGTACGTCGGGCCGGGCGTGCTGGCCAGCGCTGCGGGCATGGACAAGGAATTCACCAAGAAGCTGCTCGGTGCCGAAGGACTGCCGATCGGTCGCCAGGTCGTACTCCGACGCGCGGTCGACGACCTGACGGCTGCCGAGCGTGACCGAATCGGCCTGCCCGCATTCGTCAAACCGGCCCGAGGTGGATCGTCCATCGGAATCTCGCGCATCACCGCGTGGGACCAACTACCCACCGCGATCGCCATCGCACGCGAACACGACCCCAAGGTGATCGTCGAGGGCATGATCCACGGCCGCGAGGTCGAGTGCGGGGTGCTGGAATTTCCCGACGGCACCGTGCGCGCGAGCGCCGTCGCCGAGATCCGAATTCCCGACGCGGACATCGACGATCATGCTTTCTACGACTTCGACACCAAGTACCTCGACGATGTCAGTGAGTTCGACATCCCGGCGGCACTCGACGACGCCACGAGCGACCGCATACGTGAACTCGCCGTCGCGGCCTTCCGAGCGTTGGACTGCCAGGGCCTGGCGCGGGTGGATTTCTTCGTCACCGAGAACGGTCCGGTCATCAACGAGATCAACACGATGCCCGGGTTCACGTCGATCTCGATGTACCCCAAGATGTGGGCGGAATCGGGCGTCGACTACCCGACGCTCATCGCGACTCTGATCGACACCGCCCTCGCCCGCGGCACCGGTTTGCGCTAGAGCCGTTGCGGCCCAGCGCTACTGCAACGGAGCCGGGTCGAGAGGTTGCTGGGGCAGCGCGTCCGACACGGCCGAGGACGCGTCCTGCAACGGGGTGGGGCCCGAGTCTCCTGGAATCGTCAGGGCAACATAGACGCCGCGATCGACGACGAACCATGTGCTGGCATCGATCCCGTCGTCTTCCCCGGACACCTCGAACCACTGAACGCCGTTGATCACCTGCAGCGGTGCGGCCACATCGAACCCGATGGGCCGGGGCAGGCCGCACCGCAACACGACCGGCTCGGCGTTCTCCTGGTCCGAGGCCCACGCACGGACTCCGACCGGGGCCGGGTCGGCCAACTCGGCTCCGGTGTAGTCGCCGAGGTTCTCGGGCAAGGCGTCGAGCAGGGACGTGCACTGCGCGCTCGCGGCATCGGGGGAGTCGACCGGGCCCAGTGCGACCGGATCGCGGACGGGTGAGCGGTTGACCGCGATGGCGGCAACCAAAACCCCGACGACCAGCGCGACCGGCAACGCGATCGCGGTGGCGATGACTGCGGGATGGCGCTGCTCGCGAGTGCTCTCGGTCTCGGCCGGGCTGTCTTCGGTGCCGGCGTCGTTGCCGGTGTCGGGTGAATTCACGAGCTATCCGACGGACGTCGTCGACTGCGGGGCCACGGGGCAGGTGAGGGTGCGAGTGATGGCATCGACCTTCTGGATGCGGGAGACGATCTCGGCGATCTCGGCGTCGGAGGCACCGTCGGCGCGCGCGATCACGTCGTAGGGCCCGACGACGGCCTCCGCCGACACGACACCGTCGACGGCCTCGATCTGCTGTGCGACGGCCGTCGCACGGCCCACCTCGGTCTGAACGAGAACGAATGCTTGCACCATCGGTGGTCCCTTTCCCCTGCCGGACTTCTCGACTGTAGGTTGGTTCGACTACGTTCTCTTCGCACGTAACCTGCTGCATCGGTACTGTCCCGACCGCCGCTAAAAGGTACCGCAGGCTCGGCGCGCGCTCCGCGTGAGACCGTCGCGCACGCACCGCGTTCTCAGGGAGGAACATCATCGACGACACCGTCACCGACTCGTCCACCGGCAGCGAGCGCACCGTCGCGCAGGTCGGTGAATTCGACGTGATCGCCCGCGCCGTGGCAGACCGTGTGCAGCCACCGTCGACCATCGTCGGGCCGGGTGACGACGCAGCCGTCGTCGCCGCCTCCGACGGGCGGATCGCTGCGTCCACCGATATGTTGGTGCACGGCAGGCACTTTCGGCTCGACTGGTCGAGTCCGATACAGATCGGCCGCAAGTCGATCGCGCAGAACGGCGCGGACATTGCCGCAATGGGCGCGCAGTGCTCGGGTTTTCTCGTCTCGCTCGGGTGCCCGGCCGACACGCCGGTGAGCGTGACCGACGGCCTCAACGAGGGCATGTGGCTCGAGGCGGTCGCGGCTGGATCGGCCATCGTCGGCGGCGATGTGGTGCAGTCGCCGGAGCTGGTGATCTCGATCACCGCGCTCGGCGACCTTCAGGGCCGGGCCCCGGTTCTTCGATCGGGGGCGCGTGCCGGTGACGTGATCGCGTACGCGGGACGGCTCGGCTGGTCGGCGGCTGGACTCGCCCTCCTGCTCGGCAACAGGGACAGAACCGGCCACGACGCCGTGGTGGACGCGCACCGAGTGCCCGTCCCTCCGTATCGCGCCGGGATCGACGCGGCAGAGGCGGGAGCGACCTCTCTCACCGACGTTTCCGACGGCTTGTTGGCCGATCTCGGCCACATCGCCGACGCATCGGGCGTTCGGCTGGACGTCGATCCCGACCTGCTGGACATCCCGGTCGAAGTGCGTTCGGCCGCAACTCTGATGGGTCACGATCCGCTGGACTGGGTGCTCACCGGAGGCGAGGATCACGCTCTCGTCGGCACCTTCCCCGATACCGCAGGCGTTCCCCGGGGATGGACGGTGATCGGACGTGTCCAGCACGGCGGTGACGAACAGGGCCCGCGAGTGACGGTCGGCGGACGCCCCCATTCGGGTAGATCGGGATGGTCGAGTTTCGAGGGCGAGTGAACGCGGTCGGGTCCATCGGGTCGGCTAAGTTGCAGAGATGGCTATCTACGCACTCGGTGATCGCGAACCCGACATCCACCCAGACGCCTACGTCCATCCCGACGCCGTCGTCATCGGAGCGGTGACTCTGGCGGCCGGATCGTCGGTGTGGCCCACTGCCGTTCTGCGGGCCGATTACGGCACCATTTCGATCGGCGAGGGCACCAACGTGCAGGACGGGACCGTGGTGCACTGCACCCCGATCGACGCAACGGTCATCGGTTCCGGGTGCGTACTGGGCCACAACGCGCACGTCGAGGGTGCGACCATCGGGAACAACTGTCTCATCGCCTCGGGCTCGGTGGTACTGAACGGTTCGAAGATCGGTGCCGGCTCGATCGTGGGAGCAGGCGCAGTGGTGCCGTTCAAGTTCGTCGTTCCCGAACGCTCCATGGCACTGGGGGTTCCGGCGAAAATTCGCGAGGGGTACCAGGTTCCCGAAGGGCATGTCGACATCAACGTGCAGATGTACTCGGCCAACGCCGCGTACTACCGCGACGCGCTGCGCCGGATCGATCGGTGACGCCGCGTCCGCTCGCCGAGAGCGTCGAATCGGGGTGGGCGGCAGCCCTCGCGCCGGTCGAGTCGAATGTTGCTGCCATGGGCGACTTCCTACGGGCAGAACTCGCCGCAGGACGTCATTACCTCCCCGCCGGCGAGAACGTACTGCGCGCTTTTCGCCACCCCTTCGATGGAGTTCGCGTTCTCATCGTCGGTCAGGATCCGTATCCGACGCCGGGACACGCAGTGGGGCTGAGCTTTTCCGTTGCCCCGGATGTGCGACCCGTGCCGCGCAGTCTGAGCAACATCTTCAAGGAGTACTCGGACGATCTGGGGTTGCCCACGCCCAGCAACGGTGATCTGACACCCTGGGCGGACCGCGGGGTGATGTTGCTCAACAGGGTGCTCACCGTAGAGCCGGGTCAGGCTGCGTCGCACCGGAAGAAGGGGTGGGAAGCGGTGACCGAGCAAGCAATTCGTGCACTCGTCGCCCGGGCCGAGAATCCCGACGCGCCCGGACTGGTCGCCGTTCTGTGGGGACGCGACGCGGCTGGCCTGAAGCCGATGCTCGGATCGGTGCCCTACATCGAATCCGCGCACCCGTCTCCGTTGTCCGCGTCACGCGGATTCTTCGGATCCAAGCCTTTCAGCCGTGTCAACGAATTGTTGGTCGAGGGGGGAGACGAACCGATCGACTGGACGCTGCCGTGATCGAATCAGGAGAAGTCGGGCCGACGCTTCTCGACGAACGCGTCGACGCCTTCACGTCCGGCAGGTGACGACGCGGCTGCGGAGATCGAGGAGGCTTCGGCGTCCAACTGCTGTGTCAGCGTGACCGATTCGGCGGCCCGCAGCAGAGTCTTGATTCCCTGGTACGCCGATGTCGGCCCGACGGCAAGGGTTCGCGCCAGGCGCTCGGCCTCGCTGTCGACGATGTCGTCGCCCACCAGTCGGCTGAGAATCCCGAGACGAACGGCCTCCTCTCCATTGATGATCGAGTCGTTCAGGAGAATGTCCATCGCGCGGCCCGAACCGACTATTCGGGGGAGTGTCCACGACATGCCACCGTCCGGAGTGAAACCGATCGAGGGATACGCGGGGCGAAGCTTGGTCGACGGCCCGCCGATGGCGATGTCGGTGAGGCAGACCAGGCTCATTCCTGCACCGGCAGCCCAACCGTGCACACCGGCCACGACCGGGACGGTGACGGCGGCCAATTCACGAACGAAGGCGTGGAACGTGTCGGCGACAGAACCCACGAAGGCACCGCGATCGGCCGCACCGGCGAAGTCGCGAACATTGCCACCTGCGCAGAAATTCGGCCCTCGACCGATGAGCAGGACGCTTCCGATCGCGGTGCTGCCGTCGTTGGCGGAGCGCAGAGCCGCGGTGCCGTCGGCGATACCCTCCAGATCGAGCGACGCACCGCCGGCGTCGGTGGCGACGACGATGCGAAGTACACCGTCCTCGATGCGGACCTTGCTGGAAATGTCGGCGTCCGAATAAGTCACGTTCCGGACTCTAACCGACGTCGTGATTCCGTCGTGGGGCCGCGGTGCCTCGGTACGGATGCACGATCCCGCTTCCGGGACCGCTACCCGGGTCGAAGGCGGGGTAGCCGGACGCTGAACTCGGTCGGCACGGTCCTCATCGGCTGTGTAACAGAACGGAACGGAACGGATGCACGAACGACTGTGCCCCGCCTCCGAAAATCGGGGGCGGGGCACAGTGCTCGCACGCAGTCGAGGCCGTGGAGGAAATCGAAGAGCGAGGCCGAAATCAGCCCCGGACCACCTTGCCTGCCTTCAAGCAGGAGGTGCACACGTTCATGCGCTTGGAGTTACCAGGCGCAACCTGAGCGTGAACGGTCTGGATATTCGGGTTCCAACGACGGTTGGTCCGTCGGTGCGAGTGCGAGACCGACTTACCGAAGCCGGGCCCCTTGGCGCATACGTCGCAGACGGCAGCCATAGTCGCGAACTCCTTGATAGATGTTGATCGATACATGTGGTCGAAGACATCGAAACGAACTACGAGCAGATGCAAGGATTGCAATGCGTGAAGATCGCCTCGAGGCAACCCTGCAAGAATAGCGGCGCGGCCCGCAATCACCAAACCGCCACGGCAGACGCTGCGTGAGGGCTCACGGACGGCGCGCCACCGATCATGCCCGACTAAGCTTCGGGCACTGTCCGCGAGGGAGTTCGGACCAGGTAGCGGATGTGACGCGGGGGGAGGCTGCTCGACGTGGTCGACGTTCTCGAATCGATCGATGCGGCGGCCCTCCGACGGTGGGCCTACCGCTGTGTCGATTCTCTGACCGCGCGGTGCGACGAGATCGATGCACTCAACGTCTTCCCCATTCCAGACTCGGACACCGGCACCAATCTCATGTTCACCTTCCGTGCCGCGGTGGAGTCGATGCGCGCAGCCGGGCCCACTGCGGACGCCCGCGCCATCGGGCGGGCACTGGCCGTGGGGGCGGTCGCGGGCGCGCGGGGCAACTCGGGAGTGATCGTGTCGCAGTTGTTGCGCGCTGTTGCCGAGGCCTCAGCGGACGGCCCGCTCGACACGGTGTCGATCCAGGCGATGTTGCGACGCGCGAAAGTCCTGGTCGCAGCGGCAGTGAGCGTTCCCGTCGAGGGCACGATGCTCACCGTTCTGGACGCCGCCGATCGGGAGGCCTCCGCCCACGAAGCCAACGTCGGCCTCTCGACGCTGGTGGTCGACATCGCCGAGGCCACCGCTCGGGCTGTCGACAGCACGACCGATCAACTCGCCGAACTCCGCGAGGCGGGAGTGGTGGACGCAGGCGCTCTCGGTCTCTCGGTGATCATGGATGCCCTCGTGGAGGTGGTGATCGGCCGCACCCCGCCGCGCCGGCGTTACCGTCGCCCACACGAGCACGAACGCCGGGCGGTGAGCGGTGCGTCGAACGTTTCGTCGGAGTGCGGCGGTGCACCCGAGAGTGTGTCGGGGCACGGGTCGAGTCGCCCTCTCGGGTACGAGGTGGTCTACGTCGTGCACGGCCCGAACGACGCGAGGGCGGCGGAACTTCGACGGGATCTGGCCGACATCGGAGATTCCGTCGTGGTCGCCGGTGACGGTTCCGGGGCATGGTCCGCGCATGTGCACACCACCGACCCCGGCAGTGCCGTCGATCTCGGTATTGCAGCCGGAGACGTTCGCGGAGTGCGCATCTCGTGTTTCGGATTCGCCGAGTTCGACGGGGCGGTGAGCCCCCGAGCGCACGACGGAGCAGCGTTGTCGGTGGGTCGCGATATTTTGGCGCTGGTGGCCGGTGAGGGTGCCGCGGATCTCTACGTTCAGGAAGGCGCGACGGTGGTGCGGTGCGACGAGGCGATCGACTCCTCGGTGCTGCATCGTGCGATCGTCGGGATGAAGCACCGCGAGGTGTTGGTGTTGCCGAACGGCGCGTTGTCCGCGCAGGAACTGGTTGCCGTCGGCGCAGCTGCCCGAGCGGACGGCAAAGACGTGGTGATGTTGCCGTGCTCGGCCATGGTGCAGGGTTTGGCCGCGCTCGCGGTGCACGATGCAGCCAGGGCTGCGGTCGACGATGCATTCACGATGTCCGAGGCGGCGGCGGGCACGAGATGGGGATCTCTGCGTATCGCGCGGGAGCGATCGCTGACGTGGGTCGGCACGTGTGAGCCGGGCGACTGCATCGGGCTCGCGGGGCAGGAAGTGGTGATCGTCGCCGCCCGTCCGCTCGATGCGGGGTGTCGGTTGATCGATCAGCTCCTGGCGACGGGCGGGGAGATGGTGACAGTGCTCGTCGGTGCCGAGGCGTCGGAGGATTTCGGCGATCAGTTGGCCGAGTATGTGGCGGGCGCACACCCCGGAGTCGACGTGGTGGTCTATACAGGTGGGCAGCCGGGGGATCTCGTGCAATTCGGAGTGGAATAGGGAATCTCGGACAATGGCAACGTTGGTGGACCGGCTCAATCACGTTCTCGGAGCCGCGGCGGCGACGCCGCTGGCCGACGTCTTCGGTATTCACACTGTCGAGGATCTGCTTCGGCACTATCCGCACCGCTACATGACGCACGGTTCGGAGCTGGGGGAGAAGGAGCCGCCCGAGGGCGAGCACATCACCATCGTCGCGACGGTCGAGTCCGCGACTCTGCGGTCGATGAAGAACCGCAACGGCCAGTTCCTCGCGGTGACACTCGCCGCCGACGGACAGCGCATCGAAGCCACCTTCTTCAGTCCGCACAAGCTCAAGCATGTGGTGGTGCCGGGTCGACGCGGGATGTTCTCCGGCAAGGTCAAGTACTTCGGCAAGCGGTGGAATCTCACGCACCCCAGCTACGTGATTCTCGGTGGCGACGACAACGACGGTGCCGTCGTGCCCGCAGGTCGAATCGTCGGCGGCGGCACCCTGGCCGGACTCGCTCGTGGCTCGGTCGATTCCTCCGGAGCGGTCGACATGTCGGTGTTCGATCGAGCATTCGTGCCCATCTACCCGGCCGCGAAGGACGTCGAGAGCTGGACGTTCATGCGCTGCGTGCGGCAGGTACTCGACCAACTCGACGCAGTGGTCGATCCGCTGCCCGAGTCGGTACGTGCGCAGCGCGGTCTCGTCGACATCGACACCGCACTGCGGTCGATCCATTTCCCGGACACCGCACAGGACAAGGACTCCGCGCGCGAGCGGCTCAAGTTCGACGAGGCGCTCGCCGTTCAACTCGTTCTCGCCGACCGCCGACGCGACGCATCCACCCGGGTGGCAGCGCGATGCCCACCGATCACCGACGGTATCGCGGCGGAGTTCGATCGGCGTCTGCCGTTCGAGTTGACGGCCGGTCAGCACCAGGTCGCGGCCGAGATCGCCCACGATCTGTCGGCACCGCACCCGATGTCGCGGCTGCTGCAGGGTGAGGTCGGCTCGGGTAAGACGATCGTCGCGTTGCGGGCGATGCTGCAGGTCATCGACGCCGGACACCAGTGCGCGTTGCTGGCACCGACGGAGGTTCTCGCCTCCCAACATGCGCGCTCGATTCGCTCGATGCTCGGAAGCCTCGCAGCCGGTGGGGAACTCGGATCGCACGAGCTGGCGACCAAGGTCGCCTTGTTGACCGGCTCGATGTCCACTGCGGCCAAGCGGTCCGCGTTGCTCGATGCGGTCACCGGTGATGCAGGCATCGTGATCGGTACCCACGCCCTGATCGAGGACCGAGTGGAGTTCCTCGATCTCGCGATGGTCGTCGTCGACGAGCAGCACAGGTTCGGCGTCGAGCAACGAGATGCGTTGCGCGCGAAGGCTCGCGACAACACCAGTCCGCACTTGCTGGTGATGACCGCCACCCCCATCCCGCGCACCATCGCGATGTCGACCCTCGGCGACCTCGAGACGTCGGTGCTCACCGAACTGCCCCGCGGCAGATCGCCCATCGTCAGCAACGTGGTGCCCGCCAGGAGCAAACCGGGCTGGGTCGATCGAGCGTGGCAGCGTATTCGCGAGGAAGTGGCAGCAGGTCGGCAGGCGTACGTGGTGTGCTCCCGCATCGGCGACGACGAGGACACCGAGACCGGGAAGAAGAGCGCTGCGAAGAAGAAGAGCGCGAGCGCGGATGACGGCCCCGAGACGACTGCAGCGGTGGACCTGTACGAGACCCTCTCCACCGGACCGATGCACGATCTGCGCGTGGGGCTGCTGCACGGACGATTGTCGGGGGACGACAAGGACATCACCATGTCCGAGTTCAACTCCGGCGAGATCGACGTCCTGGTCTGCACCACGGTGGTCGAAGTGGGAGTGGACGTTCCCAATGCCACGGTCATGGTCATCATGGACGCGGACCGATTCGGCGTGAGCCAACTGCATCAGTTGCGAGGCCGAATCGGCCGAGGCGGGCACCAGGGCCTGTGCATCATGATCAGCTATCTCAGCCCCGCGGGCGGCTCCTTCGCCCGGCTCGAGGCGGTGGCAGCGACCAACGACGGCTTCGAGTTGGCCAAGCTGGATCTGGCCACTCGTCGCGAGGGCGACGTTCTCGGTGCCGCACAGTCGGGCACGGTCAGCGGGTTGCGACTGCTCTCGTTCATCGACGACGAGGACATCATCGCCGACGCGCAGGACTGCGCACGATCGCTGTTCGCGCGGGACCCGTCGCTGGCGAACGATCCCGGCATCGCGTCGATGATGCGGTCGGCCTGGAGATCGGATCGAGTCGACTACCTGCAGAAGTCCTGACGGGGCAGGAGTGGAGCCCGCAGCAACGACCAGGGAAGGCAGGAGTGGAGCCTGCAGGAACGACAGGGGAAGGCGGGAGTGGAGCCTGCAGGAACGACAGGGGAAGTCAGGAGTGGAGCCTGCAGGAACGACCGGGAACGATCAGGAACGGCCGTCGGGATGCACTGCACCGTTTCAGTCGGCCGATTCGAGCAATTCGTCTCGAATGGTGAGATCAGTACACCTCGGTGGCTCACTCTGCCGGGTAAGTTGAGCCAATGTTCTCCAAAGTTTTGGTTGCCAACCGCGGCGAAATCGCCATCCGCGCCTTCCGCGCCTCCTACGAACTCGGGGCCTCGACCGTTGCGGTGTTCCCGTTCGAGGACCGGAACTCGGTGCACCGGACGAAGGCCGACGAGGCGTATCAGATCGGGGAGAAGGGTCATCCCGTTCGCGCGTATCTCTCGGTCGACGAGATCGTCGCCGCTGCCAAGCGCAGCGGTGCGGACGCGGTCTACCCCGGGTACGGATTCCTTTCCGAGAACCCGGATCTGGCCGCAGCGTGCGCCGAGGCCGGCATCACCTTCGTCGGCCCGTCCGCCGACGTGCTCGAACTGACCGGCAACAAGGCGCGGGCCATCGCGGCAGCCAAGGCCGCAGGACTGCCGGTGCTGGCGTCGTCGGAACCGTCGTCCGACGTGGACGAGCTGGTCGCGGCGTCCGAGACCATGACGTTCCCGTTGTTCGTCAAGGCGGTCGCCGGTGGCGGTGGTCGCGGGATGCGCCGGGTGGCCGAGCCCGAGCAGCTACGCGAATCCATCGAAGCTGCTGCGCGCGAGGCGGAATCGGCCTTCGGTGATGCGACGGTGTTCCTCGAGCAGGCCGTGATCGATCCTCGGCACATCGAGGTTCAGATCCTCGCCGACGGCCAGGGCAACGTGGTGCACCTGTTCGAGCGCGACTGCAGTGTGCAGCGTCGGCATCAGAAGGTCATCGAGCTCGCTCCGGCTCCCAATCTGCCCGAAGGATTGCGAGAGAAGATCTGCGCCGATGCCGTGGCGTTCGCGAAGCAGATCGAGTACTCGTGTGCCGGTACCGTCGAGTTCCTGCTCGACACCCGCGGCAATCACGTCTTCATCGAGATGAACCCTCGAATCCAGGTGGAGCACACCGTCACCGAAGAGGTGACCGATGTGGATCTGGTGCAGTCCCAGCTGCGGATCGCCTCGGGAGAGACGCTCGCGGATCTGGGTCTGCAGCAGGAGAACATCGTGTTGCGCGGTGCGGCGCTGCAGTGCCGCATCACCACCGAGGATCCGGCGAACGGATTCCGCCCGGACGTCGGACGCATCACGGCATACCGCACGCCCGGCGGTGCCGGAGTACGTCTCGACGGCGGAACCACGTTGGGTGCCGAGGTCGGGGCCTATTTCGACTCCATGCTCGTCAAGCTCACCTGCCGTGGCCGTGATTTCGACACCGCTGTGGCCCGTGCTCGACGAGCGTTGGCGGAGTTCAGGATTCGCGGTGTGGCCACGAACATTCCGTTCCTGCAAGCGGTTCTGGTCGATCCCGACTTCACGGCCGGTCGCGTCACCACCTCGTTCATCGAGGAGCGCCCCGAACTGCTCACCTCGCGATCCTCGGGCGACCGCGGCACGAAGATCCTCGCCTACCTCGCCGATGTGACGGTCAACAAGCCGCACGGTGAGCGTCCGTCTCCGGTGTACCCGCACGACAAGCTCCCCGCGGTCGATTTCGAGGCTCCGATTCCCGATGGTTCGAGGCAGCGTCTGCTGGCGCTCGGACCCGAGGGCTTCGCTCGCGATCTGCGGAACCAGAAGGCTCTCGGCGTCACCGACACCACGTTCCGTGACGCACATCAGTCGTTGCTGGCGACGCGAGTGCGGACGAGCGGACTGCTCGGCGTCGCCCCGTACGTGGCGCGCACGACGCCGCAGTTGCTCTCGATCGAGGCGTGGGGCGGTGCCACCTACGACGTGGCACTGCGATTCCTGCACGAGGATCCGTGGGAGCGACTGGCGAGCCTGCGAGAGGCCGTGCCCAACATCGCAATTCAGATGTTGCTGCGCGGCAGGAACACCGTCGGCTACACCCCGTATCCGGAGAAGGTGACCCGCAGCTTCGTTGCCGAGGCCACCGACACCGGCATCGACATCTTCCGAATCTTCGACGCGCTCAACAATGTCGATCAGATGCGTCCGGCCATCGATGCCGTGCGCGAGACCGGCACGGCGCTCGCCGAGGTGGCACTGAGCTACACCGGTGATCTGTCGAACCCGAACGAGAACCTCTACACCCTCGACTACTACCTGAAGTTGGCCGAGCAGATCGTCGACGCGGGCGCGCACGTGCTCGCGATCAAGGACATGGCAGGACTGCTTCGCGCACCTGCAGCCAAGACCCTGGTGACGGCGCTGCGCTCGAATTTCGATCTACCCGTGCACGTCCACACGCACGACACCCCCGGTGGGCAGCTCGCGACATACCTGGCGGCCTGGGAGGCCGGGGCGGACGCCGTCGACGGTGCCAGTGCGGCGATGGCAGGCACCACCAGTCAGCCCGCGTTGTCCGCGATCGTTGCGGCGGCGGCACACACCGAGCGCGACACCGGTCTGAATCTGCAGGCCGTCTGCGACCTGGAGCCGTACTGGGAAGCCGTGCGAAAGGTGTACGCGCCGTTCGAGTCCGGGCTGCCTGCACCGACGGGTCGCGTCTACACCCACGAGATTCCCGGTGGACAGCTCTCGAATCTACGGCAGCAGGCGATTTCGCTCGGGCTCGGTGATCGGTTCGAGACCGTCGAGGCCAATTACGCTGCAGCCGACCGTATGTTGGGCCGCCTGACCAAGGTGACCCCGAGCTCGAAGGTCGTCGGCGACCTGGCTCTGGCTCTGGTCGGTGCAGGCGCGTCCGCCGAGGAGTTCGCCGAGAACCCCGGTCGTTACGACATCCCCGATTCGGTGATCGGCTTCCTGCGCGGTGATCTGGGTACGCCCGCGGGCGGATGGCCGGAACCGTTGCGGACGAAGGCGCTGGAGGGGCGCGGTGAGGGCAAGCCGGTGACACCACTCACCGAGGAGGACGAGAAGAGCCTCGACGGAACGTCGGCTCAGCGCCGCGAGACTCTCAACCGTCTGCTGTTCCCCGGTCCCACAGCCGAACTCGCTGCTCATCGCGAGAAGTACGGCGATACGACGCGGCTGTCGGCCAATCAGTTCTTCTACGGCCTGCGGCAGGGCGAGGAGCATCGGGTGGCACTGGAGAAGGGCGTCGAACTGCTCATCGGGCTCGAGGCGATCTCCGACCCCGACGAGCGCGGGATGCGTACCGTGATGTGCATTCTCAACGGACAGTTGCGTCCTGTCTCGGTGCGTGACCGGTCCATTTCGAGTGAGGCACCCACTGTCGAGAAGGCGGACCGGTCGAATTCCGGTCATATCCCGGCACCGTTCGCCGGTGTCGTGACGCTCTCCGTCGAAGAGGGACAGAAGATCTCGGCCGGTGACACCGTCGCCACGATCGAGGCCATGAAGATGGAGGCCGCGATCACCGCACCTCGCGGCGGCACCGTGACCCGTCTGGCGATCTCGGGCGTGCAGCAGGTGGAGGGCGGCGATCTGCTCGTCGTCATCGGTGGGGGGTCGACGGGCGAAGAGGCCGGCAGCGAATGACGCGGATCGTGGCGGGTGTCGCGGGCGGTCGACGTCTGTCGGTACCCGGCCAGGGCACCCGTCCCACCTCCGAGCGAGTGCGCGAGGCGCTGTTCAGCTCCCTGGAGAGTCGGATGGAACTGGGTGGTGCCGCGGTGCTGGATCTGTTCGCGGGATCGGGGGCACTGGGGCTCGAGGCACTCTCGCGCGGCGCGTCGTCGGCGGTGTTGGTCGAGTCGGACGCCCGAGCGGCAGCGGTGGTGCGAAAGAACATCGAATCCGTGGGTCTGCCCGGTGCGTCGGTCCGGTGTGCCCCGGTGGCCTCGGTACTGGCCGGGACAGCGGACGCGGCGTACGACCTGGTGTTGGCCGACCCGCCGTATGCGGTCACCGACACTGCCGTCGCCGGTCTGTTGGACAGGCTCGTCACCGGGGGATGGCTCACCCCCGACGCGGTCGTCGTCCTCGAGCGCTCGTCGCGGTCGCCGGAGACCCGATGGCCGACCGGACTCGTTCCGGAGAAGTCGAAGAAGTACGGCGAGAGTCGAATCGAGATCGCGGCACGCGCGTGACGGGTGAGCCCGGGATCGGCTGATAGGTTCGCGGGCATGACTGGCGCACTCTGCCCTGGATCCTTCGACCCGGTGACCAACGGTCACCTCGACATCTTCGAGCGCGCAGCGGCCGCCTTCGACGAGGTGGTGGTCACGGTGATGGTGAACAAGAGCAAGAAGGGCATGTTCAGCATCGACGAGCGGATCGAGATGCTCGAGGTCGCCACGGAGCATCTGCCCAACGTCAGAATCGGTTCGTGGTACGGCTTGTTGGTCGATTATGCTCGGCAAGAAGGCTTTTCGGCGATCGTCAAAGGTCTGCGCAGTGCCAACGACTTCGATTACGAATTGCAGATGGCGCAGATGAACAGAACGTTGACCGGTGTGGACACGCTGTTTCTTCCGGCGAATCCTGCGCACAGCTTCCTGTCGAGTTCGTTGATCAAGGAGGTCGCGACCTTCGGGGGAGACGTCACCGGCATGCTGCCGCCGTTCGTTCAGGACCGACTGCTGGCCCGTATCGCCGAGCGGGCGGCAGACTAGTTCCAAGAGCGACACACCGGGCCGGTATAGCGCAGACGCGCGCGTCGGCGGGCAGACTGGGTAGCGCAGCACTGCGAGTGAAGACCGCGCAGTGGCAGATTCGACGATTGGGGTAACCGGTGTACCGCGTATTCGAGGCGCTCGACGAGCTCGTCGCCATTGTCGAGGAGGCGCGCGGCGTTCCGATGACTGCCGGGTGTGTCGTCCCTCGCGGCGACGTCCTGGAACTGCTCGACGACGTCCGAGACGCCATCCCCGGCGAGCTGGACGACGCCCAGGACGTACTGGATCATCGCGACAAGCTCGTCGGCGATGCCAGGGCCACTGCAGAGAAGACGGTGAGCACCGCCAATGCCGAGGCCCAGGACACCGTCGAGAACGCCAGGGATTCGGCCGATCGCATTCTCGCCGACGCCAAGGCTCAGGCGGATCGCATGGTGTCCGAGGCGTCGGCGCACGCCGACCAGCTCGTGGCCGATGCCGAGGCAGAAGCAGAGCGCACGGTGCTGGAAGGCCAGCGTGAGTACGAGGCACTGACCGTTCGCGCCCGCACCGAAGCCGATCGGATGATCGAGTCCGGTACGGCGTCGTACGAGCGGTCGGTCGCAGACGGCACCGCCGAACAGAACCGTCTCGTGTCGGAAACCGAGGTCGTTCAGGCGGCCCACGCCGAGTCGGCTCGGGTGATCGACAGCGCGCACGCCGAATCCGATCGGATGCGCAGCGAGTGCGACGTCTACGTCGACACCAAACTGGCAGAGTTCGAGGAGTTCCTCAGCGGCACCATCCGTTCGGTCGGCCGTGGGCGTCAGCAACTGCGAACCGGCTCGGGTGTACCGGAATACGGCAGCGAGCCGTACGGCGAATCGGCGTACGGAAGCCCGGAGCAGGGGCGTCGCAGCCGCCACTGAACGGCAGCAATTTGCCCTCGTATGCGTGTATGCGTATCGTTGTGAGGTTGCTTACCGACAGTAGGCATACCGACAGTAAGGAAGATCAGCCGTGCCCCCGCCCAAGAGAACGACCCGTCCGGAATTGGACGACGGATTCGTTCTGGACATTCTCAACCTCGGTCGTCGACCCGGGTCGACGAAGGCCATCGAGCGGACGGTTCCGGCTCCTTCCCGAATCGGCCTCGATGCCATTGCCATCGAAGCCGGTGTACCGGTCTCGCTCGATCTGCAGTTGCAGGCGGTCTCGGAGGGCGTTCTCGTCACCGGCTCCGTACGAGCAGCCACGGCCGGAGAGTGCACACGGTGCCTCGACCCGGTCAGTGGCAACGTCGACGTCTACCTGACCGAGTTGTTCGCTTACCCGAACAGCATCACCGAGGAGACCACCGATGCGGACGAGATTCACCGCATCGCCGACGACCTGATAGACCTCGAACCCGTCATCGTCGACGCGGTCGGTCTGGAGCTTCCACTCCACCCCGTCTGCAGTGACGAGTGCGAGGGATTGTGCCCAGAATGCGGCGTTCGCCTGGCGATTGCTGAATCCGGCCACTCTCACGATACAATTGATCCTCGCTGGGCTGGTCTTGCAGCCAAATTTGGCGTGGATCCAGAACCGAGCACAGAACTTGTGAACAACGAAGCCGAGGAGAAGTAAGTGGCTGTCCCGAAGCGCAAAATGTCGCGTTCCAACACGAGGTCGCGTCGTGCACAGTGGAAAACCACTGCGCCCACCCTCGTGACGTGCCCCAACCGCGGTTGTGGCGAGAAGACTCTGCCCCACATCGCGTGCCCCTCGTGCGGCACCTACAAGGGCCGCCAGGTCGTCGCAGCGGTCTGATCTCCGCTTACGTGACACACGAAGTAGTGGATCGGCACAACAGCGGTTCACAGAAGAATAGCTCCACTGCCGCCAGCGGCGGGGACGACCGAGAGTCGCTCCTCGCCGCTATCGGTGTCTCTCTGTCGGAACCGTTGTTGACTTTGGCTCTGACGCACCGATCGTTCGCGTACGAGCACGGTGGTCTGCCCACCAACGAGCGTCTCGAGTTCCTGGGGGACTCCGTCCTCGGTCTTGCTGTGACCGAGCATCTCTACGCGGTGCACCCCGCGAAGTCCGAAGGTCAACTGGCCAAGATCAGGGCGAGCGTGGTCAACATGCATGCCCTGGCCGAGGTCGCGCGTGGACTCGGCGACGGCGGGCTGGGTCGCCACCTGCTGTTGGGCAAAGGTGAGGAGCAGACCGGTGGACGCGACAAGCCGAGCATCCTTGCCGACGGCATGGAATCGTTGCTCGGTGCAATCCACCTGCAGCACGGCATCGACGTTGCGCGCACCGTCGTTCTGACGTTGTTCGCAGGCCTCCTCGACCGGGCTCCCAAGCTCGGTGCAGGACTGGACTGGAAGACGAGCCTGCAGGAATTGACCGCCGAACGTGCACTCGGCGTTCCCGCGTACGAAATCTCGTCCACAGGGCCCGATCACGACAAGGAATTCACCGCGACCGTGCTGGTCGGTGGATTCCCCCGCGGCGTCGGTATCGGCCGATCGAAGAAGGAAGCCGAACAGAAGGCTGCCAGTCTGGCGTGGAATGCGTTGTCGGACAACGACACTGCGATTCCGGCCGAGTCGGCCCCAGACCCTTCCTGATGCCGGAACTACCCGAGGTCGAGGTCGTCAGACTCGGTCTGGAATCTCATGTCGTCGGCAGAACGATGCGGTCGGTGGAGGTATTGCACCCCCGCGCCGTGCGGCGTCACGATCTCGGTGGTCTCGATCTGATCGGCCAGTTGCGCGGTCAACGCATCTCCTCCGCTCGACGGCGCGGAAAATACCTCTGGCTGGTGATGGAACCCGGCGATTTCGCGACCGTCGTGCATCTGGGTATGAGCGGCCAGATGCTGGTGCAGCCGCCGTCCGCCCCGGACGAGAAGCACCTGCGGATTCGTGCTCGACTCGACGACGGCACCGATCTGCGCTTCGTGGATCAGCGCACGTTCGGCGGCTGGGCACTCGCCCCGATCGTCACCGTGGACGGCACAGAGGTACCCGAACCGGTCGCACACATTGCCCGCGACCCGATCGATCCACTGTTCGACGCCGAATCGGTGGTGAACGTGTTGCGCGGCAAGCACACCGAGATCAAGCGGGCACTCCTCGATCAGACCGTGCTGTCGGGCGTTGGCAACATCTATGCCGACGAGGCGCTGTGGCGTGCGAAGATCCACGGCAATCGAATCGCGGAGACTCTGACACGGCCGGCGCTGCGGCGCCTTCTCACAGCGGTGCACGCGGTGATGGGCGAGGCCTTGGCACAGGGCGGAACCTCGTTCGACGCGCTGTACGTGAACGTCAACGGTCAATCCGGCTACTTCGATCGATCCCTCGACGCCTACGGGCAGGAGGGCCTGCCCTGCTCGCGATGCGGAGCCCCGATCAGACGCGAGAAGTTCATGAACCGCTCGTCGTTCAGCTGCCCCACGTGCCAGCCGCGACCCCGACACGTGCGCGGCTGACCGGACGCAGGTCATTCCGCGGGCTCCACTCCTGTCCGAATAGGTCATTCCGCAGGCTCCACTCCTGTCCGAATAGGTCATTCCGCAGGCTCCACTCCTGAGCGGCCCGCCTAGTATTTCGGTCATGGCAGAACAGAGCACGCCGACCAACCTCTGGGTCGAGCGCACAGGCACACGTCGTTACACCGGCCGCAGCTCGCGAGGAGCCGAAGTGCTCATCGGGTCCGAGTCGGTCGAGGGCGTCTTCACCCCCGGCGAGCTGCTCAAGATCGCCCTCGCAGCGTGCACCGGGATGAGCTCGGACCTACCGCTCTCGCGTCGACTGGGAGACGACTACTCCGCCACCGTCGAGGTGTCGGGTGCCGCAGATCGGGAGAACGAGCTGTACCCGGAACTGAACGAAATTCTTCGGGTCGACCTCAGCGAAATGGACCCCGAGGCACAGGAGCGTCTGCTCACGGTCGTCCAGCGCGCCATCGACAAGGTGTGCACGGTAGGCCGGACCCTGAAGGCCGGCACGACTGTCACCCTGGACATCGACGTGGACGCCTGATGAAAGCCAGAGCAGCCGTGGTCGTCACGGGTCTGCTCCTCGGCGCGGCGACCGCCCTGGCTCCCACCTCGGAGGCGTCGAGCACCTGCAGTCCGTGGTCGGTGAGCACGGTGGCGTCGGGATTCGGGATGCTAGAGAATCTGGAGTTCGACGGCCGCGGTTCGATGATCGTCTCCGAGACCTCTCCCATCGGACCCGGCGCTCTGCGTACCGTGGCTCCGAACGGTGACCGGGGCACACTCGTTGCCGACGTCGATTCGCCGGGCGGACTAAGCGCCGACGGTGACACGCTGTACTTCACGACCGGAAACAGCGCTGCCGCAGGACTTTTCGATATGCGAACCGGCACCGTCGACACGATCGATCTCGGTACCGGGGTTCGGTCGACGTACGCGTCGGGTCTGGCGATGCCCAACGGGCTGACGCGATCGGAGGCCGGCGATCTGTTCACCACCCGGAACCTGGGTGCCGCTGCAGGACTGACCCGGATCGCGACCGATCGCACCGTGTCGACGGTACGTACGGACGTGGGAACGGCCAACGGAGTCGGCATCGGCGGCGGAAAGATGTACGTGGCCAACACGTTCGATCTCGAGACGACGCTCACCGTGCTCGACGAGAACAATCCGTCCGGACCCTCCGAGCGCATTCGCATCGACGGCGTCGGACCGCTCACGATGTCGGACGACCTGACCGTCGGCGACGACGGAACGGTCTATCTCGCACAGAATCTCGCCGGCAGGGTAGTTCGTATCGATCCCGAATCCGGAGCGTCCTGCGTGATAGCCACCGGTGTTCCGCTGACCTCGTCGGTAGCCTTCGGCGGGGTCGGATTCGACGAGACGGCTTTGTACGCCACCAGTTTCGACGGAACCGTCCGAAAGTTGGCTCGCTCGTGAGCGAAGAACGGCTGACGGCGTGGGTGCACGGGCTCGTTCAGGGCGTCGGGTTCCGGTGGTGGACGCGCTCGCGCGCCCTCGAACTCGGACTGGTCGGTCACGCGACCAACCACGCGGACGGACGGGTCCTGGTGATAGCGGAGGGCCCACGTGAGCGTCTCGAGGCACTGCTGGCCTTGCTCCGAGGCGATCGGACGCCGGGCACGGTCACGCTCGTCGTGGAGAGTTGGGACACCGCCCGCGGAGATCTGACGGGCTTCGTCGAACGCTGATCGCCCGTTGCGGACGGCTCGGCGCACATCGCTGCGTACTACCGGTAAAGTACGGACGCTATGTATCTCAAGAGTCTGACGCTGAAGGGCTTCAAGTCCTTTGCTTCGGCGACGACTCTGCGTTTCGAGCCGGGAATCACCTGTGTCGTCGGCCCCAACGGCTCGGGTAAATCCAATGTCGTGGATGCCCTGACCTGGGTGATGGGTGAACAGGGTGCCAAGGCGTTGCGCGGCGGGAAGATGGAAGATGTCATCTTCGCGGGCACCTCGGGGCGGGCCCCGCTGGGCCGCGCAGAGGTCACTCTGACGATCGACAATTCCGATGGCGCACTTCCGATCGATTACTCCGAGGTCTCCATCACTCGGCGTATGTTCCGCGACGGCGCGGGCGAGTACGAGATCAACGGCAGTTCGTGCCGTTTGATGGACGTCCAGGAACTGCTCAGCGACTCCGGTATCGGCCGCGAGATGCACGTGATCGTGGGGCAGGGTCGGCTCGCAGCGATCCTGGAATCGCGGCCCGAGGACCGGCGAGCCTTCATCGAAGAAGCAGCCGGGGTACTCAAGCACCGCAAGCGCAAGGAAAAGGCCGTCCGCAAGCTCGACGCGATGCAGGCCAACCTGGCGCGGTTGACCGACCTGACGACCGAATTGCGCCGCCAACTCAAGCCTCTCGGCAGGCAGGCCGAGGTTGCGCGCCGCGCGCAGACCGTCCAGGCCGACCTACGCGATGCCCGATTGCGACTGGTGGCCGACGATCTGGTGGCCAGGCGCGAGGAATTCGCGAACCAGACCCAAGACGAGGAAGCGGCACGCGAGCAGTACGCGATGGTGCAGGACGCCCTCGAAGCCGGCTCGGTGGCACTCGGCGAACACGAGCAGGCCGTCGCCCGGCTGACCCCCAGTGCCGAAGCGGCCGGGCAGACGTGGTTCCGCCTGTCGGCCCTGGCCGAGCGCGTCAACGCGACGGTGCGCATCGCACACGAACGGGCTCGGCATCTCGACGCCGTTCGATCCACCGGTCGAGGGCAGGACCCGGACGAGCTCGAAGCGCAGGCCGAGCGGGTCGCCGAAGAAGAGATGGAACTCGTCGAAGCAGTCGAGATGGCACGTGAAACCCTCGAGGCGGCACGCGAGCAGCTGGCCGAGCGCGAAGCTGCCGCTGCGGCCGCCGAGCGCGCCCACCTCGCCGCTGTACGCGCGGTGGCCGACCGGCGCGAAGGGTTCGCTCGCCTGTCCGGCCGAGTCGACACCTTCCGAACCAAGGTCGAGTCGATCGACTCGGAGGTGGCGCGCTTGTCGGTGGCCATCGACGAGGCCCGAGAGCGCGGCGAATCGGCTCAGCGTGAGTTCGAGAGCGTGCAGGATCAGATCGGCACGCTCGACGCGAGTGAACTGAGCCTCGACACCCATTACGAACGCGCCGTTGCCGCGCTGCGACATGCCGACGCCCGAGTGACGGAGCTGCAGGCAGAAGAACGCATCGCGGGCAAGAGGGTCGCGTCGTTCGAGGCCAGGATCGAGGCGCTCACGATGGGCCTCGAACGCAAGGACGGTGCCGGGTGGCTGGTGGAGAACCAGCAGGACGGCCTGTCCGGCCTGCTCGCCGGCCATCTCACGGTCGAGCCTGGATACGAGGTCGCGGTGGCAGTGGCCATGGGTCCGGCCGCCGATGCCGCACACGCCGAATCGTTCGACGCCGCGCGGGATGCCGTGCTGGCGCTGCGTGCGGCCGACGGCGGGCGCGCGTCCATCGTGCACGGCAGTGTCGCTGCAGCGCAGTCGTTTTCACGTCCGGAACTGCCGGACGGCGCTCGATGGGTGCTGGACCTGATCGAGTATCCGGACCGGTTGGCCGGAGCCATGGCGGCCCTGCTCGACGGTGTGGTCGCCGTCGAATCGCTCGACGCTGCACACAGTCTCGTCTCCGATTCCGGTGATCTGCGTGCGGTCACCAAGGACGGCGACGTCGTCGAACCCGGCTGGGTCACCGGCGGCTCGGATCGTCGTCCGAGCACCCTCGAGGTGCAGTCGGCCATCGACACGTCCACCGTGGAGTTGGCGGCGGCAGTCCGCCGCGCGGAGGAACTCGACGCAGCGCTGTCGGGAGCGTTGGACGAACAACGGGACCGGCGCGAATCGGCCGAGCAAGCGCTCGCGGCGCTCAACGAATCCGATGCTGCCATGGCAGCGGTGTACGAGCAGTTGGGCCGATTGGGTCAACTGGCGCGTTCGGCGCATGCCGAGTCGGCGCGATTGACGACGCAGCGTAGCTCTGCCGAGGCCAGCCGAGAAGAAGCGATTGCGCGGCTGGCCGAGCTCGAGGAAAGTCTGCGGACGGCCGAGGACGAACAGTCGGGTTTCGCGGGAGACGGCGAGAGCAGTGACGCAGCCACCACGATGGAACGGGAGATGGCGGCAGCGGCACTGACCGAAGTGCGTGCCGTCGAGGTCGAAGCTCGGTTGAACGTGCGGACCGCCGAAGAGCGCGCACAGTCCGTGCGCGGCAAGGCGGATTCGCTTCGACGGGCGGCGCGAGCCGAGCGTGAGGCCAGGGCGCGAGCCGAGCGTGAGAGCGCGGCGCGTCGGCATGCGGCCGCAGTGGCGGCGGCGGTCGGAGAATCCGGCGAGGAAGTCGCCGCGCGGTTGGCCACGGTCGTGGCAGCCGCTGCACGGAGGCGAGACGAGCTCTCAGCCGAACGTGCAACGCGCACAATCGAACTCGACAAGGTGAAGGAGCAGGTTCGAGCCCTGCAGGGGCAGCTGGCGTCGATCACCGACGCCGTGCACCGGGACGAGGTGGCCCGCGCCCAGGCCGCGCTGCGGATCGAACAACTCGAGACGACGATTCTCGAGCAACACGGCATCGGCCTCGACGATCTGGTGGCCGAGTACGGGCCCGACGTGGCCCTGCCACCCACCGAACTCGAGATGGCCGAGTACGAGGCAGCCAAGGAGCGGGGCGAGCAGGTGGTGGCACCTGCCCCGATGCCGTTCGACCGCGCCACTCAGGAGCAGCGCGCCAAACGCGCCGAGCGTGACCTCGCGACACTCGGCAAGGTGAACCCGCTCGCTCTCGAGGAGTTCGCCGCCCTCGAGGAACGCTACAACTTCCTGTCCACCCAGCTCGAAGACGTCAAGTCCGCGCGCAAGGACCTGCTCGGCGTGGTCGCCGACGTCGACGAACGGATTCTGCAGGTCTTCACGGAGGCCTGGCTCGACGTCGAACGAGAATTCACCGGGGTGTTCGCCAAGCTTTTCCCCGGCGGCGAAGGACGACTGATCCTGACCGACCCGTCGGACATGCTCACCACCGGAATCGAGGTCGAGGCCCGCCCACCCGGCAAGAAGGTCAAGCGGCTCTCGCTGCTCTCCGGTGGCGAGAAATCACTGACCGCGGTGGCCATGCTGGTGGCCATCTTCCGCGCCCGACCGTCACCGTTCTACGTCATGGACGAGGTCGAGGCAGCACTGGACGACACCAACCTGCGTCGACTGATCGGACTGTTCGAGCAGCTCCGCGAGAAGTCGCAGTTGATCGTCATCACGCACCAGAAACCGACGATGGAAGTGGCCGACGCGCTGTACGGCGTCAGCATGCGCGGCGACGGAATCACCACGGTCATCTCGCAGCGGTTGAACCGAGAACGCGTCGCAGTGGACGCAGTACAGCCGGACCCCACCGAGCCGGATGCGGTCGCTGAATCCGACACCGTCTCCTGAGCAGCGTCCTCCGTGGCTACTGCTTCGGGTAGAGCTGTTCGGCGTAGGACGGACCGTAGTACTCCCGCAGTTCCTCCACCGTTTCGGGAGCCTGAGGAATCAACGCTTTCGTCAGCGTCGCGACGTCGGGGATGGCGTCGGCATCCCAGGTCTCGGGCTGCCACAGCTTTGACCGCATGAACGCCTTCGCGCAGTGATGGAACACCTGCTCGATGTCGACGACCAGACACATGATCGGGCGGTGGCCCTTGACCTGCAGTTCGTCGAAGAACGGGGCGTCGGTGACCAGGGAAGCGCGACCGTTGACGCGGAGGGTGTCACCGCGACCGGGGACGAAGAAGTTCAGCCCGACGAACGGGTTCTCGACGATGTTGCGATAGCCGTCCATCCGGCGGTTGCCCGGCCGTTCGGCGAGAGCGATCGTGGCGTCGTCGAGGACGTGCACCAGGCTGCCGGGCGGATCACCCTTGGGCGAAACGTCGCATCGCCCGCTCGCGTCCGAGGTCCCGATGAGGCAGAACGGTGAGGCAGCGAGCCACTGCACGTCCAGAGGGTGCAGCGTGCGCCGGTCCTTGTTGGCGGCTCGGAAGCTCGGCTCTCCGAACATCTCGGTCAGTTCGGCGGCGTCGCGCACCGTGGTCCACTCCATGACCGTGAATGCTATCGACACGGACTTGCGGGCGGGAAGCGCATTTTCACGGTCGGTGCACCACCGGTGACGAACGAACGCGATCGCCTGAGAGGATGTTCCACGTGAGTAACCAAGCGTGGATCATCGTCGCGGCGATCGCTGCCGTCCTGCTCGTCGTCCTCGTCGTCGGGCTGGTTCTCTCCCGTCGCCGGAGAGTGTCCCTCAAGTCGGACGAGGCAGCGCGAATCGAGGGCGCGGCCACCAAGGACAAATCCGGTGGGTACACCGCGGGCAGCGGCTTCTCGTTCAGTCAGGGAACGGCGACAGCCGAGCCTGTTGCCCCGAAGGCCCCCGAGCCCGAGCCGAAGCCGGTCGTGCCGAAGCCTGCCGAGCCGAAGCCGGTCGAGAACATCCCCGTCGAGTCCACGCCGGTCGAGCGGCCGCCGGTGGTACCGACGCCTGAACCGGTCGAATCGGAGACCGTCTGGATCGAACCGGAGGTGTCCGAGCCGGAGGCCCCGGCAACCGATGCCACCGTCGAAGATCCCGTAGCGCCCGAGCCCTCGGTGGCCGACACCGTTGCTCCCGCGCCTCGCCGCTTGGACACCATCGAACCGACCGAGGGACGACTCGACCGTCTCCGTGGCCGGCTGGCACGATCTCAGTCGGCTGTGGGCAAGAGCCTGCTCGGCCTTCTCGGCGGCGGCGATCTGGACGAGGACTCGTGGGAAGAGGTCGAGGACACCCTCCTGATCGCCGATATAGGTTCTGCCACCACCGCGGAGCTCATGCGGACGCTGCGTGAGCAGATGGCGGCGCGCAGTATTCGCACCGAAGCCGACGCCAGGGCTCTGCTGCGCGAGATCCTCGTTGCGCAGCTGCACCCCGAGTTCGATCGTTCGATTCGCGCGCTGCCGCACGACGGCGCGCCCGCGGTGTTGCTGGTGGTGGGGGTCAACGGAACCGGCAAGACCACGACCACCGGCAAACTGGCTCGCGTGCTGGTCGCGGACGGGCGGCGGGTGTTGCTCGGTGCCGCCGACACGTTCCGCGCAGCTGCGGCCGATCAGCTGCAGACCTGGGCCGAGCGAGTGGGTGCAGAGGTGGTTCGCGGCAAGGAGGCCGCGGATCCGGCCGCTGTCGCGTTCGACGCGGTGAGCAAGGGGATCGAGAACGGCGTCGATGTGGTTCTGATCGACACCGCGGGACGATTGCACACCAAATCGGGTCTGATGGACGAACTGAGCAAGGTCAAGCGAGTCGTCGAGAAGCGGGCCCACGTGGACGACGTTCTGCTCGTTCTCGACGCAACCGTGGGCCAGAACGGACTGACGCAGGCCCGTGTCTTCGCCGAAATCGTGAACATCACGGGAGTCGTGCTGACCAAGCTCGACGGAACCGCGAAGGGTGGCATCGTTTTTCAAGTGCAGCGTGAACTCGGAGTGCCCGTCAAGCTCGTCGGTCTCGGCGAGGGTGCCGACGATCTGGCACCGTTCGAGCCGGGTGCCTTCGTCGACGCGTTGCTGGGCTGATCTCGACTCGGGGGTAGTTCCCGAACCGGGGCAAAAGCACAAACGCCAGCACGAAACCTTTTTGCAACAGAATTCGGTCATGCGTTCACATGCCCGAAACACCCGAGTGTCACGGATGAAACTTCGTGAAACCACTCTTCTTGCGTAACGGCGCGCCAACCGGTGTGCAGGAGAATGGAGGGTGTACGTGAGTCCCGAGGATATGTTGGCCAACTCCGGCAACGCCGCGTGGATGCTGATGGCAGCATCGCTGGTACTGCTGATGACGCCGGGCTTGGCGTTCTTCTACGGCGGTATGTCGCAGTCGAAGTCCGTGTTGAACATGATGATGATGTCGTTCGGAGCAATGGCCGTCGTCTCGATCATCTACTTCCTGTGGGGATGGTCGATGTCCTACGGAACCCAGGACATCGGCGGTGTCTTCGCCAACCCGTTCGAGTTCTTCGGACTCAAGGATTCGATCACCGATGCCGACGGTAACTACATCGCCGGCGCATGGGGCTACGCCAACGTCATCGACGTGGCATTCCAGGTCACCTTCGCCATCATCACGGTCGCACTGATCAGCGGCTCGATCGCCGGTCGCGTCAAGTACGGCACCTGGCTCGCCTTCGCCGGCATCTGGGTCACCCTCGCGTACTTCCCGCTGGCCCACATGGTCTGGGGCGGCGGACTGCTCTCCGGATCCGAGAACGGTCTGGCGGCGATGATCTTCGGAACCACCGACGACGGTGAGGGCGGGCTCGTCGCCAACGTCGCTCCGATCGACTTCGCCGGTGGCACGGTCGTGCACATCAACGCCGGTATCGCCGGCCTGATTCTGGCGATCATCATCGGCAAACGCGCAGGCTTCGGCAAGGTCGCCTACCGCCCGCACAACCTTCCGTTCGTCATGCTCGGCGCAGCACTGCTGTGGTTCGGCTGGTTCGGATTCAACGCAGGATCCGCCTTCGCCGCCGACGGCATCGCCGGCGTGGCCTGGGTCAACACCACCGCCGCCACGGCAGCGGCGATCGTGGGCTGGCTCATCACCGAGCGTATCCGCGACGGCCATGCCACCAGCCTCGGCGCTGCCTCGGGCATCGTCGCCGGTCTGGTCGCCATCACCCCGGCCGCAGGCGCACTGACGCCGGTCGGTGCCATGATCCTCGGTGTCATCGCCGGTGTGCTCTCCGCACTCGCTGTCGGACTGAAGTTCAAATTCGGCTACGACGACTCGCTCGACGTCGTGGGCGTTCACCTCGTCGCAGGACTCTGGGGAACGATCGGAATCGGCTTCCTCGCATCCGAGACCGGCCTGTTCTACGGCGGCGACTACAAGCAGCTCGTCGTGCAGATCGTCATCGCACTGTTCGCGCTGGTCTTCACCGCCATCGTCACCGCCGTCATCGCGTTCGCGCTCAAGCCCCTCGGCTGGCGCGTCTCCGACGAAGAGGAGGCGAACGGCATCGACGAAGCCGAGCACGCTGAGACTGCATATGATTTCGCCTGACAAGGTAGAGATAGACGTGAACGCTGCACCGTACGACAACGGGCACTCGAGGTCTTGTGAAGGGAAGCAAAAATGAAGCTGATCACGGCAATCGTCAAACCGTTCACCCTGGAGGACGTCAAGACGGGGCTGGAGCAGGCCGGCGTACTCGGAATGACAGTCAGTGAAGTTCAGGGATACGGCCGCCAGAAGGGCCACACCGAGGTGTACCGAGGTGCGGAGTACTCCGTCGACTTCGTCCCGAAGGTCCGTGTCGAGGTAGTCGTCGACGACGCCGCTGTGGAGAAGGTCGTCGAGGTCATCGTCGAGGCTGCACGCACCGGCAAGATCGGTGACGGCAAGGTCTGGGTTTCCCCGGTCGACTCGGTCATCCGAGTCCGCACCGGAGAACGTGGCGCTGATGCACTCTGACCCCAAAGGGTCTCGGGCCGTGGGCCCCGGTTCTGGCGCGAAAGCGTCAGGATCGGGGCCTTCGGTCTCCATGGGCTCCGCATCGAAGGGCACGAGCGATGCTGCAGCAGATCTCGCTCGGGCCAGAAAACAATTGCTCGACGGCGGAACACGCAATCGTCGACTCGATGCACCCTCGCTTCGGCAGGCTCTGGTCGATCTCCACGAGTTCTGGCTGACCACCAAAGGTGCAGAGCTCGGGATCAAACCGGACTCCGGTTTCGCGATCGTCGCCGTGGGCGGTCTTGCTCGACGCGAACTGCTGCCGTATTCGGATCTGGACCTGATACTGCTGCACGACGATCTCGAACCACGCATCGTCTCCGATGTCGCCGACAAGCTCTGGTACCCGTTGTGGGACGCACACATCAAGCTCGACCACAGCGTGCGAACGGTGCCACAGGCGCTGCAGGTCGCCGCAGCCGACATGACGGCATCTCTCGGAATGCTCGAGGCGCGGCACATCGCCGGCGACGTCGAATTGAGCAACCTCCTCATCGGCGGCGTACGTCGCCAGTGGCGCAACGGTATTCGAGGGCGCTTCGACGAGCTGATCGAGCAGACCCGCGGGCGGTGGTCGCGCAGCGGTGAGATTGCACACCGCGCCGAACCCGATCTCAAGAGCGGCCGCGGAGGGCTGCGTGATGTTCAGTTGCTCGACGCCCTCTCCATCGCACAATTGACCGACGGCATGCCCGGTCTCGGACCCGAATCGCCCGGTGGCGGTTTGGCTTTCGCACACGGACGCCTGTTGGACGTGCGCACCGAACTGCACCGCGTCGCCGGTCGGGCACGGGATCAACTGCGCGCCCAGGATGCCGACGAGATCGGTGCCGCACTGCGGATCGGTGACCGCTTCGATCTCGCTCGCGTACTGAGCGATTCGGCCCGCACCATCAGCTACTCGGTCGACGTCGGACTGCGCACTGCCGGCAATTCGCTTCCTCGAAAGGGTCTTTCACGCCTCCGTCGAGTTCCGGTCCGGCGGCCGCTCGACGAGGGGGTCGTCGAACATGCCGGCGAAGTCGTTCTCGCCCGCGACGCTCGACCCAACAAGGACCCCGGCCTGATCATGCGCGTCGCCGCCGCCTCGGCGCAGACCGGAATGCCGATGTCGGCCTCGACCCTGAACCGACTGTCCGACAGTGCTCCCGAGCTCCGCGAACCCTGGCCGAAGGAAGCCCTCAACGATCTGCTCGTGTTGCTCGGATCGGGTCGCAAAGCCATCGCGGCCATCGAAGCTCTCGATCGAACCGGACTGTGGGGCAGACTCATTCCGGAGTGGGGCGCGGTACGCGATCTGCCACCGCGAGATGCCGTGCACACGTGGACAGTCGACCGGCACCTGGTCGAAACTGCCGCCTACGCAAGCGCATTGACCACCCGAGTTGCGCGTCCGGACCTGTTGGTGCTCGGCGCGCTGATCCACGACATCGGCAAGGGACGCGGCGGCGACCACAGCGTCGTCGGAGCCGATCTGGCCATCCAGATAGGCAACAGGCTCGGACTGTGGCCGTCCGACGTGGCACTGCTGACGTCGATGGTGAGATACCACCTGCTGCTGCCGGAGACCGCCACCAGACGCGACCTCGACGACCCCGCAACCGTGCAAGCCGTCGTCGACGCACTCGGTGCCGACACCATCCTGCTCGAGCTGCTCCACGCACTGGCCGAGGCGGATTCGCTCGCCACCGGACCGGGGGTGTGGGGCGATTGGAAGGCCTCGCTCATCCGCGAGCTCGTGCGCCGTTGCCGATTGGTGATGGCGGGGGAGAGTCTGCCCTCTCCGGATCCACTCGACCCTGCGCACGTCGAACTCGCAGCGCGGGGAGGCGTCCATGTCGACATCGCGCCGACCGACGGGCTGCACACCTTCGTCGTCACCGTCATCGCCCCCGACACGCCCGGGCTGCTCTCCGACGCCGCGGGAGTTCTCGCACTGCATTCGCTTCGCGTTCTTTCGGCCTCCCTCGGAAGTCACGAGGGATCGGCGATCAACTCGTTCGACGTCGCGCCGCTCTTCGGATCCCCGCCACAGGCCGGTCTGCTGCGGCAGGAAATCATCCGAGCCCAGGCCGGCGAACTCGACCTCGTCGCCGTGCTCGACGCCAAGGAACGCGACGCCAGAGCCGAAACCGTCGACGACGATTCCGAGGATTCTGCAGTCCCGGTTCTCTACGCCCAAGCCCCGCCTCGGGTGCTGTGGTTCGACGACAACGAACCGGGTCAGGTGGTGCTCGAGCTACGAGCAGAGGACCGGCTCGGTCTGCTCTGCCGACTGGCCAGTGCGATCGAACAGCAAGGATCGGACATCCGGTGGGCCCGCGTCTCGACCCTGGGTAGCTCGGTGGTCGACTCCTTCTGCATCGACCTTGCGGGAGCCGACAGCAGGGCGGTTCGCGAGGACCTCGAGCGCGCGATCCTCGCGGTGGTACCTGCCCCGGAACCACCCAAGCCCCCGGAAAAGCCCGAAGGCACCTGACCGCGGGTCGGAATGCGAGAGCAGACCGACTCGCGCTGGTGACTATTCACGAACTTCCGGCCACCGGGCCTGCCGCCGATGCCGATTTGTTACATTCGTCCCAGACGCAGAAACGACACTCTCGACCGTTCGAGCGACCTCCACACTGCTCGAACCACGTCGTTCCTGCAGGCTCCACACTGCTCGAACCACGTCGTTCCTGCAGGCTCCACACTGCTCGAACCGCGTCGTTCCTGCAGGCTCCACTCCTGATCTTTCGAGAGGCACCAACTGTGGGATCCCACCGACGGTCGACCGTCCACACACCGACCGACATCGCGGCACGTCCGACGAGCGGCAGACACCGCGCCGTACAGGACACACCCGACCTCGGGCGACGGGCGGCAACCATCGTCGCCGCGACGGGCGCGATCGTCGTCGGCGCCACGACGATGGGTGCCGGTACCGCAGGTGCCGCGCCGATCCCCGAGCCACCCGCAGCAGGACTGCCGTTCGCCGTACCGGAGGGTCTGCTGCCCGCGGGATTCGAGCTGCCCCAGTTCGAACTCCCGCAGTTCCTTCCCCCACAGTTCGCGCCACCGCCCGCACCGTCGCAGCCGGCACCGCCCGAGGCCGCGCCTGCCGCACCCGCGCCTGCTGCGGAACCGGCTCCGACCGCGGACCCCCTGGCTTCGTTCGGAGTCGCCGATCCCGGTGCCGCCGCCCAGCAATGGCTCGACGACGTCGGCCTGGGGCAGTTGGGTACGGAGTCTCCTCTCGACAGCCTGCGCTCGCTGAAGAAGGGCACAGTGCAGCCCGTGGCAGGAGTGTTGACGTCCAACTTCGGCTCGCGGTGGGGAACCCAGCACAGTGGCCTCGACATCGCGGCACCCATCGGAACGCCCATCTACGCCGCCGCTGACGGCACCGTGTCCGACGCAGGACCTGCATCCGGCTTCGGTCTCTGGGTCAAGGTGCGGCACGACGACGGCACCGAGACGGTCTACGGACACGTCAACGACTTCTCGGTTCAGCCCGGCCAGCGCGTGGCGGCCGGTGAGCAGATCGCAACCGTGGGCAACCGCGGCCAGTCGACGGGCCCGCATCTGCACTTCGAGGTCCACGATCCCTCCGGCGTCAAGGTCGACCCCGCGCAGTGGCTCGCGACGCGGGGAGTTGCAGTGACGTGGAACGATTCCGCGCGCCTGGCCTGACTCGACATCGCCACGTTCGACACGACAGTCGAACGCCCAAGAGACGACGCGGCGTGCTGCCGCTAGTGTGGTGACCGTGCCGGATTCGGCTCGTTTTCGGTGATCGGCTAGCTCAGGAGTGCAATCGGTGTTCGAATCCCTTTCCGACAGGTTGACCGGGACTCTCAAGGACCTGCGTGGCAAAGGTCGACTGTCCGACGCGGATATCGACGCCACCGCCCGTGAGATCCGTCTTGCCCTGCTCGAAGCGGACGTGGCACTGCCCGTCGTACGTGAGTTCATCAGCCGCATCAAGGCCCGGGCCAAGGGTGCCGAGGTCTCGGGCGCGCTCAACCCCGCCCAGCAGGTAGTCAAGGTCGTCAACGAGGAACTGGTCGGCATCCTCGGCGGCGAGACTCGCAGGCTCGTGTTCGCCAAGAACCCGCCAACGGTGATCATGCTCGCCGGTCTGCAGGGTTCGGGTAAGACGACGCTGGCGGGCAAGCTCGCGAAATGGCTCAAGGGCCAGGGCCACACGCCACTGCTCGTCGCGTGCGACCTCCAGCGTCCCGGTGCCGTGAGCCAGCTGCAGATCGTGGGCGAGCGCGCCGGTGCCGCCGTCTTCGCGCCGCATCCGGGCACGTCCATCGGTGGCGGCGACAATGCACTCGGAGTCTCGGCCGCGGATCCCGTCGAGGTCGCCCGGGCCGGCATCGCCGAGGCTCGAAGCAAGCAGTACGACGTGGTCATCGTCGACACCGCTGGTCGCCTCGGCATCGACACCGAGCTGATGAGTCAGGCCGCGGGAATTCGTGACGCGGTCCAGCCGCACGAGACTCTGTTCGTTCTCGACGCGATGGTCGGCCAGGATGCCGTCAGTACCGCCGAGGCGTTCCGTGACGGCGTCGGGTTCACCGGTGTCGTTCTCACCAAGCTCGACGGCGATGCTCGCGGCGGTGCCGCGCTGAGTGTCCGCGAGGTCACCGGCCAGCCGATCATGTTCGCGTCGACCGGTGAGAAGCTCGAGGACTTCGACGTCTTCCACCCCGATCGCATGGCCAGCCGCATCCTCGGCATGGGCGACGTGCTGAGCCTCATCGAGCAGGCCGAGCAGCACTTCGATGCCGAGCAGGCCGAGGCGACGGCCAACAAGATCGGCTCGGGGCAACTCACGCTCGACGACTTCCTCGAGCAGATGATGGCCGTCCGCAAGATGGGACCCATCGGAAACCTGCTGGGCATGCTGCCCGGTGCCGGGCAGATGAAAGAGCTCGCCAACGTCGACGAGAAACAACTCGACCGCGTGCAAGCGATCATCCGCGGCATGACGCCACAGGAGCGGAACGACCCGAAGATCATCAACGCGTCGCGTCGACTCCGTATCGCGAACGGCTCGGGCGTGAAGGTCTCCGACGTCAATCAGCTGGTCGACCGATTCTTCGAGGCGCGCAAGATGATGTCTGCGATGGCCGGTCGGATGGGAATGCCGGGCGCGCGCAAGCAGGTGCGGAACAACAAGAAGGGCAAGAAGGGCAAGAAGGGTGCACGCGGCCCGACGCAGCCGAAGATCCGCGGTGGATTCCCGGGCATGCCGGGCGGAATGCCTGCCGGAATGCCCGACCTGTCGTCCATGCCCAAGGGCCTCGACCAGTTGCCACCGGGGCTCGAAGGCATCGATCTGTCGCAGCTGAAACTACCCAAGAAGTAAGCGCGCACGTGTCGGCGATGCGGGTGCGGGGCCGCGGACTGCCGGACGGGTCCGAGATCGATCTGTGGATCGAGGGTGGCGTCCTGTCCACGGAGCCGATCGCGGATGCCGATCTCGTTCACGACGGCGGCTGGATTCTGCCCGGTCTGGTGGACGCCCACTGCCATGTGGGAATCGAGTACGGCGGGGGACACACCGACCTGATCGGGTCGATCCGCCAGGCCGAGACCGAGCGAGGCGTCGGCGCTCTGCTGTTGCGCGACGCCGGGTCTCCGGTCGACACGCGCGAGCTGGACGAACACGAGGACCTTCCCCGCATCATCCGAGCGGGCCGTCACATCGCATCACCCAAGCGCTACATCCCGGGTCTGGCAATCGACATCGAGGACGAATCGCAGCTGCCCGAGGCGGTGGCCCAACAGGCACGATTCGGCGATGGCTGGGTCAAGCTCGTCGGCGACTGGATCGATCGTTCGGTGGGAGATCTCCGACCGCTGTGGAACGACTCGATCCTCGTCGACGCCATCGCCGCTGCCCACGCCGAGGGCGCGCGGGTGACCGCACACGTCTTCGGTGAAGATGCCCTGCCCGGATTGATCGCGGCGGGAATCGATTGCATAGAACACGGCACCGGCCTGACCGACGAGACCGTCGAGATGATGGTCGATCACGGCACCGCACTGGTACCGACGCTGATCAACATCGAGACGTTCCCCGGCATCGCCGACTCCGCTACCCGGTATCCCGTCTACGCCCGGCACATGCGGGCGCTGCACGAACGCGTCGCCGATACCGTCGGACGAGCTCACGACGCAGGCATTCCGATCTACGCAGGCACCGACGCAGGCGGTTCGATCGCGCACGGTCGTATCGCCGACGAGGTCGCCGCACTCGCGGCCGTCGGACTCTCACCGACCGACGCACTCGGTGCCGCCTGCTGGGACGCCCGGTCGTGGCTGGGTCGACGGGGCCTCGAACATGGCGCGCCCGCCGATCTCGTCGTCTACTCCGAAGATCCGCGCGGAGGACCGGATGTGCTGTCCAACCCGGATCTGGTGATCCTTCGCGGACGAGTGACCGACCGGCGCGGCCGCACGACGAGTGCATCGACGGTCCCGGGGTGACCGACCCGGGTGACGGCGCAGGACGAGCCGATCCCGACCGCACCAGCTGGGCCGGTCTGGCTCCGATGAATCACGTTCATCAGCAAGGATCGGGACTGTCCGAAACCTACTGGCGCGCCGAGCAGGCCGCGCTCGAACGCAGACGCGGCCAACGGTGGGGACTGCCGGCCGCGGCGCTGGTGCTGGGGCTCAATCTGGCCGGATTCCTGGTGCTCGGCCTCGTCGTGACGTCGGACGCCTCGGCCGTCTTCGTGGTGGGCATCATGATCCCGAGCCTGCTCGCCACGGGAGTGGCGGTGGCCATCTCGAAGTCGCGGGGCAACGGCCCCGTCGTCGACTTCGGCCTCCCCAGATCCATCCCCGAATTTCTCGGGCACCTCCGATCCGGGTTGGCGTGGGGTGGCGTCGCCGTGGTCGGCGGCATAGTGCTGGCTCTGATTCTGTTGTCCCGTATCGAAGTCGGCGACCCGACGCCCCTCGGCACTGTCACGGATACGGCAGTCGGCTTGAAAATCGTTCTGGCCCTGTGGATTTGGCTCGGTGCACCGATCTGTGAGGAAACGATGTTCCGCGGCATGCTGTGGGGAGCGCTCGAGAAACGCACCCGCCCGATGCCGATGGCCTGGTTGGGCAACCGATGGGTGGTCCTGGCGATCACCGCGGTGTTGTTCGCGGTGTGGCACCGAGAGTGGTGGCGCCTGGTGGTGCTGCTGTGGGGAGGATTCGCAATCGGAATCGCTCGAATGCGTTCCGGTTCGATCGTCGCGTCGATCACGGCACACTCGTTGAACAACACCCTTCCTGCCCTGGTGGTCCTGCTCGCCTGACGGGAGTGGTTCTGCGGGCCCGATTCACCGATAGTGCGACCCGTCTGGCACAATGAACAGCTGTTCGCCCGTCATCCGGTTACGTACCGAGCGGCGGTCACAACACCCTTCAACGCAAAACCGGGTTCGCATGCCGTGCGGACCGCTGAATTGCGCCGTGACCAACTTTCGAAAGGCTCCACCAGAACATGGCTGTCAAGATCAAGCTCATGCGTATCGGCAAGATCCGCACCCCGCACTACCGCGTCGTCATCTCCGATGCCCGCACCCGTCGTAACGGCCGTGCGATCGAGACCATCGGCACGTACGAGCCCAAGCAGGACCCCAGCATCATCGAGATCAACTCCGAGCGGGCGCAGTACTGGCTGAGCGTGGGCGCACAGCCGACCGAGCCTGTCGAGGCTCTGCTCAAGATCACCGGCGACTGGCAGAAGTTCAAGGGCCTCCCCGGTGCCGAGGGAACCCTCCGCCTCGCCGAGCCCAAGCCGTCCAAGCTCGACCTGTTCAACGCCGCACTGGCGCAGGCCGACTCCGAGCCCCAGGGCGAGGCCACCACCGCCAAGAAGAAGAAGGCTCCCAAGGCCGACGACGCCGCTGCGGAGACCACCGACGCTGCAGCAACCGAGACGGCAGACGCGCCGGCCGCCGAGGCTGCTGAGAAGTGAGTGCCGTTGTCGCCGATGCCGTCGAACACCTCGTTCGCGGCATCGTCGCCAATCCCGATGACGTTCGCGTCGAGATGATCACCGGCCGTCGTGGCCGCACCGTGGAGGTCCACGTGCACCCCGACGATCTGGGCAAGGTCATCGGCCGTGGCGGTCGTACCGCTACAGCACTGCGCACTCTCGTCTCGGGAATCGGTGGTCGCGGCATCCGCGTCGACGTGGTCGACACGGACCAGTAGGTCACGTACCCATCATGGAGCTGGTCATCGGCCGTGTCGCGAAGTCGCACGGCATCAAAGGCGAAGTCGTCGTCGAGGTTCGCACCGACAACCCCGACGACCGCTTCGCCGAAGGAACCGTTCTCTCGGGCCGCAAGCCTCGATCGAACGCCGAGCCAGCCTCGTACACAGTGGACGCCGTCCGGGAACACTCCGGGCGGCTTCTGCTGCGTCTGAACGGTATCGACGACAAGACGGCCGCCGACCAACTCAGGGGCATTCTGTTCGTCGTCGAATCCACCGATCTTCCGCCGTCCGACGACCCGGACGAGTTCTACGACCACGAACTCGAAGGCCTCACGGTGATCCTCACCGACAGCACCGTCGTGGGAACGGTCCGCGAAGTTCTCCACTCCGCAGCGGGGGAGCTGCTCTCCATCACGCCGGATCCGAGTTCCGGCGAAGCAGCACGTGCCGAAATCCTCGTGCCGTTCGTAGCGGCCATCGTGACTACGGTGTCGTTGGCAGACAAGACGATCGAGATCGATCCGCCCGAGGGTCTGCTGGATCCGGAGTAGATCGTGCGCCTCGATGTCGTGACCATCTTTCCCGAGTACCTCACGCCGCTCCGAACCGCGTTGCTGGGCAAAGCAATCGACCGCGGCCTCGTCTCGGTCGAGGTCCACGATCTGCGGTCGTGGACTCATGACGTGCACAAGGCCGTCGACGATTCGCCCTACGGCGGCGGACCGGGAATGGTCATGAAGCCGACCGTCTGGGGAGACGCACTCGACGACGTGCTGACCGACGATTCTCTCCTCGTCGTCCCGACGCCTGCCGGTGTGCCGTTCACCCAGCGGACAGCCGAGCGATGGTCCGCCGAGCAGCATCTCGTATTCGCCTGCGGCCGATACGAAGGCATCGATCAACGAGTGTTCGACGACGCCGCACGTCGGGTCCGTGTCGAGGAAGTCAGCATCGGCGACTACGTGCTCATCGGCGGCGAAGCGGCTGTTCTCGTCATGGCCGAGGCCGTGGTGCGACTGATGCCGGGGGTTCTCGGCAATCAGCAGTCGCACCAGGAGGATTCGTTCTCCGACGGTCTGCTCGAGGGGCCGAGTTACACGCGTCCCGCACAGTGGCGTGATCTCGACGTTCCGCAGGTACTGCTCTCGGGTGATCACGCCAAGATCGCTGCGTGGCGCCGACAGCAGTCACTGGACAGGACCGCCGAGCGTCGTCCGGACCTGTTGCAGGACTGACGAATTCAGCTGACGGTGCCGTCGGGGAAGAGCATCGAGACGAATCCGGTGAGAGTGTCCCTGGCATGCAGCGCGCTGGCGTCGTCACTGACGTCGACCACCGCGGTGTCCGGGTAACTTTCCATGTCGTCGGCGTAGAAGATGTCCTCGCGTGACGACAGAGCCAGAACGTAGCGGTTGTCGACACCGATGGTGCCCGTCGACAGGTGTACCCACCGATCGGACACGCAGCACATCCAGCCCTGTTTCACAGCGTGCACACTCTCGCCGGGCAAACCGTCGACGATCCCGAAATGCTGCTTGTAGCCGTCCGCGGCGATCGGTGCCGAACGGCGCAGCATTCCGATCACGATGTCCGTGGATGCCGTGGTCAGACCGCCGCTGCCGTTGAGCAACCCCGCGTAGTAACCGACCAGGTCGCTGGGCGTGGTCTCGGTGTTGTACCACTCGTCGTCCCCGGGCGGAGTGGTGCTCGTCAAGCCGTAGCGAGCCGCAACCGTGCGCACGATCTCCGACGAGCCGTAGCGATACCAGAGCGTGTACGCGGCGTTGTCGTCGGACAACTCGAGCATGCTGGTCATGGTGGTCAGGTCGTCGGCAGAGACCGGACGGTTCTCCGATTGCGCTCGGAACAACACCTCGTCGGCGATGAAGAGCTTGGATACCGACGCGGTTTCGACCTGGATATCGGCATTGCTGCTGTAGTAGGAGCCCGTCTGACGATCCAACAGTGCGAAATCGACATCGGCACCGCGGGCCTGGGCCGACGCGATCGCCATCGGGATACGAGCTTCGAGGGCTACGCCGTCGACCTTTTTCATATCGGGAAAGGGCGACGCCGACGTCTCGGCGGTGTCCTTCGAGGCGGAGTCACCGACCTGGTCGTCGGGAGGAGCCGAGCATCCGGCCAGTATCAGGGAGGCGCAGGCTGCAGCCAGGAACCGAGACCCCCTGACCATCCGCGTATCTCTCCCACACGTTGAACCGCTGACCGACTTGTCCCACAGTAGCGGTAGGGTCCATCGCCGTGACCACTGCTCTGAAATCTGTGAACAAGCGCATAGCCGAAGAACTCGACGTTCGTGAAGAACAGGTTCGTGCCGCCGTGGAACTGCTCGACGGCGGGTCGACGGTCCCGTTCATCGCGCGCTACCGCAAGGAAGTCACCGGCACCCTCGACGACACGCAACTGCGTCAGCTCGATGAGCGACTTCGGTATCTGCGCGAGCTCGACGAGCGCAGAGACGCCGTGATCGAGTCCATCCGCTCGCAGGGCAAGCTCGACGACGCGCTGGAGCAGTCGCTGATGCTGGCCGATACCAAGGCGCGCGTCGAGGACATCTATCTGCCGTTCAAGCCAAAGCGTCGAACCAAGGCGCAGATCGCACGTGAGGCCGGGCACGAGCCCGTCGCCGACGCTCTGTTCTCCGACCCCACCACCGACCCGGCCCAGTTCGATCAGGAGCAACTCGACGGCGCACGGGCGATTCTCGTCGAGCGCTTCGCCGAGGACGCGGACCTGGTGGGCGAGCTGCGCGAACTGATGTGGACATCCGGCAAGCTCGTCGCGTCGGTTCGCAAGGGCAAGGAGGAGGAGGGTGCCAAGTTCTCCGATTACTTCGAGTTCTCGGAACCGTTCACGAGCCTGCCCTCGCACCGAATCCTCGCCACGCTCAGAGGCGAGAAGGAAGAAATACTTTCCCTCGGTTTCGAGCCCGAGCGCGACGAACCGACCCCCGGGGTGCCGAGCGTCTACGAAGGTCGGATCGCGACCAAGTTCGGGATCGAGAATCGAGGACGGCCTGCCGACAAGTGGCTGCTCGATACCGTCCGATGGGCGTGGCGCACCAAGATGCTGGTGACCGTCTCCCTCGACACTCGTATGCGACTGCGTCAGTCGGCCGAGAAGGACGCCGTCGACGTCTTCGCGAGCAACCTCAAGGATCTGCTGCTCGCCGCACCGGCCGGCAACCGCACCACCATGGGCCTGGACCCGGGCTTCCGTACCGGCACCAAGGTCGCCATCGTCGACGCCACCGGCAAGGTCGTCGACCACGACACCATCTACCCGCACAAGCCGCAGGGCAAGTGGGATCAGGCGGTGGCCACCCTCGCCGGCCTGGCCGCCAAACACAAGGTCGAACTGATCGCCATCGGCAACGGCACCGCATCGCGTGAAACCGACTCGCTGGCAGCAGAATTGATCGCCAAGTTCCCCGCCGCCAACCTGACCAAGGTGGTGGTGTCCGAGGCCGGAGCGTCGGTGTACTCCGCTTCCGCGTACGCCTCGAGCGAGCTGCCCGAACTCGACGTATCGATCCGCGGTGCCGTCTCGATCGCCCGCAGGTTGCAGGATCCGCTGGCCGAGTTGGTCAAGATCGATCCCAAGTCCATCGGCGTCGGGCAGTACCAGCACGACATCTCCGAAACCCTGCTGGCCCGTTCCCTCGGGGCCGTAGTCGAGGACGCGGTGAACGCCGTCGGCGTCGACGTCAACACCGCTTCGGTTCCGTTGCTCTCGCGGGTCTCCGGTATCGCCGGCTCTCTCGCCGAGAGCATCGTGGCGCACCGCGACCAGAACGGTCCGTTCTCCAGCCGCAGCACGCTCAAAGATGTACCGCGTTTGGGCCCCAAGGCTTTCGAGCAGTGCGCCGGATTCCTTCGTATCTCCGGGGGAGCGGATCCCCTGGACCGGTCGAGTGTTCACCCGGAGGCATATCCCGTCGTGCGGCGCATCGTCGGCAAGGCAGGCCTGGGTGTGCGCGAGGTAGTCGGTAACACGGCTCTGCTGAGAGGTCTCGACCCTGCCGAATTCGTGGACGAGCGATTCGGTCTGCCCACCGTCACCGACATCATTTCCGAACTCGAGAAGCCGGGACGCGACCCTCGCCCCGAGTTCAAGACCGCCACCTTCGCCGCCGGTATCGAGAAGGTCGCCGATCTGAAGCCGGGTATGACGCTCGAAGGTGTCGTGACCAACGTGGCAGCGTTCGGCGCGTTCGTCGACGTCGGTGTGCACCAGGACGGGCTGGTGCACGTCTCGGCGATGTCGCACAACTTCGTCAAGGACCCCCGCGAGGTCGTCAAGTCCGGTGACGTGGTGCGCGTCAAGGTCATGGAGGTCGACCTCCCGCGGCAGCGCATCGGCCTGAGTCTGCGGTTGGACGACGAGCCCGGTGCCGGTGGCGGCAAGGACGCCTCTCGCGGACAGCAGCCTGACCGGCCCCGAGGCCAGGGCCGAGCTGCGGGCAGCGGCCAGAGCAACCGCAGTCGAGACGCGCGCCCACAGCGCGGCGGCGGCCAGTCGGCAGCACCGGCGGCCGGCTCCATGGCCGATGCGCTACGGAAGGCGGGATTCGGAAAATAGCGGGCGGATCCTCGGGTCGATGCTGCCCTGGGCGGTCCCGAACACGAATAGTGTGAAAGGTGATTCACCGGTCGTTCGGCCGTTCGGCAGGAAGGACGTGAGCCACACGTGAGGTGGTTGCAACACGGGGTCATCGATCACGGCCGCCTGCCGCTGCTGTGTTTCCTACTGGGGCTGTTGGTGGGGTTTCTGCTGATCCGACTCAGCGTCAGGATGATTCGCGCAGATGTGAAGTGGTGGCCGGGAAACATCACGCCCGGCGGTCAGCACATCCACCATGTCGTATTCGGGATCGTGCTGATGCTGCTCGCGGGGATCGGCTTGATCGCGGTGTACGTCGACGGTTCCGAGTCGGTGGGGGCGGTGCTGGCAGCGGTCTTCGGTATCGGGGCTGCTCTCGTCCTCGACGAGTTCGCGTTGATCTTCTATCTCCGCGATGTCTACTGGTCCGAACAAGGGCGCACATCGGTGGACGCCGTGTTCGCGGCAGTGGGATTCACCGGCCTGCTGCTGCTCGGCTTGCACCCTCTGGAGCTGCTCAGCCCGGCCGGCTTCCGGGCCGATCCCGACCCGTGGGTGCGCGGCACCCTGGCGGTGTTGGCCCTGGCCAATCTCGCGCTTGGTGTCGTGGTACTTCTCAAAGGAAAGATCTGGACCGGACTGCTCGGGCTGTTCGTCCTGCCGATCCTCGTTCTGGCCGCGGTGCGGTTGAGCAGGCCGAGTGCCCCGTGGGCGAGGTGGCGCTACACCACCAGGCCGAAGAAAATGGAACGCGCACTGCGCCGGGAGAAGCGGTGGCGACGGCCGATCATCCGGGCCAAGATCTATCTTCAGGACGCGATCGCAGGCAAACCGAGCATCGTGCATGCACGTGAGGCCACCGAGCAAGAACTGGCGCGGACGGTATTGCCTGCGCCGATGCCGAGCGGGACGGCCGCGAGCCGAGAAGCGCCGATTTCGTCGAACGCCTGACGGTCTGGCACAATGGTCGGGTTGCCTCTAGCAGGCACGGACCTCACTCGGAGTACGAACCAGTCGAGCCGCTGTGTCAGCGAGCCGCTCGGTTCCTCTACTCATGCGCAGAACGCAAGGATGGCACAACCGATGAACACTCTGGACTTTCTCGACAATCAGTCGCTGCGAAGCGACATCCCCGATTTCCGCCCCGGCGACACGCTGAACGTGCACGTCAAGGTCATCGAAGGCTCGAAGGAGCGCATTCAGATCTTCAAGGGCGTCGTCATCCGACGCCAGGGCGGTGGCGTTCGCGAAACGTTCACGGTCCGCAAGGTCTCGTTCGGCGTCGGCGTCGAGCGCACCTTCCCGGTGCACAGCCCCAACATCGCGCAGTTCGAGGTCCTCACCCGCGGTGACGTCCGTCGCGCCAAGCTCTACTACCTCCGCGATCTGCGTGGCAAGGCCGCCAAGATCAAGGAAAAGCGCTGACCGGTTCCGCCCGGACACATCAGTTCACACCATGCCGCGTTGCCCGTCAGGGCGACGCGGCATGGTGCGTTCTGCCCGTGATCGACCCGCGTTCCACCCTGCCGACGGGCGGATCGAGAGCCGCGAACCGCCCATGCGCAGACCGTCCGGCCGTGCGGGCGACGGTTCCGGCTAACCTGATCACGTGACGCAGTCCCCACAGGATCCAACCGACGAGCCCGACGACGAGTCTTCACGGAAGAAGCGTCGGGAACGCAAGCCCCGATCGTTCTGGCGTGAGCTCCCCATTCTGGTTCTGGTAGCGCTGGTACTGAGTTTTCTGCTCCAGACATTCGTCGCACGGGTGTATCTGATCCCGTCCGAATCGATGGAGCCGACCTTGCACGGCTGCACCGGCTGCACCGGTGACCGCATCGTGGTGGAGAAGATCGGATACCGGTTCGGCGACCCGAAGCCCGGCGACATCGTCGTCTTCCGTGGCCCGGATTCGTGGAACGACGAATTCGTGTCACAGCGGTCCGACAACTCGGTGATTCGTGGCGCACAGGAAGTCGGCTCGTTGATCGGCGTCGTCGCGCCCGACGAAAACGATCTGGTCAAGCGCGTCATCGCCACCGGTGGTCAGACCGTCGAATGCTGTGACGACCAGGGGCGGGTGCTCGTCGACGGACAGCCGTTGGACGAGCCGTACATTCAGATGGATTTCCCGTTCACCCCGGGAACGATGACGTGCGACACCGAACTTGAGTCCGGACGATGCTTCGACCCCGTCACCGTGCCGGAGGGCAACGTCTGGGTCATGGGTGACAACCGGAGCAACTCGCGAGATTCCCGGTATCACGTCACCGACGAGTTCACCGGAACCGTTCCCCTCGACAACGTGATCGGGAAGGCCGTGTTCATCGCGCTGCCGCCGTCACGAACCGGCATCCTGGATTCTCCCGACATCCAGGGTCGATGACGGCAACCCCCCGACGTGCGCCGCGTGCGCGCGCAACTCTGACTCGCTCGTCGTGGCCGCCGCGTCCGATCATCCGACGGGCGGCCGGATTGCGGACGATGGAGTCGGCGTTGGAGCGGGGCGGACTGGGTCCGGTCGCAGGAGTCGACGAAGCGGGAAGAGGGGCCTGTGCCGGTCCGTTGACGGTCGCGGCGTGTGTTCTCGGGGCGCGAGCACATGCCGCCCTGGCGGATCTGGACGACTCGAAGAAGTTGACCGAGCGACGACGCGAAGAGCTCTTTCCCAAGATCCAGAGGCTGGCACTGGCATGGAGCGTGGTGTCGATCGATGCGGCCGAGGTCGACCGCATCGGGGTCCACGTGGCGAACATCGAAGGAATGCGACGCGCGGTTGCCGGGCTCGGCATGACGCCGGGCTACGTACTCACCGACGGCTTTCGAGTACCCGGCCTTCCGGTTCCGTCGCTACCGGTGATCGGCGGTGACGCCACCGCAGCGTGCATCGCCGCGGCGAGCGTGCTCGCGAAGGTCTCCCGGGACCGATTGATGGTGCAGTTGGACGACACGATTCCCGGCTACGGATTCGCCGTGCACAAGGGGTACAGCACCCGTGCTCACTCGGCCGCCATGACCGCTCTCGGGCCCAGCCGCGAGCATCGAATGTCCTACGCGAATGTCGCAGCGGCCGCCGCGGGGCTCTCTCCGGACGCCGTCGACGCCCTGGGGCGAATGGACTGCCGCGACGCCGGTACGCGATGATTGCTGTTCACGCCCGACTGGAGGATGAAAGAGACCGATGAGTGCCGAAGATCTCGAAAAGTACGAAACCGAGATGGAGCTCTCGCTGTATCGCGAGTATCGGGACATCGTGGGTCAGTTCAACTACGTCGTCGAAACCGAGCGGCGGTTCTATCTGGCGAACTCCGTCGAACTCATTCCGCACAACGCCGACGGTGAAATCTACTTCGAATTGCGAATGTCCGACTCGTGGGTGTGGGACATGTATCGCCCCGCCCGTTTCGTCAAGCATGTCCGGGTGATCACCTTCAAGGACGTCAACATCGAAGAGCTGGACAAACCAGATCTGCGTCTGCCGGAATAGCTCCTCGTCCGACGCTGGAGCGTGACGGAGTCGCCCTGAGCGTCGGATGTCGGAGCACCGTGCTGCGAACCACCCGATGCGGTGCGGTCGTGCTGTACCGATCGTTTTGCCACCCGAAAAATTGGACGCCCGGCCAAATCGGTCCGCATGTCCTGTTTCCGTGTTCGGTGTCACGGAAAGTTGTTCCCCGTCCAATGGTGCACGGCGGTAGAGATCGGGTTTCCCGTGTGAAATCGATTGCGCAACAAAGCTATTCGAATTGGTCGATTAGTCGCTCGAAATGCTGAACAATTTCTGCACCGATATTCGTCGATTCGACACGTCACGAAACGCCTGCAGTTCTTTGCGTGGATACGAGAATGGGTGGTAGAACTTGAATATCACATCCCCCAGACGTGTAAGAGGTACGAGATGGCACGCAAGACGCTTGTGCAGATGATCGACGATGTAGACGGATCGGTCATCAAAGACGGCCAAGGTGAATCCATCGAATTCGGCATCGGTGGAAACCAGTACCGCATCGATTTGAACCTCAAACATGCCAACGAATTGCACGAACAGTTGGCATTCTGGATCGAGCACGCCGAGAAGATTTCCGGACGCCGCACCCGTAAGGGCGGCGCTGCATCTGCACCGGCTCGCGGCAAGGTGGATCTGCAGGACATTCGAGCATGGGCCCGCGAGAACGGCCACGAGGTCAGTGCCCGCGGCCGTATAAGTCAGGATGTCCAGGCGGCCTACGAGGCTGCTCACTGACCGTCCTTCGCGAACCGAGGCTCGGTGTCTCGGCAGCACGTTTTGCGTATCGGCACTTTCGATGCCGGTATCGACACACCGCATCAGCTCCGTCCGATTCTCTGAATCAGGACGGAGCTTTTTGCGTATCGAGTCCGCTTTCACCCGGCGGCTCGGACACGCTACGAGCCGTAGCACGGCGGTCCGACACAGTGGACTGATCGCCGCCGACAATCGGACCGTTCGTCCACAGTCGAGCAGTTGTCCACAGGGCAATTTCCCACCTGCACTTTCTTCGCTTCTCCTCCTTCGGATCGTGCCACCGTCGAGACGACCGAATCGGCCGCAATGCACGGTCGGAGAGTGGAGGAATGGCGGACATGGCAACCAACCAGGAACTCGGTGCGCGCGGTGAGGAACTCGCGGTGCGCCATCTCGAGGACATCGGTCTCGAGGTGATCGAGCGGAACTGGCGGCATCGTTCCGGAGAACTCGACATCATTGCGCGCGAGGGCGAGACGGTGGTGTTCGTCGAAGTGAAGACTCGATCGGGAATCGGATACGGAACACCCGCCGAAGCGGTGACGTACACGAAACAGACTCGAATCAGAGGGCTGGCGCTGCGATGGCTTTCGCTGCAGCAGGGACCGTGGGTGCAGATCAGATTCGACGTGATCGCGATCGTGGTCGGTCGCAACGAGGAACCGGTCATCACGCACGTTCGGGCCGCGTTCTGATGCCACTCGGGAGAGCGCATTCGGTTGCGGTCAACGGGGTCGACGGTGTGCTGGTGGAAATCGAAGCCGATATCGGGCAGGGCCTACCCGGTACGCATCTTGTCGGTCTTCCCGATACTGCGCTGAACGAATCGCGTGACCGGGTCAAAGCCGCGGTGAAGAACTCGGGCGGTACCTGGCCGGACAGTCGGGTGATTCTCGCTCTGTCGCCCGCGACGTTGCCGAAGGGCGGATCTGTGTACGACCTTGCACTCGCTTTGTCGGTTCTCGATGCCGCGAAGGCCATTCCGCGCGGATGCCTGTCCGACACCGTGTTTCTGGGTGAATTGGCACTCGATGGGAGGCTGCGCGCAGTCCGTGGGGTCCTGCCCGGGGTGCTCGCGGTCAAGAGTGCGGGCTGGCAGCGAGTGGTCGTTCCGCTGCAGTGTTTGCCCGAGGCAGGTCTGGTGGACGGGATCGAGGTGCTGGGTGCGGGTTCGCTCGGGGACGTGGTGGCCTGGCTTCGCGGTGAGCAGGCCCTCGAATCACCCATCCCGACCGAATGGCACGAGGAGATCTACCCGGACCTCAGTGATGTCGCCGGACAGGCGGATGCGCGATGGGCACTGGAGGTCGCCGCCGCAGGCGCACATCACATCATGCTGACCGGGCCACCGGGCATCGGAAAAACGATGCTCGCGCAACGCCTTCCGGGAATTCTGCCCCCGCTGACCGAATCCGAAGCGCTCGAAGTGACAGCCATCCACTCGGTGGCGGGCCTGTTGACCACCGCGCGGCCGCTCATCACGTCACCGCCGTTCATCGCTCCACATCACTCGACCTCGGTGAGTGCCTTGGTCGGGGGCGGAACCGGAATGGCCAAACCGGGAGCGGTCAGCCGCGCACATCGAGGAGTCCTGTTTCTGGACGAGTGCGCCGAGATGAGCGTTCGGGTACTCGAGGCGTTGCGTACTCCGTTGGAGGACGGCGAGATTCGCATTGCCCGTCGTGACGGAGTGGCCAGGTATCCGGCCAGATTTCAGTTGGTTCTCGCAGCCAATCCGTGCCCGTGTGCACCCGCGCGGCAGGTCGACTGCGTCTGCCCGCCCACAGCGCGACGCAAATATCTCGGCAAGCTGTCCGGGCCGTTGCTGGACCGCGTCGATCTGCGCATTCAGATGATGGGTGTCGCGACAGGTGCACTGGTCGACGAGGTGGGGGAGGGTACGAGCGAAATTCGCGCACGTGTGACCGGGGCCAGGGACGCCGCCGCGCAGCGGTGGCGAGAGTTCGGCTGGAGGACCAATGCGGAGGTTCCCGGACCCGCACTGCGCCAACGATTTCGATTGGCGCGCTCGACGCTCGCTCCGGTCGAGCGCGCGTTGCGCAACGGATCGCTGACCGCGCGCGGCGCAGACCGAGCCATTCGGGTGGCGTGGACGCTGAACGATCTCGCCGGTGGTTCGGTCCCCGGTGCCGACGAGGTCGGAGCGGCGCTCGATTTCCGTGACAGGGGAGTGGCATGACGCACGACGCGCGCCGACTCGCCTGGGCGTATCTCTCTCGCGTGGCGCAGGGTCCGCATCGTCCGGTGGTCGATCATGCTGCAGCTCACGGTCCCGAATCGACGGCACAAGCCGTGCGGGCGGGCAGATTGGGGGAGAGGCTCGCGGTCCGCGCCCACATCGACACCGCGGCAGCAGATCTCGATCATATCGCTGCGCTCGGTGGCCGGTTGATCACGCCGGACGACGACGAATGGCCGGCGTGGCGCTTCCTCGGATTCGACGGACCGGGAATGACCGCAGGGGTGGACACCTGTCCGCCGATTGCGTTGTGGGCGCTGGGAACTCGGCCGGTGGCAACGATCACCGAGCGATCGGTGTCCATCGTCGGGACACGCGCATCGAGTCCCTACGGTGATCATGTGACGGCGGAGATATCCGCCGATCTGGCCCTCGACGGCTGGACCATCATCTCGGGAGCGGCTTTCGGCATCGACGCCGCGGCGCACCGGGCGGCCCTCGGAGTCGAGGGTACGACGATGGCGGTACTCGCCTGTGGCGTCGATCGCGCATATCCAGCGGGCCATTCGCGGTTACTGCGGCAGATCGCTGCTCACGGGCTGGTTCTCAGTGAATACGCGCCGGGCACGACACCGGCGAAGCATCGTTTCCTCGCTCGCAACAGGCTCGTCGCGGCACTCGGATCGGCTGTGGTGGTCGTCGAGGCCGGGTGGCGCAGTGGTGCTCGCAACACAGCGGCGTGGGCAGCGAAACTGGGTCGGCCCGTGCTCGCGGTCCCTGGGCCGGTCACCTCGCCGACGTCCACGGGCTGCCACCGCATGATCCGGGACGGCGAGGCCGTGCTGGTGTCGAACTCTCACGATGTCGTCGCCGAGGCGGGTGCACTCGGGTCCCCGGAGGAGCCTCGACCCGACCTCTTTCGGGAGACCGATGCGCTGTCGGACACCGCCCTGTTGATCTACGACGCGTTGCCGGCAACCGGTTCGGTGTCGAGTAGAGAGCTGTCCGAGCACTCCGGTGTTCCGCTGAACAAGGTGCGCGCATCCCTGCCGGTAATGGAGATGGACGGATTCGTCGCCAGCGACGAAACCGGATGGTTCCGCGTCGTGCGCGGCTGAGCGCACCACGATTCGAGAGCCCGAACGGTAGGGTGTTAGGTAATGCTTAGTCGATGCATCGGGTATCGGCGTCGTTCGCTCGAAGAGGGGTCCGAAGTGCCACGCAAGAAAACCACCCTGTCCGTCCTGCGCACCGAAGCGCTCACCCCGCACATGCACCGGGTCTACCTGGGTGGGGCCAACTTCGACGACTTCGATGCGATCGACGAGACCGACGCCTACGTCAAGTTGTTCCTCGGTACCGAGGACGAACCGATCATGCGCACGTACACCGTTCGCTCGGTCGACACTCGCGCTCGGGAGATAGCCATCGACTTCGTGGTGCACGGAGACGAGGGAGTAGCCGGGCCGTGGGCCACCCGCGCGAAGCCGGGAGACGAGATGTCGTTCTTCGGCCCCTCCGGTGGGTACGCCCCGCGCCCCGACGCCGACTGGCACCTGTTCGCCGGCGACGAATCGGCGATTCCGGCGATCTCGGCTGCCGTCGAGGCGCTCCCGGAAGATGCCATCGCCAAGGTCTTCATCGAAGTCGCCGACCGGCACGACGAGATCTACATGGAGACGCTCGCCGTCGTCGATGTGACCTGGATTCACCGGGGCGCGTCCTCGAACGAGGTGGGAGACGACCGGGCGGGAGACAACGCGCCGTTGATCGCAGCGGTGAAGGGAACCGAATGGCTGCCGGGGCAAGCGCAGGTCTTCGTGCACGGAGAAGCGCAGGCCGTCATGCACAACATCCGGCCCTACATCCGCAAGGAGCGCGGGGTCGGTGCCGAGTGGGCCTCGATCTCGGGCTACTGGCGTCGCGGCCGAACCGAGGAGACGTTCCGCGTGTGGAAGCGCGAACTCGCACAGGCCGAATCCGGAGTCGACGCCTGATCCCGCGACAACCCAGCTCGGACGGCGTGTCCGGTTGTCGCACGGCCGGCCAAAGCTCAAGCTGAGCCGATGACCGATTCGCTGCCGCCTCACCTCGGCATTCACGTCGAGGAGTTCGCCGAACATCTTCGACTCGGTCGAGAGCGATCCGAGCACACCATCCGGGCCTACGTCTCCGACGCTCGTTCGCTGCTCGCGCACTTCGCCGAGTCCTCGCCGGATGCGACCATCGCCGACCTCGACCTCCGGGCAGTGCGTTCGTGGTTGGCCACGCACTCGGCCGCCGGATCGGCCAGAACGTCGATGGCGAGGCGAACCTCGTCGGCGAGGACGTTCGGGAAGTGGCTCGAGCGGGTGGGAGCAGTGACGGCGGCACCGGCAGAACGCCTGGCCGGTCCGGCCGGCCACCGCACGCTGCCCGGTGTTCTTCGCCACAGCCAGGCGGCACAGGCGTTGGCCGCTGCCGAATCGGGTGCCGCCGAGCTCGACCCCATCGCGCTGCGGGACAGGCTCATCGTCGAGTTGCTGTACGCGACCGGGGTGCGCGTGGGGGAGTTGTGTGGACTCGACATCGACGACGTGGACACCGAGCGCCGCCTGGTCCGCGTCATCGGCAAGGGCAACAAGGAACGCTCGGCTCCGTACGGTGCGCCGGCAGCGCATGCGGTCGAGAACTGGCTGGTCAGCGGCAGACCCGAACTGGCCTCGGATCGATCCGGTGCCGCATTGCTGCTGGGACGTCGAGGTGGACGGCTCGACCAACGGCAGGCCAGAACGGCGGTACACGCCGTACTCGACACCGTCCCCGGTGGTCCCAGCCTCGGCCCACACGGCCTGCGCCACACAGCGGCAACTCACTTGCTCGAAGGTGGAGCCGATCTGAGGGTGGTGCAGGAGTTGCTCGGCCACGCCTCTCTGGCGACCACCCAGATCTACACACACGTGTCGGTGGAACGGCTGCGTGCCGTGCACGATCAGGCTCATCCCCGAGCGTGAGCCGAGCGTCGGCAGCACAACGTTTGGTAGCGTCGTGTACCGACTGACAACACCGAATACGGGGGACCGTGGACCGCGACCGACCGCAAGGTACTTCGGAGACGTGGTCCATGCATGTCCGTAACGGCTCCGCCGCCGATCATCGGAATCCCCCTGGTCGGTCGGACAGCGCACGCGACAACGGCAGTGGGCCCGTATCGTCGAATTCGATGTCCACTCCCCGCTCGACGCCTCGCCAGCCGCCACCCTGGCAGACACCCGACTCGGGCGACCGACAGCCGATGCCGCCGCGGTACAACCCGCCGGTGCCGGTCGAGCCCGGGCCTCCGGCCGTGCAGCCGGACCGATACCAGCCGGACCGATACCTGCCGGTGCCGCCGCACACCGAGGATTCTCGGACGCACCCCGATCGATGGTCGCCACAACCCTGGTCGGGGGCACCCAACGCCTATCGACCCAACAGTCAGGATCTGGGCGCGGACTCGCTGCTCAAGCGTCCCAAGCGAGCGTCGAACTCGGGCTGGCGGCGAGGCGTGCACCGGCTCACCGGCGGCGTCATCAACCCAGGCGAATCGACGGCCGAAGAGCGGTACCGAAACCAGGTCGAACGCATTCGGCAGCCGGTGCTCGGCGACTACCGGATCGCCTTCCTGTCGCTCAAGGGTGGCGTCGGTAAGACGACGACCACGCTGGGCCTCGGTTCGACTTTCGCATCGCTGCGCGGAGATTGCGTCATCGCGGTGGACGCAAATCCCGACTTCGGCACCCTGGGGGAGCGAGTTCCGCGTCAGACGGCGTCGACCGTGCGCGATCTGCTGGCCGCCGCACCCAACATTCGTCGCTACTCCGACATCCGCGAGCACACCTCGCAGGCACCGAGTCGACTCGAAGTGTTGGCCGGCGAGCGCGACCCCGCCGCGTCGGAGATGTTCGGCGAAGAGGACTACCGCGCCGTCATCGACATGCTGCAGGTGTACTACAACCTGATCCTGACCGACTGCGGCACCGGGATCATGCACTCGGCGATGAACGGGGTGCTGCAACTGGCGAACGCACTGGTTCTGGTCAGCTCGCCGGCAGTCGACGGTGCGCGCAGTGCTGCGGCGACGCTGGACTGGCTGGAACTGCACGGCTACGGACACCTGGTGGAGCGGACCGTCGTGGTGATCAGTTCGGTTCGCCCGGGTTCGTCGGCGGTGGACATGAACTTGCTGCAACAGCACTTCCTCGAGCGCTGTCGCGCCGTGCTGGTGGTTCCGTTCGACGAGCACCTCGCCGAGGGTGCCGTGGTCGATCTCGACCTGTTGCGTCCCCAGACTCGAAGTGCGTTCGTCGAACTCGCGGCGATGGTCGCCGACGATTTTCCCGCGGCGTCCGGCAGACACTCCGGCCCACAGCGCTGACGATCATCTGCCGTCTTCGTCGAGGGGTTTCAACCTGATCGGAGTCGCGCGCACCGACGCCGTGGGATCGAGATAGTCGCGGCCACGTCTGATGCCCCAGTGCAGGCACGTTGACGTGCAGCTCTCGTGCCCCGAGGTCAACGAACCCAGCACGGTCCCTCGACGAACTCGCGCGCCGGCGGCAACCGAAGCCAGCACCGGTTCGTACGTCGATCTCAGTCCGCCCGGATGATCCACCGATACGACGGGCTTTCCCGCGACCGACCCGGCGAACACCACGGTGCCGTCGGCGACGGCCAGAACCGACTGGCCCTCCTGTGCGGCGAGGTCCACACCACGGTGGCCGGGCAGCCAGTTCTGCTCGGGACGGTCGAACGGGGTGACGACCGGCGGCCGCGGCTGCAGCGGCCAGACGAACGTGCCTGGCTGCGCCGATGCGACCGGCGTCGAGAGAGCTACCGCCATCGCGAGGCACACGGCGAGTGTGCGGCGCATGGGAGAGGTGTTCACCCGTCGACCATCTCCTGGATCGGAGCGATCGAACGGACCCGAGGGTGATTTGTGGACAAGTGATTTCTTTGTCCACAGGCCCCGGAATCTCTTGACAGTCGGGCCTGGTTATGACGGGGGCGGTGGCAGGTCTACACTCGTCACTTGCGGCCTGTGCGTGCACGGGTCGACTTCGCGCGTCCGCGTCATCGCATCGTCTGCTTCGAGCAGAATCACCGATACGAGAACCGGTTGTCGGCGGTCCTGAGATCTTCGTGATGTCAGGTCCGGCAACTTCAGCGGGCGCCAGGGCAGAGGTCACCGACACTCTGCGTCAACCGCACCATCGAAAGAGAGTTCTTCAGCCATGGCTGTAGTAACAATGAAGCAGCTGCTCGACAGCGGCACACACTTCGGACACCAGACCCGTCGCTGGAACCCGAAGATGAAGCGATTCATCTTCACCGACCGCAACGGCATCTACATCATCGACTTGCAGCAGACTCTGACCTTCATCGACAGGGCCTACGAGTTCGTCAAGGAGACCGTTGCCCACAATGGCACGGTTCTGTTCGTCGGCACCAAGAAGCAGGCGCAGGAGTCCATCGCCGCTGAGGCAACCCGCGTGGGCATGCCCTACGTGAACCAGCGCTGGCTCGGTGGCATGCTCACCAACTTCCAGACGGTGCACAAGCGTCTGCTCCGCCTCAAGGAGCTCGAGGCCATGGAGCAGACCGGTGGCTTCGAGGGACGCACCAAGAAGGAAATCCTCATGCTCACGCGTGAGATGACCAAGCTCGACCGCACCCTCGGTGGCATCCGGGACATGTCCAAGGTTCCGTCGGCCATCTGGATCGTCGACACCAACAAGGAGCACCTCGCGGTTGCCGAGGCTCGCAAGCTGAACATCCCGGTCATCGCGATCCTCGACACCAACTGCGATCCCGACGTGGTCGACTACCCGATCCCGGGTAACGACGACGCGATCCGTTCCGCTGCGCTGCTGACCAAGGTCGTCGCATCCGCAGTCGCCGAGGGCGTGCAGGCGCGAGCAGGTCAGAACACTGCATCCGACGCCAAGCCCGAGGTCGGCGCAGGCGAGCCCCTCGCCGAGTGGGAGCTCGAGCAGCTCGCTCAGGCTTCACCGGCAGCAGAGGCTCCCGCAGCAGAGGCCCCCGCGGCGGACGCTCCGGCAGCAGAGGCCCCCGCGGCGGACGCTCCGGCAGCAGAAGAAGCACCGGCCGCTCAGGCTTGATCGAATTCGGTCCCGGTTCACCCTCAGGGGTGGGCCGGGGCCGCTTCGGTATGTCAGGGTTGTGGTCGTAACGGCTCCGCAGTGAGCCCGTCGATCCCGCCCTGTGAACAGCATTTTTCGTCAACGCCCGTACCCAGACTTTTGAGGAGGCTCGCCCACGATGGCGAACTACACTGCCGCCGACGTCAAGCGGCTCCGTGAGCTCACCGGCTCCGGAATGATGGACTGCAAGAACGCGCTCGCCGAGAACGACGGAGACTACGACAAGGCCGTCGAGTACCTGCGTATCAAGGGTGCCAAGGACGTCGGCAAGCGCGCCGAGCGCAACACCGCCGAAGGCCTCGTCGTCGCCGAGGGTGGAGTGCTCGTGGAGATCAACTCCGAAACCGACTTCGTGGCCAAGAACGACGAGTTCCAGACGTTCGCCGCGTCCGTCGCGGCGACGGCTGCAGCAGGCAAGCCGGCCGACGTCGATGCCCTCAAGGCGCTCGACCTGAACGGCAAGACGGTCGAAACGGCTCTGAACGAGCTGTCGGCGAAGATCGGCGAGAAGCTCGAACTGCGTCGCGTCGTGTCCTACGACGGCAACACCGCCACGTACCTGCACAAGCGCAGCGCGGACCTGCCGCCTGCCGTCGGCGTGCTGGTCGAGTACACCGGTGACGGCGACGCCGCAGGAGATGCCGCACGCGCAGCTGCGATGCAGATCGCAGCCCTCAAGGCCAAGTACGTCACGCGCGACGAGGTCCCCGAGGACCTCGTGGCCGCCGAGCGTCGCATCGCCGAGGAGACCGCTCGCGAAGAAGGCAAGCCGGAACAGGCACTGCCGAAGATCGTCGAAGGTCGCGTCAACGGATTCTTCAAGGACGTCGTTCTCACCGAACAGAAGTCGGTGCAGGACGGCAACAAGACCGTCAAGGCCATTCTCGACGAGGCCGGCGTCACCATCACCCGCTTCTCACGGTTCGAGGTCGGCGCCAGCTAGTCTGCGCACCGGTTCGGTCGAGGCGATGCCGTTCATTCGATTCCATCGAGTGGGCGGCATCGCTCGTGCGCGGGGCAGGTGGGTGTGCAGGACGGAGCCCTGTCCACCACCCGGGCATCGATAGGGCAGGATGATCCAAGAAGAAACCGTAGTGTTCGACGAGTACCGAGGAGAGCTATGACCGATCCGGCCCCTGACCGTCCCGGGTTCCGACGCGTGATGCTCAAACTGGGTGGGGAGATGTTCGGAGGCGGCCAGGTCGGTCTCGATCCGGACGTCGTGAACAACGTTGCCGAACAGATCGCCGAGGTGGTGGCCACCGGGGTTCAGGTCGCGGTGGTGATCGGCGGTGGCAATTTCTTCCGTGGTGCCGAACTGCAGCAGCGCGGCATGGACAGGTCTCGCTCGGACTACATGGGCATGCTCGGTACCGTGATGAACTGTCTTGCGCTGCAAGACTTTCTGGAGAAGCAAGGCGTTGCCACCAGGGTGCAGACCGCGATCACGATGGGTCAGGTCGCAGAGCCGTACCTCCCGCTGCGTGCGCGACGGCACCTGGAGAAGGGGCGCGTCGTCATCTTCGGAGCCGGCATGGGCATGCCGTACTTCTCCACCGACACCACGGCTGCGCAGCGCGCGCTGGAAATCGGTGCCGAGGTGTTGTTGATGGCGAAGGCAGTCGACGGCGTGTACTCGGCCGATCCGCGCCTCGACCCCGATGCCACGATGTTCGACACCATCACGCACCGCGAAGCCATCGAACAGGGACTCAAGGTTGCCGACGCGACGGCCTTCAGCCTGTGCATGGACAATCAGATGCCGATGCTGGTGTTCAATTTGCTGATTCAGGGAAATATCGCTCGCGCCGTTTCCGGTGAGAACATCGGCACGCTGGTCACGTCGTGATCGTCGCCGACAGTGACGTGAGCGAATCGAAGACGAAGACGATGGAGGACAGATCGTGATTGACGAAGCTCTCTTCGATGCCGAAGAGAAGATGGAAAAGGCCGTATCGGTTGCACGTGACGATCTGTCCTCGATTCGCACCGGACGTGCCAACCCCGGAATGTTCTCCCGCATCGTCATCGAGTACTACGGTGCCCCGACACCGATCACCCAGCTCGCCAGTATCAGCGTCCCCGAAGCGCGCCTCGTGGTCATCAAGCCGTACGAGTCCAATCAGCTCGGACCGATCGAAACCGCCATTCGCAACTCCGATCTCGGTGTCAATCCCACCAACGACGGCAACCTCATTCGAATCGGAGTTCCGCAGCTCACCGAGGAACGGCGCCGCGAATTCGTCAAGCAGGCCAAGGGCAAGGGCGAGGACGCGAAGGTGTCGATTCGCAACGTCCGCCGCAAGACGATGGAAGAGCTCAAGCGAATCCAGAAGGACGGCGAAGCAGGCGAGGACGAGGTCGTCCGCGCCGAGAACGATCTCGACAAGACCACTGCCAAGTACACCGCCTCCGTCGACGAACTCGTCAAGCGCAAAGAGGGCGAGCTGATGGAGGTCTGACCCGACCTCGACAGCTGCTTTTCACGACGGACGACGATGAAATTCGAGGAGATGACGACAGTGGTGGGACCGGATCGGCAGGAGGGCAGCGGTACGCCCGCTGCCTCGTCCGGGGTCGCCGCAGCGAAGTCGACGGGCAAGGCAGGCCGTAATCTGCCCGCCGCGATCGGAGTCGGCGGCTCGTTGGGCATCGGCCTGATTCTCGTCCTCGTCTTCGTGCCGCTGGTGTGGATCGGGGTGGTGGCCGTCGCGCTGGCCGTTGCCACCTACGAGGTGTCCAAGCGCCTGCGCGAGGGTGGGGTCCTCGTGCCCCGCATCCCCCTGATCCTCGGCGGTCAGGCGATGATCTGGCTCGGCTGGCCGTTCGGGGCGGTCGGTGTGCTCAGCGCTGCCGTGGGCACCGTCCTGGTGTGCATGGTGTGGCTGCTGCTGCGGCAGGGATTCGGCACCGCTCCGAAGAACTACCTCGAAGAACTTTCCGTCACCGTCCTCGTGGCATGTTGGTTGCCGCTGCTGGCCTCGTTCACCGTCCTGATGGTGCTGCAGGACAACGGCGCAGGCCGGATCCTCGTGTTCGTCATCGGCGTCGTGTGCTCGGACATCGGCGGCTACATCGCGGGTGTGTTGTTCGGAAAGCACCCGATGGCACCTGCCATCAGCCCGAAGAAGTCCTGGGAGGGGCTCGCCGGGTCACTCATCTTCTGCATCATCGGATGTCTGCTGACGGTCACACTCATCCTCGAGGCCAACTCGATGATCGGCATCCTTCTCGGCGTGGTGCTGGTGGTGACCGGCACGTTGGGCGATCTGATCGAGTCGCAGGTCAAGCGTGATCTCCGCATCAAGGACATGGGCACCCTGCTGCCCGGCCACGGCGGCATCATGGACAGGCTCGACTCGCTGCTGCCCTCGGCTTTCGTGGCATGGCTCGTCTTCACCGTTCTCCTCTGAGCAGACTGCTCTCGGGCGTGCGCAGCGAAGTCACCGGGGTGATTCCCAGCCCCAACATCTGGAACTGGCCACACCTGTACGAGGCGGAGAACCGTGCTCAGGACGTCGACGGTGCTCTGTTCGACGCGATCCGTTCGGTGGCGGACTGGACGGCCAAGACGGTCGTCGACGTCGGTTGCGGAAGCGGCTTTCATCTTCCGGTGTTCGCGGCCGACGCGGACCGGGTGATAGGCGTCGAGCCGCACGAACCACTCGCTGCTGCGGCGAGACTGCGAGTCGCGAACCTACCGAATGTCGAGGTGAAGACCGCGCAGGCGGATTCCCTCCCGATCGACGACGGCACCGTGGACATCGTCCATGCGCGCACCGCGTACTTCTTCGGACCGGGCTGCGGGCCGGGAATCGTCGACGCCATGCGCGTGCTCGGGCCGGGAGGGGCGTTGGTCGTCGTGGATCTGGACGCGACCGCGTCGCCGTACGGGGATTGGATGCGGGCCGATCTACCGTATTACGACCCGGCAACAGTCGAGGCGTTCTTCGAGGCACAGGGTTTCGCACTCACCCGCGTGGACACGAGATGGTCGTTTCCGAATCGACGCATGCTGCGCGATGTGCTGGGAATCGAGTTCGGCCCACGCGTCGCACGTGATGCCGTGAAGTCGGTGGACGGTGTCTCGTTCGACGTGCGGTATCGAGTCCACGTCCGGTACAAACCGACCGGAATCGAGCTGCGTTAGCGAGCCGATGGGCCTTTCGCCGAACGCACCTCGACCGCAGGTGGTTTCAGGAGGCGGCGGAAATCCCGAAGATCTCGGCCAGCTCGTTGATCTTGAGCGCCTTCGCCAGGCGAGGCAGGTCGCTTCCGTCCTTGACGTGCGCTCCGTCGGCACCGAGGGCATCGATGACGTCACGGGCCCACGACACATCCGTCGGTGACGGGGCGAGCTCGCGGTTGACGATGGCAGCCTGCTCCGAGTGCATGCACAACTTGCCCGTCATGCCCATCGACAGGGTCAGAGCTGCGTCGCGCCCGAGGATGCTGTCGTTGGCGGTCAGCGTCGGTCCGTCGATCGGTCCCGGAATGCGCGCTGCGCGTGAGGAGACGACGAGGCGCGAACGGGGGTACGCCATAGCCAGCGGGTCGTCACTCATACCCGTGTCGCGGCGGAAGTCGCCACTGCCGAAAGCGAGACGGAAGGTCGACTCCGCACGGGCGATCTCCGTCGCGGCTTCGAGGCCCATCGCGGACTCGACCAGTGCCAGGATCGGAGTGCCTGGTGCCAGGCGAGCAGCTGTGGCCTCGACCTGACCGCCACTCTCGGTCTTCGCGAGCATGACGCCGACCAGTCCGGGCAGACCGGACAACGCGGCGAGGTCATCGGCCCAATACGGGGTCGTTGCATCGTTGATGCGCACCCACGCAGAGTTTCCCTCGCCGAGCCACTGCACGACGGCCTCGCGCGCGGCCGGCTTCTTGGCCGGAGCGACTGCGTCCTCGATGTCGAGGATGACGGCATCGACTCCCGACGCGACGGCGTCGCCGAAGGTCTCGGGCTTGGTGGCCGGCACCAGCAGCCAGGACCGGGCTCGGTCCGGGGCAACGCCGGATGCCACAGGTGTCTCCATGAAAGTTGTCACGTCATGCTCCTCGAGTGAAGTGGGGCACCCCAAGCCTGATCGATTCAGTGAGTCAGCGCCAGCTTCTGTACATAGTGTTCACGAGTGGCGCTACTTCTTCTTGGCCGAACGTCGCACCTGAAGGATTCGAGCGCCGCCCACCATTGCCATCACCAGCGCGCCGGCGATCGCGGCCAGCAACATGCTGATGCCGAGGGGCAGATCGAGCTGCCACGCGAAGATCTGGACCGTGACGGAGTCGAGATTCTGCACGATGAACACCAGCAGGATCACCAGGACCACAGCTCCGACCACCAGGCCGGTCCACAGAGCGGCGGTGCGAGTGTGGGCGATATCGGTCGGAGCGGCAGCCTGTCGCTCGGGAACGAACTCGGGATCGGGAGCGGAATGGCCGTCCGAATCCGGAGTCGTGATCGGAGCGAGGTCGCCCGAGGCGCTGTGCTCGCCGGGGTGCCCTGCGCCCGATTTGTCCAGCGATGTCTCGTGATTGTCGTCAGCTCTGGTGGCCATGTCGATGATCCTTCCGCACGTGAAGGCCGAATGCACGTGCATCCGGCCACGACCTCGATACCCATCGGATAACGGACGGAAACAGTCGCGAATAGGACTGCGAGGCGATGGGGTGGACAATGGTGGAATGCAGTGTCACCGAAAGATGTGGGGTGGAGTATGAGCGACTCCGTCGAGGCAACGAACACGTCGACCGAGCAGAAGAGGCCCAATCTCCCCTTGGTCTTCACTGCGCCGCGTCGCGGTATGCCGTCGCGCCACCTCGCCGACCTGGACAAAGAGGGTCTGCGGGATGCGGTGAAGGCGCTCGGTCTACCTGCGTTTCGCGCCGATCAGCTGGCCCGGCACTACTACGGGCGCCTAGAGGCCGACACCACCAAGATGACCGATCTGCCGGCCGAGGCCCGCGAAAAGGTCGGTGCCGATCTCTTTCCCACGCTGCTGACGCCGATCAAGCACCTGGCATGTGATGACGGTGACACTCGCAAGACCCTGTGGAAGGCCAACGACGGGACCTTGCTCGAGAGCGTTCTGATGCGGTACCCGGATCGGGCCACCCTGTGCATCTCCAGTCAGGCCGGCTGCGGAATGGCCTGCCCCTTCTGCGCGACCGGCCAAGCAGGTCTGACGAGGAACCTGTCGACGGCCGAGATCGTCGACCAGGTCCGTTCGGCTGCAGCCGACCTGCGCGACGGCGTGGTCCACGGGGGCGAAGGTCGACTGTCGAACGTGGTCTTCATGGGGATGGGCGAGCCCCTGGCGAACTACAAGAGGGTCGTCTCCGCGGTGCGCAAGATCGTCTCGCCCGCACCCGACGGACTCGGTCTCTCGCAGCGCTCGGTGACGGTGTCGACGGTCGGTCTGGCACCGGCAATCCGCAAGCTGGCCGACGAGGGACTGTCGGTGACGTTGGCGGTGTCGCTGCACACGCCCGACGACGAACTCCGCGACACGCTGGTTCCTGTGAACAACCGTTGGTCGGTGGCAGAGGTGTTGTCGGCGGCAAGGTACTACGCAGACCAGACCGGTCGTCGTGTCTCGATCGAGTACGCGATGATCCGAGACGTCAACGACCAGCCGTGGCGAGCAGACATGCTGGGCAAGAAGCTGCACAAGGCACTCGGCTCACGAGTTCACGTGAACCTGATCCCACTCAATCCGACTCCGGGTAGCGAATGGGACGCCAGCCCGAAGCCGGTGGAGCGAGAGTTCGTCCGACGGGTCATTGCGCAGGGCGTCTCGTGCACCGTCCGAGACACCCGCGGTCAGGAGATCGCCGCCGCGTGCGGTCAGCTGGCAGCCGAGAACTGACTCGGTTGCTAGCGGGGCTTGCGGCGGACGATGACGTCTCGCACCACGAGCCCGACCAACATCGCGGCAAATCCGACCAGCCACAGATCCTCGACCTTGCCGGTGTGGTTGCCGATCATCATGAACAGCAGGAACACGGCGACGACGATGGCGGCCACCCGCATCGCGCGATTCGATTCACCACTCCACCCCCACTCGGCGGACGGTACGTCCGGCACCTCGTTGCGGGTATCGACGACCGGGTCGTACGAAGCGGATTCCAGTTCGGTATTTGCCACCGGTCGGTCCTCTCGGGTGATGAATTCTCGAAGTCGTCCTTCACGAGGCGTCGAGCCTGCCGCGTTCGGACAATATTGGCATACGACCGCCCGTCGTAGCCATCAGGGTTGTGTGCTCACCCGGCGCGACTGCCGACTTCGGTGAGAGACTGCGGCGGTGACGTCCGAGCGCCTTCCGCATCCACTGACCCAGTTTCCTCTGAGCTACCCCCGAGACATGGTGGGGTACGGCCGCACGCCGCCGCACGCCCAGTGGCCGGGTCAGGCCAACATCGCCGTCCAGTTCGTCCTCAACTACGAGGAGGGTGCGGAGAACAACGTCCTCGACGGTGACACCAAATCCGAGACGTTCCTCTCGGAAATGATCGGGGCACAAGCCTTTCCGAACCGGCACATGAGCATGGAGTCGCTGTACGAGTACGGCTCCAGGGCAGGCGTGTGGCGGGTGCTGCGGGCGTTCGAGAAGCGCGACCTACCCCTGACGGTGTTCGCTGTCGCCAAGGCCATGGAACGAAACCCGGAAGTGGTTGCCGCGCTTGCGGAATTGGGCCACGAGATCGCCTGCCACGGTCTGCGCTGGCTGTCCTATCAGCAGATCGACGAGAACGTCGAGCGTGAGCACATGGCCGAGGCCGTGGCCATCCTTCAGGGCCTCACCGGCTCGGCCCCGCTCGGGTGGTACACCGGGCGTGACTCTCCGAACACCCGGTCGCTCGTCGTCGAGCACGGCGGCTTCGTGTACGACTCGGATTCCTACGCCGACGATCTTCCCTACTGGGAGAAGGTCTCTCGCGGCTCCGAGGTGGTCGATCATCTGGTGGTGCCGTACACCCTCGACACGAACGACATGAGATTCGCCTCGCCGGGCGGCTTCTCGACCGGGGACGAGTTCTATGCGCATCTGCGGGACGCGTTCGACGTGCTGTACGCCGAGGGGGAGAACGGCAGCCCCAAGATGCTCTCGGTCGGACTGCACTGCAGGCTTGTGGGCAGACCGGCTCGCATCGCCGCCCTCGAACGTTTTCTCGATCACGTTCAGTCTCACGAGAAGGTGTGGGTGGCGAAGCGAATCGACATCGCCGAGCACTGGCGCGCCGTACACCCGCCCTCCTCCTGACTCAGCGCGGCGACCGGCACGCCGACGCCAGCGCGGCCAGATAGCGGTCGGTGAACAGGGCCTGGACCCGCTTGCCCACCGGACCACCGAGCCTGGTGTACCAGCGGCCGGGGTTCGAGAACGCGGTGATGTGCGCGGAGACCGTCCCGTCCTCGGGGGAGTAGTCGACGTAGAACAGTTCCTCGCCGGACTCGGGATGGCCGTCGAGCGTGCCGTAGGCGAAGCCCTGTCGGTTGGCTTCGTCGATGACGTAGACGACCCGGCACGGGATGCGGACGGGCCCGAGGGTGAGCACGACCACGGCGTCGGGGACGGCGTTGTCGTTGCTGGAATGAACCTTCAGCCCGGTGCCGCGATGCATGTCCCAGCGCATCAGTGCGTCGGCTGCGGCTACGAAGTCCTCGACTCCGGATCCGATGACCCGCGACTTCTCGACGTGGTGGTAACCGGTCGGGAGCCTGCCGCTCGTTGCCCCTACGTCGGCGTAGTTGAACGATGCTGCGGTGTACTTCGAGACGTTCATGCCTTCCACCCTGCCAGCATCGGCGGAGCGCATAGGGGTTTCTCAGGCTCGGTAGGCAACAATGGACCGGTGTCAGACCATCGTGAGCGAACGACCACCTCGGATCGCCCCGAGCCGATTCGCGTGCTGCTGCTGGGGAGCACCGGCTCGATCGGAACCCAAGCGCTCGACGTCATCGCAGCAAACCCGGATCGCTTCGTCGTCGTGGGTCTTGCTGCGGGCGGTGGAAACATCGACCTACTTCGTCGTCAGATCGCCGAGACCGGCGTTCGGCGTGTGGCTGTGGCCGACCCCGCCGCTGCCGCCGAGCTCGACCTTCCCGGGATTCTGAGCGGGCCCCGTGCGGTGACCGAGCTCGTCGAATCGACGCAGGCCGACGTGGTGCTCAACGCGCTGGTGGGCTCGCTCGGTCTCGAACCGACGTTGGCGGCGCTGAAGACCGGAGCCCGGCTGGCGTTGGCCAACAAGGAATCGCTGGTGGCAGGCGGCGAACTCGTACTCGCTGCCGCCGCGCCAGGACAGATCGTTCCGGTGGACTCGGAGCATTCGGCGCTGGCGCAATGCCTGCGCAGTGGCCACCGAAGCGAGGTGGATCGACTGATCCTCACCGCATCGGGTGGACCGTTCCGAGGCTGGAGCGAAACGGAACTGAAGTCGGTGACGCCTGCCCAGGCCGCGGCTCATCCCACCTGGTCGATGGGTCCGATGAACACGTTGAACTCGGCGACGCTGGTCAACAAGGGCCTCGAGCTCATCGAAGCGCATCTGCTGTTCGGGGTGCCGTACGAGAAGATCGACGTCACCGTGCACCGGCAATCCATCGTTCATTCGATGGTCACGTTCGTGGACGGATCCACCATTGCGCAGGCCAGCCCGCCGGACATGAAGCTGCCGATCGGGTTGGCGCTCGGGTGGCCGGAGCGAGTGCCCGACGTCGCGCGTGCACTCGATTTCACTGCAGCGTTCTCCTGGGACTTCGAACCACTCGACGATCGAGTGTTCCCCGCCGTTCAGCTGGCCCGCGAGGCCGGAATCATGGGCGGGTGCATGACGGCGGTGTACAACGCGTCCAACGAGATCGCTGCCGAGGCGTTCCTCGCCGGGCGCATCGAGTTCCCGCAGATAGTGCAGACGGTGCGCGCCGTGGTCGATGACGGCAGTGGACAATGGTCGACTGTGCCGACCGACGTGGACGACGTCCTCGCGGCGGATTCCTGGGCTCGCGCACATGCGCGTGAGCTCCTGAAACAGAAGGGCCTGTAGACACACATGCTGTTCGCTCTGGGTGTGGTGCTGTTCGCTGTCGGCATCGGTGTGTCGATCGCGCTGCACGAGGCAGGACACATGTGGACCGCGAAAGCGCTCGGCATGAAAGTTCGCCGTTACTACATCGGGTTCGGCCCCAAGATCTTCTCCTTCCGACGCGGCGAGACCGAGTACGGCCTCAAGGCAATTCCGGCCGGCGGATTCTGCGACATCGCCGGAATGACGGCGATCGACGAGCTCGCACCCGACGAGGTCGAGCGCGCGATGTATCGCCAGAAGACGTGGAAGCGGATCGTCGTCATGGTCGGCGGCATCGCGATGAACTTCGTACTGGGAATCGTGCTGATCTACGCGCTCGTTCTCGGGTGGGGCACGCCCGATCGGGTCACTCCGACCACGACTGTCCAGGGTGTCGGCTGCGTCGGAACGACGCAGACACCGGACGGTGAGATCGCCGATTGCTCGGGTGACGGTCCGGCCGCAGCGGCAGGGCTGCGTGAGGGCGACATCATCACAGCGGTGGACGGCACCCCCACGGAGGTCTGGTCCGATGCGGTTCTGGCCATTCAGGCCTCCACCGGCTCGGTCGAGCTGACAGTGGATCGCAACGGTGCTTCGCAGACCATCACCGTCCCGGTCACACAGGTTCAGCGATACGTCGTCGATCCCGACACCGGAGCGAAGGAATCGACGACGGTCGGGGCGGTGGGTGTCACCGGGGGTCCGCCACCGAACATCACGTACAACCCGATCGAGGCGGTACCCGAGACCTTCGCTTTCACCGGCGACATCTTCGTGCAGACCGGCAAGGCACTCGTGCAACTGCCGACCAAGGTGCAGGCGCTGTGGGAGTCGATCTTCGGCGGTGAGCGTGGCCTCGACACCCCGATGAGCGTCGTCGGTGCCAGTGTCATCGGTGGTCAGGCAGCGGAGACGGAGAACTGGGCGACGTTCATCGGGTTGCTCGCGTCGTTGAATTTCTTCCTCGGGGCGTTCAACCTCGTGCCGCTGTTGCCGCTCGACGGTGGCCACATCGCCGTGACCATCTACGAGCGCATTCGCAACATCTTCCGAAACCGCCGTGGCCTACCGGACGGCGCGCCGGTGGACTACATGAAGCTGATGCCGGTCACTTACGTGGTCATCGTCGTTTTCATCGGGTTCTCCTTGTTGACACTCACGGCGGACATCGTCAACCCGATTCAATTGTTCTAAGTAGACTCGTCAGTCGTAGCTAGGAAAGAAGGCCACTGTGTCCGTGTCAGTCGGATTGGGAATGCCGGCACCGCCGGTACCGGTACTCGCGCCGCGTCGAAAGACCAGGCAGCTCCAGGTCGGGTCGGTGGGAGTGGGCAGCGACAGCCCCATCTCGGTGCAGTCGATGACAACCACCAAGACCCACGACATCAACGCCACTCTGCAGCAGATCGCCGAACTGACGGCGTCGGGCTGCGACATCGTGCGTGTGGCATGCCCCACACAGGACGACGCGGATGCGCTGTCGATCATCGCCAAGAAGAGTCAGATTCCGGTGATCGCCGACATCCACTTCCAGCCCAAGTACATCTTCGCCGCGATCGACGCAGGGTGCGCCGCTGTGCGCGTCAACCCGGGGAACATCAAGGAATTCGACGGCCGGGTCAAGGAAGTCGCCAAGGCCGCCGGTGACGCGAACATTCCGATCCGCATCGGCGTCAATGCCGGTTCGCTCGACCCTCGCCTGATGAAGAAGTACGGCAAGGCGACACCGGAGGCCCTCGTGGAGTCCGCGCTGTGGGAGGCGGGCCTGTTCGAGGAACACGGATTCGGTGACATCAAGATCTCCGTCAAGCACAACGACCCCGTCATCATGGTCGCCGCGTACGAGCAGCTGGCCGCGCAGTGCGACTACCCGCTGCACCTCGGCGTCACCGAGGCCGGCCCCGCCTTTCAGGGCACCATCAAATCCTCGGTGGCCTTCGGCGCACTGCTGTCCCGTGGAATCGGCGACACCATCCGCGTCTCCCTGTCGGCTCCGCCGGCCGAGGAGATCAAGGTCGGTAACCAGATTCTGCAGTCGCTCAACCTGCGTCCCCGCAAGCTCGAAATCGTCTCCTGCCCGTCGTGCGGACGCGCGCAGGTCGACGTGTACACCCTCGCCGACGAGGTCACCGCAGGCCTGGAGGGCATGGAAATTCCGCTGCGCGTCGCCGTCATGGGATGCGTCGTCAACGGCCCGGGCGAGGCGCGCGACGCCGACCTCGGCGTGGCGTCGGGCAACGGCAAGGGCCAGATCTTCGTCAAGGGCAAGGTCATCAAGACCGTGCCCGAGGCTCAGATCGTGGAGACCTTGATCGAGGAAGCAATGCGCATCGCCGAGGAATTCGAGAAGGATGAGACCGCAGACGGCGGCGCTCCGGTGGTCACGGTCAGCTGAGGATGATCGATCCGGTCGGTGTCCGGTTTGCCGCTCTGCCACCGAGGGAACAGGTTCTCTGGAATGATTCGCTACACGCTCGGTCGGTGTGTATGCGGTAGGTGGGTCAGGAGGTCGGCAGGTGCTCAAGCTCCTCGGTGCGAAGCCTCTCGGTAATCGAGACGTGGCGCATGTCTTACGGGTGCTCGATGCCGACCCGGTTGCCACCTGCATGGTCGCCGCCAGGGTGCAGGAATCCGGACTGGATCCGAGGTCGTTTCACGGTGAGATGTGGAGCCGGGGCGGACCGGACGAATCGTTGTGTTTCTACGGAGCCAACCTTGTCCCTCTGCTCGGATCGAGTGACGATCTGCGGTCGTTCGCCGACCGCGCATGTCGCGGTCCACGGCTGTGTTCCTCGCTGGTCGGTCGAGCCGAACTGACACTGCCGCTGTGGGAGATGCTCGAAACCGACTGGGGCCCGGCTCGTGAGGTTCGCGGTGAGCAGCCACTGCTGGCCACGTCGGTTCGATCGTCCGTCACCCCCGATCCACACGTACGTCTCGTTCGCCCAGAGGAACTGGACGTGTATCTGACTGCGGCCGTGGCCATGTTCATCGAGGAAGTCGGAGTCGACCCGAGGCAGAACGACGGCGGCCGCGGATACCGGCGACGGATCTCGAGTCTGATTGCCGCGCAGCGTGCGTGGGCTCGATTCGAGGACGGTCGGGTGGTGTTCAAGGCCGAGATCGGGTCGCAGTCGGCGACGGTGGGGCAGATCCAGGGGGTATGGGTTCACCCCGATCGGCGCGGGCACGGTCTCGGTGCGTCCGGTACCGCAGCGGTGGTGAACTCGGTGGTCCGCCAGGGCCGCACCGCAAGCCTCTACGTCAACAGTTTCAACTACGTCGCCAGACGGGCGTACGCGAAGATCGGTCTGACCCAGGTGGCGACCTTCACGACCGTGCTCCTCGACTAGATCGGCCGTCGCTCGAACGGGTTGTGCCGAACCGCGATTCGTTGCCGCAGCCGGAGGCAGCGCCCTATTACTATGGGGCGCAATGAGATCACGTGGTGCAACCGAAGTGCGGTATCGGATCGGCGCGGTATCGGTGGTCGCAGCCGTCGTTGCTGCCGCCCTCGCCGGATGTACCCCCAAGCCCGACGGCCCGGAGCCGGCTGCCCAGGCTTTTCTGGCCGCGTTCGAGTCCAATGACATCGCCGCCGCGGCCGCGGACACCGACAAGCCCGACGCGGCGGCCACGGCACTGACCGAGGCGTGGACCAATCTTCAGGCCGAGGCTCTGGAAGCGGAGACGACGTCGGTGCAGGTCGACGGTGACACCGCCACAGTCGGCTACAAATACACGTGGCAGCTGCCGAAGGATCGGGTGTGGACGTACGACGGTCAGCTGAACATGGGTCGCAGCGAGGGCGAGTGGGTGGTGCGCTGGACGGCGTCGGACATCCATCCCAAGCTCGGTGACACTCAGACGATGTCCTTGCGATCCACGGCGGCTCCTCGCGCACGAGTCAACGAGCGCTCCGGGACCGATGTGTTGGTGCCCGGGGTGGTGCACCGAATCAAGTTCGACGCGGCCGATGCGAACAATGTGGTGGCCTCGGCGACGGCGCTGTCGACGTTGCTGACGCCGTTCGATGCGTCCATCACCGCGCAGTCCATCGTCGAATCCGCCACCTCTGTCGACGGCGACTATCCGGTGGCGTTGCTTCGAGACAGTGACTACCAGCCCATCTCGGCCGCGCTGACCGAGATCCCGGGAGTGACCGCATCCGACGAATCGGATCTGGTGTCCACCGACCCCACGTTCGCGCCGGACCTGGTCGGCCAGGTCAAGAAGGCCGTCATCGACGAGGTCGACGGCAAGGCGGGGTGGAGTGTGGTCACCACGAATCGCAACGGCGTCGACATCGATGTCCTCACCGACACTCCGCCGGAGCCCTCTCCGTCGTTCTCCATCAGTCTCGATCGCAACATTCAGGTCGCCGCGCAGCGTGCGGTGAACGCACGCACCGAGCAGGCGATGACGGTCGTCATCCAGCCGTCGACCGGGGCGATTCTGGCGGTGGCACAGAACCCGGCTGCCGATCGGGACGGACCGGTCGCGTCGGCCGGCCTCTACCCACCCGGATCGACCTTCAAGATCATCACCGCCGGTGCCGCCATCTCGAGCGGACTCGCGTCTCCGGGCAGCACCGTCCCGTGTCCGGGTCGAATCGTGATCGGTGAGCGCAGTGTGCCCAACTACAACGAGTTCGCACTGGGTGACGTGACGATGAGTACTGCGTTCACTCGCTCGTGCAACACCTCGTTCGCCAAGCTGGCCAGCGAGATGGCACCGGATGCATTGACCGTGGCGGCATCCCAGTTCGGCGTCGGGCCGGACTACGACGTCGTCGGGCTGCCGACCGACTCCGGCTCGGTACCCCCGGCCGAGGAGCTCGTCCAGCGCACCGAGGACGGCTTCGGTCAGGGCAGAGTGGTCGTGTCGACGTTCGGTATGGCCCTGGCCGCCGCGACGGTTGCCCATGGCTCGACGCCGGTGCCGAACCTCCTGGTCGGACGCGACACCGTCATCACGGGAGAGCATCCGCAGATCGAGCCTGCGATGGTCGACGGGCTGCGCGGGATGATGCGTTCGGTGGTGACCAGCGGTACGGCCGAGCGCATCGCAGACCAGGGCGAGGTGTACGGCAAGACCGGCGAAGCAGAGGTCGACGGCGGCTCGCACTCGTGGTTCGTCGGCTACCGCGGAGACATCGCCTTCGCCACCCTCGTGGTGCGGGGCGGCAGCTCGGACAATGCGGTCGCGGTGACCCGAGAGATGTTCGAGCAACTGCCGCCCGGGTACTGACCGATCGGCGGTGTGCCCGGTTCAGGAGGGCAGAACGCCGAGTCGACGGCAGGCCACCACGGCTTCGTATCGAGTGTGCGATTCGGTTTTGCGCATCACGCTGCGCAGGTATGACTTGACGGTCTCGGCACCGATCGACAAACGCGCGGCGACCTCGATGTTGGTGCAGCCCAGAGCAACTTGCGAGATCACGTCGATCTCTCGTGGTGTCAGTGACTGCGACACGTCCTGGGTCCGTGGGTCGTGGGGCATCTCCTGGCCGAACGACGCGGCCACGCGGGCTGCGACCGCGTCGAGTCTGCGCCGGATGGCCACGTCACCGACAGATCGGGCGAGATCGGACAGTTCCTCGTGGACGCTGCGCAGTTCGGCCGTGCGGGAGAGATCCGAGTCGAGCATCGAGCGGGTGGTCGCCAGCAGACGGATCCGGCGGTCGACCTCGTCACGCACGGAGATCTCCTGGCCGAGACGCCTGGCGGCGGTCGTCATGATGTCGCCGACGCGATCTCCGAGGGGGCCGCGTTCGCGTAGGGCCGCGTACATCACTATTCGCGCCACACCGGCAACGACCACCGGCACCGCCAGTATCGATTTGAGGCCCTCGCCGAGTACCGGTCGGTCGAAGTGATGGGTGATCGACATCGACGCGCCGTAATCGCTCACGGCCGCGGGCCTGCGCTGTTCCATGACTCGCCCGCCGAGGCCGGATCTGGGTGGGATGGCGAGTCCGTCCAGGCCGCGGGTTCTGGTTCCGTGGAACTCACTCAAGTACAGGGTCTCCGAGGAGACCTCGCCGCCGAACACGACGGGCACGTCGGACGCCGCTGCCACCAGGCGCAGTTCGGCGCGCAGGGCATCGCCGTCACGGGGCCGCAACAGATTCGAATGGACCACGGAGCTTCCTTTCCCGTGTCGGATGCACGAGCGACGAACGTGATCCAGATCATATCCACAACGGCAAGCGATGTTTCTACTGGCACAGGCCACTGCGCTGCGGTTCGGGGCCGAATACGAGCCGACTACTCTGGACGTCATGTCTGTGACCGCCGAGAGCAAGCCCCGTCAGCCACTCGTACCAGGCGTCGTATCGCCCGTCCTCGCTGTGCCCAAGTCCATCGAGCGCCCCGAATACGCATGGAAGTCGACCGTGGCCGAAGGCAGTGAGCCCTGGGTCCAGACCCCCGAGGTCATCGAGAAGATGCGAGTGGCGTCGAAGATCGCGGCCAGGGCACTGCAGGAAGCGGGCCGGGCGGTGGCACCGGGAATCACCACCGACGAGCTGGACCGGATTGCCCACGAGTACATGATCGATCACGGTGCGTACCCGTCCACGCTGGGCTACAGGGGATTTCCGAAGTCCTGCTGTACCTCCCTGAACGAGGTCATCTGCCACGGCATCCCGGATTCCACCGTGATTCAGGACGGTGACATCGTCAACATCGACGTCACCGCATATATCGACGGCGTCCACGGCGACACCAACGCGACCTTCCTGGCCGGCAACGTCTCCGAGGAAGCGCGCCTGCTGGTCGAACGTACGCACGAGGCCACCATGCGTGCCATCAAGGCGGTCAAGCCGGGGCGCGCGCTCAACGTGATCGGCCGCGTCATCGAGTCGTACGCGCACCGGTTCGGCTACGGCGTGGTGGAGGACTTCACCGGCCACGGCATCGGTACCACCTTCCACAACGGTCTCGTCGTTCTGCATTACGACCAGCCGTCGGTGGACACCGTCATCGAGCCGGGTATGACGTTCACGATCGAACCGATGATCAACCTGGGCACGATCAACGCCGAGATGTGGGACGACGGCTGGACGGTCGTCACGCACGACAAGAAGTGGACCGCGCAGTTCGAGCACACCCTCGTGGTGACCGAGACGGGTAGCGAGATCCTGACCCTGCCGTGAGCGGTGTGAACCGTCCCGTCCTGAGAGGTGCGCTGCTCGTCGCCGGGACCACTTCGGATGCAGGCAAGAGTGTGTTGGTTGCCGGGCTGTGTCGGATGTTGGCGAGACGGGGCGTGCGGGTTGCTCCGTTCAAGGCGCAGAACATGTCCAACAATTCGGTGGTCACGCTCGACGGCGGTGAGATCGGTCGAGCGCAGGCGATGCAGGCGTCGGCCTGTGGTCTCGAGCCGAGTGTCCGCTTCAATCCGGTGTTGCTGAAACCGGGGAGTGACCGGACCTCGCAGTTGGTGGTGCGCGGGCGGGCCGTTGCGCAGGTGAGTGCGAGCAACTACATCGAGCATCGGCAGTCGTTGCGCGCCGTGGTGGCAGACGAATTGGCCTCCCTGCGTGAGGAATTCGATGTGGTGATCTGCGAGGGGGCCGGCTCGCCCGCCGAGATCAATCTGCGCGCCACGGACTTGGCCAACATGGGGTTGGCGACGGCGGCGTCTCTTCCGGTGATCGTGGTGGGGGATATCGATCGAGGGGGAGTGCTGGCTCATCTGTTCGGCACCGTTGCGGTGCTGTCTCCGGAGGATCAGGCGCTCGTCGCCGGGTTCGTGATCAACAAGTTCCGCGGTGATCCTGCTCTGCTGGCACCTGGTCTCGATCAGTTGCGCGCGTTGACGGGACGTCCGACGTACGGTGTCGTTCCGTTCGCCGACGGATTGTGGATGGACGCCGAGGATTCACTCGGAACCGTTCCCGATGCTCCGGTGGGGCGGCCGCGTGCACCGCACGGCTCGCAGTGGTTGCGCGTCGCGGCCGTGCGTTTGCCGAGAATCTCCAACACCACCGATGTCGAGGCGTTGGCCTGCGAGCCCGGGGTGTCGGTCCACTGGGTCACCGAGCCGTCCCGGCTCGAGGATGTGGATCTGGTGGTCGTTCCGGGCAGTAAGTCCACCGTGTCGGACCTGGAGTGGTTGCGACGCACCGGTCTTGCCGATGCGATCGCGGCACGCGGTGCTGCGGGCCTTCCGGTTCTGGGGATCTGCGGTGGCTATCAGATGTTGGGCCGAACGATCGACGACACCGTCGAATCCGGAGCGGGGGCAGTCCGGGGTCTCGGTCTGCTCGATCTCGACATCGAGTTCGCCGCCGACAAGGTACTCGCGCAGGTGGCGGGACGGTCGATGCAGTTCGGCCCGAATTCCGTGTCGGGCTACGAGATTCACCACGGCCGGGTCGCACGAAACGGCGACGACGCCTTGTCGACCACCGCGTCGGGTGTCTCCGAAGGCAGCCTACGCGGCAGCGTTCTGGGTACCCACTGGCACGGATTGCTCGAGTCCGACGATTTCCGTCGTTCGTTGCTCACATGGGTGGCGGAGAAATCGGGTCGCACGGGTTTCGAGGTGGCACCCGACACGTCGGTCGCGGCACTGCGGGAGCAGCAGTTGGATCTGTTGGCCGATCTGGTGGAAGACAACCTCGACGTCGACGCCGTACTCGACCTCATCGAGCACGGCGTCGATCCGGGCCTCGACACCATTGTCACGCAGTTGCTTTGAGCAGACCGAACCAGCTGGCCGCAGACAGTATCGCCGTGATGGTCAACGGAATGACGACCAGTAGCAGAATTCGCGGTGTGTCGGTGAAGAAGTCGCCGACGTCGGGCCACCAGTTCTGCCAGGTCACGAGTACAGATCCGCCGCCGAAGACTACGAGCGCTCCGAGTCCGAGGGTGAACAATCCGTTGGTGCGGAACCGTCGATACACGACGCCGATGAATGCACCGAAGCCGCCGAGGAGCAGCATGACGGTAACGAGTGCGGCCCACTGCACCAACGGATTGTCGGTCGCGTACCGAGCGATGCCGAACATTCTCAGTTTCAGGCCGAATCCATCCGTGGCTGCTTCGATCAAGGACAGCACGTAGATGATCGTGCCGAATGCAATCGACTGGCACACACCTACCAACGCTGTGGCGGTGAGGAATTCGCGGCGAGTGACGCTCAGACCCAGGGCATAGGGAAAGCACTGAGTGATCGCGGTGATGTAGAACGCCATGGCGAATCCATAGATCGAGAAGACACTACCGGTGAAGTTGTATTCGGAGTCTGTGGTCGGGATGACCAGAAATATGCCGAAGCTGATCACGAAGGCGATCGCGAGAACCGCCATCGGCCACACGAATGTCGTTGCCCACGAAGTGTTGTGGATGCGAGCTACGTTCAGTATCCGTTTCATGACAACGCCTCCTCGGCGGTGGTGCGTTCGATGATCAACTGTTGCAGTGGAACAGCTTCGATGGTGAGCCCTGCGGCTCGGCCGTCGGATCTCTGCTGTGCAGTCAGTCGGGCGTCGATCGTCGTTCGTACGCTCGGTCCAAGAGCGGAGCGGCGCAGGGTCCGGTGAGCAGCGGCGAACTCGTCGACAGCCGGCGCAGGACCGGTGATCTCGAATGCACTCTCGCGCAGAGCATCCGACTCGTCGTCGAGCACGATCCTGCCCTTGTCGATGAGGATCACGTGTTCGATGAGATCGCTGACCTCATCGATGAGGTGAGTGGACAGAACGACGGTCCTGGGGTGCTCGGCGTAGTCGGCCAGCAATCTGTCGTAGAACAGGTGTCGCGAGACCGCGTCCAGTCCCAAGTAGGGCTCGTCGAAAAAGGTCAGTGGCGCACGCGACGCGAGTCCGATGACGATTCCGAGAGCCGACGTCATTCCTCGCGAGAGCTTCTTGATCTTGCGGCCGAGGGGCAGGTCGAAGTCGCGCAGCAATTCGGCGGCGAAGTCGCCGTCCCAGTGTGGAAGGACATGTGACGCGTGCGAGACGGCGTGCTTGACCTTGAGATCGTCGGGATACTTCTGGCTTTCCTTGACGAAGCACACGTGACCGAGCGCGTGAGGGTTCTCCCAAGGACGTTGTCCGAACACCGAGATGTCCCCGGCGTTCTGGCGCATTTGAGCCGTCATCATCTGCATGACGGTGGTCTTACCCGCGCCGTTTCGGCCGAGGAAGCCGTAGATCTTGTTGCGTTCGATCTCGAAACTCACATCGTCGACCGCGGTGAACGAGCCGAAGTTCTTGGTCAGGTGCGTGGCCGACGCAACGATGCTGCTGGGTTCGTCGAACGAGTCGAGGGTGTGGACGCTCATCGTGCTGCCTCCCAGTTGTCGAGCATGGTCTTGAGTTCGTCGACGGCCATGCCGAGCTTGCGAGCCTCGGTGACGAGCGGATCGATGTACTGGCGAGCGAAGAGGTCTCGGCGACGGAATCGAAGAGCGTCCCGAGCGCCTGTGGTCACGAACATTCCGATTCCTCGTTTCTTGTAGACGACACCGTCGGCGACGAGCTTGGCGAGTCCCTTTCCTGCGGTGGCCGGGTTGATTCGATGGAATGCGGCCAGTTCGTTGGTCGAGGGGACCTGCTCTTCCTCTGCCAGGGAGCCGTCGATGATCGAGTTCTCGATCATCTCGGCAATCTGCAGGAAGATAGGCCTGCCCTCGTCCATCAGAACCGCCGCCGGTGCGTCGAGGTTGCTTGCCTCAGTGGTTCATTACTCATGTAACTAACCATAGAACCGACGCGTGGTCGGCGCAAGAGGCAGTACCGTCGTCCCCATGGAGTTCACGCATGTGAGTGCTGCGGGTGGGCAATGTTCGGTGCGAGTCGCAGGCCCGGACAGCAGGCACGCCGTTCTCTTGCTTCCCGATGCAGGCGATCCGGTGGATGTCTACGACGCCGTCAGTGAACGGTTGCACAATTCGGATCTGAAAACTGTTGCGCTGGAGAGCATCGAGGGGGTCAGCGACGAGGCAATCCTGACGGTTCTCGACGAGCTGAAGCTGTCGTGGGTGCACCTCGTCGGCAGCGGAGCGGGTGCGGAGTCGGCATGGACGTTGGCTGCCAAGACCTTCGGACGCTTCGCCAGTCTGATCGCGGTGAACCGGTGCCACCCCGCGATCGCGGACGAGCAGGGAACCGTACGCGGCGCGGATTGCCCCCCGGTCGAGCTGCCGACGACATTGGTCGTCGGGTCCTCGCTGGGCCGCGCATCCGCCGACGCGAGCGGACGGTTCGTCTACGCGGACTTCCGCGTGGTCCAACTCGACGGCAGCGCGAATGTCGTCGCCGACGAGCCGGCTGCGCTGGCCACCGAGATCGTGCTCCGCACCAGCCCCTGGTAACCGGAACTACAGTTCGAGTCCCAGGAGAGCGTTCTCGACCACCTCGGGAAGACCTGGGTGGATCCAGTACTGACCGCGGGCCATGTCCTGAGCGGACAAACCGAAGCTCATGGCCTGGATGAGTGGCTGGATCAACGTGGGGGCCTGTGCGCCGATGATGTGCGCGCCGAGGATCTTCCCGGTGCCCTTCTCGGCGATGATCTTGCACAGACCTTCGCTGTCCTCCATGGCCCAGCCGTAGGCGACATCTCCGTAGTTCTGGACCTTGACGGTGATGTCCAGGCCGGCGTCGCGGGCGTGCTCTTCGGTCATGCCCACCTCGGCGATCTGAGGATCGGTGAACACCGCCGCGGGAACGAACCGATGGTCGTTCTTCCGTAGCGTCGAGGTGTCGCCGTGCCACGCATCCTGCAGCAGGTTGTACTGAACGACGCGAGCTTCCTGGTTGGCCACATGCTTGAGTTGGTACGGAGACGATACGTCGCCGAGGGCGAACACTCCCTCGGCCGTGGTGCGGCCGAATTCGTCCACCACGATGCGGCCTTCGTCATCGAGCTCGATGCCTGCCGCAGCCGGATCGAGACGGTCTCCGTTGGGCTCGCGGCCCACGGCGACGAGGAACGCATCGCCGAGGACCTTGGTGCCGTCGGCGAGTTGGACCCCGTGCAACCCGCCCTCGGACAGGGGAGTGGTCTCGCCGGAGTCGAGGTGGACGTCCCACTTGGCGCGGGCGAGCTCGGTGAATCGCTTCGAGATGTCGGCGTCCAGTGCGCGGAGCAAGGTGTCCTTGCGGGCCACTATCGACACCTTGGAGCCGAGAGCAGAGAAGACGTGCGCGAATTCTGCTGCGATGTAACCGGATCCGAGAATCACCAGGTGCTCGGGTAGCTCGCGGAGACGCATCACATCACTGTTGGTGTGGTACGTGACACCCGAATCGGCGATGGACTGCGGCACCGTCGGACGCGATCCGGCGGCGACGACGATCTGGTCGGCGGTGATCACGGTGCCGGTGCCGGTGTCGATGGTGCGCGGGCCGACGAAGCGTGCGTGACCCTCGAACAGGGTGAGATTCGGGCTGCCTTCGGCGCGGTAACGCTTGCCGCCCTCCGAGATCGGGTCGATGCGGCCGAAGACGCGATCGACGATGTCCGGCCAGCGCACAGCGTCCACGTGGGCGTCGACACCGTATTTCGAGGAATCGCGTACCGTCCGCGCAACCTCGGCGGCGTAGACGAACATCTTGGTGGGGATGCAGCCGACGTTGAGGCAGGTGCCGCCGAAGGTAGAGTTCTCCTCGATCAGAGCGATCTTCTTGTCTTCGAAGCGCGAATCGGCGATCGAGTTGCCGGATCCGGAGCCGATGATCGCGACGTCGAAATGCTCGGTCATGAAATGTGCCCGCTCTCGGTGTGGTCCTTGCCCGACGCGTGGTCGGTGCTCTCGCTTCGGTGCAACCACTCGATCCACTCGTCCATTTCCTCGAAGGCCCGAGCGCGTGGAGTCTCGGTGGACAGAAAGACGTCGTGGCGGGCTCCCTCGATGGGCACGATCGTGGTGCGGTCGCCCAGGCAGCCCGCCCAGCGCGCGATCTGGCGAACGTCGAGTACGGCGTCTGCGGCGTCGACCGCGGAGCTGTATCGGCGCGAGAAGTGCGTCACCTTGGAGCGCAGAATCAGTGCGGGGATACCGATGTCGAGGCCGCGATGAAGTTCGGCGTGTCCGTGGCGGACGGCGCGAATCCACCCGAAGGTGATGGGGAAGCCTGCCAAGGGCTTCCAGTCGAGGTCGTAGTCCCACTCGCCGTTCTCCGATGCCGCGAGCGACAACCCGTACGTATCGAGCCCGCCGCCGGGAACCTGTGCCTTGGACCGGAACCTGCCGATGACGTCGATCGCGGCGGTACCGACGCTGCGGATGGCAGGTGGCCCCTGCAGGTCGAGCCACGGGCTGTTGAGGACCACACCCGACAGGCCCAGCCCGGCCGATCCGCCCTCCTGACGGTTGAGACGGTTCAGCCACAGCGGCAGCACGAGCCCGCCGGTCGAGTGCGCCATGAGCAGGACCGGGGCACCCGGGCGTTCCGCGCGGACCAGGGCGAGAGCCTCGTTCAGCTCGGCGTCGTACATCGCCAGATCGGTCACGAAGTGTGCGGTCTGGCCCTCGCGGCGCGAGCGTCCGCATTTACGCAGGTCCAGGGCGTAGAAGGCGTATCCCTGCGCTGCGAAGTGCTCGGCGATGTGGCGCTGGAAGAAGTAGTCGGTGAAACCGTGGACGTAGATCACCGAACGCTCGAAGTTGGCGGCACCGGGCGGTTGGTACCGCACGAGAGTGGCCTCGACCTGCCCTTCGCCGTCCGGATCGTTGCCGAGTGGAATGGTCGTCTGTTCGTAGCCGTCGCCGAGGACGTCGGGCACCCAGGTAGTCACAGATCACAACTGTAGTGGGCACCGCGGGCGGCGTCCGAGGAGCACAATCGGAACCGGGTTGACGTGGTGTCCGACGGGGTAGGCCCAGCTAGTAACCTGACCGCATCGGGTGAAGCAGCCCTCTACAGCAGAGTTCTCCGGTCGATACCGCCACCGGCCGAGACCTCCACAGACAAGGAAGTCGATTCTCCAGTGTCCAAAGATGAGCAGGGTAAGCGGATCAAGACCGACGTCGTTCTGGTCGGTGCCGGAATCATGAGCGCCACCCTCGGTGCGCTGCTCCGTCAGCTCGAGCCGAACTGGTCGATCGACGTCTACGAGCGGCTCGACGCGGCCGCGGCCGAGAGCAGCGACGCGTGGAACAACGCTGGCACCGGCCACTCGGCACTGTGCGAACTGAACTACACGCCGCAGAACAAGGACGGCAGCGTCGATATCGCCAAGGCGCTCAACGTCAACGAGCAGTTCCAGGTGTCGCGTCAGTTCTGGGCACACGGCATCGAGACCGGTGTGCTCTCCGACGCCAAGAACTTCATCAATCCCATTCCGCACGTGAGCTTCGTGCACGGGGCCGAGAACGTGAAGTACCTGCGTGCCCGGTACGAGGCGCTCGTGGGCAACCCGTTGTTCGCAGGCATGGAGTACATCGACTCCAAGGACGAGTTCTCGGCGCGACTGCCGTTGATGGCCAAGGGCCGTGACTTCTCCGATCCCGTGGCCCTGAACTGGAGTCAGGAAGGCACCGACGTCGACTTCGGTGCGCTCACCAAGCAGCTGCTGAACTACCTGTCGTCCGCGGGCGGCACCGTGCACTTCGGACACGATGTGCGCAACATCACCAAGCAGTCCGACGGCAGCTGGGACGTCAAGGTCGCCAACCAGCGCACCGGCGTCAAGAAGACCGTCAACGCCAAGTTCGTGTTCGTCGGCGCAGGCGGCGGCGCACTGCACCTGCTGCAGAAGTCCGGAATCGCGGAGATCAAGGGATTCGGCGGCTTCCCGGTCAGCGGCGAGTGGTTGCGGTGCACCGATCCAGCTCTGATCGAGCAGCACTCGGCCAAGGTGTACGGCAAGGCTTCGGTCGGTGCTCCGCCGATGTCGGTCCCGCACCTCGACACCCGCGTGATCAACGGCCAGCAGGGTCTGCTGTTCGGCCCGTACGCCGGCTGGTCGCCCAAGTTCCTCAAGCAGGGCAAGATCACCGACCTGCCCAGCTCGGTGAAGCCCGGAAACCTGATGTCGATGCTCGGGGTCGGCGTGACCGAACTCGGACTCGTCAAGTACCTGGTCAGTGAACTGGCTCAGTCGCAAGCAGATCGTGTCGAGACGCTGCGCGAGTTCGCGCCCTCGGTGCTCGGCGAGAACTGGGAGCTGGTCACCGCGGGTCAGCGCGTCCAGGTGATCCGCAAGAAGGGTCGCGGCGGTGTGCTCGAGTTCGGCACCGCTGTGGTCAACGCAGCGGACGGCACCATCGCCGGACTGCTCGGTGCCTCTCCCGGCGCATCCACCGCCGTTCCGGCCATGCTGGACGTGCTGCAGCGGTGCTTCGGGGACAAGTACGACGCGTGGCAGCCCAAGCTCAAGGAAATGGTCCCGTCGCTGGGGGTCAAGCTGGCGCAGAACAGCTCGTTGTTCGACGAGGTCTGGGGCTGGACGTCCAAGACACTGCAACTGGAAAATGCTCGTGAGCTCGCACAGCCCACGGGTGTGTGATAGCAAAAGGTATGAATACGCAAGCAGCAGCTCTCAAACGATCATGGGCACTAGACCTGTCCAACAGCACGTTGTACGACCTGTTGAAGCTGCGTGTCGAGGTGTTCGTGGTCGAGCAGGCGTGTGCGTACCCGGAGTTGGACGGGCGTGACCTGCTGACCGAGACACGGCACTTCTGGCTCGAACGGGACGGCGAAGTGGTGTGCACACTCCGCCTGCTCGAGGAGCACGACGACGGCGAGAAGGCGTTCCGTATCGGCCGGCTCTGCACGCAGCGCTCGGCCAGGGGACAGGGCCACACCACGCGAATTCTGCGAGCCGCGCTTGCCGAGGTCGGTTCGGCCCCCTGCCGTATCAACGCTCAGAGCTACCTCGTGGACATGTACGCCAAGCACGGCTTCCTGCCGGACGGCGAGGAAGTTCTCGAGGACGGCATCCCGCACACGCCGATGCGTCGGGGTGGCGGCACCGCCTGGAGCGAGAGCTGACCTCGCTGTAGTACGAGAAGAACGAATGCCACACACGGCCCTACCGTGTGTGGCATTCGTTCGTTCGGCGGTAGTGTTCCGTTCGAAGTCGGTCGCGGAGAAGTCCTGTGTCAATCAGGCGCGGTCCCGCCACTGTGTTCAGGAGAATCTTCGCTCGAGGAGATTCCCCTGTCAGCCAGATCGCCGCTCGGCTTCGCGTATCTCGACCGAACGTCCGGCGCGGAACTCCGGGCACGAAGGGAATTGGCTGTGCAGCGAAGTGGGAGTGTTCCCGAACCGGGATATCCGTTCAGTGCGATCGTCGGTCAGGATCAGCTGAGGTTGTCGCTGATTCTGTGTGCCGTGCACCCCGGTATCGGCGGTGTACTGGTGCGAGGAGAGAAGGGCACCGCGAAATCGACGGTGGTGCGCGCACTCGCGGCACTGCTGCCCGCCGTGGAGGACGAGGACGGCTCGCGTCCGGCGAAGCTCGTCGAACTTCCGGTGGGGGCAACCGAGGATCGAGTGGTGGGGTCCATCGACCTCGAGAAGGTTCTGCGCGACGGCGAACGTGCGTTTCAACCCGGTCTGCTCGCGGCTGCGCACCGTGGAGTGCTCTACGTCGACGAAGTGAATCTGCTGCACGATCACCTGGTCGACGTATTGCTCGACGCGGCCGCGATGGGGCGGGTGCATGTCGAACGTGACGGTGTCTCTCATTCCCACCCAGCGCAATTCGTTCTCGTGGGCACGATGAATCCCGAAGAGGGCGAGCTTCGCCCGCAGCTGCTCGACCGGTTCGGTCTGGCAGTGGAGGTGACGGCGTCGCGGGACGTGGACGTTCGCATGAACGTCGTCCGCCGCCGGATGAACTACGAGCGTGACCCGCACGCATTCGCCGCCGAGTACCGCAACGAGGACATCGCAGTGGCCGAGCAGATTCTGGCCGCCCGAAAGATTCTCGACGATGTGGTGTTGAGCGACAAGGAACTTCGGCGTATCGCCGCGCTCTGCGCATCCTTCGACGTCGACGGTATGCGCGCCGATCTTGTGCTCGCTCGCACCGCATCCGCCCACGCCGCCTGGCGAGGCGCAAGCGACGTGGCCGAGGAAGACGTGCGGATTGCCGCCGAACTGGCGCTGCCGCACCGGCGTCGGCGCGATCCCTTCGACGAGCCGGGCATCGACGACAAGCAACTGGACGACGCCATGCGGGACGCGGCCGAACAGGCCGAGCAGCAGCCGGATCCGGATCCCGACCCCGACGGCGGTGGGGGAGCTCCCGATCCCGAGGCTCCCGACGATGCCTCCCAGTCCCAACCCTCCGATACGCAGCCCTCCGACACACAGTCCTCCGATTCGCACGAGGATTCGGCGCAACCACCGCCGCCCTCGGGTACCGGCAGTGAGAAACAGGCAGGTACTCCGGGAGCACAGTTCAGAGCACGGTTGCTCGAGGTTCCCGGAGTGGGCGAGGGTGCGCCTGGTCGACGCTCGCGGTCACGGTCCGCGCACGGACGATCGGTACGTCCCACCGTCGAGGCGGGCAAGGGCCTGCACCTGGTGGGCACCCTGTTCGCCGCGGCCGAGCAGCAGGTCGTCCGCGGCCGCACCTCCGGCCGGTTGAAGCTCGAGCCTGCGGATCTGCGGGGCGCGATCAAGGAGGGACGCGAGGGCAACCTCATCGTCTTCGTCGTCGATGCCTCGGGTTCGATGGCTGCGCGAGATCGACTGTCCGCGGTGACCGGTGCGGTGCTCTCGCTGCTGCGCGATGCGTATCAGCGCCGCGACAAGGTGGCGGTGATCACCGTGCGCGGCACGGAAGCCGAAACGGTGTTGCCGCCGACGTCGTCGGTGGACGTGGCCGTGACCCGGTTGCGGAAGATGAAGACCGGTGGCAGATCGCCACTGGCGCAGGGCTTTCTGAAGGCACGGGAACTCGTTCTGCGAGAGCGTGTTCGAGATCCACTGCGCCGCGCACTGGTGGTCGCGCTGACCGACGGCCGTGCCACCGGAGGCACCGATCCCGTCGGCCGGGCCCGAATCGCCGCGGGACGTATCGCGTCGGACAAGATCGCCTCCGTCGTCGTCGACTGCGAATCGGGAATGGTGCGCCTCGGGCTCGCTGCCGATTTCGCGACGTGCCTCGGCGGCGGTTACGTGGCGCTGGCGGATCTGTCGGCGGAGCAGGTCGCCGCCGTCGTTCGCGCAGCGGCGTAGGGGGGTTCGCGATGCCTCAGGGTGTACCGGCTCCCGGAACCGTTCCGCAGGACGGCCTCACGACGCGTCAGCGCCGCAATCTGCCCGTGCTTGCCGTGCATACCGGACCGGGCAAGGGAAAATCGACGGCCGCTTTCGGAATGGCGTTGCGGGCCTGGAATCAAGGTTTCGACGTCGGAGTGTTCCAGTTCGTCAAGAGTGCCAAGTGGAAGGTCGGCGAGGAAGCGGCGTTTCGCACACTCGGCGAACTGCACGAGAGCACCGGGGTCGGCGGAGCCGTCGAATGGCACAAGATGGGCGAGGGCTGGTCGTGGACTCGAAAGAAGGGCAGCGACGTCGATCACGCCGAGGCCGCGGCCGAGGGCTGGCAGGAGATCGCCCGGCGAATCGAGCAGGAGTCGCACCGCTTCTACGTGTTGGACGAGTTCACCTACCCGCTCAAGTGGGGGTGGGTCGACGTCGCCGAGGTGGTCGATGTCCTGACCCGCCGACCGGGCAATCAGCACGTCGTCATCACCGGACGCGACGCGCCCCGTGAACTGATCGAGGCAGCGGACCTGGTCACCGAGATGGCCAAGGTCAAGCATCCGATGGACGCCGGACGCAAGGGTCAGCGAGGCATCGAATGGTGAACCAGTCCTGTCCCGCAGTGGTGATCGCGGCCCCCGCGTCGGGCAGCGGAAAGACGACGGTGGCCACCGGACTTATGGGCGCGCTGCGCAACGCCGGCCGCACCGTCGCACCGTTCAAGGTGGGTCCGGACTACATCGACCCCGGATATCACTCACTCGCGGCCGGTCTTCCGGGCCGCAATCTCGACGCCGTGATGGTCGGTGCTGACCGCATCGGGCCCCTGTTCCGACACGGCAGTCGGGGCTGCGACATCGCGGTCGTCGAGGGCGTCATGGGACTGTTCGACGGCAAGATCGACATGACCGGACCGGGGGAGGCCTCCGCCGAGGGATCGACCGCTCGGGTGGCCGCGATGCTCGGTGCCCCGGTGATCCTCGTGGTCGACTCCCGTGGACACAGTCAATCGCTTGCCGCTGTGCTGCACGGGTTCTCGACGTTCGACGCCAGCGTCCGCATCGGCGGTGTGATTCTCAATCGCGTCGGTAGTCAGCGGCACGAGGACGTGTTGCGTCAAGCGTGCGAACGGGTGGGTGTTCCGGTACTGGGCGCGTTGCCGCGCATGAGCGAACTGGTGGTCCCGTCGCGGCATCTGGGGTTGATCACCGCAGTCGAACACGGCGGTGCCGCAACCGATGCCGTCGACGCGATGAGCGCTCTCGTCTCGAGGTTCGTCGACATCGAGGCAGTGAGCGCGCTGGCTCGATCGTCGATGACAGCGCCGCAGTGGTCCCCGGAGGACGAGGTAGGCACCTGCGAGGGATCGCCCGTCGTCGCGGTGGCCGGTGGCCCGGCATTCACCTTCGGATACACCGAGCACGTCGAACTGCTCCGCGCAGCGGGGGCCGACGTCGCCGTGTTCGATCCACTGCGTGACGGATTACCCACCGGCACAGCGGCAGTCGTTCTCCCCGGCGGATTCCCCGAGGAGCATGCGGCCGCGTTGGCGGCGAACGAACTGCTGTTGGCCGATATCAGGACGGCCGCGGCCAAGGGTTTGCCCATTCATGCCGAATGCGCCGGATTGCTGTATCTGGCAAGCCGATTGGACGGTCATGCCATGGCCGGGGTCGTCGACGTGGACGCGGAATTCGGAAACACCCTCACGCTGGGATACCGCGATGCGGTTGCCCTCGAATCGTCCACACTGTTCGATGCGGGCACCCGAGTCACCGGCCACGAGTTCCACCGAACGAAGCTCGTGGACGTGCGCGAGAGCGCCTCGGCCGCGTGGGGCTGGCACAAGCAGAGCCCCGACGGCAGAACTGCGGCGCGCGAGGGTTTCGTGCAGGGCGGGGTCCACGCGTCGTACCTGCACACCCATGCTGCGGGCAATCCCGGATCCATCACCCGGTTCGTTGCCGCCGCAGTCGACTACGCGCGAGTGTAGAGGGATCGCAAGAATGCGGGTCGTCGTCGGAATAGGTGCCCGAGCCGGCGTCGATTCCGCCGACGTCGAAGCGGCGATCTCGACGGTGCTGCAACCGTATTGGAGCGTCGAGGCGATCGCCTCCATCGACCGGAAAGCCGACCTGGTTGCTGCGGTGGCGTCGAGCATGGGGGTTCGGGGCGTGACGTACTCGGCGAGAGAACTGTCGACCGTCGTGACACCGACCGTGTCGGTTCGTGTGCTCGATGCCGTCGGATGCGCCAGCGTCGCCGAAGCAGCGGCACTGCTGGCCGGTCGTTCGACGAAGTTGACGGTACCCAGGTTCGGTCTGGACGGTGTCACCGTTGCCGTGGTCGAGCTCTGCCTTGACGGTGGACAGGGGGTTCGGGCCATCCTGTAGGTATGACCGAGACGATGAAAGCTGTTGCCTACACCCGCTCGCTTCCGATCGACGATCCTGCCAGCCTGACGGATGTGGTCCTCGACGTGCCCACTGTGCGCCCGCGAGACCTGCTGATCGAAGTGCGCGCCGTGTCGGTGAATCCGGTGGACGTCAAGGTCCGCGCCGGCAACGATCCGCAGGGCACCCCGAAGGTCCTCGGGTTCGACGCCGCCGGTGTGGTGCGCGCCGTCGGTGCCGACGTCACCATGTTCGCGCCCGGCGACGAGGTCTACTACGCGGGCGACATCGGCAGACCCGGAACGAACTCGCAGTTCCATGCAGTGGACGAACGCATCGTGGCGAAGAAGCCGACCACCCTCGATTTCGCACAGGCTGCGGCATTGCCGCTGACCGCGATCACTGCCTGGGAAGGTCTGTTCGACAAGCTCCGCATCACTGCCGAGACCACCGGAACGTTGCTGATGGTCGGTGCCACCGGTGGTGTGGGATCCGTTGTGATGCAGCTGGTTCGGGCCCTCGTTCCTGGCGTCCGCGTGATCGCGACGGCAGCGGACGAGGACGCCGTGGAGTGGGTCCGTTCTCTCGGTGCAGCCGAGGTGGTGAATCACCGGCGCGATCTTCGGGAGGAAGTAGGCCGAGTAGCGCCCGACGGCGTCGATTACGTGTTCACTGCTCATTCCTCCGGGCAGGTCGAGATCTACGCGGACCTGTTGACGCCGTTCGGTCAGATCGTGGCGATCGACGATCCGGAGACCCTCGACGTTCTGCCGCTCAAGACGAAGGCGATCTCGTGGCACTGGGAGTTCATGTTCGCGCGTCCGATGCACGACACGCCGGATCTGATTCGCCAGCACGAGTTACTGACCAGAGTGGCCGAGCTCGTCGATGCGGGTTCGGTGCGTACCACCGTCACGACGGTTCTGTCTCCGATCGATGCCGAGCAGCTGCGCGAAGCGCATCGGTTGGTCGAGACCGGCCACGTACGGGGAAAGGTTGTGATCGCAGCCCGCTCGTGAGGGCCGATCCGCGCCACTGACTGGCGAAAGCGGGCCGACGCAGGCAATGTGGATCCAATGACTTCCGACAGCCTTGTCCTACTCGGCCCGATCGTCCGGTACGTCGGCACCGAGACTGCGACCCTGTGGTTCGAGATGGCCGAATCGTCGACCGTATCGGTCGTGACCGACGTCGGCGTCCGCGCAGAAGAACGAACGTGGGGCGTGCACGGACACCACTATGCGCTGGTGCCACTCGAAGGTCTGCCCGCCAACTCTCCGGTGCACTACGAGGTGTTCGTCGACGAGCGTCGAGTGTGGCCGCCGGAGGGCCGCAGGGCCGCCATTCACACGGTCGACGCGCAGGGACCGGTGACGCTGGCATTCGGATCGTGTCGGCGAGGTGACAACTACAGCGACGAATCCTTGAAGGAGATCGGAGCCGACGCGTTGGCCGGGCTCGGGAACGCGCTGATCGAGGAGGACCCGAGCCGGTGGCCACAGGCCTTGCTGCTCCTCGGCGATCAGGTCTACGCCGACGATCCGTCGCCGGAAATCGTCGAACGGCTGCAGGCGCGGCGTCGGTCCGGCGAGGGTCCACGAAGTGCCGTCGGTACCGACGCGGAGAACGAGATCTGCGATTTCGAGGAGTACTCGTGGCTGTACCGAGAGTCCTGGGGACTCGAGCCGGTGCGGACACTGTTGGCGAGCATCCCGTCGTGCATGATCCTCGACGACCACGACCTGCGCGACGACTGGAATTCCTCCGCTTCCTGGCGTCGAGACATCGTGACGCGGCCCTGGTGGAACGACCGAGTGGTCGGCGCGTATTCGTCGTACTGGGTGTATCAGCACTTGGGCAACCTCTCACCCAAGGAGCTTGCGCAGGACGAGATGTATGCCGCGGTACGATCGGCCGCCAGTGACGCAGAGCGCGAGAAGTTGTTGTCCGACTTCGCTTTACGAGTCGACCGGCGGCCCGAGACCGGACGCTGGAGCTTCTACCGCGACTTCGGTGACACACGGCTGATCATGATCGATTCGCGCTGCTCTCGAAACCTGGATCCGGACAACAGAGAAATGGTCGACGAGAAGGAGTGGGCTTGGGTACGTGAACGCGCGCTCGAGACCACTCCGCGGCATCTGCTGTTCGGTTCGTCGTTGCCCTACCTCATGCTGCCCGCCCTGCACTACCTGGAACAGTGGAACGAGGCTGTGGCGCAGGGCAGTTGGGGGTCGATGTCGGCCAAGGTGGCCGAGAAGATGCGGATCGGTCTCGATCTCGAACACTGGGCCGCTTTCACCAACTCGTTCAACGACATGGCCGCTCTGACGCGTGAGCTCTCTCGCGGCGAGAACAAACCCGCCTCGATCATGTGGCTGTCCGGAGACGTGCACTGTTCCTACGTGGCGAACGCGGACTTCGGTGTCGGCGGGCGCGAGGTACCGGCCACGTATCAGCTCACCATGTCTCCGTTCCGCAATCCGCTCGATCTGCCGATTCGCGCGGTCAACAAGCTGGCCATCAAGCGTCCCGCCGCCCGAATTCTGTCGAAGCTGGCGCGCGCTGCCCACGTGGGCCCATCCGGTGTCGAATGGGAGGCCGAGGCCGGGCCATGGTTCGCCAACGGCGTCATGCTGCTGACTCTGCACGGCGACTCCGCCCGGTTGCGGGTGCACCATGCTCACGTCGACGATGCGGGCAAGCAGGTGCTCACCGAGACGTCGACCCTGGCCCTCGCCTAGCGAACGGTAAACGATTGGCCATAGCCGGGCCGATGAGGTTGGCTGGTTCGTTGTGGCCCACCTCGAACTCAACGACATCGTCTACTTCCTGCCCGACGGGCGGCAGTTGCTCAACGGTGTCGGGTTTCGTGTCGGCGACGGTGCCAAGACCGCCCTCATCGGGCCCAACGGAACCGGTAAGACCACGCTGACGCGCATCATCGCGGGTGACGAGACCCCCGACGAGGGATCGGTGTCGAGTTCGGGCTCGCTCGGAGTGATGCGGCAGTTCGTCGGCCAGCTACGCGACGACTCGACCGTGCGCGATCTGCTGCTGTCGGTTGCGTCCCCGGCCGTGCGGACGGCCGCCGCTGCCCTCGACACCGCCGAGAACACGATGATCGAGGTCGACGACGAGAAGACCCAGATGAAATACGCACAGGCCCTGTCGGATTGGGGCGATGTCGGCGGTTACGACCTCGAACCGTTCTGGGACAAGGTCACCACGGCGGCCCTCGGAATGCCGTTCGACCGCGCGAAGTGGCGCGCTGCATCGACCCTCAGTGGCGGTGAGCAGAAGCGCTTGGTGCTCGAAGCGTTGTTCGCCGGCACCGACAATCTGTTGCTTCTCGACGAACCGGACAACTACCTCGATGTGCCGGGCAAACGCTGGCTCGAAGCGACCATTCGTGATTCCGACAAGTCCGTTCTGTTCATCAGTCACGACCGGGAGCTCATCGCCAACGCCGCGAATCGGATCGTGACGCTGGAACCGGGCGTCAGCGGTGCCACTTCCTGGGTGCACGGCGGCGGGTTCGCGACGTATCACGCTGCGCGTGAGGACCGGAATGCTCGGCTCGACGAACTACGACGGCGGTGGGACGAGGAACTGGTCAAACTCCGGGCACTGGTGCTGCGTCTGCGAGAGAAGGCCAAGTTCAACGACGGGGTCGCTGCGCGCTATCACGCGTCCCAGACTCGATTGGCGAAGTTCGAGGAGGCCGGACCGCCGGAAGCGGTGCCGTTGAAGCAGCACGTCACCGTTCGTCTGCGCGGCGGCCGCACAGCCAAGCGCGCGTTGGTGTGTACGGCACTGGAACTGACCGGACTGATGAAGCCCTTCGACACCGAGATCTGGTACGGCGACCGCGTCGCCGTGCTGGGCTCCAACGGTTCCGGCAAATCGCACTTCCTGCGTTTGCTCGCCAACGGTGGAACCGATCCGGAGAAGGAGCACGAGCCGGTTCAGGAACTGGCACTCGATCCCGTTCCGCACGCCGGCACCGCGGTGCTCGGCGCCCGCGTTCGGCCCGGCCTGTTCGCGCAGACCCACACTCGGCCCGATCTCGCGGGCAACACACTCCTCGACATCCTGCACATGGGCAACGAACACCGCGACGGCATGGGCCGGGAGGCCGCAGGCCGGGCACTGGACCGTTACGGTCTGGCCCGAGCCGCCGAACAGTCCTACGACAATCTTTCCGGTGGCCAGCAGGCGCGCGTACAGATTCTGCTGCTCGAACTCTCCGGGGCCACCCTGTTGCTGCTGGACGAGCCGACCGACAACCTCGACCTGATGTCCGCCGACGCACTCGAAGACGCCATCGCCGCGTTCGACGGCACCGTCATCGCCGTGACCCACGACCGCTGGTTCGCGCGCAGCTTCGACCGATTCCTCGTGTTCGGCAGCACCGGTCAGGCCTACGAATCGAACGAGCCCGTATGGGACGAGAAGCGGGTGCAGCGCGCGCGGTAGCGTTTCCTCTCGTGAACGCGACTGACTCTCCCTATCTGGTCGGCCTCAATCTGGAAGGTCGACGCGTCGTCGTGGTCGGTGGCGGCACCGTCGCGCAGCGCCGATTGCCGCTGCTCATCTCCTGCGGTGCCGTGGTTCACGTCATCACTCGGGAGGCCACGCCCGCTGTGGAGGCGATGGCAACTGCCGGTCAGGTGACCATGGAGTTGCGTGACTATCGCGTGGGCGACCTCGCCGACGCCTGGTACGCCGTCGCGTGCACCGACGAGGCCGCGACCAACATCGCCATCGTCGCCGAGGCCACCGCGTCCAAGATCTTCTGTGTGCGAGCCGACATCGCCAAGGACGGCACCGCGGTCACCCCGGCGTCCGCCGAATGGGACGGGCTGACCCTCGGAGTGCTCGCCGGCGGTGAGCACCGTCGATCGGCCGCGGTACGCAATGCCGTCATAGAAGCCCTGCAGTCCGGTGTGGTCGCCGACTCGGACCGTGCGCCGTTGACGGGCGTCGCGCTGGTCGGTGGCGGACCCGGCGATCCGGACCTCATCACCGTCCGCGGGCGCAGGCTGCTCGCCTATGCCGATGTCGTGGTGGCCGATCGGCTCGCGCCGCCCGAGCTGCTGGCCGAACTGGGCCCGCACGTGGAGGTCATCGATGCCTCGAAGATTCCGTACGGCCGCGCGATGGCGCAGGAGGCGATCAACCAGGCGCTGATCGACGGGGCGAAGGCAGGCAAGTTCGTCGTCCGACTCAAGGGCGGCGACCCCTACGTGTTCGGTAGGGGATACGAAGAACTCGAAGCGCTCGCTGCCGAGGGAATTCCGGTCACCGTGGTGCCCGGCATCACCAGCGCCATTTCGGTGCCCTCGTCCGCCGGGATCCCGGTGACGCATCGCGCCGTCACCCACGAGTTCGTCGTTGTCAGCGGCCACGTGGCACCCGACCATCCCGATTCGCTCGTCGACTGGGACGCGTTGGCCAAACTCAAGGGCACCATCGTCCTGCTCATGGCCGTCGAACGGATCGGGCAGTTCGCCGACGTACTCATCGCGGGCGGCCGGGCGTCCGCTACCCCGGTCATCGTCGTACAGGAGGGCACCATGCGTACTCAGCGCGAGGTTCGAGCGACGTTGAGCACCGTCGCCGACGCCGTTCGCGAAGCGGGGATCAGGCCTCCCGCGATCGTCGTTATCGGGACCGTTGCCGGTTTCTCTGTGCACGCCGGTAACGTGAAGACTCGTGCCTGAGTCCTCGATGTCCGATACGTCCACCACCGAGATCAAATACCCGGTGACGACCAGAGCATTCGGGTTGGCGATCATCGTCCTGAGTGGTCTGCAGTTGATGGTGGTGCTCGACGGCACCGTGGCCAATCTGGCACTTGCTCCGTTGCAGGCGGATCTGGGCCTTTCCGATGCCGGACGCAACTGGGTGCTCACGTCGTATGCCCTCGCCTTCGGCGGGCTCATGCTCCTCGGCGGCAGACTCGGTGACGCATTCGGTCGCAAGAAGATGTTCCTGGCCGGCGTCGTGCTGTTCACCATCGCATCCCTGCTGTGCGGGCTCGCGGTCAACGAGGCGACGCTGGTAGCGGCGCGCGCGCTCCAGGGCGTCGGAGCCGCGGTGGCGTCGCCCACGGCGTTCGCGTTGGTGGCGACCACCTTCGCGCCGGGCCCGGTACGAAACCAGGCCATCGCGATCTACGCGGCCATGACCGGTGTCGGCTCCATCGCAGGCCTGATCATCGGCGGTGCGCTGACCGAGGTGTCGTGGCGGTGGATCTTCCTGATCAACGTGCCGATCGGTGTCGTCATCGTGGTGCTCGCAGTCGTGTCTCTGCAGGAGACGGTGGGGGCAAAGCTACCGCTCGACGTGCCGGGAGCGATTCTGGCGACGCTCGGCTGCACCGGAGTGGTGCTCGCTCTGAGCGAGGGCACCGAACTCGGCTGGACCAATCCGATCGTCATCGTCTCGTTGATCGCCGGACTGCTCTTCCTCGGGCTGTTCCTGCTGGTCGAGCGCCGCGCCGACAATCCATTGCTGCCGTTCTCGCTGTTCGGCAGCCGAGACCGGGTGGCGACGTTCGTGGCCATCTTCTTCGCCGGTGGCGTGATGTTCTGCCTCGCCGCTTACGTGGCTCTGTTCGTCCAGGACATCCTGGGATACAGCCCGTTGCACGCGGGCCTGGCGTTCGTGCCGTTCGCCTTCGGACTCGGTGCCGCCGCATTCCTGGCCTCGCAGCTGGTGACGCGTATCGCCCCACGGTGGTTGATTCTGAGCGGTGCCGTCATCATGGTCGGGTGGCTGATGGTGTCGGTGGCGACGATGAACGCCGACTCGTCGTACTTCCCCGGACTGTTCTTCCCCGTCATCGGTATCGGATTCGGCGTCGGCCTGACGGTCGTGCCGCTTCCGCTGTGCGCCATCGCCGGAGTCAGCCCCACCGAGATCGGCCCGTTGACCGCCATCGCCCTGGTTGCTCAGACCCTCGGGGGGCCGCTGGCTCTCGCCGTGATCGGTGCGTTGGTCACCTCGCGAACCTTGTCTCTCGGTGGCATCTCCGGACCGGCGACGTTGATGAACGACAATCAGCTCGACGCGTTGAGCTCGGGCTACATGTTCGCGCTCTTCTGCTGCGCAGTCTGCGCCGTGGTGGCGGGAATCGCTGCTGTGTTCATTCGGTTCACCCCGGAGCAGGTCGCGCAGGCGCAGGCAGCTCAGGAAGATGCCCAAAAGGGCTGATCACACGCCCAGTACGGCCTTGGCGATGAGGAAGTAGACGATCAACCCCGTCGCGTCGCAGAAAGTGGAGATGAAGGGCGTCGAGAAGACCGCCGGGTCCACCCCGATCTTCTTCGCGATCAGCGGCATCGCACCGCCGACCGTGGCTGCGAGAGTGCAGATCGACAACAGCGTCGTACCGATGACGACCCCGAGGTGCCAGTCGTAGACGAGTCCGGCGATGACGAAGCCCAGGGTGCCGAGCATCGCACCCATCGTCGCGCCGACGCGAACCTCGCGAAACAACACGGCGGCGATGTCGCGCGGTCGCACGTCGCCCAGTGCGAGTGCCCGCGTGACAGTGGTCGCGGCCTGCGAGCCGGTGTTGCCGCCGGTTCCGGTCAGCAGCGGAATGAACAGCGCGAGAGTGACGACTGCGGCGAGTGCGTGCTCGAAGATCTCGAGAACCTGCACCGTGAGGATGGCCGACAGCGCCAACACCAGCAACCACACCACGCGCGAGCGAACGATGGACAGCACCGGCGTCGACAGATACGGCCGGCGCAGCGGCTCCGAGCCACCGGCGCGGGCGGCGTCCTCGTCCTCGGCTTCCTCCAGGATTCGTGAGGACTGCTCCAGTGTGAGAATGCCGATCAGTCGTTTCTCGGAATCGACCACCACCACCGCAGGACTGCGGTGCTCGAAGCACAGTCGTGCGGCCTCCTCCGCCGACGAATCGGCCTCGACCACAGGATGATCCGAATACAGGTCGCCGACCGGGGTGCTCGGTGCCGCGGTCGCCAGATCGGCGAGGGTCACCACCCCCAGCAGAGTTCGGTCATCGTCGGTGATCGGCAACAGGTACACCGACTCGGCGTCCGAGCCGGTGCGCCGCACGGCGACGAGTGCGTCGGCGGCTGTCGCTGCAGTCCGCAGTCGAACGAACTCCGGGCTCATCCGGCGGCCGACCGACCCGCGGTCGTACCCCAGCATGGGCGCGGTGAGTGCGCGCTCGTCGGGAGACAGGCCCACCAGCAGCCGATGCGCGACATTGGAGGGGAGTTCGTCGAGCAGCTCGACGCGGTCGTCCGGGTCGAGATCCTCGAACAGCGCGATCACGTCGTCGCTGCGCAGACTCTCGAACAACTCGCCGCGAACGGTGGCGTCGAATCTCTCGAAGGCCGTCACGGCCTCGTCCTTGGGCAGCAGACGAAACAACACCGCGCGTCGAGACGAGTCGACCCGCTCGAGCATGCGCACCGCATCGGTCGTCGACAGCTCACCCATCAGAGTGGACAGGGCGGCCATGTCACGGGCGGTGAGGAGTTCGGACGTTCGCGTCATGATGTCGTCGAGAGTTTCCGGCACGGAACCATTTTGCCTTGCGGATCGACAGTCGACTCCCACACCTCAGCGCGAGAGATCGGCCCGATCCGCCGCAGCCTGGCCCGAATCCCATCCCTCGGCGTCCAGGCGTGGGCCGCGCATCGGCTTCGCCGTCGGGAACAGTCGATCGAATTCGGCTTCGACGGCGACGGTCTGAGCGGCGAGTATCGGTAGTAGATCACCGGATTCGTGACTCGCCTCCTCGAGGGCGTTCGCATCGGCGTCGGTGAGGCGGTCTCCGATTCGGACGGCGTACGCGTACAGGAATGCCTTGCCGAACGCCGCCGATCCGGCCTTCTTGCGCTTCTTCGCCTGCGGTGAATGCCCGAGGGCGCGTGTGGCCTGAACGAGCAGAGAGGTGAACAGCAACTCGGTCTGTTCCACGTCTACCGGCGCTCCGACCAGGGTTGCGACGGCGAACTCCTGGTCCCAGATCGCTTTGACTCGGTTGGCGGTTCCGACGACGTGCAACAGCTGCGCCTTGGCCGGGGCATGCGGGCCGTCGACATGAACGCGTCGGCCGTGAATATCGATGTGGCCCTGCGAGAGCAACATGGTGTCGATGGAGTAGCGCGTCATCAACTCCTGGGCTTTGGCCGTCAGCGTCTCGGCCTCCTCCTCGAAGTCCGTGGCGTCGGCCTTGGCCAGTAGGCCGCGAATCTTGCTCAGCATCTTGGTGTTCGGGGAGTCGGAGCCGGCGACACCGGTCACCGTAGGACGAGTGCGCGGCCACTGGGACGGCTTCGGGCCGAGCTGAGGCCAACGGGGGAGTGTCTGCCATCGACCGAGCAGGGTGAGTACGTCGAGCCACTGATCACTGGCCGCGATGTAATCGGTCTTACCGGAAGAGGTCAGGTACGCGGTCAGGAAATCGGGCGTGGCCTCGACCCGGGCCGCAACCTTCGGGAACTGCTCGCAGATCGTGGACATCTGATCCACCCAGTCCTGTGGAGCCCGCGAGTCCGCGTCGGCGAGATCGGCCTGATGCAGCAGTACCGCGGCAGCGAGATCGGCCACTGCCACCGTGTGCTGACGCCGCACGACGTGCACCAGATCCATGGGCTGCCAGCCGTTTTCGTACAACGTCTCGATCATGTTCGTCAGCGCGCGAGAGCCGAGTTCGGTCGCGTCCATCGAGACCAGTCGATCTGCGACGTCGTCGGCGACGCGTTGGCTCTTGGTCTTGCCGACCGAGGCGTCGGCGCCGCGGCGGAGCAGTCCAGGAATCTCGCTCATTCGGTGAGCACGATCAATTCGGTACTCGATGCCACTTCGACTCGCAGTCCGGCCTTGGACGCCACGCGCGCAACGGCTTTCACGTCCTTCGGCTCGGCGGTGGTCAGAGTCAACGCGCGTGCCAGCAGGCCCTTGTGGTGCTTGTTGAAGTGGCTCACCACCGAACGGGTGCCGTCGGGCTTCTCGGTGAGCACCGTGGCGGTGATCGCACCGGGGACGGGACCGAGCTGCTGGTAGGTGCCGGATCGGAGGTCGACGACGATCCCCTCGTCCTCGGCGTCGATGGCGTCGGAGAGTTCGGGCTTCCAGTGTGAGCGCAGGGTGCCGAAATTCGGAACGGTCGATCCACCGGAGAGTCGGTAGTACGGAATCGGGTCGCAGGCACGGACGGCTCCGAACAGGGCCGAGCCGATCCACAGCCGCGCGTCCGCTCGGGCGCGACCGGCCCGAGTGAACGACGCCGCATCGAGGGCGTCGTAGAGCACGCCGGTGTACCGATGCAGCGCAGGTGCGGTCGGTGAGGTCCACACTCGGGCGTTGCGTTCGATCTCGTCCTTCTGGGTGGGGCCCAGGCCGAGCGCCGCGATCGATGCATCGACGTCGCCGGCGAGTTCCACCAGCGCGTCGGCGAGCTTTCGGCGGAGCGGTGTCAACGTGGGCAACGACAGTCGGTCCAGATCGAGAGGTGCTCCGGAACCGCCGTCGGACTTCGTCTCGGAGGGAGGCAGCAGAATCAGCACGGGCACGAGGCTACTCACTGTACGGCCGCCTGCTCACAGGCACTGCGTGAGCGACTAGTCTGACAACCCGTGATCACCCGTCTTTCGCAGTTGTTCCTTCGTACCCTTCGCGACGACCCCGCCGACGCCGAGGTCGACAGCCACAAGCTGTTGGTCCGCGCCGGCTATGTCCGTCGTATCGCGCCTGGCGTCTACTCCTGGTTGCCGCTGGGTCTGCGGGTGCTGCGGCAGGTCGAGCGTGTCGTGCGCGAGGAGATGAACGCCATCGGTGCGCAGGAGATTTCTCTGCCCGCACTGCTGCCGCGCGAGCCGTACGAGACCACCAATCGGTGGACCGAATACGGCGACGCGCTGTTCCGGCTGCAGGACCGCAAGGGCAACGACATGCTGCTCGGTCCCACCCACGAGGAATTGTTCGCGTTGACGGTCAAGGCCGAATACAACTCGTACAAGGACCTGCCGGTCACGCTGTATCAGATTCAGACCAAGTACCGCGACGAGGAACGTCCCCGCGCCGGCATTCTGCGTGGCCGCGAGTTCGTGATGAAGGACTCGTACTCCTTCGACATGGACGAGGACGGACTGAAGAAGTCCTACGCCGCCCACCGCGAGGCGTACCAGCGCATCTTCGCCCGCCTCGGTGTCAGCTACGTCATCGTCGCCGCGACGTCCGGTGCCATGGGAGGCAGTGCCTCCGAGGAATTCCTGGCCGAGAGTGACATCGGCGAGGACACCTACGTGCGCTGCATCGAATCGGGATACGCGGCCAACGTCGAGGCCGTCACCACTCCGGCACCGGCGCCGCTGCCCATCGAGGGGCAGCCGGCCGCCGTCGACCACGAGACCGGCGACACCCCGACCATCGCGACCCTGGTGGAGTGGGCCAACTCCGCGGATCTCGGACGCACCGTCACCGGCGCGGACACGCTCAAGAACATTCTGCTCAAGGTGCGCAACGCAGAAGGGGAATGGGAACTGCTCGCCGTCGGTCTGCCCGGTGACCGAGAGGTCGACGAGAAGCGCCTCGAAGCGTCCCTGGAGCCTGCCGAGTTCGCCCTGTTGACCGACGCGGACTTCGCTGCCAATCCGTTCCTCGTCAAGGGGTACATCGGGCCCCGCGCGTTGCAGGCCAACGGTGTTCGCTATCTCGTCGACCCGAGGGTCGTCGACGGAACGTCGTGGATCACCGGCGCGGACGTCAAGGGCAAGCACGTGGTGAACCTGGTCGCCGGTCGCGATTTCGTTCCCGACGGCACCATCGAAGCAGCCGAGGTGCGCGACGGCGACATGTCTCCCGACGGTCGCGGCCCGCTCGTCAGTGCTCGCGGAATCGAGATCGGGCACATCTTCCAGCTCGGCTACAAGTACACCGATGCGTTCTCGGTCGACGTCCTCGGTGAGACCGGCAAGCCGGTTCGCCTGACTCAGGGTTCGTACGGTGTGGGCGTCTCCCGTCTGGTCGCCGTGATCGCCGAGCAGATGCACGACGACAAGGGTCTGCGATGGCCGTCGGAGGTTGCGCCAGCCGATGTCCATCTGGTGATCGCCAACAAGGACGACGCGGCTCGCGCCGGTGCGGAATCGATTGCGACACAACTCGATACGCAGGGAATCGAGGTGCTCTTCGATGATCGCAAGGCCTCACCAGGAGTGAAGTTCAAGGACTCGGAACTGATCGGCGTCCCGCTGGTGGTCGTTCTCGGCCGTGGCTGGGCCGACGGCAAGGTCGAGATTCGCGATCGCTTCTCCGGTGAGAGTCGCGAGCTGGACATCGACTCGGCGGTCGGGGAGATCGTGAAGGCCGTGCGCCGCACTCCGTAGAGGAGTCTCGCGATCTCTCTGCGCGGTTGTTTACCCGCTGGTAGCTTCGGGTCAACGACTATGAGAGGTCATCACGTGTCTCGCTTTGCGCTGTTCGATCCCACAACCTTCGATCCGGCCGAGCTCGACGAGGATTCTCGCCGACAATTGCGTGCACTGATCGACTGGTTCGAGAGTCGCGGCAAAGGCAGGCTGTTGGCGGACGATCTCGACAGCGTATGGCCGGCGGATTTTCTGGAATTCGTCGCCGAGCAGAAGTTGTTCGCGACGTTCTCCACGCCTGCCGCCTATACGGACGGGTCGCCGAACACGCGCTGGGACGCCGCCCGCAATGCCGCGCTGAGCGAGGTTCTCGGGTTCTACGGTCTGGCCTACTGGTACACCTGGCAGGTCACCGTGTTGGGTCTCGGTCCCATCTGGATGAGCGCCAACGACGACGCCAAACGCCGCGCCGCACGCGAGCTGGACCGCGGCGGGGTGATGGCGTTCGGTCTGTCCGAGCGCGCGCACGGAGCCGACGTCTACTCCACCGACATGCTGTTGACGCCCGCGACCGAGGACTCCGAGCTCGAGTTCACCGCGTCGGGGGAGAAGTACTACATCGGAAACGGCAACGTGGCGAACATGGTCTCGGTGTTCGGCCGACGTACCGACGTCGAAGGACCCGATTCGTACGTGTTCTTCGTGGCCGACAGTGCGCACCCGGCCTATCGGCTCCGCGAGAGCGTCGTTCACGGTCAGATGTACGTCAGCACGTTCGCGCTCGAGAACTACCCCGTCCGGCGACAGGACATCCTGCACACCGGTGCCGACGCGTTCTCGGCAGCTCTCAACACGGTCAACGTCGGAAAGTTCAACCTGTGCACTGGATCCATCGGCATCTGTGAGCACGCCTTCCACGAGGCGATCACGCATGCGAACAACAGAATTCTGTACGGCAATCGGGTCACCGACTTTCCGCACGTGCGCAGTGCGTTCGTCGATGCCTATTCCCGCTTGATCGCGATGAAGCTCTTCAGCGCGCGGGCACTGGACTACTTCCGTGCCGCAGGGCCCGAGGACCGGCGCTACCTGCTGTTCAACCCGATGACGAAGGCGAAGGTGACCTCGGAGGGTGAAACGGTCGTGCGGCTGCTGCACGACGTCATCGCGGCCAAGGGCTACGAGAAGAATACCTACTTCCGCGAAGCCGCCCAGCTGATCGGAACACTGCCCAAGCTCGAGGGCACGGTGCACGTCAACGTGGCGCTGATGCTCAAATTCATGCCGGCCTACATGTTCTCGCCCACCGACTATCCGGACGTCGGTACCCGAACCGAGCCGGTCGACGACAGCTTCTTCTTCGCCCAGGGGCCGGCCCGCGGTGCGAGTTCGGTGCGGTTCCACGACTGGAAGCCGTTGTACGAGAAGCACTCCGGAATCCCCAACGTGGGACGCTTCTACGAGCAGGCACAGGCATTCACCTCGTTCCTCGCCGAGTGTGCGCCCGACGAGTCCCAACAGAAGGACCTCGATTTCCTGCTGGTGGTGGGTCACCTGTTCTCGCTCGTGGTCTACGGTCACCTTCTGCTCGAGCAGGCCGACGAGATCTCGTCCGAGATGATGGACCAGATCTTCGACTTCCAGATCAGAGACTTCTCCGGCTATGCCGTCGCGCTGTACGGGAAGCCGTCATCGACTGGAGCGCAACAGCAGTGGGCGCTCGATTCGATTCGCAAGCCGGCGGTCGACGCGGGGCGTTTCGAGACGGTGTGGAACGAGGTCGTCTCGTACGACGGTCGGTACGAGATGCGTCCCTAGCGCCGACGCTCAGCCGGGATCGGCCGGGACCAGATTGGTTCCGAACGCGCACACCGTCATCTCGTGCAGTCCGGCGCTGTCGTTCGGATGCTCGAGCGCCTGCATCGACATGAGGACGTTGAGCAGCATCCCGTGCGCGATGAACTGCCGTGCCTGATCCTCGGAACAACCTGTGCCGGCACGTATCTGGCTGTAGATGGCGCCCATTCCCTCCCGGGCTGCCCGGCCGATCTCGGGTACCGAGCCTGCGCCGAATCCGTGCATCATGACCATCAACAGGTCGCGATCGGCCACCAGATCGGCATAGGCGGAACCGAGATTCGCCCAGGTGCTGTCGTCGTCGGGGTCGAGCGGGCCCGCTGCCAGCACGGCATCGAACGCGGCCATGATGCCGTCGACGGAGCGTTGGAACACCAGACGAAACAACTCGACCTTGGTGCCGAACATGCGGACCACATACGGCTGAGAGACGCCCGCTTCCTTCGCGACCGCATCGGTACTGGTGCCGGCGTAACCCCCGCGCGCGAACGCGCGCATCGCTGCGTCGAGCACGAGCTCTCGGCGGTCGGCCGCATCCATGCGGGTGGCTCTGGGCTTGGGCGCTGACGGGTCGGACATGTTGACAGGTTATCAGTTGATAACTTACCGTCTCGAATAAGTAATCATTCGATGCTTACAAGCGCGAGACGGGACGACCGCAATGACCGCCACAGACTCTCCACCTGCAGTGCAGCCCGCCACTCGGAACGTTCCCGTGTGGCTCGGCATCCTCGCAGCATCCCTGCCGATGTTCATGGCAACCCTCGACAATCTGGTGATGACCAGCGCACTACCGGTCATCCAGCAGGACCTGAACGCCTCTGTCGGACAACTGCAGTGGTTCCTCAACGCATACACCCTCAGCTTCGCCACCTTCATGCTGACGGCGGCGACGCTCGGCGACAGGTGGGGCAGGCGGGCGGTATTCCTCGGCGGCATCGCGGTCTTCACTCTTGCCTCGGTGGCCAGCGCGCTCGCTGCGAGTCCAGCGATGCTCATCGCCGCGCGCGCCGTGCAGGGAATCGGTGCCGCCGCGATCATGCCGTTGTCCCTGGCGTTGCTCGCCGCGGTGGTACCGGTGGGCAAGCGCGCGATGGCAATCGGGATCTGGGGTGGAGTCTCCGGACTCGGCGTCGCGCTGGGACCGGTGGTCGGCGGAGCCGTCGTCGACGGGATTTCCTGGCAGGCGATCTTCTGGATCAACGTTCCGGTGGCCCTCGTCGCAGTTCCGCTTGCGTACATCGCGCTGAAGGAAACAGCAGGGCGCATCCAACCGCTCGATCTGCCCGGCGTGGTCCTCGCAGGCGGCGGTGTCTTCCTCCTGGTGTGGGCGGTGGTCCACGGCAACGACGACGGGTGGGCGTCGGCCACGGTGCTCGCCGGTTTCATCGGCTCGGCGGTGCTGCTCGTGGCGTTCGTTCTGCGCGCCTCGCGCACCCGACACTCGGTACTGCCGCTCGCACTCTTTCGTTCGCGCAGCTTCACCATCGCCAACATCATCGGAATCACGTTCTCGCTCGGCATGTTCGGGGCGGTGTTCCTCCTCGCACAATACCTGCAGATCGTGATGAACTACACGCCGTTCCAGGCGGGCCTACGCACGCTGCCGTGGACCGCCGCACCGATGGTGGTCGCACCGATCGCAGGTCTGCTTGCCGAGCGCGTCGGACTGCGTGGGCTGTTGGTCGGCGGCCTGTCGCTGCAGTCGGTCTCGCTCGTGTGGATGGCGCTGATTCTGGGACCCGACACCGAGTATTCGTCGATGGTCCCGGCCCTGCTGATGGCGGGAGTGGGCATGGGGCTGACGTTCGCTCCGTCCGCCACCGCGGTGCTGCGGGACATGAAGGACGACGATCATGCCACCGCCAGCAGTGCGAACTCCACTGTGCGGGAGGTGGGTATCGCACTCGGCATCGCGGTATTGACAGCGGTGTTCATCGGAGCCGGTGGATCACTGACGCCCACCGGTTACACCGACGCCTTGGCACCCGCTCTGCTCGTCGGCGCTGGGGCAGTGGCGATCGGACTGGTGGCGGCGTTGTTCATGCCGGGGCGTTCCGTCGGATCGGCACAGGTGCTCACGGTTGGCCGGGAAATGCCGTCGACGACGGACTGACTCCCAGAATTTGCTGCCACGTCGCGAGGCGAATCGCCGCGTCGGTCAGCGCTTGAACACCCATGTCGCGGGTCGCTCCCGACCTGCTGCGTTCGATCAGCGAACGCCACGCGATGCTGGTGTCGATCTCGGCTTGCGCGGCCAACTGCGCGGCCGAGATCGCGTCGGTCACCGGGAACGGGGACGCATACGCCGGATCGGGCAGCGGCACAGTGACACTCGCCGCCCGGAGTGCATCGACGGTCGCGTCTCGACGCGCGCGGTGGGCGGCAGTGTTCGACGCCACCAGATCTGCGCGCGTGGGATTGGAGAATGCCGCGACGACGCCGTAGGCGAACACCGCCGCATACTCGGCGGCCAGTGCATCGACGAGGCCTTGCTGTTCCGGGCCGAGATCGCTCATGCCAGCACCACCAGGGCCGAGACCGTGCACGAGGCGCTGATGGAACCGAGAAGGCCTGCTCGGTAACCGCTTTCGTTGCGAGCCGCATCTGCCGCGCTGCGAGCGGAGGCCGTCAACATCTCTCGCACGGCGGCGAGATCGGGCGGCGGCGTCGTGGGAACGGGTGTCGTGGTGGCCGTGACCGACGACGTCTCGGTCGAGGCACCGGTGGCGCGGGCGATCTCGGTGTCGAGCGCATCGGCGTGCTCGGTCCGCTGCGCCGCGACGATCCCCAGGGCGGCGGCGTAGTCGGCGATCACCGTCGCGGCCGCGGTGGCATCCGCGGCATCGGCGCGGGCAGCGCGCAACTGCGCAGTCAAGGTGTCGAGGGCAGGACCCGAGATCGTCTCCTGACCGCAGGCCGCAACACTCGACACGGTGGCCGCGGACAGAGCAGCGACGCCGGCGAGTCGGAACAACCCGCGGCGACTGAGCGCGAAGGGGACGGTCGGCGTTGGCACTCCGATATCGTGCCAGACCGCGGCGCTCGCACGTGCCGTGCCCGTGTGTCGCGTCGGCCGATCGTGGTCACGAGCACTGCCTGCGGGGCGGTAGGCTGTTGGTTCACCAAACGCAGTCCGGCTGCCGTACGCCGGATCGCCCACAACTACACACGAGGAGTTCGCGACATGCCTGTTCCGTCCAAGGAAAGGGTTGTCGAACTGCTCGCCGACCTCGTTCGAGAACGGGGTTACGACCTCGAAGACGTGAACGTCGTCGCCGCAGGAAAGCACAGTGCAGTGCGGATCATGGTCGATCGCGAAGAGGGAATCGACCTCGACGCTCTCCCGGAACTGAGCCGCGAGATCTCGGATGCCTTCGATGCCGTGACGGATTTCGGGGAAGCTCCGTACACGTTGGAAGTCACCACCCCCGGAATCGACCGCCCACTGACCGAGGCACGGCATTGGCGTCGGGCTCGCGGACGCAAAGTGCGTATCGAACTGGCCGACGGCAAGTTCGACGGTCGCGTCGGGGTGCTCGACGGCGATTCGGTCACCGTGGTGATCAAGGACAAGGGTGTGCTGTCGACTCGCCCCGTTGCCTTGTCCGATGTTGTGAAAGCTGTTGTACAGGTGGAGTTCTCGCGGCCGAGTGCCGAAGAGATGGACCTGGCGGGTGGTGTGGTCGGCAGTAGGCCGTCACCCGCGAACACCGATGAGATCGTGGACGTGGAAGCACCGGAAGAAGGGTCGGACAAGTGAATATCGACATAGCCGCATTGCGTGCCATCGAGGCGGACAAAGGAATTCCGATCGAGATGGTGATCTCGACGATCCAGACCGCGTTGCTGACGGCCTACCGGCACACCGAGGGGCACCAGTCCAACGCGTGGATCGACGTCGATCGCAAGACCGGCTCCGTTCGGGTGATGGCCAAGGAACTCGACGCCGACGGCAATCTGATCTCCGAATGGGACGACACCCCGGAAGGCTTCGGACGCATCGCGGCAACCACGGCGCGTCAGGTCATCCTGCAGCGCCTGCGCGACGCCGAGCACGAGCGGTCGTTCGGTGAGTACTCCACGCACGAGGGTGAGATCGTCAACGGTGTGATCCAGCGCGACACGCGTGCCAATGCGAAGGGCACCGTGATCGTCCGTATCGGAAGTGACGCCAACGGAGCCGACGGCCTGCTGCCGCCCGCAGAGCAGGTGCCGGGCGAGAGCTACGAGCACGGCGAGCGCATCAAGTGCTACGTCGTCGGAGTTGCCCGGGGCAATCGGGGTCCGCAGATCACGCTCTCGCGCACGCACCCGAATCTGGTGCGCAAGCTGTTCGCCCTCGAGGTTCCCGAGATCGCCGACGGCTCGGTCGACATCGTGGCAGTGGCTCGCGAGTCGGGGCACCGCTCGAAGATCGCCGTCGCGTCCACCGTGTCCGGGCTCAACGCCAAGGGTGCCTGCATCGGACCGATGGGTCAGCGCGTGCGCAACGTGATGAGCGAACTGGCAGGCGAGAAGATCGACATCATCGACTTCGACGAGGACCCGGCCACGTTCGTCGGGAATGCACTGTCCCCGTCGAAGGTCGTCTCGGTGACCGTCGTCGACGCGGTTGCCCGTGCGGCCCGTGTCGTGGTTCCCGAGTACCAGCTCTCTCTGGCCATCGGCAAGGAAGGGCAGAACGCTCGACTGGCTGCTCGATTGACCGGTTGGCGCATCGACATCCGCAGCGATGCGGCGGCACCCGAGACGACCAGCGCGTAGGGCCGGAATGCGGAGTTCGGGGCAATACAGCGGTAGAGTGGTCGATGGTTCGGTAACGACCTCTCCGCCCAGGGGCATGAACGCGAGTATCCGGTAGTGACAAGCCGGCCGATTCGTACATGCATCGGGTGCAGGGAGCGAGTGCCGGCCGCCGATCTGTTGAGGATCGTGGTTCGAGAAGCTGGTTCGCACGAATTCGCTCTCGTCCCCGATGTCCGGCATTCGATGTCCGGCCGTGGTGCGTGGTTGCACTACAGCCGAGAGTGCCTGCACAATGCGGAACGACGCCGAGTCTTCGGTCGTGCGTTTCGGATATCGGGAAATGTGGAATCGTCCGCAGTGACAGTCGTGCTCGACGAGCACGAACAACTGCAGGCCGAGGACACGACAAGAGCAACACCCGTCGACAAGAACAGGCAACAGCACTGATGAGCACACCGTGAAGCACCAACGATGAACGTCCATCGGAGATAACCCGAGGTCGTGCGGGCACCAAGCCTCGCTCGGCCTCTCAGTGAGGAGAGCAGTGGCAGGCAAGGCCCGCGTGCACGAGTTGGCAAAAGAACTCGGTGTCACCAGTAAGGAACTACTCGCACGGCTCAAAGAGCAAGGCGAGTTCGTCAAGTCCGCATCATCCACAGTCGAAGCCCCCGTGGCGCGTCGACTGCGTGAATCCTTCCCGTCCGAGAACACGGACGCGTCGGCACCGGCCGCAGCTGCACCGAACGGTCGCGCAGCGGCCGATCGGGCAGCGAGCAGCACCGCGAAGCCGGGTGCCGCGAAACCGGGCGGACCCCGTCCCGGCCCCAAGCCGGCACCGCGTCCGGCAGAGCCGGAAGCACCCGCAGCGCAAGCTCCCGTGGAGGCAGCACCCGCTGCACCCGCGACTCCGGCTGCTGCGCCGGCTCCGGCCCCCGCAGCGCCTACCCCCGAGCCTGCCGCTCCGGTCGAGCAGGCTCCCGCCGCGTCGGCTGCCACCAGCGACGCTGCACCGGCCCCGGCCGCTCCGAAGCCCGCAGGTCCCGGCCCCAAGCCCGGCCCCAAGGCTCCGCGTGTCGGTAACAACCCGTACTCCTCGGCTCCCGTGGAGCGCCCTGCTCCTCGGCCCGCTCCCGGTGCTCCGCGCCCCGGTGGCGGACGCCCCGCTCCCGGACAAGGTGGGCCTCGTCCCGCAACACCGTCCGGTGGCAGTCGTCCGGCTCCAGGGCAGGGTGGGCCCCGTCCCGCACCGGGCCAGGCCGGACCTCGTCCGAGCCCCGGCTCGATGCCTCCTCGCCCCAACCCCGGTGCCATGCCGACCCGTTCGGCACGTCCCGGCCCCGCAGCAGGTCGTCCCGGTCGTCCCGGTGGCGCTCCGGGCGGACGCCCGGGCGGCGGCGGTGGCGGTGGCTACCGCGGCGGCGGCGCTCCCGGCGCTCCCGGTGGTGCCCCCGCAGGCGGCGCTCCCGCAGGTGGTTTCCGCGGTCGTCCCGGTGGCGGTGGACGCCCCGGTCAGCGCGGCGCAGCAGCAGGTGCATTCGGTCGTCCCGGCGGAGCAGTTCGTCGTGGCCGCAAGTCGAAGCGGGCGAAGCGCGCCGAGTACGAGAGCATGCAGGCTCCCGCAGTCGGCGGCGTCAGGCTGCCCCGCGGCAACGGTGAGACCATTCGTCTCGCCCGCGGCGCATCGCTGTCGGACTTCGCGGACAAGATCGACGCGAACCCGGCTGCACTTGTCCAAGCCCTGTTCAACCTCGGTGAGATGGTCACCGCGACGCAGTCCGTCAACGACGAGACGCTGGAGCTTCTCGGCGGCGAGATGAACTACGTCGTTCAGGTCGTCAGTCCCGAGGACGAAGATCGTGAGCTGCTGGACTCGTTCGATCTCACCTACGGCGAGGATGCCGGCGGCGAGGACGATCTGGAGCAGCGTCCCCCGGTGGTCACCGTCATGGGCCACGTCGATCACGGTAAGACGCGACTGTTGGACTCGATTCGCAACACCACGGTGCGCGAAGGCGAGGCCGGCGGAATCACGCAGCACATCGGTGCGTACCAGGTGCTGACCGAGCTCGAAGGTAACGAACGTCTCGTGACGTTCATCGACACCCCCGGTCACGAGGCCTTCACGGCCATGCGTGCCCGTGGTGCCAAGGCCACCGACCTCGCGATCTTGGTGGTCGCAGCCGACGACGGCGTCATGCCGCAGACGGTGGAGGCCATCAACCACGCACAGGCAGCCGACGTGCCGATCGTGGTCGCGGTGAACAAGATCGACAAGGAGGGTGCGAACCCGGACAAGATCCGGCAGCAGCTCACCGAATACGGTCTGGTCGCCGAGGAATACGGCGGCGAGACGATGTTCGTCGACATCTCCGCCAAGCAGGGCACCAACATCGATGCCCTCCTCGAAGCGGTGCTGCTGACGGCCGACGCGTCGCTCGATCTGCGCGCCAACCCGGACATGGACGCTCAGGGTGTCGCCATCGAGGCGCACCTCGACCGTGGTCGCGGCCCGGTCGCGACCGTGCTCATCGCTCGCGGAACGTTGCGTGTCGGTGACTCGATCGTCGCCGGTGACGCATACGGACGCGTTCGTCGCATGGTCGACGAGCACGGTGAGGACGTCACCGAAGCGATGCCGTCCCGTCCCGTGCAGGTCATCGGCTTCACGTCGGTGCCCGGTGCAGGCGACAACCTTCTGGTGGTCGACGAGGACCGAATCGCTCGACAGATCGCCGACCGTCGAAACGCGCGCAAGCGCAACGCTCTGGCAGCCAAGAGCCGCAAGCGCATCAGCCTCGACGATCTCGATGCAGCTCTGAAGGAGACTTCGCAGCTGAACTTGATCCTCAAGGGAGACAACTCGGGAACCGTGGAAGCGCTCGAAGAGGCGCTGCTCGGGATCGAGATCGACGACGAGGTCGAACTGCGCGTCATCGACCGCGGTGTCGGTGGCGTCACGGAGACCAACGTCAACCTGGCGTCGGCATCCAACGCGATCATCATCGGCTTCAACGTTCGAGCGGAGGGCAAAGCCACCGAGCTGGCCAACCGTGAAGGCGTCGACATCCGGTACTACTCGGTGATCTACCAGGCCATCGACGAGATCGAGAAGGCCCTCAAGGGCATGCTCAAGCCGGTGTACGAAGAGGTTGCCCTCGGGCAGGCCGAGATCCGCGCGCTGTTCCGTTCCTCCAAGGTCGGAAACATCGCCGGTTGCCTCGTCACCTCCGGTACGATCCGTCGCAACGCCAAGGCGCGACTCATCCGAGACAGCGCCGTTGTCGCGGAAACCGTCACGATCTCCTCGCTCCGTCGCGAGAAGGACGACGCGACGGAGGTCCGCGAGGGCTACGAATGTGGTTTGACGGTGACGTACTCCGACATCAAGGTGGGCGATGTCATCGAGGCGTACGAGCTCCGTGAAAAGCCGCGCGACTAGAACGGATGCGGAGCCTTTCGGCTCCGCACCCGGTCGCGTCGGCTCGGTGGTGAAGCCAGGGGAGTGACACTGCGCTCCGACTTTCGAGCCGGTGGCGGTACGACAGATGTACCGCCACCGGCTTTGTCGTCGAAGCTGATCGAAGGACGTCAGCGTGTATCTGGGTGCTCTGGAGTTGGACGTGTTGTTGGGGGATGTGCGTTCGCTCGCCGAGAAACGGTCGATGGTGGAACCGGTGCTCGGTGATCTGCAACGGCTGGGAGTCTCGGCTGCCGAAACCGGTGAGCGAGAACGTATTCGGCGATCCCTGCTGGGGGTTGCCGCGGCCGGTACCGACGTCGACCTACTGCACGACAAACTGGACGAGTGCGAACGGCATGTCGCCGAACGCCACGATCTGGAACTGTTGGCAGTACGCCGGAGAATCTTCGGACCCGAGGATTGATCCGGGAAGTCCGCCGAGCGCTGCTCGGCGGACGAGAAGTGCACAACCGCCGCCACGTCGGAACAGAATCGACGTTCGGCCATGAAAGAGGAGTGTGATTGTCGTGGTGGACCAGGCCAGGGCTCGAAAGTTGTCCAAGCGAATCGCCGCCATCGTTGCAACGGCGATCGATCACGAGATCAAGGATCCACGGCTGGCATTCGTGACCATCACCGATACCAAGGTGACTGCTGACCTGCACGACGCCACGGTGTATTACACCGTGATGGGTGAAGACCTCGATACTCCGCCCGATCTTCAGGCCGCTGCGGCAGGACTGGAGAAGGCCAAGGGCGTGCTCCGCTCGAAGGTCGGAGCCGGAACGGGTGTGCGGTACACGCCGACGTTGACGTTCGTGACCGACACGGTGCCCGACACCGCACGCCACATGGAAGACCTGCTCGAACGCGCCCGCGTGGCCGACGAAGAACTGGCCCGCGCGCGTGCGAACGCCAAGCCGGCCGGGGACCCGGACCCGTACAAAGCTCCACGCGAAGTCGCAGACATAGATGGTCATTCCGCAGGCTCCACTCCTGCACTGGATGGTCATTCCGCAGGCTCCACTCCTGCAGACGTCGAGCCCGCCGAAGCCGACTGACATGTCCGACGATTCGGGGGCAGTGTCGGAGGCCGACCAGGATCTGGCGCGGGCGATCGAGATGCTCGAACGTGCATCCTCGGTGACCGTGCTGTGTCATGTTCAACCCGATGCCGACACGATCGGTAGTGGGCTTGCGCTCGGTTCGGTGCTCGAACGTCGCGGCGCGACCGTCCAGGTGGCGTTCGCAGCACCGGCGTCGCTGCCCGAGTCGATGGACGAATTACCCGGTAGACACCTCCTTGTCGACGTAGACGAGGTCACCGAGTCCGTCGACCTGGTGGTCACGGTCGACGCCGGAAGCAGAGGTCGGCTGGGTTCGCTGGGCGACCGACTCGATACGGCCTCGGCCAGCCTCGTCATCGATCATCACCGCAGCAACACACGATTCGGAACGCTGAACGTGGTGCACGCGTCTGCTGAGTCCACCACCGCCGTCATCGCGCGGCTGTTCGATCGGTGGGGCGTCGAGATCGATGCCGATCTGGCCCACCTGCTGTTCGCGGGTCTGGTCACCGACACCGGTTCGTTCCGCTGGGTTCGCCCGGGTTCTCATCTGTTGGCGGAGAGACTGTTGGCCACGGGGATCGACGGGGCTCACATCGCCCGCAAGCTGCTCGACACTCACCCGTTCGACTGGTTGCCGATGCTCGGGTCGGTGCTCGGTTCGGCATCGTTGCTTCCCGACGCGGCCGACGGGCGAGGGCTGGTGTACGCCGTCATCAGGAGCGAGGATTCGGCCGGACTGCGGTCCGAGGAGATCGAGAGCGTGATCGACATCGTGCGCACCACCTCCGAGGCCGAGGTCGCCGCGGTGCTCAAGCAACAGGACTTCGGGTCGGTCTGGGTGGTCTCTCTGCGCTCGAAGACCGAGGTCGACGTGTCGGCGGTGGCGTGCGCGCTCGGCGGTGGCGGGCACCGCAATGCAGCCGGCTACACCGCGACCGGCGACCTGCCCGACGTGATCGATGCGCTGCGTGAGGCCCTGTCGGCGTCGTGAGTTCCACCCCGGTCACGGCTCGAAAGATCCTCGGTCTCTCGTTGCTCTCTCTCGGCGTCCTCGCTGCCGAGCCCCTGTACCTGTTGTTCGACGCCGCCGTGGTCGGCCGGCTCGGCGCGCTCGCCCTCGCCGGCCTGGCCATCGGTGGGCTCGTGTTGGCCCAGGTCAGCACACAGCTGACGTTCCTCTCCTACGGCACGACCGCGCGAGCGGCTCGCATGCACGGTGCAGGCCGCGAACGCGATGCCGTCGGTGAGGGTGTGCAGGCAACCTGGTTGGCCTTCGCGATCGGTATCGCCATCGTCGCGGTGATGCAACTCGCCGCCGAGCCCGTGGTCTCGGTGCTGACCGGCGGCGGTGACATCGCTGCCGAGGCCATCGCGTGGCTGCGCGTGGCTCTGCTCGGTGTGCCGTTCATCCTGGTGTCGCTGGCCGGAAACGGATGGATGCGTGGGGTTCAGAACACGGTGACGCCACTGCGTTTCGTCGTGTTCGGCTTCGGTGTGTCAGCGGTGTTGTGCCCCCTTCTGGTCCACGGGTTGCTGGGATTCCCACGGCTCGGGCTGGTGGGATCGGCCGTGGCGAACGTGATCGGCCAGGGCGTCGCCGGTGCGCTGTTCGTCGGCGCAGTCGTGCGGGCGAGCACCGAATTGCGCCCGCATTGGTCGGTGATGCGCGCACAACTGGTGCTGGGCCGCGACCTGATCGTGCGCAGTCTGGCGTTCCAGGCCTGTTTTCTGTCCGCCGCTGCGGTCGCGTCGAGGTTCGGTGCCGCCTCGGTCGCCGCCAACCAGGTTGTTCTGCACATGTGGAACCTGGTGTCGTTGATGCTCGATTCACTGGCAATCGCCGCTCAGACCCTGGTCGGAGCCGCCCTGGGCGCGAGCAGGATCGACGATGCGCGCGCCCTGGCGTGGCGATTGACAGCGTGGTCGACGGTGTTCGCGGTCGTTCTCGCCGGCGTGTTCGCCGTCGGGCGGTCGTTCGTCCCGGATCTGTTCACCACCGACGCATCGGTCATCGACGAGATGCATGCGATCTGGTGGATCTTCGTCGCGATCATCCCCATTGCCGGCGTGGTGTTCGCGTTGGACGGTGTGCTGCTCGGCAGCGGCGACGCTGCATTTCTGAGAAACGCGACCATGGCCTGCGCCGTCGTGGGCTTTCTGCCGTTCATCTGGTCGGCTCTGGTGTTCGACTGGGGACTGGTAGGGATCTGGACAGGGCTCGGCGTCTTCGTCGCACTGCGGATGCTTGCAGTCGCGGGCCGAGTACTGTCCGGAAAGTGGCTGGTGATCGGCAGCGATCGCCAACTCCGCCGATAGCCGTCAGGGTTGCGACGGCAACGCGGGGTGCAATGCCACCTCACGGCTCTTGACGACGAAGAAGACGGTGCCGCCGGGCTCGAGCCCGAGATCCGACACCGCGGCAGGGGTGATGTCTGCAGCCATGCCGGGAGACCCGTCGGGTTGCGGACGTGATCGAACACGAATGCCGGAGCCCTGCACCTCCATCTCCTCGATCACCACCTCGAACACGTTTCTCGGGCTTGCGTGCGGGGCCGTCGGGTGTACCGAGACGGCGGCGGGGGAGAACACCGCCACCAGTGCGGTTCCGGTGGTGTACCGCCCGGAGCCGTGGACCGTCAGTCCCCAGTTCGTGGTCAGGGACGTCGAGTCGTCGGCGTCGACTGCCCGTCCCGAGAGCAGGTTCACCCCCGCGATGCGGGCACCGAATTCGCTGCGAGGTGCGGTCAGGACCTCGGTGACCGAGCCGCGCTCGACGACGCGTCCGCCGTCGACGACCGCGACGGAATCGGCGAGCGCGACAACGTCGAGCAGATCGTGGGTGACGATCAAGGCCGTGCGACCGCTCGCGCGCAGCACCGTGCGCAGTACTCGTCGAATGCTCGGTGCCGTGTCCACATCCAGCGCCGCGAGGGGTTCGTCGAGCAGCAGCAGGCGTGGGTCGGCCGCAAGAGCGCGTGCGATGGCTATTCGTTGAGCCTGACCGCCGGACAGCTGGCCGGGGCGGCGATCGGCCAGGTGGGAGGCTCCGACCGCGTCGAGCCAGGTATCGGCGACGGCACGCGCGGCGACGCGGTTCGCGCCGGCGCTACGCGGTGCGAAGGCCACGTTCGTGCGAGCGTCCATGTGAGGAAACAGCAGAGCTTCCTGAGAGAGGGTCGCGACGCCTCGGGCGTGAATCGGCACGACGGTGTTCGAGACGGTATCGGTCAGCACGTCCTCGCCGAGTCGGACGATTCCTTCGTCGGGTGCCACCACACCGGAGACGAGCTGCAGCAGTGTCGATTTGCCTGCCCCGTTCGGTCCGAGGATGGCTACCGTCTCACCCTCGGGGACGTCCAGTTCGAGATCGATGCCGCGGACGCCGAGTGTGGCCCGCAGGTGCAGTGAGTTCACAGCGTTCCCGACGACCGAGTGCCGCGTGCGGTCACGACGACGAGTGCCGCCACGAGAATCAGCACCAGCGACAGCGCCACCGCGGCATCGGGGTCGCTCTCGCGTTGCAGATAGATTTCCAGCGGCAGTGTCCTGGTCACGCCTTCGAGGGATCCGGCGAAGGTCAAGGTCGCTCCGAATTCTCCGAGCGCGCGCGCGAAGGCGAGGACGGTTCCCGATATCAGTCCGGGAAGTATCAGCGGAACGGTGACGCGCCGTAGAACGGTCGTGGGGGTGGCCCCCAGAGTCGCGGCCACCACGTCGTACCGGTCGCCGGCCGTGCGCAGTGCGCCCTCGACGCTGACGACCAGGAAAGGCAGCGACACGAACACTTGTGCCAGCACCACGGCCGAGGTGGTGAACGCTATTCGAATCCCCAAGGCGTCCAGGTGCTCGCCCAACAGGCCTTGTCGCCCGAAGGTGTAGAGCAGCGCGATGCCCCCGACCACCGGGGGCAGAACCAAGGGCAGTACGACGAGAGAGCGAAGGATCGAGAGCCCGCGAATCGAGCTGCGCGAGAGCACGATTGCCATCGGCACGCCCAGAACCACGCACACTGCGGTGCTGGCCGTCGCCGTCTTCAGGCTCAGGATCAACGCCGCGACAGCGGATTCGGAGGTGATGAGTCCGAGAAAATTGGACCAGTCGATTCGGGTGAATATCGCGGCCAGCGGTGCCACCACGAGGAGTGCACCGATGGCTGCCGGAACGAAAATCCACACCGGCACACCGACGGTCGACCGCCCGTCGTGTGCGACTCGCACGGTCACGGAGCTGCGAAGCCGGCTCGACCGAGTACGTCCTGCCCGACGGGTCCGGTGACGAACTCGGTGAAAGCGCGGGCGGTGCCCTGGTTGTCGGACCCGCTCAGTGTCGCGATCGGGTAGGTGTTGACGGCCTCGCTCGACTCCTCGAAGGGCACCGCGGTCACGGCCTCTCCTGCCCCGGCAGCGTCGGTCACGTAGACCAGTCCGGCATCGGCCTGCCCCGAGGTCACCTTGCCCAACACGTCGGTGACCGAGGATTCCTCGCTCACGGCCGGGATCTGCGTGCCGGTAGCGGCCTCGACCGAGGCCGTCGCCGCGCCGCACGGCACCTGGGGCGCGCAGATCACCGTGAGAACGTCGGGGTTTGCCAGATCGGCGAACGATGCGATGCCGTCCGGGTTTCCGGGGGCGGTCACGATGGTCAGCGTGTTGGACGCGAAGTCGACGGGGTCATCCGCAACCAGGCCCTCGTCGACCGTCTCGGTCATGTTCTTCGTATCCGCGGAGGCGAAGACGTCGGCAGGGGCGCCGGAGATCAGCTGCGCGGCCAGATCGGATGAGCCCGCGAAGCTGAACTCCACCGAGGTGCCGGGGTGTTCGGCCTCGAATCGATCACCGAGCTCGGTGAACGTCGCACGAAGCGATGCTGCGGCGAAGACCGTGATCTCGCCTCGGACCGCGCTACCGTCCGAGGGTCCATCGGGCGCGGTCGAATCGGACTTCGAGCTGCACCCGACGAGCACGAGGGTGGCTGCGATGACGAGCGCGGATACCGGTCGCAGTGTCTTCACGAACATCTCCTGTGTCCTACGGTGTCTCGACGATGACGGTCGTGGCCTTGACCACAGCGACGGTGACCTTGCCGGGCTCCAGCCCCAGTTCGCGAACCGAGCGGGTGCTCATCAGGGACACGATCGTGAACGGCCCGCACTGCATGCTCACCTCGCTCATCACCGCATCCGAGACGACCTCGGTGACCAACCCCACGAGTCGGTTGCGTGCAGAGCTTCCGCCCGACGCGATCTCCGGCGGAGGGACAGCATGTTCGCGCGCGTAGTCGGCCAGGTCCCGGCCGGCGATGACCTTGCGTCCGTTCTCGTCCTCGAGCGAGGGGAGCGCTCCGCTGTCGATCCATCTGCGGACGGTGTCGTCACTGACACCGAGTAGCGCCGCGGCGTCTCGGACGCGGATCGGGGGCACCGTCATCGTGATGCCACCACAGCAGACATCCGCAAACAAGTCATGAAAGGCACCATATACCCGAATCTGCGGTTGAATGGCCTCGATTTCGTTTTCCGCGCGTACTCCCGCCCCACCGTCGACCGAGTTGCCGCCTCACCCCGCCCGGAAACGCCGCGGAATCTGCGGGGAGTATTGGGCGTTGGTACGTTCTCGGACGGTTCTGGCGATTCGACGCCGGCGGCCGAGCGCATCGGAAGGAATTTTCAGTGGCAGCGAAGCTGTGGGCAGTGAGCGACATTCACGTCGGACATCGGGGCAACCGGCCCGTGACCGAGGACATCTTTCCCGAATCGCCCGAGGACTGGCTGATCGTCGCCGGTGACGTGTCGGAGAAGACCGACGACATCAAGTGGGCGCTCGAACTGCTCCGTAGCCGTTTCGCGAAAGTCATCTGGGTTCCCGGAAACCACGAGCTGTGGACGACGGTGAAAGATCCCGTCCAGATCCACGGGGCGGCTCGATACGAGTACCTGGTCAACCTGTGCCGCGAGATCGACGTCGTCACCCCGGAGGACCCTTATCTGCGGTGGGAGGGTGAGGGTGGCCCGGCGACGATCGTGCCGATGTTCCTGCTCTACGACTACACGTTCCTGCCGCAGGGAGCGAGAGACAAGGAACACGGACTGGCGATCGCACGTGAGAAGAACGTCGTCGCCACCGACGAATTCCTGCTGTCCTCGCAGCCGTACGCGACGCGCGATGCCTGGTGCCATGCGCGGATCGACGCCACCCGGGAGCGTCTCGATGCGCTCGACACCTCCGTTCCGACGGTGTTGATCAATCATTTCCCGATGGTTCGGCAGCCGACCGAGGTGCTGTTCTACCCGGAGTTCGCGCTGTGGTGTGGGTCCACACTGACGGCGGATTGGCACACGCGGTACAACGCGATCTGCTCGGTGTACGGGCACCTGCACATTCCGCGGACCACCTATTACGACGGCGTTCGCTTCGAGGAGGTGTCGGTGGGCTATCCGCGCGAATGGCAGCGGCGCGGCCTACCGAAGAACGTTCTGCGACAGATTCTTCCGGTCCCCGAGTATCCGCCGGGCGCGTTGAACAAGTGGGGCGGGCACTTCACGGTGACGCCCGAGATGGAGGCAGAGGTAGAGAAGATGAGGGCAGGCAAGTGATCGAATCGATACTTCCCAACGGCGTCGTCTCGGCCGAATTGTTCGCGGACCCACCGGGTTTGACGCCGCATCCGCTCGAGGCCCCGCTGGTGGCCAAGGCGGTGGACAAGCGCAAGCGTGAGTTCACCTCGGCTCGACACTGTGCGCGGGTGGCGATGGAGAAGCTGGGTGTCGAGCCTGCGCCGATCATGCGCGGCAAGTCCGGTGCTCCGCAATGGCCGAAGGGTGTGGTCGGATCGTTGACGCACTGCGACGGGTATCGCGGTGCGGTGTTGGCCCACTCGATGCAGGTGCGTTCGGTGGGAATCGACGCCGAGCCGCACGGACCCCTGCCCGATGGAGTGCTCGAGGCGGTGAGTCTCGAGGCCGAACGGGAGTGGCTCGCGACCGCGGGCCGCGAGGACGTGCACTGGGATCGAGTGTTGTTCTGCGCCAAGGAAGCGACGTACAAGGCCTGGGAGCCGTTGACCGGACGCTGGCTCGGCTTCGAGGACGCACACATCACCTTCGAGCGCACCGGCTCCGGTGACGACATTTCGGGAACGTTCCGTTCCGAGCTGCTGGTGCCAGGAGACACGATGTCCGGGCCGCCGCTGCGGGCCTTCGACGGTCGATGGATGGTTGCGGGCGGTCTGGTGATGACCGCGATCTCGGTGATGTGACGACCTGCTCCGCGGGCCTGGCACAATGCTCACTCGTGAGTGCTCGCGAAAAGATTTCGTCCGGTCTCGTCGGTGCCGGCCTGCTGGTGGTCGACAAGGGGCCGGGAGTGACGAGCCACGATGTGGTGGCGTCGTGCCGAAAACTGTTGCGCACCAGAAAAGTCGGCCATGCGGGGACCTTGGATCCCATGGCGACCGGCGTGCTCGTGCTCGGCGTGGAGCGTGCGACCAAGATGCTGGGACTGCTCTCGCTGACCACGAAGTCGTACACCGCCACCATCCGGCTGGGCCGGAGCACGACGACCGACGACGCCGAGGGCGACGTCCTGGCCGATGTTTCGGCCGCGCATGTCTCCGACACCGAGATCTCGACCGCGATTGCCGCCCTGACCGGGGACATCGAGCAGGTTCCTGCCAGTGTCAGCGCCATCAAGGTCGACGGGCAACGTGCCCACAAATTGTCTCGCGCAGGTGAGGAGTTCACACTCGCCGCCCGCAAGGTCAGCGTCACCCGATTCGACGTGACGGCCAGGCGCGATGTGGTGGAGAACGAATCCGCGTTCGTCGACCTCGATGTGGAGGTGGACTGCACCTCGGGGACGTACGTTCGGGCCCTGGCGCGGGACCTCGGCGCGGCGCTCGGCGTCGGCGGCCATCTGACCGTGCTGCGCCGCACCCGCGTCGGACCCTTCACCCTCGATCATGCGCGGACACTCGAAGATCTGGCAGAGGACCCGGCCGTGAGCCTGGACATCGATCAGGCGGCCCGAACGGCGTTCCCGCACCGGCAGATCGACGCGAGTGAGGCGGAATCGTTGAGCCAGGGACGGTGGCTGGATCCGATCGGAATCGACGGGGTGTACGCGGCGGTCGATCCCACCGGTCACACCATCGCTCTGCTCCAGGAGAAGGGCAAGCGCGCCAGTTCGGTCATGGTCGTGCGGCCTGCGACCTTGCGCGGGCACTGAAACACTCGGCACGGATGCGGCACCGACCCGGCGATCAGGTCGCCGGAACCATCCAGATCGCCTCTGCGGCGCGGTGGCCGAGATCGATGGAATCAGTGGCGTCGGTGCGGGCCAGCTCGATGGCGACGGTGCCGGCGTAGTCGCGTCGTTCGACCACCGTGATCGGCAGGTCCAGCGTGATGCCGACGGAGTCGAAGTAGCGGAGCATCGCCGGGTCGGAGTCGGAAATTCTGGCGACTCGGCCGGACTGTCCGTCGAGGTAGTCGCTCAGGCGGGTCGCGGACGGGGCCTCGATCGCACCGTCGACGGACGGAATCGGGTCGCCGTGCGGATCGCGTTCGGGGTGGCCCAGTTTGGCGTCGATTCGATCCATCATCAGATCCGAGACGGCATGTTCGAGGATCTCCGCCTCGTCGTGCACTTCGTCCCAGCCGTAACCCAGCTCTCGGACCAGATAGGTCTCGATCAGACGATGCCGACGCACCATACCGATGGCAGCGAGACGACCCTTCTCGGTCAGTGAGATGGCTCCGTAGCGGGCGTGGTCGACCATGCCTTGGTCGGCGAGCTTGCGAATCGCCTCGGACACCGTCGAGGCGGAAACACCGATGCGCTCGGAGAGCATCTTGGTGCTGACCGAGTCCTCGCTCCACTCACTGGCCGTCCAGATGACCTTGAGATAGTCCTGCGCAACTGCGGACAGCTGGACGCCCTCGTCGGCCGGTGCGGGATCGTCTTTTCGTAGCGCCACGTCGCCGAGCTTAGGCAATCCAATGGAAAAAGACATCTCACCCGGCCGGAGCCACCGGCACCTGGCCGCGTTGTCGCAGAGCGCGGACGACGATGCCCTGTGAGGGGCTGAAGAGGTAGGCAAGGACGAAGACGAGTCCCTGGGTGAGTACGACGCTGCCGCCGGAGGACACGTCGAGGTAGAAGCTGGCGTAGATCCCCACCAGCGCGCAACCCACCGAAATGAGCGGTGCCAGCACGAGCATGCGGCCGAAGCTGTGCGTGAGCAGATAGGCGGACGCACCGGGAGTGATCAGCATCGCCACCACGAGGATGACGCCGACGGCCTGGAGCGCGACCACGGTCGTCAGGGCGAGCAGGGTCAGCATGACGGCCGAGATCACCGTCGGGTTGATGCCTACGGCGCGGGCCTGGGTGCGGTCGAAGGCGAAGAGAGTGAAGTCGCGACGTTTGACGATCATGACGACCAGCGCGATACCGCCGAGGACGAACACCTGGACCATGTCTGCCTGCGAGACTCCCAGCAGATTGCCGAACAGGATGTGGTTGAGGTCGATCTGACTCGGAAACTTGGAGATCAGGACGACACCGAGCGCGAACAAGGTGGTGAAGACGACGCCGATAGCGGCGTCCTCCTTGACGATGGTGGTGTTGCGGACCACTCCGATGGCACCGACCGCGATGAGCGCGAACACCAGCGCTCCGATCGCGAACGGTGCCCCGAACAGGTACGACAGCGCGACGCCGGGAAGAACTGCGTGCGAGACGGCGTCGCCCATCAGCGACCACCCGATGAGGACGAGCCAGCAGCTCAGTACCGCGCACACGATCGAGGCGGTGACGGTGACCAGGAGGGCTCGCTGCATGAAGGTGTACTCGAGTGGGTCCACCAGAAAATCGATCAGATACACGGTTCAGCTCGCTTCCGTGGTTCGGGTGGACGGAGTTCGAGTGCCCGCACCCAACTCGCCGACCTTCGACGGGTCGATGCCGAAGGCCAGCGCCAGGTTCTCCGGGCGCAGTACGTCGATCGGACTGCCGTGCATGAGCACGCGCTGTTGCAGCAGGATCGCTTCGTCGCACAGTTCCGGTAGGGCGTGAAGATCGTGTGTGGACACCAGAACCGACGCACCCTGTGCTGCGAGTTCGCGGAGCAGCCTGGTGATGGTGGCCTCGGTTTTCTTGTCCACACCGGCGAAGGGCTCGTCGAGCAACAGCAGCGATGCCTCCTGGGCGATGGCGCGGGCGACGAACGCGCGCTTGCGTTGACCGCCGGAGAGCTGGCCGATCTGTCGGTTCGCCAGTTCGGCGAGGTCGACGCGCTGCAGAGCCTCGTCGACGGCCAGTCGATCGGCGGCTCGGGGACTGCGGAGAAAATTCTGCTTCCCGTATCGGCCCATCATCACCACGTCGCGCACGCTGATCGGGAACGTCCAGTCGACGGATTCCGCCTGGGGCACGTAGCTGACCGTGCCGGCCTTGCGCGCCTGCGCCGGGTCTCCGCCGAACACGGTGATCGAGCCGGAGTTGGGCTTGACCACTCCCATGATGGCTTTGAACAGCGTCGACTTGCCCGATCCGTTCATTCCGACCAACCCGCACACCCGGCCGGGTGCAAGGGTCAGGCTGGAATCGGTGAGGGCTACGACGTCGCGGTATCGAACGTTGACGGCGTCCACCGTCAGCGCTGCCACGGTCTCGTGCGGGGCCTTGTAGTGAGGGTCACCAGTGTGCTGGGTCATCGTTCTCCTACCAGTGCGTCGGCGATCAACCGTGCGTCGTAGCGCAGTAGATCCAGGTACGTGGGGACCGGTCCGGTGGCGTCGCTCAGAGAATCGACGTAGAGCTGTCCGCCGAAGCGCGCGCCGGTGTCCTCGGCGACCTGCAGCTGCGCCTTGTCCGAGACCGTCGACTCGCAGAACACGGCGGGTACGTCGTTGTCGCGAACGAAGTCGATGGTGCGGACCACCTGCTTCGGCGTTCCTTCCTGCTCGGCGTTGACCGGCCACAGGTAGGCCTCCTGCAGATCGAAGTCGCGGGCCAGATAGCCGAATGCGCCCTCGCAGGTGACGAGCGCGCGCTGACGAGCCGGTAGCCCGGAGAGATCCGCGGCCAGTTCGGCACCGACCTCGCGAAGTTGTCCCACGTATGCGGCTGCGTTCGCGCGGTAGTCGTCGGTGTTGGCGGGATCGAGCGCGACGAACGCGTCGGCGATGTTCTCGACGTACGTCTCGGCCACGACGGGGGACATCCACGCGTGGGGGTTCGCTTTGCCCGCGTAGGCGTCGTCGCGAATGTAGATCGGGTCCACGTTCGCACTCACCACGGCGTGGGGTGCGGGGATGCGCTCGACGAATTTCTCGAACCAGGCCTCCAGCCCGAGCCCGTTGTCCAGGATCAGCTCGGCCTGCTCTGCTGTGCGTAGGTCTCCTGGGGTCGGCTCGTAGCCATGGATCTCGGCCCCGGCTTTTGTGATCGATTCCACTCGGAGGTGATCGCCTGCGACATTGGCGGCCATGTCGGCGAGGACGGTGAAGGTCGTCAGAACCAGGGGTCTGCCGTCGTCGAGCATCGCCGGATCGTCGTCCCCGACGGCACGGGCGCAGCCGCTCGAGGCTGCCACCAGTAGTCCCACCACGGCCCAGCTCGCGAGAATCCGCCCACGGCGCGATCCACACCGGCGAAGAAAAAAGTTAGGCACACCGAAATATTTACCGTGGGGATACCTTTTTGTCCATACGTGCCGCGCGCGACACGCCTGTCCGAGAGTGACCGAGCGGCCGTCGGGCCGTAGGCTTCGCGGTGTGCAGAGATGGCGAGGTCTCGACGATGTACCTGCCGACTGGGGTCGGTGCGTGCTCACGATCGGCGTCTTCGACGGCGTTCATCGCGGACACGCACAACTGATCGGGCGAGCGGTGGCCGCTGCGAAGAAGCGCGGCGTTCCCAGCGTGCTCATGACGTTCGATCCCCATCCGATGGAGGTCGTGCGACCGGGAAGCCATCCTGCTCAGTTGACGACCCTGACGAGGCGAGCCGAACTCGCCGAGGAATTGGGTATCGACGTCTTCTGCGTCATGCCGTTCACGCCGGAGTTGATGAAGCTCACTCCCGAGCGATACGTGCACGAGATCCTGATCGAACGTCTGCACGTTGCCGAGGTCGTTGTCGGCGAGAACTTCACCTACGGGAAGAAGGCGCTCGGCACCGTGCCCATGCTGCGCAAGATCGGCGAACGGTCCGGTTTCGCAGTCGACGGAGTCAACCTGCTCGCCGAGCACGCCGTGACGTTCTCCTCGACGTACATCAGATCGTGCGTGGACGCCGGTGACGTCGCTGCAGCCACCGCCGCGCTCGGGCGACCGCATCGCGTCGAAGGAGTCGTCGTGCACGGAGACGGCCGAGGTCGCCAAATGGGTTATCCCACAGCCAATGTCGCGCCACCCATGTACTCGGCCATTCCCGCCGACGGTGTGTACGCGGCATGGTTCACAGTGCTCGGGCCGGGTCCGATCATGGGGACGGTCACTCCGGGGGAGCGGCATCCGGCTGCCGTGTCGGTGGGCACCAATCCCACGTTCTCGGGTCGTACCAGGACCGTCGAGGCATTCGTCCTCGACGGTGAGGCCGACCTGTACGGCCAGCACGTGGCAGTCGACTTCGTCGACCGACTGCGCGGCATGGAGAAGTTCGACTCGATGGAAGCCCTCGTGGAGGAAATGGGCCGCGACGCCGAGCGGGCCCGGACGATCCTGGCGGCCAGCACGGCCTGATAGGCTCCCCTCGGTGCTCGCTGCGGTCCGCGGCGGCTGTACCGGCTTCGATCCCGTTGTCTCGACACCGGGCGCGTAGCTTCCTTTCACGCGGACGTCATTGATCAGGAGTAGTACCAGTGGCATTGACCACCGAACAGAAGAAGGCCGTTCTCGGCGAGTACGGCTTGCACCCCACCGACACGGGCTCGCCCGAGGCGCAGGTTGCAATGCTCACCAAGCGCATCGTCGACTTGACCGAGCACCTCAAGACGCACAAGCACGACCACCACTCCCGCCGCGGCCTGCTGCTGCTGGTCGGACGTCGTCGTCGTCTGCTCAAGTACATCGCGAAGGTCGACGTCACCCGCTACCGCTCGCTCATCGAGCGTCTGGGTCTGCGTCGATAATTCAGAACGACGCGAGGAAGTCACCGATGCACGGTTCGACGCGCCGGTGCGCACCCGACTCGCAGCAATAGTGCAGTAGCCAACGAGGCAGTGCTTAGACTGTTCCTCGTTGGCTATCTGTGTTTGTACCGCAAGAACAGTTACGCCAGCACGAGAAAGCGGATGCACAGCATTCGCACACGCCGTGTATGCCTGTCACGCCGTGGTGACGGTCTTCGGTAGTGGCCTTTCGGATACGAGATCCGGTGGGCTTCGATCGATGGCCGCCTCCGCGCAGCCGCGTCCCGAGAGAAGCTCGGAGATGGACGGCACAGGTATGCCGCCACAGCCAGGAGGGCTGGTGGTGTGTCCACGCGGGCACGGCAAAGACGAGAGGACGAGAACAGAACACATGTCGGAAACCACAACTTTGGACGTCGAAGAAGGCGTCTACGAAGCAACTGCGATCATCGACAACGGCACGTTCGGCAAGCGGACCATCCGCTTCGAGACCGGCCGCCTCGCACAGCAGGCCGCAGGCGCAGTCGCCGCGTACCTCGACGAGGACACCATGCTGCTGTCGGCAACGACCGCCGGCAAGCACCCCCGTGAGGGCTTCGATTTCTTCCCGCTGACGGTCGACGTCGAAGAGCGCATGTACGCCGCGGGCCGTATCCCCGGATCGTTCTTCCGCCGCGAGGGCCGTCCGTCCACCGACGCCATCCTCACCTGCCGCCTGATCGACCGGCCGCTGCGTCCGACGTTCGTCGACGGACTGCGCAACGAGATCCAGGTCGTCATCACGGTCATGAGCCTCAACCCGGCCGATCTGTACGACGTCGTTGCGATCAACGCGGCATCGGCCTCGACGCAGATCGCCGGACTGCCGTTCTCCGGTCCGATCGGCGGCGTTCGCGTCGCCCTGATCGACAAGCAGTGGGTCGCGTTCCCGACCAACGAGCAGCTCGAGAAGGCCGTGTTCAACATGGTCGTCGCCGGCCGCATCGTCTCCGGCTCCGGTGCCGACGCAGACGTCGCGATCATGATGGTCGAAGCAGAAGCCACCGAGAACGTCATCGAGCTCATCGAGGGTGGCGCTACCGCCCCCAACGAAGCGGTCGTCGCCGAGGGACTCGAGGCATCGAAGCCCTTCATCGCAGCCCTGTGCACCGCACAGCAGGAGCTCGCGTCCAAGGCAGCAAAGCCCACCGGCGATTACCCGGTTTTCCCGGCGTACCAGTCGGACGTCTTCGAGGCCGTCGAGAACGCCGCGAAGATCCCGCTCAACGAGGCACTGACCATCGCAGGCAAGGCCGAGCGTGAGAGCAAGCTCGACGAGGTCAAGGCTCAGGTCCTCACGTCGGTCGGAGACAGCTTCGCCGGCCGCGAGAAGGAGATCGGTGCCGCATTCCGCGCACTGACCAAGAAGTCGGTTCGCCAGCGCATCCTCACCGATCACTTCCGCATCGACGGCCGCGGCATCACCGACATCCGGTCGCTGTCCGCCGAGGTCGCGATCATCCCGCGTACCCACGGATCCGCCCTGTTCGAGCGCGGCGAGACCCAGATCCTGGGCGTCACCACCCTCGACATGGTCAAGATGGCGCAGCAGGTCGATTCGCTCGGGCCCGAGACGTCCAAGCGCTACATGCACCATTACAACTTCCCGCCGTACTCCACCGGTGAGACCGGCCGCGTCGGTTCGCCGAAGCGTCGCGAGATCGGTCACGGCGCACTCGCCGAGCGCGCTCTGCTGCCGGTTCTGCCCAGCCAGGCAGAGTTCCCGTACGCCATCCGCCAGGTCTCCGAGGCACTGAGCTCCAACGGCTCGACCTCGATGGGCTCGGTCTGCGCATCGACCCTGTCGCTGCTCAACGCCGGTGTGCCGCTGCGTGCCCCGGTCGCCGGAATCGCAATGGGCCTCGTGTCCGACGAGGTCGACGGTGAAACCCGTTACGTCGCCCTCACCGACATCCTCGGTGCCGAGGACGCATTCGGCGACATGGACTTCAAGGTCGCCGGAACCAAGGATTTCGTCACCGCACTGCAGCTCGACACCAAGCTCGACGGCATCCCCTCCAAGGTGCTCGCCGGCGCGCTGTCGCAGGCCAAGGATGCGCGCACGACGATCCTCGAGGTCATGGCCGAGGCCATCGACACCCCGGACGAGATGAGCCCGTACGCACCTCGCGTCACCGCGATCAAGGTGCCGGTCGACAAGATCGGCGAGGTCATCGGGCCCAAGGGCAAGATGATCAACTCCATCACCGAGCAGACCGGTGCCAACATCTCGATCGAAGATGACGGCACTGTCTACGTCGGTGCAGCGGACGGCCCGTCCGCACAGGCCGCGATCGACATGATCAACGCCATCGCCAACCCGCAGCTGCCGAAGGTCGGCGAGCGATTCCTCGGAACCGTCGTCAAGACAACGGCTTTCGGTGCATTCGTCTCGCTGCTCCCGGGCCGCGACGGACTGGTGCACATCTCCAAGCTCGGTAACGGCAAGCGCATCAACAAGGTCGAGGACGTCGTGAGCGTCGGATCCAAGTTGCGCGTCGAGATCGCCGATATCGACAACCGCGGCAAGATCAGCCTCGTTCCCGTCGAAGACGACAACGCTGCTGCTCCCGCCGACGCTCCCGAGGCACCCGCCGAGGTCAGCGCTGAGTAAGAAGCAATCGAGCCGAACGGTACGTCCCCTCGGGACGTACCGTTCGGCCGTTCCAGAGAGCACCGGCATCGACACGGGCGTGCAACGCACCACTCTGCCCGGCGGTCTTCGGGTCGTCACCGAGTTCGTGCCCGGCGTTCGCTCGGCCTCGGTCGGTGTGTGGGTCGGAGTCGGCTCGCGCGACGAGCAACCCAGTGTTGCCGGTGCAGCACACTTCCTCGAACATCTGCTGTTCAAATCGACGCCCACGCGCAGTGCGCTCGAGATCGCCCAGGTGATGGACGGTGTCGGGGGAGAGCTGAACGCGTTCACCTCGAAGGAGAGCACGTGCTTCTACGCGCACGTGCTCGACGAGGACGTGGCGCTCGCCATCGATCTCGTCAGCGATGTGGTGCTTCGCGGCCGCTGCCGATCGGCAGATGTCGACGTCGAGCGTCAGGTGGTCCTCGAAGAGATCTCCATGCGCGACGACGATCCCGAGGATCTGCTGGGAGATGCCTTCCTGGAAGCCATGTTCGGTGATCATCCGATCGGGCGCCCGATCATCGGCTCCGTCGAATCCATCGAGTCGATGACCCGTGCGCAATTGCACTCGTTCCACGTTCGCCGCTACACGCCGCAGCGCATGGTGGTTGCTGTCGCGGGCAACGTCGATCACAAGCAGATTGTGTCGTTGGTGCGTCGCGCTTTCGCGGGCCATCTGGAAAAGGGACTGCGACCGGCCGAAAGGCGAAGCGGCACAGCGCGATTGCGTAACGCCCCCACATTGAGCCTGACCACTCGTGACAGCGAGCAGGCACACCTGTGCCTCGGCGTACGTGCGTTCGGTCGACACGAAGGGCATCGCTGGGCGTTGTCCGTGCTGAACTCGGCAGTGGGCGGCGGGCTCAGTTCTCGTCTGTTCCAGGAGATCAGGGAAGAGCGCGGACTGGCGTACTCGGTGTACTCCTCGGTGGACACGTTTGCCGACAGCGGTGCGTTCTCCGTCTACGCGGGTTGTCAGCCGGAGAACCTGGGCGAAGTGACCACGGTGATCAGGGAAGTGCTCGCCAAGGTCGCCTCCGAGGGCATCACCGACGCGGAGTGTGCGCGGGCCAAGGGTTCGTTGCGCGGCGGATTGGTTCTGGGACTCGAAGATTCGGGCTCTCGGATGAACCGGATCGGTCGTAGCGAACTGAACTACGGCAATCACCGCGACATCACCGATACGTTGGCGCGGATCGACAGTGTCGGCAACGACGAAGTACGTGAGGTCGCTGCCGTGTTGCTCGACCGTCCTTTCGGTGCCGCGGTGGTCGGCCCCTACAAAAACGTCCGCCAGCTACCGGCGTCGGTCAAGTCTCTGGTTCGGTAGCGTCGGCGATCACGTCGCTGTTTCCGTGCACGGAGGTCCACAGTCGCAGGGCGGTGAACTGTGGATTCTCCGGTGCGACGGTACCAACCGTGCTCTCGGCGTTGACGTGTATGCCGCTACGGTCGACAATGCAGCATGAACAGCGATGGGCGTACCGTCCTCGTCACCGGTGTGGGTCGACGCCGCGGTATCGGCTACGCCATCACCCGTAGGTTGCTGCAGGATGAGCGCGCCCGCGTCTTCGCGCAATCCTGCGATGCCTACGACGTGAGCGAGCCGTGGGGAGCAGGGACACCGGGGGCGGTGCAGGTGCTCGCCGAGTTGTCCACCGCGCCAGGCAGACTCGGGCATCTCGACGTCGATCTCTCCGATCCCGAAGCACCTGCCGCCCTGTTCGATGCTGCCGAGTCCAGGTTCGGTGCCGTCGACTCGTTGGTGATCAACCATGCCCGGTCACAGCTGGGCGACCTGGGGTCTCTGACGGCAGAGAACCTCGACCTGACGTGGGCGGTGAACGTGCGTGCGTCGTTAGTTCTGGTGCAGGAATTTGCGCAACGGTACGTCGATCACCGCGACGGCGGACGCGTCGTGCTGTTCACGTCCGGGCAGGGGGAGGGGCCGATGCCGACCGAGATTCCCTATGCGGTGACCAAGGGTGCGATCGCCGCGATCACACCGACCTTGGCCGATTCGCTGATCGAACGGGGTATCACCGTCAACAAGATCAATCCTGGTCCGACCGACACCGGTTGGGCGAGTGCCGATCTGGACGAGTTCGTCTCGCGCCACATGCCGCGCGGTCGGTGGAACTCTCCGGACGAGGCCGCGGCGGTCGTGGCGCTGCTGCTCTCGCCCGATTCGGGCTCGATCACCGGCCAGGTCATCGGTGCCGAAGGCGGATTCCGACGCTTCACGCCGTGACGCTTCGGTCAGAGCTTGTTCTTGCGCAGCAACAACTTCCAGGGCACCAATGCCGACTCGAGCTGAACCGACAGGCTCATCTTGGATTCGCCCTCGCTGCGCTCCTCGAAGGTGATCGGCACTTCGGCGAGAGTGAGGCCGTGCTTGACGGTTCGGTAGTTCATCTCGACCTGGAATGCGTACCCGTTGCTCTCGACCGAGGCAACATCGATGGTGCGCAGGGTGCGCGCGTGCCACGCCTTGAATCCCGCCGTCGCATCCTTGACGCCGAGGCGCAGGATCGTGTTGACGTAGAAGTTCGCCCATGCGGACAGGGCCTTGCGGTGCCAGGGCCAATCGGCGGCGACCGCTCCGCCCGGTACGTATCGCGATCCGAGCACCACGGCCGCGTCGGTGGTGTTCAGTTTGTCGATCATCGCCGGGATCACCTCGGTGGGGTGCGACAGATCGGCGTCCATCTGAATGACGATGTCCGCACCCTCGTCGAGAGCCCTCGTCATGCCTGCGACGTACGCGCGTCCGAGCCCGTTCTTCTCCGTGCGGTGCAGAACGCTGACCTCGATGGGGCCGTCGATGGCCAACTTGTCGGCGACGTCGCCGGTGCCGTCGGGCGAATTGTCGTCGACGACCAACACACCGAGCCCCTCCACCTGCAACCCTGCCAGCAGCTCGACGAGCTTGGGGAGGTTCTCACGTTCGTTGTACGTCGGTACAACGACGGTGGTCTTCGGGGCGACTCGTTCCGTACTCACCACCGTATGATCCGTGATTCGAGGTTCCGATCCAAATATCGGACACAACCGGCCGTGTCGGGTCGGCATCGTGGGTCGTTTTCGAGCGCCGGTCGACTCATGCCCGAGTCGCGTCGACGAATACGCCGTCGCGCAGAATCGGAACGCTCGAACTCGAATCGACCTCGGCTGCGATGTCCACGTCTTCCGGGTGCCCCATCGCTGCCAATTCACGACCGGAGCCGCATTGCCGCAGCTCCGAGCCCACGTCTCGCTCCACGGCTCGCCACGCGGACGCAGCTGCGCGCGCCTCCGGGGAGACATCGGCAGCTCCGGCGTCGACGAGGGCAGCGATGACTGCACCGGCACCCCACAGGTCTTCGACGGCAGGCCGGAGGGATCCGTCCGGCCACTTTTCACCGCCCGCTATGACCGCTGTCACTGCATCTCGGTTCCTGGCACGTATCCACTGCGCTACGGCCGATGCGTTTCTGAGCGACGCTCCCACGCACAGCGGGGCCATGCTCGCGAGCTCGTGGGCGATGGTGGATCCGTTCGGTGACGGGAGCACCAGCCGTGCCGGAGCAGGCACGGCCCGTACGGTCGCCGGGCACAAGCTGATCAGGCCCGGTGAGGCGGCCGACCGCCCCACTGCGAGCACCGCGTCGAACTGCTCGGCCAACTGCGTGGCCCGGTCGTCGCGCCACCGACTGGGGATGACGTCGATGCCTGCGTCCACAGCAACCGTGAGAGTGGTGGTGAAGGACAGGACGTCCACGACGACGGCGACGTCTGCGCCGTCGACGATGGCGTCGGCACCGCACAGACCCCAGTCGAAGCGGAGCCCGAAAGCGTTCTGGGACAGTACGGGGTCGGCCGGCATTGCGGAACGGTATCAACTCCGGTGCCGGTGATACCTTCGGCGCGGGATCGAGTGGGGGAGGAAGACATGCAGCTGGACCTGGACACCAAGGTGATCGTCCTCGTGGCCGGTCTCCTGCTGCTGTGGGCACTGGGGTTGGGGGTGATCAAGTATCACCAGATGTCGACGTCGCCGGATGGCACTGCGCATCGTTATGTCGACATCGCCCATCGGGCAGCATTGATGTACTCGTTCGCAGCCCTGGTGCTCGCAGTGCTGGCGCAGTTCAGCGCCTGGTCGGTCATGGTGGATCTGATCGCCGCGTCGGTGGTGCTGGTGTTCTTCGTCGCTGCCGTGGTGAGCTACACCGTCCACGGATTTCGGCGAGACACCGAAAACCAGTTCGTCGATCCCGTCCCGGGGACGCACCTGTTCATGGTGTCGTTGATCGTCGCCGAAATCGGCGGTACAGCGGTGCTCGTGGCCGGGTTCGCGTGGGAGCAGTTCGGACGGAGCTGAGACCTGGAGCTATCGAGGGTCCAGGTACAGCTCGGCGGTCTCGGTGGCGACCGCGGACACGGCAGCAGCAAGACCGGGCTCGAGGTCCAGCGCAGTGGCGAGACGTTCTCCGCGCAGCCCTTGCGTTCGGAGTAGGTCCCAGGCTTGTTCCACCAGGCGCACCGAGGTGGGGTGGTCCAACTCGGGACGGTTCGATCGCAGTGCGGTCGCAGCCCAATCCGCGTCGAAAGTTCCGTTGGGCGGACCGAACACACGCTCACCGGACGAATAGCTCTTCGGGTCCATACCCTCTGACGCTAGCAGGATCGGAGGTCGGTGCAATCGTGACCGAATCGCGTCGACGCAGCACTACCGAACCGATCGGTTTCTTCAGTACGGTGAGGCGATGTACGACGGCCACCGCAGGGCTCCGGTCGCGCTCTCGGCCGTCGGATCACTGATGCTCGGTTTGGCCGCGGGCTGTGCCGGCGCAGGGGGCAGCGGCCCGGTCGACGAGGTCTCGGCCGACACGAACTACACCACGGTCACGGGATCACTGGTCGTCGGTAATCCCATGTCCAATCCCAGGCCGACCGTCGAAGCGCTGCCGCCCGCGGTGACAGAGCTTCCTCCGATCCTCGATGGCGCGCGATTCCCTGGTGCGTCGCCGGTCGGTGTCACCGACGTGCTGGTGGAGGAGTTTTCGGTCGAGTTCGGGTTGGCAGGCAACGGCCCGGTGTCCTACACGGTGCGGTACGTCGACGAGGCCATTCGCTACGGCACCAGTGAACCGCTGGCAGTGCCGGGGAGATCGGTGTTGCAGGTGGACCTGTCGGGTACGTCGACGGACTCCGACGACACCTTCTCTTCGTATGCCGGGCCGGAACGGGTGCGAGGTGGTGCGGAATCTGCGATCGCCTCGGTCGATTTCCTGGCTGATCCCGGCGGAATCTCGCAGGCTTTCATCGGAGTTGCGGCCGATCGACCCGCGTTCACGGTGACCACCACCGAAGAACCAGCCGCGGTCGTCGTGACCGTCGAGAACTGACCGGCGCAGCAACGTCGATTACCTGTCGGCCGTGGCTGTTTCGATCCGTTTGCCGGGGACCGCGCGGTAGCATCGCGATGTGTCCGACGCCACAGCGGGAGCGAGTCCATCCGGTCGTGTCCGCGTGCTCGTGTACAGCAGCAATGCCGCGACCCGCGCCCAGGTGCGGTCTGCCGTCGGAACTCGACCGGATCCCGCACTCGGTGACATCGAGTACGTCGACATCGCCATGGCAGCCGTCGTCATCGAGCACATGGATGCAGGCGATGTCGCGTTGGCGATTCTCGACGGCGAGTCCTCACCTGTCGGCGGTCTGGGTCTGGCGAAGCAGTTGAAGGACGAGATCCTTCACTGCCCACCGGTGTTGGTACTCATCGGACGTCCGGACGATGCGTGGTTGGCCGAGTGGTCGCGCGCCGAGGCTGCTGTTCCGCACCCGCTGGATCCGATCCGGCTGGGTCGAGCGGTGGTCGATCTGCTGAAGCAGCACTCGGTACGCGTCGGTGCCCGGGTCTCTCGATCGCGCTAGATCAGACCGTTTTCTCCGATGCGGGCACCGTCAGCACGAGCCGATGGATCACGCCTGCGATGACAGCTCCGAGCACGGGGAACACCACGAACACCCACAGCTGTGACAGGGCAGGTCCGCCGGCGAGGAGGGCCGGGCCGAAGGACCGAGCCGGGTTGACCGACGTCGAGTCGATTCCGATGCCCAGCAGGTGAACCACGGTCAGTGTCAGGCCGATCGGAATGCCGGCTGCCACGACGGGGTGAACGGTGGGGGCCGTAGTGGCGAGTACGACGAGGACGAGCAGGCCGGTCGCGATCGTCTCGAACACCGCGACCGACGCCAGCCCGTATCCTCCGGGCGAGGCGCTGCCGAACCCATTGGTGCCCAGACCGTCCGCCGCCATGTCGTATCCGGGACGGCCGGATGCGACGAACAGTACGATCAGCGCGCCGATCAGTGCACCGACGGCCTGAGCGACGATGTAGAACACAGCCTTGATCGGGGTGATGGCGCGAGCGATCAGGGCTCCGATCGTCACAGCCGGGTTGATGTGGCATCCCGAGATCGGCCCGATCGCATAGACCAGTGCGAGCAGCGTGAGGCCGAACGCCAGGGCGATGCCCGGGGTTCCGACGGTGTCGCCCGCGATCACGGCGGTGCCGACGCCGAAGATCACGAGCAGGGCAGTTCCCAGTCCCTCGGCGGCGAGCGCCGAGACGGAAATCGATTTCATCATTTCTCCTGTTCCATGTCGGCAGCCTGGTTCGGCCGGCCGAGATCGTCGGGAGGTTTGTCGTTTTCGTCGGTGCGGATCGCATGGGGCTGACAGGTGATCTGAGTCACACTGCATGGGGCGGACGAATTCGGGTGATCCATGCGCGTCAACGCTTTACGAAAACTGGACTCGTCGAAATCCCGCGAGATCGACACCGAACCCATACTGTGTGGTTCAGGTCACATTGGTACGGCCGTCGCATTTACTACGCGCCGGCGCGGTAGTCGATCGAGGGAGCAGATGCCGGGATGAACGCCTACGTTCCGATCCTCGTTCTCGGTGCCATTGCGGTCGTGTTCGCGGTGTTCTCGGTGATGGTCGGCACCATGGTGGGACCCGCGCGGTACAACCGAGCGAAGTTCGACGCGTACGAGTGCGGCATCGAGCCCACGATGCATGCGCCGACGGGACAACGATTTCCGGTGAAGTTCTACCTGACCGCGATGCTGTTCATCATCTTCGACATCGAGATCGTCTTCCTGTATCCGTGGGCCGTCCATCTCGATGTGCTGGGCGCGTTCGGACTGGTTGCCATGGCACTGTTCGTCGTCAACGTGTCGGTGGCCTACGTCTACGAGTGGCGGCGAGGCGGACTCGGATGGGACTGACGTCCAACCACTGATCGGCGACGGCACGATGCACGGTTCTCACCTCGAACGGATGCGGAAAGAGTGTGATCGATGGGACTCGAAGAGAAGCTACCCAGCGGATTTCTGCTGACCACCGTAGAGGGGTTGGCCGGATATGCCCGTAAGGGCTCGTTGTGGCCCGCGACCTTCGGTCTCGCGTGCTGCGCGATCGAGATGATGGCCACCACCTCCGGTCGGTTCGATCTCGCACGATTCGGCATGGAAGCGTTCCGTGCGTCTCCGCGCCAAGCGGACCTGATGATCGTGGCCGGCCGTGTCAGCCAAAAGATGGCACCTGTGCTGCGGCAGGTGTACGACCAGATGGCGGAACCGAAATGGGTTCTGGCCATGGGCGTCTGCGCGTCCTCGGGCGGAATGTTCAACAACTATGCGGTGGTGCAGGGCGTCGACCACATCGTTCCCGTCGACATTTACCTACCCGGTTGTCCGCCCCGACCCGAGATGCTGCTCAACGCAATCTTGGAGCTGCACAAAAAGATTCAGCAGATGCCGCTGGGTGTCAATCGCGAGCAGGTGCGCGTGGCCGCCGAGGCTGCGGCGTTGGCGTCCACCCCGACCATCGATCTGAAGGGGCTGCTGCGATGACGGCGGACGGGCCCCGCGGGATGTTCGGCGTCCGGGGGAGCGGTGACACCTCCGGCTACGGCCGGTTGCAGCCGCCGGTGGCATCGGTGGACACGGCTGTCCGGCCCTACGGCAGCTACTTCGACGCCGTGGTCGACCGATTGGCCGCGGTCCTCGACACCGGTGACGCGGCCGTACCCTTCGAGGACGCCGTCGAGCGTGCCGTGATCTTTCGCGACGAACTGACGCTGCATCTCTCGCGAGAACACGTGCCCGCCGTCGCCCGCGCTCTCCGTGACGACGAGGAACTGAGATTCGAATTGTGCACGGGGGCATCGGGTGTGCACTACCCGGATCAGGTCGGCCGGGAACTGCGCGCGGTCTACCATCTGGTGTCCATCACCCACGGACGCCGCCTGCGACTCGAAGTCGCTGTACCCGATGCGGATCCGCACACACCGTCGCTCTGCGCGGTCTATCCGACCAACGATTGGCACGAACGCGAGGTCTACGACTTCTTCGGCATCGTGTTCGACGGTCATCCCGCGCTGACGCGGATCGAGATGCCGGACGACTGGGTCGGGCACCCGCAACGCAAGGACTATCCCCTGGGCGGTATTCCCATCGAGTACAAGGGCGCTCGGGTCGCGCCTCCCAACGAGCGCAGGTCGTACAACTGATGAGCGCAACGGACGAAACCATCTATGCAGTGTCGGGCCAGGACTGGGACGACGTGGTCGAACTTGCGCGCGGGTCGACCACGGAACGCATCGTGGTCAACATGGGTCCGCAACACCCGTCGACCCATGGTGTGCTGCGGTTGATTCTCGAGATCGAAGGCGAGACCGTCACCGAGGCCCGGTGTGGAATCGGTTACCTGCACACCGGTATCGAGAAGAATCTCGAGTATCGCAACTGGACTCAGGGCGTCACGTTCGTCACTCGGATGGACTATCTCTCGCCCTTCTTCAACGAGACCGCGTACTGCCTCGGGGTGGAGAAGCTGCTCGACATCACCGACGACATTCCCGAGCGCGCGACGGTGATCCGGGTGATGCTGATGGAGCTCAATCGGATCTCGTCGCACCTCGTGGCATTGGCCACGGGTGGAATGGAATTGGGTGCCGTGACGGCGATGCTGTTCGGCTTCCGGGAGCGCGAGCTGATTCTCGACGTCTTCGAGGCCATCACCGGACTTCGAATGAACCACGCCTACATCCGTCCTGGCGGCTTGTCTCAGGACCTGCCCGCCGATGCGATCGACAAGGTTCGCGAGTTGCTGCGGGTTCTTCCCGGACGGCTACGCGATCTCGAACTCATGCTCAACGACAACCCGATCTGGAAGGCCAGAACCGAGAACGTCGGCTACCTGGACCTGACCGGGTGCATGGCCCTCGGCGTCACCGGGCCGGTGCTTCGGTCGACCGGACTGCCCTACGATCTGCGCCGGTCCGACCCCTACTGCGGGTACGAGAACTACGAGTTCGATGTCGTCACCGACACCGGATGCGACTGCTACGGGCGCTATCTGATTCGCGTCGAAGAGATGAAGGAATCGCTCAAGATCGTCGAGCAGACTCTCGATCGTCTTCGGCCCGGACCGGTGGTCATCGACGACAAGAAGATCGCCTGGCCGGCCGAACTCGTCTCCGGACCCGATGGTCTCGGCAATTCTCAGGACCACGTGCGCACCATCATGGACACCTCGATGGAGTCGTTGATCCACCACTTCAAATTGGTGACCGAGGGCATGCGTGTGCCGGCGGGCCAAGTGCTGTCCACGGTGGAATCGCCGCGAGGCGAACTGGGTGTGCACATCGTCAGTGACGGTGGAACTCGGCCGTACCGAGTGCATTTCAGAGACCCCTCGTTCACCAACCTGCAGGCGGTTGCCGCGATGTGCGAGGGCGGCATGATCTCCGATGTCATCGCTGCCGTTGCCAGTATCGATCCGGTGATGGGCGGGGTGGACCGATGACCACGCCACGCTCGGAGCCGGTGCTCGTCCAACTCGGAGCTCGCCCCGAGGAAGCAGTACAGCTGGTCGGCCCCGACGCCCGTGCGTCCTATCCCGCCGACGTGCGTGCCCGCCTGCGCGCCGACGCCGAGATCATCCTGAGTCGTTATCCTCAGGCCCGATCGGCGTTGCTACCGCTGCTGCACCTGGTGCAATCCGAGGACGGATATCTCACGCCGGCCGGAATCGAATTCTGTTCGGGCGTAATCGATCTCACCGGAGCAGAGGTCACCGCGGTCGCGACCTTCTACTCGATGTACCGCCGCGAGCCCACCGGAAACTATCGCGTCGGAGTGTGCACCAACACCCTGTGCGCCGTCATGGGCGGCGACGCCATCATGGACGCGCTGCGGGATCACCTCGATATCGACCACGGCGAGACCACCGCCGACGGTGCGATCACCCTCGAGCACATCGAGTGCAACGCCGCCTGCGACTTCGCGCCGGTGATGATGGTCAACTGGGAGTTCTTCGACAACAGAACTCCGGCGTCGGCACGGGAACTGGTCGATGCGCTTCGATCCGGTGCGCAGGTGACCCCGACCCGCGGCGCTCCGCTGTGCACGTTCCGCGAGACCGAGCGAATTCTGGCCGGCTTCGCCGACGATCGGCCGGGTGCACTCGAATCCACCGGCAGCGCAGGCGAAGCCAGTCTCGCGGGTCTGCGGTACGCCCGTGAGCATTCGATGACGGCTCCCCGGGCCGTCACCGGCTCCCCGGACGACCATCCCGATCTCGGTGCCGAAGCAGTGGCGGAAACGGTGCGCGAGAAACCGGCTCCGGCTCCTTCGGCGACCGTTCCACCGCAGCCGAACACCACCGAAACCGACCCACCGACGAAGGGGAAATGACATGGCCCTGACGCCGGTGCTGAGCGAGTTCTGGGGCGAGAAGGACTCGTGGACACTCGACACCTACCGCAGTCACGACGGCTATCGGGGGCTCGAGAAGGCCCTCGCCATGGACCCCGACGATCTCATCGCGTTCGTCAAGGACTCCGGCCTGCGAGGCCGTGGCGGTGCGGGATTCCCCACCGGAACGAAGTGGAGCTTCATTCCACAGGGTGACGGGAAAGCTCACTATCTGGTGGTCAACGCCGACGAGTCGGAGCCGGGCACCTGCAAGGACATGCCCTTGATGATGGCGAGTCCGCACACGTTGATCGAAGGAATCATCATCGCGGCCTACGCAATACGTGCATCGCACGCATTCGTCTACGTTCGCGGCGAAGTGGTACCGGTGCTGCGCAGACTGCAGGCCGCAGTTGCCGAGGCCTACGCCGCCGGCTACCTGGGCAAGAACCTCCTCGGATCGGGGTTCGACCTCGAGCTGGTGATACATGCCGGGGCCGGGGCCTACATCTGCGGCGAGGAGACGGCGCTGCTCGACTCGCTCGAGGGGCGACGAGGTCAACCCCGACTGCGTCCACCGTTCCCCGCGGTGGCGGGCCTATACGCGCGGCCGACGGTGGTCAACAACGTCGAATCCATCGCCAGCGTCCCGGTGATCCTGCGCAAGGGCATCGAATGGTTCCGATCGATGGGAAGCGAGAAGTCACCCGGGTTCACCCTGTACTCGATCTCCGGCCACGTGTGTCGACCCGGCCAGTACGAGGCCCCGCTGGGCATCACCCTGCGGGAACTGCTGGACTACGCGGGCGGTATCCGGCCCGGTCACGAGCTCAAGTTCTGGACACCGGGAGGATCGTCGACACCGATGTTCACCGGCGAGCATCTGGACGTGCCGCTCGACTACGAGGGCGTCGGCGCCGCCGGATCGATGTTGGGCACCAAGGCCTTGCAGATCTTCGACGACACGACCTGCGTCGTGCGAGCAGTGTTGCGATGGACGGAGTTCTACGCACACGAATCCTGCGGCAAATGCACGCCGTGCCGAGAAGGAACCTACTGGCTGGTGCAGATCCTGCGCCGCCTCGACGGCGGAACCGGTACCGAAGCCGACCTCACGACTCTGCTCGACATCGCGGACGGCATCGCCGGAAAATCGTTCTGCGCGTTGGGAGACGGAGCCGCAAGCCCGATCGTGTCCTCGCTGAAGTACTTCCGCGACGAATACATCCGACACGTCACCGAACAGGCATGCCCATTCGATCCACACCGATCGACCCTGATGGCAGAGGAGCTGACGTCATGACGGCACAGACGGAGCAATCGGTCACTCCGGTCGACATGGTGACACTGACCATCGACGACCACGAGATCAGTGTTCCCAAGGGCACGTTGGTGATTCGCGCCGCCGAGCTGATGGGCGTGCAGATTCCGCGCTTCTGCGATCACCCGCTGCTCGATCCGGTGGGGGCGTGCCGGCAATGCCTGGTCGACGTCGAAGGGCAGCGCAAGCCGTTGGCGTCCTGCACCACGACAGTGGCCGAGGGCATGATCGTGCGCACCCAAGTGACATCGGAGTCGGCGGAGAAGGCGCAACGCGGCGTCATGGAGCTGCTGCTGATCAACCATCCGCTCGATTGCCCGGTGTGTGACAAGGGCGGTGAGTGTCCACTGCAGAACCAGGCGATGGCTGCGGGCCGGGCCGAGTCCAGGTTCGTCGAGACCAAACGCACGTACCCCAAGCCGATTCCGCTGTCGGCCGAGGTGTTGCTGGACCGCGAACGGTGCGTCCTGTGTGCGCGATGCACTCGCTTCGCAGCTCAAGTGGCCGGCGATCCGTCCATCGAGCTACTCGAACGTGGTGCGATTCAACAGGTGGGGATCTTCGGCGACGAGCCGTTCGACTCCTACTTCTCGGGCAACACCGTGCAGATCTGTCCGGTGGGTGCGCTGACCAACACCGAGTATCGGTTCCGGGCGCGCCCGTACGACCTCACCTCGTCGCCGAGCGTGTGCGAGCACTGCGCAGGGGGCTGTGCTCAACGCACGGACCATCGACGCGGCAAGGTCATGCGACGGCTGGCCGGTGACGATCCCCAGGTCAACGAGGAATGGAACTGTGACAAGGGCCGGTGGGCATTCAAGTACGCCACCGAACCCGACCGCATCACCTCGCCGATGATCCGCGACGAATCCGGGGAGTTGATCGAAACGTCGTGGTCGGCTGCATTGGCGGCTGCGGCAACGGGATTGGCCGGGTCGGTCGGACGTGCCGCGGTACTCGTGGGCGGACGATCGACTCTCGAAGACTCCTACGCCTATGCCAAGTTCGCCCGAAAAGTTCTGGCCACCAATGACATCGACTTCCGCAATCGGGATCACAGCGCCGAGGAAGCAAGTTTCCTGGCCGGTCGTATCGCGGCGACCGGGTTGGGCGTCACCTACTCCGATCTCGAGAACGCCCCCGTGGTGCTACTGGTCGGCTTCGAGCCCGAGGAAGAGTCACCCCTGGTGTTCCTGAGGCTACGTAAGGCGCACCGCACGAGCGCAGTGGTGGTGGCATCGATCGCGCCGTTCTCCACCCGGGGCCTACGCAAGCTGGACGGCGTCCTGCTGCAGTCGATTCCCGGCGAGGAGCCGGGCTGGCTCGATGCGTTGCACGTCGGCGATCGCGGCACCGAATCGATTGCACACCTCCTCCGGGAGCCCGGTGCGATCGTCCTCGTGGGCGAGCGGCTCGGCTGCGTTCCCGGTGGTCTGGCGGCGGTATCGAAACTGGCGGACGACACCGGCGCGAGCCTGGCCTGGATTCCTCGACGCGCCGGCGAACGCGGTGCGCTCGACGCAGGGGCGCTGCCGAACGTCCTGCCCGGCGGGCGTCCTGTTGCCGATGCGGCTGCGAGCGCCGAGGTGGCCGCGGTGTGGGGAGTGCCCGAGTTGCCGGCGGAGGTGGGCCGCGACACGGCGGCGATCCTGGCCGACGCAGGACCGGATCGCGCTCTGGTCACTGCGGGAATCGATCTCGACGATCTGCCGGACCCCCGGGAGGCACTCGACGCATTGGACCGATCGGCGTTCGTGGTGAGCCTCGAACTGCGCCACAGCGCGGTCACCGAGCGGGCCGACGTGGTGTTCCCAGTGGCACCGGTGGTCGACAAGTCGGGAACTTTCGTCGACTGGGAAGGCCGACCCCGTACGTTCGACACTGCACTCGGTGCAGGCGCGGTGATGCCGGATCAACGCATCCTCGACGCCATCGCCGCGCAGATGGGCGTCGAACTGGCCGTGCCCGACGCGGCAGCGGTACGCGCCGAGTTGGCTCGCCTCGGTGTGTGGAACGGCCCGCGCACCGCGGTGGCCCGGGTGGCGCCCCGCGCGGACGTTCCGACCCTCGGTCCGGGACAGGCGATTCTGGCCACGTGGCGGATGCTCATCGATGCGGGACGAATGCAGGACGGGGAGGACAATCTCGCCGCGACCGGTCGCGCACCTACCGTTCGGCTGTCTGCGGCAACGGCCTCGGCCATCGGAGCCGAGACCGGCGATCTGGTGAGTGTTGCGACGGACCGTGGCTCGATCACGTTGCCGCTGACGATCACCGATCTGCCCGACACCGTGGTGTGGATACCGATGAACTCGCCCGGTTCGACGGTGTATCGCTCGCTTGGGGTGCAGTCGGGCGCAGTGGTGAGTATTCGGCATGGTTCTGCGGAACGACCCCGAGGTGGGCAGTCATGATCATGGCCGCGCCGACCGATCTGTCGATGTTCGGCAACGATCCGTGGTGGTTGGTTGTCGGTAAAGCTTTGGCGGTCTTCGTCTTCCTGGTGCTGACACCGCTGGTTGCGATCTACGCCGAACGCAAGATCATGGCGTGGATGCAGATGCGGGTGGGACCCAACCGGGTGGGCCCGTGGGGGCTGTTGCAGTCGCTGATGGACGGGATCAAGCTGGCATTGAAGGAGGGGATCACTCCGACCGGTGTCGACAAGCCGATCTACGTTCTGGCTCCGATCATTTCGGTGGTTCCTGCGTTCATGGCCTTCGCGGTGATTCCGTTCGGTCCCGAGGTGTCGGTGTTCGGTACGACGACGCCGCTGCAGATGACCGACCTGCCGGTGGGTGTTCTGTACATTCTCGCGGTCACGTCGGTGGGTGTGTACGGGATCGTGTTGGCGGGGTGGGCGTCGGGTTCGACGTATCCGCTGCTCGGTGCGCTGCGTTCGACGGCGCAGGTGATTTCCTACGAGGTCGCGATGGGCCTGTCGTTCGCGGCGGTCTTCCTGTACGCCGGGACCATGTCGACTTCCGGAATCGTTGCTGCGCAACAGAACACCTGGTACATCTTCCTGCTGCTGCCGTCGTTCCTGGTGTACGTGACGGCGATGGTCGGCGAGACCAACCGCGCTCCGTTCGATCTGCCCGAGGCTGAGGGTGAGTTGGTGGGCGGATTCCACACCGAGTACTCGTCTCTTCGTTTCGCCATGTTCATGCTCGCCGAGTACATCAACATGGTGACCGTCTCGGCGCTCGCGACCACGCTGTTCCTCGGCGGCTGGCAGGCTCCGATCCCGTTGAGTCTGTGGAGCGGTGCCAATTCGGGGTGGTGGCCGGTGCTGTGGTTCACCCTCAAGGTCTGGGTGTTCCTGTTCGTGTTCATCTGGCTGCGTTCGACGCTGCCGAGGCTGCGCTACGACCAGTTCATGAGCTTCGGCTGGAAGATTCTCATTCCCGTTGCGCTGATCTGGGTGATGGTGATCGCGACGGTGCGGGTACTCGGGGCCGATCGTTACGACGTACCGCTGGTCACGTTTGTCGTGTCGATGATCTTCGCGGTGGCCGTACTGGGTTCACTGCTGCTGATGGTGCGCAGGCGTGCGCGGGAGCGGAACGTGCCGCCTGGTGTGCCCGTTGCCGAGTTCGACGCTGTGGCAGGCGGATTCCCGATACCTCCCATTCCCACCCAGGGCTCGACTTTCCCGAGCCGGCACGCCGGTGTGCGCTCATCCGCCGCCAGGTCACCGAAGGAGAACGCCGATGCCTGAATTTCTCGGTCCCATAGCCGGTTTCGGAGTCACCTTCGCGACGATGTTCAAGAAGGCCGAGACGGAGTTGTATCCGGAGGAGAAGAAGCCGACGGAGGTTCGCTACCACGGTCGTCATCAACTCAATCGGTACGCCGACGGTCTCGAGAAGTGCATCGGTTGCGAACTGTGCGCGTGGGCCTGCCCGGCCGACGCCATCTACGTCGAAGGAGCCGACAACACCGAGACCGAGAGGTTCTCTCCGGGTGAGCGCTACGGCGGGGTCTATCAGATCAATTACCTGCGGTGCATCGGGTGTGGATTGTGTGTGGAGGCCTGCCCGACCAGGGCTCTCACGATGACCAACGAGTACGAACTCGCCGGTGACAACCGAGCCGATCTGATCTACGAGAAGGACTCCCTGCTGGCTCCGCTCGAGCCGGACATGGTGGCCCCGCCGCACGCGATGGCTCCGGGCCGTTCGGCGGAGGACTACTACCGCGGCATCGTCACCGGCGATGAGAAAACAAACGAAACCGAGGGCGGTCCGGTTCGATGACTGCCATCGCTCAGCTCGCCCTCGAGGCCACGTCCACCGGTGAGGCAGTGCAGTTCTGGACCCTCGGCGTCGTAGCCGTCATCGGTGCGCTCGGGGTGGTGATGAGTACCAAAGCCGTCTACTCGGCATTGTTCCTCGCCGCAACTATGGTGGTGCTGGCGACCTTCTACATGGCGCAGGGGGCGTTGTTCCTCGGTGTCGTGCAGATCGTCGTCTACACCGGCGCGGTCATGATGCTGTTCCTGTTCGTGCTGATGCTCGTCGGAGTCGACACCTCGGAGTCGCTGACCGAAACCCTGCGCGGGCACCGCATCGCGGCCGTCGTCATCGGAATCGGCTTCGGGCTGTTGATCATCGGGGTGCTGCTGCGCGATTCGGTCCGGAGCGGTCGGCTCGACTTCGCCGGTCTCGACGCCGTCAACTCCACCGGAAACGTCGAGGGCCTGGCCGAGCTGATCTTCGTCGAGTACGTGTGGGCGTTCGAGTTGACCGGGGCACTGCTGATCACTGCCACCATCGGGGCGATGATTCTGGCGCACCGGGAAGCTCTGGGGCCGGTCAAGGGTCAGCGAGAAATGGCCCGGGATCGATTCCGCGATGGTTCGAGGGTGACACCGCTGCCGAGTCCAGGGGTGTACGCCCGCCACAACGGGGTGGATCGCCGCGCTCTGTTGCCCGACGGAACCGAATCCGAGTCCTCCGTCAACGCCATGTTCGCCGATCCTCGGATCGAGCGTGACGAGCGATGAATCCGGAGAACTATCTCTACCTGTCCGTTCTGCTGTTCACGATCGGCGCGGCAGGCGTCATCGTCAGGCGCAACGCCATCATCGTGTTCATGTGCATCGAATTGATGCTCAACGCAGTCAATCTCGCGTTCGTGACGTTCTCCCGCATGCACGGCAATCTCGACGGGCAGTTGTTCGCGTTCTTCACCATGGTGGTCGCCGCTGCCGAGGTGGTGGTGGGCCTGGCCATCATCATGGCCATCTTCCGTTCTCGTCGTTCTATCTCCATGGACGAGAACTCACTGATGAAGAACTGACGGGGGAACAACGATGTCGATCCTGTGGCTTCTTCCGGCTCTGCCGGCGTTCGGTGCGGCGTTCCTGTTGCTCGGTGGCCGGCGCTGCAACTCCTGGGGACATCTGGTCGCGACGGCGGCAGCGGTGTCGTCGTTCGTGGTGGCCGCGGTGGTGTTCGCCTCGATGCTCGGGCGTGACGAGTCGAACAGGACGCTCACCCAGACCCTGTTCCGGTGGGTTCCGGTCGACGAACTGCAGGTCGACTTCGGCTTGCGCGCAGATCAACTGTCGATTTGCTTCGTCCTGCTGATCACCGGAGTCGGGTCGCTCATTCACGTGTACTCCATCGGCTACATGAGCCACGACGCCGAGCGGCGGCGCTTCTTCGCGTACCTCAACCTGTTTCTCGCCGCCATGCTGCTGCTGGTTCTGGCCGACAACTTCCTCGGCCTCTATCTGGGGTGGGAGGGAGTCGGTCTGGCGTCGTATCTGCTGATCGGCTTCTGGCAGCACAAGCCGTCGGCTGCATCGGCTGCCCGAAAAGCGTTCGTGGTCAACCGAGTCGGCGATATCGGCCTGGCCGTTGCGCTGATGATCATGTTCGTGAACTTCGGCTCCGTGCAGTACGACGACGTGTTCGCCGGAATCGGCGAGGCGAGCGAATCGGTGGCCACCGCCATGGCGCTGATGTTGCTGTTGGCGGCGTGTGGAAAGTCGGCGCAGGTGCCGCTGCAATCGTGGCTCGGGGACGCCATGGAGGGCCCGACACCGGTGTCGGCACTGATTCACGCGGCCACGATGGTCACGGCCGGGGTGTATCTCATCGTGCGCTCCGGACCGGTGTTCGAGGCGTCGCCCACCGCCCGCGCGGCCACCGTCACCGTCGGTGCGGTCACCTTGCTGTTCGGTGCCGTCATCGGTTGTGCAAAGGACGACATCAAGAAGGCGCTCGCGGCGTCGACGATGAGTCAGATCGGGTACATGGTGCTCGCGGCCGGGCTCGGACCCTCCGGTTACGCCTACGCCATCGTGCTGTTGATCTCGCACGGCTTCTTCAAAGCGGGCTTGTTCCTGGGCGCGGGCTCGGTGATGCACGCGATGAACGACGAGACCGACATGCGACAGTTCGGTGGACTCCGCGCCGCGATGCCGATCACGTTCGTCACGTTCGGCCTCGGCTATCTCGCGATCATCGGACTGCCGCCGTTCTCCGGCTTCTTCGCCAAGGATCCGATCATCGAGGTCGCATTCGCCGCCGAGGGAGTGGCAGGTCCGATTCTCGGCTGCGTGACATTGCTCGGTGCAGGGCTGACGGCCTTCTACATGACTCGGGTGATGCTGTTGACGTTCTTCGGTCCGAAACGCTGGTCCGCGCAGGCACATCCGCACGAGGCGACGGCGACGATGACCGTCCCGATGATCGTGTTGGCCGTCGGCTCGGTGGCGTCGGGAGCCTTCCTCGCGGTGGGTGGGCGCCTCGAGGCATGGCTGGAACCGGTGGTGGGATCGGAACACGAGGAGCACGCGATTCCGGCCTGGGTGGTCACCGTCGCCGTCCTGGTGGTCGTGCTGGTCGGTGCGAGCATCGCGTACCGCAAGTACATCGCGAACGAGGTTCCGCCGACACCACCCGAGGATGTCTCGCCCCTGACCCGAGCTGCACGTGCCGATCTCTACGGAGATGCCGTCAACGAGGCGGCATTCATGCGGCCAGGACAAACACTCACGCGCGCACTGGTGCACGCCGACAACGGTATCGACGCCGTCGTGGACGGGGTGGGGAGCTCGATCGGCGGCGCATCGACGCGGTCCGGGCGACTGCAGACGGGCTATGTGCGCTCGTACGCGTTGGCGATGTTCGCGGGAGCCGTTCTCGTGGTACTGATGGTGGTGGCTCTGTGACGACTCCCTGGTTGACCGTCCTGTGGGTGCTCCCGATGCTCGGAGCGATCGTCGTCGCCCTGGTGCCCGCCGCTCGCCCGACCGTCGCGCGCAGTGTGGCAGTGGGTTTCGCTGCCGGAACACTGGCCGTGTCGGTCGCCCTGGCAGTGTCGTTCGACTCCGGTGGTGATCGGTACCAATTCGTCGAAGACCACTCGTGGATAGCGGCTTTCGGTGCGCGGTACACCCTCGGACTTGACGGAATCGGCCTGGTCCTGGTGTTGCTCACCACCGTTCTGACGCCCCTGCTGCTCGTCGCGGGCTGGTACGACGGCAGTCGCGTCGCGAATTACGGCTCCCGTCGGGTGTCGCACACGTACATGGCGTTGATCCTTGTGGTCGAGTCGATGGTGCTCGTGTCGTTCCTCGCGTTGGACGTTTTGTTGTTCTACATCTTCTTCGAGGCGATGCTGATTCCGATGTACTTCCTCATCGGTGGTTTCGGGGGAGTGCGTCGAACGCGCGCCGCGGTGAAATTCCTGTTGTACAACCTGTTCGGCGGTCTGATCATGTTGGCTGCCGTCATCGGCCTGTACGTGGTGACCGCGCGACCCGACGGGCCTTTCGACGGCGGGACATTCGATCTGCGCGTGATTGCCGACGCGGCGGCATCGGGCGGACTCGGTGTGGATCCGATGGTTCTGAACGCACTGTTCCTCGGCTTCATGTTCGCGTTCGCTATCAAGGCACCGTTGTGGCCGTTCCACTCGTGGCTACCCGACGCCGCAGTGCAGTCCACACCCGCCACCGCGGTGCTGATGATGTCGGTGGTGGACAAGGTGGGCACGTTCGCGATGCTGCGGTTCTGTCTCGAACTGTTCCCCGGCTCGTCGCAGACGTTCGCGCCGTGGATCATCACACTCGCAGTCATCGGCATCGTCTACGGCGCGATACTGGCGATCGGCCAGACCGATATGATGAGACTGATTGCCTACACGTCGATTTCGCACTTCGGATTCATCATCCTCGGTATCTTCGCCATGACCGGTCAGAGTCAGGCCGGTGCCACGCTGTACATGGTCAACCACGGAATCTCCACGGCCGCACTGTTCTTGATCGCAGGCTTCCTCGTGTCGCGTCGAGGATCACGAGCGATCGCCGACTACGGCGGTGTGCAGAAGGTGGCACCGGTGCTCGCCGGAACGTTCCTGATCTCGGGACTCGCCACGCTCTCCCTACCCGGCCTCGCCCCGTTCGTGAGCGAATTCCTCGTGCTGATCGGCACGTTCGGTCGATACGGAGTCGCCGCGATTGTGGCCGCCGGAGCCCTCGTGCTGTCGGCGATCTACATACTGTGGCTCTACCAACGCGTCATGACCGGGCCGGTCCGGGAGGGCAACGAGACGGTGCCCGATCTCGTTCGCCGTGAGCTGGCCGTGGTGGTGCCGCTGATCGCGTTGCTGATCGTGCTCGGGGTGTATCCGAAACCCGCGCTCGATGTCATCACTCCGGCAGTGCAATCCACGATCGTCGACAGTTCAGGAGGTCAGCGATGACCACACCCGAGGTGCAGTACGGTCTGCTGGCACCGATGCTGATCGTGTTCTCGGTCGCAGTTCTCGGTGTTCTCGTCGAGGCGTTCGTGCCGCTGCGAGCCCGTCGGATCACGCATGTGGGTCTCGCTCTCGCGGGACTGGTGGCGGCGCTGGCGGCCATCCTGGGTCTGGCAGGCACCGAGGCGTCGGCGATGTCCGGCGCGGTTGCGATCGACGGGCCGACGCTGTTTCTGCAGGGAACCATTGTGCTGGTGTCGATTCCGGCGATCGCGCTGTTGGCGGAGCGCACCGTTGCAGTCACCGGGGCCGGTGCCGAGCGTCGCATCGATTCGTTCACCCCGCAGGCATCGACCACTCCGGGCAGCGTGGCGGAGAAGGAGGCCATCGATGCAGGCGTCGCCCAGACCGAGGTGTTTCCTCTGGCGATGTTCGCGATCGGTGGCATGTTGCTCTTTCCGGCGGCCACGGATCTGCTGACGATGTTCGTGGCGCTGGAAGTGCTGTCCTTGCCGCTGTATCTGCTCTGCGGACTGGCCAGGCGACGGCGCTTGCTCTCGCAGGAAGCTGCCCTCAAATACTTTCTGCTGGGCGCGTTCTCGTCCGCGTTCTTCCTGTTCGGGGTTGCCTTCCTGTACGGATACGCCGGAACCGTTCGGTTGGACGGCATCGCCGACGCCATCGCGGTGGACGGTCAGGGCAGATCGCTCGCGCTGATCGGAACCGCCCTGCTCGCGGTGGGTCTGTTGTTCAAGGTCGGTGCTGTGCCGTTTCATTCGTGGATTCCCGACGTCTACCAGGGTGCCCCCACGCCGGTGACGGCTCTGATGGCCACGGTGACCAAGGTCGCGGCGTTCGGTGCGATTCTTCGCATCTTCGGGGTGGCGCTTCCCGGTCTCGAATCGAGTTGGCGGCCGATGCTGTGGGTCGTGGCGATCGCAACCATGGTGCTGGGTTCCGTCGTCGCGGTGACGCAGACCGATGTCAAACGGATGCTGGCATACTCGTCCGTTGCGCACACCGGATTCATCCTCACCGGAGTGACGGCACTGGGTGATGTGGGTGATTCGGGTGTGTCGGCCACGATGTTCTATCTGTTGGCGTATGCCTTCAGCACTCTCGGAGGGTTCGCGATCATCGGTTTGGCGCGCGACGAACGCGGTGAAGTGAGCGATCTGGAACGGTGGGCCGGAATCGGTCGTCGGTCACCGCTGGTGGCGGCAGTGTTCGGGTTGTTCCTGCTCTCGTTCGCCGGCATTCCGCTCACCAGTGGATTCATCGGCAAGTTCGCGGTGTTCAGCGCTGCCTCGGGCGCTGGGGGAGCGGCACTGGTCGTGGTCGGAGTGGTGTGCAGCGCGATTGCAGCGTTCTTCTACGTGCGGGTGATCGTGCTCATGTTCTTCACCGATCCGGGAGAGCGGACCGCCACGATCGTGCGGCCGACGGCGTCGGTGTCGTGCGCGATCGGGGTCTCGGTGGTGGTCACCGTGGCCCTCGGAGTCTTCCCGCAGCCCGTTCTCGACCTGGCTGCGCGTGCCGGGAACTTCCTGTAGCCGTCGAGCAATCAGTTCGGAGACTTCATTCGCTGCTTCCACGTGTGCGAGCCGCTACCGACCGGGAGTCCACCGATGGCTCCCGCGAGTCCGAACGCAGGCATGTTGACGTAGATCGCCTCACTGTTCTGTGCTGTCGCGGTATAGGTTTCGTGCCACACACCGACATGGCGGGTTGCGGCTACCGATCGATTGAAGGCGCGCCAGGCGGGTGCATGTGGTGCGTCGGGGTCGGAGGCGAACCGGGTGAGGTCCTCGGCGTTGCGCCAATAGCTGACCAGCATGGTGGTGCGTCCCAACCACGAGTGGTATCCGAGCAGCCCGGAGGCGGGATCCCGCTCGAGATGGCCGAGCATCCGCGGCATCGCCCGCACCGCGGGTAACCAGGAGCGAACGGCAAGGGGATTGTTGATGCGCATTCCGATGAGGAAGACCGTGACGGTGTCTCGTTCGGATTCGACCGTGGTGCGGCCGTCGATGATGGTTGGCATGACTTGTTCCCGTCCGTTCGATGATCGAAGCGTTGTGTGACACTGTTATAAAACACCGTTGTGGTAGGTTTCGCAAGTGGCGAGACCAAGAATTCACGACGCCGAGTTGCGGACACGGCTACTCGAGGCCGCGGCGGAAACCGTTGCGCAGCAAGGCGTCGACTCGTTGTCGCTACGTAAACTCGCGGCTGCGCAGAGCACCTCGACCACCGCGATCTACTCACTGTTCGGTGGTCGCGCCGAGCTGCTCGTGGCACTGTTCGCCACGTCGTTCTCGAGTTTCGGGGACGCTCAGCGCAGGGTTCCGGTCACCGGCGATCCCGAGGTCGATCTGCGTGCACTGGCTATCGCGTACCGAGAGTGGGCGCTACGTAATCCGCATCTGTACGCGGTGATGTTCGGCGGAGTACTCGGTTCGATCGATGTATCCGACGAGGCGCAACTCGCATCCGCGGCTATGGACCCGCTCCGGGCGGCGGTGGCACGCGCCGTTGCGGACGGCATCATGGCCGGGGCGCCGGTCGAGTTGATCAGCCACTCGTTCTGGGCGATCGTGCACGGTCTGGTGTCGTTGGAACTGGCGATGCCGACGAACTCCGACGACGAGACCCGTCGGGCGACGTTCGAAGCCGGAACGGAGTCGGTGCTGCGAGGGTGGACGCGTCAGTAGGTGCGCGGGATCCCGAGGATCTTGGTGGCATCGACGGTCATGCCCAACCGTGCCGTCGGAGCGAGTGCAGGCAGATCCGGAAGATCGTCGGGAGTTGCTGTCGCAGCGCCGATCACAGCGCCGCCCGCGATCTCGAAGTCGGAGATCGCTCGTCGAAGATGACTGGGGGTCGTCGCCAGCACGAGATCGTCGACGCCGATCTCGGCGGCCAGTGCGGTAGCTCGCTGTGCGTTCTGCACCGTCGAATTCGCGGTCGATTCGGTGTGAATGCGGTCGGCCGCGATGCCTTCCTCGACGAGCCATCGCTGCATCGCCTCGGCCTCGGTGACGCCGCTCTGCGGATTTCCGCCGGTGACGATGATGGGGGACTCGGGGGAGCGCTCCGCCGCGGCGACGGCCGAGCGCAGACGCTCCACCAACTCCGGGGTCGTGCTGCCGTCGCCGTTCAGGCCCAGACCGAGTACCACGATCGCGGTGCGGGGTCCGTCGGTGATCGGGTCGAAGTCGATTGTCTCCGTCGCGGCTTCGTCGATGACGGCGATGGCCCGGTCGACTGCATCGGCGAGGGCGGGAGACAGCGTGTGCAGGCGAGCCGAGTGTTGCGCACGCGCATCGGTATCGGCGGTCGCGTTGGCATAGAACGTTTGCAGCGCTGCCACGTTGGCGTCGTCCGGGGCGGCGAGTGCGAGTGCGTCGAGGGCAGCGAAACCGTCGTCGTAGCGACCCTTCACCAGTGCGTCCTGCGCGCCGTTGTACTGATCTGCGTCGGCCGAGCGGACCGACTCGGCGGCGGTTGCCGGGGCCGACGCCTCGGGATCGGCCACTGCCGTGAACGAGCCGAAACCGACGGCGAGGGCAGCGGCACAGGACACGACGGCAACGCGAACGGTCGGGTGTCCTCGGCCTTGTCGCACTGCTGACGTCCTTCCGAACGGTGACGGGTTTCCGCCACCCTAGCTCAGTTCGGTGCCTGTGTGACTAATGTGAGCAGAGTTGTTCGAGTTACATGAATGTACTTCTGAGCAGGGATTGTCCTGCCCTCACATCGTGACAGGGGCGCGTCCGCGATCGGCGGGTTCGATGGTCACCTCGGCATCGGGAAGGAACACCCGTTCGGTCGTCGTGGTTCCGTCGACGCCGTCGGTCACCGTCACCGCCACGCTCTCGGCAACCTGGCCCGCGCTCTCGATGAACCCGGTCGCGACACCCTCCTCTATGAGCAGGTGATCACCCACCAGGAGAAGAAGCTCGTCCGCCGTCACCGTTCGTCTGCCGCCCACATCTTCGATAGTCATGAATCCCAGCGTAATGCGCTGCGCTGCACTGTGCTGTTGCATGTCCGACACAGTGCCGTCGCATGTTCGACAATCGCAGCAGGAAAAGGGGCGGAGGCCAATGCCTCTCAGCGGGGAGGACGGTATGTTCGCGCATCGGTCCGCGGGAAGACGAGGTTCACGAACGGATCGACGGGACCGCCGGGCGCTGAGGGCATAGCGTAGACACACGACACGACCCCCCATACGGAAGAAGGTGTTTCGGTGACCGACTCCGATGCAGGATTCGACCCGACCGCGCTGCGGCCCTCGTTGTTCGTCGACGGGCAGTGGCAGGGATCCGGTGACGGCGGAACCCGAGACATCGTGAACCCCGCGGACGGCAGCACGGTCGCCGTCGTGGACGAGGCCACTCCGGACGATGCTCTGCGCGCGGTGGCCTCGGCGCGGGCGGCGTTCGACGACGGGCCGTGGCGGTCGGTGACGGTGGGTGAGCGCAGCAATCTGTTGAATCGCATCGCAGATCTGCTCCAGAGAGACAAGGCCGAGCTCGCGCGTATCGAGACTCTCGATACCGGAAAAACGTTCGGCGAGAGTGAAATCGACATCGACGACGTGACGTCGGTCTTTCGCTTCTACGCCGATCTTGCAGTGGTCGAAGCCGATCGTCTGATCGACGTCGACCGACCCGAAATCATCAGCCGAGTGGTGCACGAACCGATCGGCGTCTGCGTCATGATCGCGCCGTGGAACTATCCGCTGCTGCAGATCTCGTGGAAGATCGCCCCGGCGCTGGCGGCCGGCTGCACGATGGTGCTCAAGCCGAGCGAGGTGACTCCGCTCAGCACCATCGCGTTCACCAAGTTGGTGGAAGAAGCCGGAGTGCCGGCCGGTGTGGTCAACCTGCTGCAGGGCAGCGGCGCGGTTCTCGGGGACGCGCTCACCAGGAACCGCGACGTCGACTTCATTTCCTTCACCGGTGGGCTGGCGACAGGTAGGCACATCTTGGCCGCGGCGGCCGAGAACGTCACCAAGGTGGCCGTCGAGCTCGGTGGCAAGAATCCACATATCGTGTTCGCCGACGCGGTGGCCGACGATCAGGCATTCGCCGACTCGGTCGACAACGTCCTGACCGGAGTCTTTCTGCATTCGGGTCAGGTGTGTTCGGCAGGCACCCGGCTCATCATCGAAGAATCGGTCGCCGACCGTTTCGTTGCTGCCGTTGCCGAACGTGCGAAGACCATCGTGATCGGCCCGGGTATGGACCCGGCCAGCGAGACCGGACCGCTCGTGTCGCAGGCTCAGCGAGAGAAGATCGCAGCCTTCGTCGCGGGCGGAATCGAAGAGGGTGCGACGTTGGTCATCGGTGGTACCGAACCGGACAATCCGGAACTGGATGCCGGCAGCTACTTTCTGCCCACGATTTTCGACCATTGCGATCGGTCGATGAATATCGTGCAGGAGGAGACATTCGGGCCCATACTCACTGTGGAACGCTTCGACACCGAGGCCGAAGCACTCCTGCTGGGTAACGATACGAATTACGGTCTCGCCGCGGGAGTTCGGACATCCGACGCCGCGCGAGGCGAAAGAATGGTGCGTGGGCTTCGCCATGGAACGGTGTGGCTCAACGACTTCGGTGTCTATACCGCTGCCGCAGAATGGGGCGGCTTCAAGCAATCCGGTAACGGCCGCGAACTCGGTCCGTCCGGAATGTCCGAATATCAAGAGGCGAAACATATTTGGCACAACACCTCGCCCACGGCGGCGGGGTGGTTCGGCACCCGATAACGAAAAGATCGGAAAGGCCAGGCGCATGGCACTACTGAACGACAGTTCGAGCGGAATGGACGACTTCGGCTACAAGGAGTCACTCGATCGAAGCCTCGGCAAATTCGCCAGCTTCGCTGCGGGCGTCAGCTACATCTCCATTCTCACCGGTACGTTCCAGCTGTTCTATTTCGGATTCGGTGCGGCCGGACCGGCGTATCTGTGGTCGTGGCCTGCAGTGTTCGTCGGTCAGCTCTGCGTGGCACTGTGCTTCATGGAACTGGCCGCGAAGTATCCGGTAGCGGGTTCGGTGTACAACTGGGCGAAGTTGTTGGGCCGCAGAATCGTCGGATGGTCTGCGGGCTGGTTGATGCTGACGGCCTCGATCGTGACGCTGTCCGCCGTGGCGCTGGCATTGCAGCTGAATCTGCCCCGTATCTGGAGCGGATTCCAGATCATCGGTGACGGTTCCGGTGCCAGTGATTTCGCGGCCAACGCGGTGCTGCTCGGTGCGATCCTGATCGCCATCACCACGACGATCAATGCGCTCGGGGTCCGGCTGATGGCGATGATCAACAGCGCAGGAGTGTTCATCGAGCTCATCGCGGCCGTGTTGATCGCGACTCTGCTCGCGGCCAACATCAACCGCGGCCCCGAGGTGTTCTTCTCCACCAACGGCTACGGTGCCGGTGAGAGCGGCGGGTACCTCGGAGCCTTCCTGGTGGCGTCGTTGGCGTCGGGCTACGTGATGTACGGCTTCGACACTGCGAGCTCGCTCGGAGAGGAGACCGTCGAACCCCGGCGTACCGCGCCGAAGGCCATCCTGCGCGCCATTCTCGCGTCGTTCGTCATCGGTGGAGCCATCCTGGTGTTCGCCGTCATGGCCGCGCCGGACCTCAACGATCCGTCGCTCGGCAGCCCGGACGGCAGCTTGCAGTCCATCGTCGAAGCCGTGATGTGGGGCCCACTGGGCACCGTCTTCCTCATCTGCATCGTCATCGCGGTCTTCGTCTGCTCGCTGGCGGTGCACACCGCGGCGATTCGGCTCACGTTCGCGATGGCGCGAGACAACGCACTGCCCTTCGGCGAGAGTCTGGCCAAGGTGAACCCGAAGACCCAGACACCGGTGGTGCCAGCAGTGACCATCGGCGTGCTGGCCATCGTCATTCTCGTCGTCAACATCGGTCAGCCGCAGATCTTCACGGTCCTCACGTCGATCGCGATCATCATGATCTACCTCGCGTATCTGATGGTCACCGCGCCGCTGTTGGTCAAACGAGTGAAGGGGGAGTGGCCGCCGGAGGACCTGAAGCCCGGCGGGTACTTCACGATGGGCAGGTGGGGTCTGCCGGTGAACATCGCGGCAGTGGTGTGGGGCGCAGGGATGGCGATCAACCTCGCCTGGCCTCGCGAGGCCGTGTACGGAACCCCCTGGTACAACACGTTCGGGGCGTTCGTCTACATCGGCGGCATTCTGGGCGTCGGCCTGCTGTGGTACGCAGTCAAGGGACGCAAGCACATCGGCACTCTGAAATCACATGCCTCCACGGGCGACTAGAAGGAGCGTGCAGTGACAGACACCCAGTTCGATTACGTCGTCGCAGGTGGCGGGACGGCGGGGTGTGTCCTCGCTGCTCGGCTCAGCGAGGACCCCTCCGTCAGTGTCTGCCTCGTCGAAGCAGGGCCGACCGACGTCGGCGACAAGGCAATTCTCGAACTGGCGGAGTGGATGCATCTACTCGACTCCGGCTACGACTGGGACTATCCCGTCGAACCGCAGGAGCGCGGCAACAGCTTCATGCGGCACGCGCGGGCGAAAGTGCTCGGTGGCTGCTCCTCGCACAACTCCTGCATCGCCTTTCACCCGCCGGCGGAAACCCTCGACGATTGGGCGGCTGCGGGCGCGACGGGATGGGGCGCGTCGGACATCCTTCCGCTCGTCGCGCGAGTCGAGAGCAACGACACCGGTCGTGGACAGGACGGGCCGGTGCGGATTCGCGACGTGCCACCGAACGATCCGTGCGGTGCGGCAGTGCTCGAATCGGCCGCCGGGATGGGTCTTCCGACGGTCGCATTCAACCGCGGAACGCCGGTACTCAACGGTGCCGGCTGGTTCCAGATCAATGCGGGCGAAGACGGCTTGCGTATGTCGACCTCACACGCCTACCTGCATCCGATCATCGGCACGCGCCCCAACCTGGAGGTGCGAACGGACTGCTGGATCAGCGAGATTCTGATCGACGAATCGCTGACCGCGACCGGAGTGCGGTACCAACGCCCCGATCTCACCGGTTACGACACCGTCTCGGCGCGTCGCGAGGTGATCGTCACAGCCGGTGCCATCGACACGCCGAAGTTGTTGATGCTCTCCGGAATCGGACCGGCGGCACAGTTGCAGGAGATGGGGATCACCGTTCGGGTCGATTCACCCGGAGTGGGCGAGAATCTCGACGACCACGTCGAGGGGCTGGTGTTCTGGGAGGCGAGCAGGCCGATGGCCACCACGTCCTCGCAGTGGTGGGAGATCGGAGTGTTCGCGCAGACCGACGACTCGCTGAACTACCCGGACATCATGATGCATTACGGCAGCGTGCCGTTCGACATGAACACCCTTCGCTGGGGCTACCCGACCACCGACAACGGTTTCTGTCTCACGCCCAACGTCACCCAGGGGCGCTCCCGGGGCACTGTTCGGTTGCGCAGCAGGGATTTTCGCGATCGGGCAAAGGTGGATCCTCGCTACTTCACCGACCCCGACGGCCACGACGACGCGGTGATGCTCGCCGGTCTGAAGCTCGCTCGTCGGATTGCCGCGGACGGTCCGCTCGCTGGCTGGATAGAACGAGAGCTTGCTCCCGGACCCGATGCTGTCACCGACGACGACCTGCTGGACTACGTGCACAAGACCCACAACACGGTCTATCACCCGGCAGGCACGGCGCGAATGGGATCGGTTGACGACACCATGGCCGTGCTGGATCCCGAGTTGCGCGTCAAGGGCATCGCGCACCTGCGCGTGGTCGACGCGTCGGCGATGCCGAAGCTGCCGTACGTCAATCCCAACATCACGGTGATGACCATGGCGGAGAAATGCGCCGACCTGATCCGTGGCGGATAGATCGGAGCTGGCCGATTTTCTCGGCGCGCATCCACCGTTTCAGGGCGCGTCACCGGCAGTCCTGGCCGAGCTGGCTGCCTCGGCCGTCGAACGCGAGTACGGCGGTGGGGCATGGGTTGTGGACCCTCCGCGGACCGACGTCTCGGCAGCTGCCGACACCGTATGGGTGGTGCGCACCGGGCGCGTGGTGATCACGCACCCGGATGCGACCTCTCCCACCGAGGTGCCGATCGACACCATCGGGCCCGGTGGTGTCTTCGGCTTCTCGGCTCTGCTGTCCGGCGGAACCGTCGAATTCCGTGCGCGAGCAACGGAACCGAGCATCGTGATTCGATTGCCCGGCGAGCTGATTCGGCCGTTGTTCGCGACGCCGACCGGCCTGGCGTTCCTGGCCGACGCCGTCACCTCGGCCACCGCGCACCGCGGCGGGCCGATCGAGGGGAGCGCGGGCCGCACCGTCGGTGAATTACTCTCGGCCCCAGCGGTGTTCACGCCCGTCGGCACCACCGTTCGAGATGCTGTCCGGCACATGACCGAGCAGGGCAGCTCCTACGTTCTGGTTCCGCTGCGCGGTTCTCGCCACGGCATCTTCACCGACCGCGACCTCCGAATTCGGGTGGTGGCCGCCGGGATCGGCGTCGATACTCCGATCGAGCAGGTCATGACCTCGCCTGCCGAGACCGTGACGGCGGACCGGTTGGCCGGCACGGTGCTGATGGACATGCTCGAGCGAGGCCTGCGGCACATGCCGGTGGTGTCGACCCGCGGCGAGGTACTCGGCGTCGTCGAGGATTCGGATCTGCATGCCGCGTCCACCCGACGCAGTTTCGTGGTCCGCCGAGCTGTGGCATCGGCGTCGACCGCCGCCGAACTCGCCGACGCAGGCAGGCTCGTGCCCCGCCTGGTGGTGGATCTGTTCGAGGGCGGAACCGATGCGATGGCGGTCAGCGCGATCCTCTCCGTCGTGGTCGACAGCCTCGTCCGCCGGGCCGTCGAGATCGAATGGACCGCACGTCCGGACGTGCCCCGTGACCATTTCGCGTGGATCACTCTCGGCAGCGTGGCGCGTCGAGAAGCCATGCCCTCCTCGGACGTCGACAGTGCATTGACCTGGGCGGATGCCACCGCAGATCCCGATGTGCGAGGGACATCGAACGCGGTGTCGTGGACCCGCGACGAGGCGTTGATGGACTTGGCCGCCCGTGTGCACGTGAGCCTCGACAGTGCCGGATTGCCGTCGGACACCAACGGCGCGGTCGCGAGCTCGCCCCGATTCGCACGCTCGGCCGGTCAATGGGAAAGGGCCGCTGCCCATTGGCTCAGCAACCCGTTCGCCGAACGTGGCAATCCGGCGGAAGACTCCGGCCTCATCATGTCCTCGTTGATGATCGACGGCAGAGTGGTGTGGGGCCCGAAAGAACTGCACACGGTGCCCGAGGCCTACCGGCGACTCCTGGTCGATCACCCCGACGCCCTGCGGTTGCAACTGCGGGACGCCCTCGCCGGACGGGCTCGGCTGCGATCGCTTCGAGACGTGTTGGCGCGGCGCGGCGGCACGTTCGACCTCAAGGCCCATGCCCTGACGCCCATCGTCAACCTCGCTCGGTGGGGTGGGCTGTCGGTCGGCATGGCATCGGCCTCGACCCCCGCGCGGCTCGCGGCGGCGTCGGGCAACGGCATGCTCTCCGAACGTGATGTCGCTGCTCTGTCCGAGGTGTTCGAGCTGCTGCAGCGGCTCCGACTGTCGCATCAGATCGACCAGATCACGGCCGGCCACCGACCCGGTGACGTGCTGATCATGGCAGATCTGTCACCTCTGGAGCGGAGTCTGCTCACCGACGGCATCCGCGAGATCGCCGCGGTGCAACGACGCGTCGGGTATCTGGCGGCCAACGTCGGCGTGCATCGATGACCGGCAACGACCAGACTGTGTGCCGTGACCACCAATCCCGTGAGCGTTCCCATCCCGTCCACCGTCGAACACCATCGGTTGGCGGAATCGCCCGGGGTCAGTGGACCGTGGCGTCAGTGGGGCCCGTACCTGGCGGGGCGCCAGTGGGGCACGGTGCGCGAGGACTACTCGGAGGACGGTAATGCCTGGGCGTCGTTTCCGTTCGATCAGGCGCACAAGCGCGCCTACCGCTGGGGCGAGGACGGTATCGGCGGAATCTGCGACCGCTTCGGGTTCCTGAACTTCTCGTTCGCACTGTGGAATCGAAAGGACCCGATCCTCAAGGAACGGTTGTTCGGCCTCGCCAACGAGGAGGGCAATCACGGCGAGGATGTCAAGGAATACTTCTGGGCCGTCGACGGAACACCGACGCACAGCTGGATGCAGTGGCTCTACCGCTATCCGCACGCGGAGTATCCGTACGCCCGCCTGCGGGAAGAGAATGCTCGACGCGGACGTGACGACCGCGAATACGAGCTGGCCGACACCGGCATCCTCGACGAGAACAGATTCTTCGACGTTCAGGTCACGTACGCCAAGGCCTCACCCGACGACATCTGCATCACCATCTCGATCACCAACCACGGCCCCGAGGCGGCATCGGTCGATCTACTGCCGCACCTGTGGCTGCGCAACACCTGGTCGTGGGGACGCGACGACCGGGGCGGCACGCTGGCGCAGCTGAGCCCACCGGACCTGATGGCAGGTGGACTCGAAGCCATCGCCGTCGACCACGGATTTCTCGGTCGCTACTACCTCAGTGCCGAGGGAACACCGGCAGTTCTGTTCTGCGACAACGAAACCAATGCCGAGGCTCTGTGGGGACAGGAGAACATCTCGGCGTACCCCAAGGACGGCATCGGCCGCCGAGTCGTCGACGGGGAGCTCGATGCGGTCAACCCCGAGCAGACCGGTACGAAGGCTGCGTTCTGGTACCGCTTCGACGACATCGCCCCCGGTGCAACGGAATCGGTCCGATTGCGGTTGTCGCCCAACCGGCCGGACGAGCAGACGTTCGGGGCCGGATTCGATGCCGTCCACGCCGACCGGCAGGCCGAGGCCGACGAGTTCTACGGTGCCGTGATCGGAGCCGACCTCACCGATGTCGACCGGCATGTTGCGCGGCGCGCCTACGCCGGTTTGCTGTGGACCAAACAGCTCTACCGATACGACGTGGAGGAGTGGATCGAGGGCGACAAGGTCGGCGCTCCGGCTCCGGACTCGAGGCAGGACCCGGGTGGGCGCAATGCGCACTGGCGTCACTTGGCGTTGGCCGATGTGATCTCGATGCCCGACGAGTGGGAGTACCCGTGGTTCGCGGCCTGGGACCTGGCTTTCCACGCGATTCCGTTGGCGCACGTGGACGCCGATTTCGCCAAGGAACAGTTGGTGCTGATGTGCCGGGAATGGGCCATGCACCCCAACGGCCAACTGCCCGCATACGAGTGGGAGTTCGGTGACGTCAACCCACCCGTGCACGCGTGGGCGGCATGGCACGTCTATCGCATCGACGGCTACCGCGATCGCGAATTCCTGGTGCGGGTGTTCACCAAGCTGCTGCTCAACTTCGCCTGGTGGGTAAACCGAAAGGACTCCGAGGGCTCGAACATCTTCGAGGGTGGATTCCTCGGCATGGACAACATCGGACTGTTCAATCGATCTGCCCCACTGCCACCCGGATTTCGGCTCGAACAGTCGGACGCGACGAGTTGGATGGCGTTCTACTGCCAGCAGATGTTCAAGATCGCGCTGGAACTCGCGCGACACGACAGCGCCTGGGACGACGTCGCGACCAAGTTCTTCTCGCACTTCCTCTCGATCGCCAAGGCAGTGAACTCCTTCGGATCGCAGCATATTTCGCTGTGGCACGAGGAGGACGGGTTCTTCTACGACGTCCTGGTTCAGCCCGAGGGCGATGCGGTACCGATGCGCGTGCGGTCCATGGTGGGACTGCTGCCCATCCTCGGTGCCACCGAGATCCCGCCGTGGGTCGAGGAGGAATGTCCCGATCTCACCGCTCGACTGCGCTGGATTCAACGCAGGCGACCGGAGATGGTCAGCCCGCTGCTTGCTCGGCGCGAGGGCGGCGAGGTGCGCATGCTGCTGACACTCGTCCAACCCGAACGGCTCAAGCGTATCCTGGCTCGCATGTTCGACTCCGAAGAGTTTCTGTCGCACTTCGGGATTCGATCGCTCTCGGCCTCGTACCGCGAACCGGTCACGTTCGACGTGGACGGCCGGAGCCTGTCCATCGAATACGAGCCGGGGGAGTCGCGCACCGGAATGTTCGGGGGCAACTCCAACTGGCGCGGTCCGGTGTGGTTCCCGGTGAACGTCCTGCTGGCCGACAAGCTGCGCGCCTACGGCCGGTACTACGGCGACTCGTTCACCATCGAGATCCCCACCGGTTCGGGAAACCATCGCACACTCACCGATGCCGCGGACTTGATCGACACCGGTCTGGCCGGATTGTTCCGCCCTGTCGATGGCAAGCGGCCTGCCGACGGTCGGCGGATCGAATCGAGTTCCGATCCACTGTGGAGTGAGCACCCCACTTTCAACGAATACTTCGACGGGGACACCGGCGAGGGACTCGGAGCAACGCACCAAACCGGGTGGACGGCACTGGTTGCGCACCTGCTCAGGCCCCGTCTGCCGCTGTGAGGGCCTGCGGCCCATGTGAGTGGAACTTCGTAGTGGGCTACGAAGTTCCACGCACATGCGGCGGAGCCGCATAGTCTGGCGGGATGAAGATTCGCGGCGCAGTACTCGAAGAAATCGGCCGATCTCGTCCCTTCGCGGACTCGCATCCCATCACCGTCTCCGACCTCGAGCTCGGTTCGCCGGGCGAGGGGGAGCTGCTGATCAGAATCGAAGCCGCGGGACTGTGCCACTCGGACCTGTCGGTCGTCGACGGCAACCGAGTTCGTCCGGTGCCGATGTTGCTCGGCCACGAGGCCGCAGGCCGCGTCGAGGAGGTCGGCGCGGGCGTCGACGACATCGCGGTCGGCACCCGCGTCGTCATGACATTCCTGCCACGCTGCGGCGAATGCGCCGGGTGCGCCACCGACGGCCAGATGCCGTGCGTCACCGGCAGCGCGTCGAACAATGCCGGGACACTGCTCGGCGGAGGCATCAAGTTGCACCGTGACGGGGAAGAGGTCAAGCATCACCTCGGAGTTTCCGGATTCGCCACACACGCTGTGGTGAGCCGAAAGTCGGTGGTTCCGGTCGAGGACGACATCCCCGCCGATATCGCAGCGGTCCTCGGTTGCGCGGTACTGACCGGCGGTGGCGCTGTGCTCAACGCCGGTACTCCGAAGCCCGGACAGTCGGTGATGGTGGTGGGCCTCGGCGGAGTAGGTATGGCAGCGGTTCTGACGGCCGTATCGGTGGGTGCCGGTGAGGTGATCGGAGTCGACGGGGTGCCGGACAAGCTGTCCACCGCAACCGATCTCGGTGCAACACAGGTGTATTCGCCGGCCGAGCTCGCCGAGAAGGGAATCAAGGCCGACATCGTCATCGAGGCCGCCGGCAACGCCCGAGCCTTCGAAACTGCAGTCGCTGCAACGGCTCCCGGCGGCAAGACCATCACCGTCGGTCTCCCCGCACCCGACGCCCGCTCGTCCATCTCACCGCTGGGCCTGGTGGCCGAAGCCCGCACGATCATCGGCAGCTACCTGGGCTCCGCTGTACCGGCTCGCGACATCCCGACGTACGCACAGATGTGGCGTGAGGGACGGCTTCCCGTCGAGAAGCTGATCTCGTCGAGAATCACGTTGGACGAGATCAACCGCGGCATGGACGAATTGGCCGACGGCAACGCGATCCGTCAGGTCATCGTGTTCGACTGAGTTTCAGCTGTCTTCGACCGAGCATCAGCGGTGGGCCGCCGTGGCGACCCACCGCCCGCGTTGCTTCGAGATCTCGATGGGATGGTCGAAACACTCACTGATGTTGTCGGTGGTCAGTACTACGTCGACGGCTCCTTGTGTCTGCACTCTTCCGTCGCGGATGAGGAGGGAATGGGTGGTCGAGGTCGGGATTTCCTCGAGGTGATGAGTCACCAGAATGCTGGCCAGGGTCGGGTGTTCGGCCCGCAACGAGTCGAGTGCACTCAGAAGTTGTTCGCGGGCAGCAAGATCGAGCCCGGTGGCAGGCTCGTCGAGCAACAGCAGCGCCGGGTCGGGAAGCAGAGCGCGCGCGATGAGCGCTCGTCCTCGCTCGCCCTGCGAGAGCGTGTGCCACGACGCGTCGGTGCGATGGGCGACGCCGAGGGACTCGATCAGACGGTGAGCGCGGGCGATCTGGTGGTTGTCGGCCGACCATCTCGGGATCAGATCCGGAGTGTTGGTCAGCCCGGTCAGCACCACCTGGAACAGCGTCAGCGGAGCCTCGATCTTCAACCGCGGGTCGACGTGGCCGATGTGCGTCCGCAATTCGCGCATGTCCACTCGTCCGAGGCGATGGCCCAGAACGTGCACTGCGCCGTGCGTTGGATGGACGAGCGCGCCGAGCAAGCTGAGCAAGGTGGATTTGCCCGCGCCGTTGGCACCGAGCAACACCCAGTGCTCACCCTCCTCGACCCGCAGCGTCGCATCGCTGAGCAGGTATCGCCCGCCACGGACGAGATCGACGCGGTCGGCGAACAGGACGGTGGATGGCACCGGACGACCGTAGCTGCTGGGACGGATCGTGGAGAAGTAGGCTCTGAGGTCGGTAGAACCGACAAGACGACGAAACGAGTGTGGGTACGACGTGAGTGCAACGGCACCTGTTCGAGTAGGGGTACTGGGGTCACGCGGCAAGGTAGGGCAGGCCATCTGTGCCGCCGTCGAGGCAGCCGAGGATCTCGAGCTCGTGGCGACCGTCGATCAGGGCGATCCGCTGGCGAACTTCGTCGATGCGAACGCCCAGGTGGTCGTCGATTTCACACACCCCGACGTGGTGATGGACAACCTGCAGTTCCTGATCGAGCAGGGTATCCATGCAGTGGTCGGCACCACCGGATTCGACGAACGGCGGCTCGAGCAGGTTCGCGAATGGCTGGCGGGATCGCCGCAGACGGGTGTACTGATCGCACCGAACTTCGCCATCGGCGCGGTGCTGTCGATGCGATTCGCGCAGCAGGCCGCCCGGTTCTTCGACTCGGTCGAGGTGATCGAACTGCACCACCCTAACAAGGCCGATGCGCCGTCGGGCACGGCGTACCGAACCGCCGCGCTGATTGCCGAGGCACGCGCCGCCGCAGGCACTCCGGCGAGCCCCGATGCGACGACGACCGAACTCGACGGCGCACGTGGTGCCGATGTGGACGGAGTGCGTGTGCACTCGATCCGGCTCGCGGGACTGGTTGCGCACCAAGAGGTTCTGCTCGGCACGCAGGGTGAGACACTGAGCATTCGGCACGATTCGCTCGATCGCACGTCGTTCGCGCCCGGTGTGCTTCTCGGAGTCCGCGAGATCGCCGGACGACCGGGGTTGACCGTCGGCCTCGATCCTCTGCTGGATCTGTGAGCTGATCGACGGTGAACAAGACGACGAAGGTGCTCGCCATCCTCGCGGTGATGGTGCTGATTCTCGGCTTCTACTTCTTTCTGCTCGGCCAGCGCGGTGTGACGCTGATCCAGAACGGTGGCGTGGCGAGCATCTCCCTGGGGATCGGGGTCCTGCTGCTGCCGATACTCGGGTTGTGGATCGTGTGGGCCACCCTCAAAGCCGGCTTCGACCACCAGCGGCTGGCCTCGCGCATTCACGAGGAGGGCCTCGAACTCGACGTCGCGGATCTTCCGCGCAGGCCGTCGGGACGAATCGAACGCGATGCGGCGGACGAGTTGTTCCAACAGGTCAAGACCGAGTGGGAGAAGGATCCGGACAACTGGCGCAACTCCTACCGACTGGCTCGTGCCTACGATTACGCCGGTGACCGTGGACGCGCCCGCGAGACGATGAAGCGTGCTGTGGCACTCGAACGGGACGAGAACTGACCTTCGATGCCGCGCACCCTGCTGGTCGTTCATCACACCCCGAGCCCGCTCACGCACGAGCTGCTCGAGGCAGTTCTCGACGGCGCTCACGACCCCGAGATCACCGGCGTGGACGTGCGCAGTGTGCCTGCTCTCGGCGCGACCGTTCCCGACGTACTCGGTGCCGACGGCTTTCTCTTCGGAACACCGGCGAATTTCGGATATATGAGCGGGGCTCTGAAACACTTCTTCGACACCGTGTACTACCCATGCCTCGGTGCCGTTGCCGGAAAGCCCTACGCTGCTTGGGTTCACGGCAACGACGACACCGTGGGTGCCGGCCGGGCGATCGAGAAGATCGCGTCGGGCTGGGGTCTGGAGAAGGTGTTCGGCACCCTGCACGTCGCCGAGAGCGGCAAACCTGCACGTGAACGCTGCTACGAGCTCGGCGGAACCGTTGCGGCGGGGTTGTCGATCTGAGGACTTCCTCGCGAGCTCCTTCGGGTTGCTCGCACACCCGACCCGAGAGCTACGACGTAGCCGACGCGCTGAGGTCCCTGGTGGCGCGTTACTTATTCAGTCGGAGTCGGCGGGGGAGTCCGGGCGCAGGATGTCGTCGGCCGGGATCGGCAGCGGAATCTCGAGCAGGCGCTCCGGCCAACTCGGATACGCGGGCCTGATCCACACTCGATTGTCGTCGAGTTGCGTCATCAGCACCCGCCGCCACGGCCAGTCCTCCTGCGGTGCACTCAGATCGGTCTCGGATTCGAGTGGCAGGGGTGCCTTGGTCCAATGTGGAGCCGACAGCGATGCCAGACCGCGATCCTCGAGGTGGGCGATCGCAGTCTCGATCGGCACGCCGTGCGCAACGGTGATGCCGGCGGGATTGACGGCATCGACGGTGTAATCGTCGTCGTATTCGTCCTGTGCACTCGTGTCGTGGGCGACGGTCCACCCGATCACCTCACCGTCGGAGGCTCGTCTCACCGGCAATCTGCTGCGCCACCGCTCGATATCCACTGCCGCGAGGATACGCGGCCAGAAAAGTGAGTTCGGTGAAGAAACTATTGGCAGTTGTGAGCGAGCAGGGCGCTGCACGTGTTTGACTGCAGGAGATACTGCACGCTTGTACCGCTTTCTATCTCAAGGGATTTCGATGACCCTCCGCATTCTCGATCGCTCCGCCATCGTCGCGACACCCGAGTGGAGCCGCTGGTTGATACCCCCGGCCGCGCTGTCCATTCACCTCGCGATCGGATCCGCCTACGCCTGGAGCGTGTTCAAGAACGCCATCTCGCAGCCCGACGCACTCGGGCTCAGCGGCACCGTCACTGCCATTCCGTTTCAGCTCGCCATCGTGATGCTCGGCCTGTCCGCGGCGATCTTCGGAACCCGCGTCGAGAAGAACGGTCCGCGGTGGGCGATGGCCGTCTCCCTGGTCTTCTTCGTCTCGGGACTGCTGCTGTCCGCGCTCGGCATGGCCCTCGGACAGTTCTGGCTGGTGATCTTCGGCTACGGGTTCGTCGGCGGTATCGGCCTCGGAATCGGCTACATCTCACCGGTCTCGACCTTGATGAAGTGGTTCCCGGACCGGCCGGGCATGGCCACCGGTATCGCGATCATGGGCTTCGGCGGCGGCGCACTCATCGCGTCGCCCCTCACCAGCCAGTTGATGGTGAACTTCGGCGGTTTCACCGACGGGTCCATCGCCAAGACGTTCCTCACGCTCGGCGTCGGATACGCGGTGTTCATGGCACTGGGAGTCGTGCTGATCAGAGTGCCGGCCGAGGGATGGACCCCGGCCGGATGGACCCCGCCCGCGTCCTCGGCGATGATCTCGACGCACAACGTCTCGGCCGCGAACGCAGTGAAGACTCCCCAGTTCTGGCTGCTGTGGGTCGTCCTGTGCTTCAACGTCACTGCCGGAATCGGCATTCTCGAGCGCGGATCGGGCATCTATCAGGATTTCTTTCCCGACGCGACCTCGCCCGAATCTCTCGCCGCTGCGGCTGCCGGTTTCGTCGCGTTCCTCTCCCTGACCAACATGATCGGACGGTTCGTCTGGTCTTCGGTGTCCGACGTGGTGGGGCGTAAGAACATCTACCGGATGTACCTCGGTGTCGGCGCTCTCCTGTACCTGTACATCGCGTTGTTCACCAACACCAACAAGATCCTGTTCATGGTCTCGGCCTTGCTCATTCTCTCGTTCTACGGTGCGGGATTCGCCACGGTTCCGGCCTATCTCAAGGACCTCTTCGGTACGTATCAGGTAGGCGCGATCCACGGACGACTCCTCACCGCGTGGTCGGTGGCCGGTGTCCTGGGGCCGCTGATCGTCAACGCCATCGCCGACGCCGGAGAACCCGGAACCACCGGCCGATACCTACCGGCGTTCTACGTGATGATCGGTCTGCTCGTGGTCGGCTTCCTTGCCAACGAGGCGATCAAGCCGGTCGCATCGAAGTATCACGAAGCCGATCCGGCGAAGGCCGCGACGACCACAGGAGCGAAGGCATGAGCGGCGGACGCAAGCAGGTCACGATGGCGGTCGCATGGGCGTGGGTTGCCGTGCCGTTCGCCTACGGACTGTACGAACTGATCCTCAAGGCGGCGAACCTGTTCAGCACGTGAGTCGACGTGTCGGTGGGCCGTGACAGGCTGGTTCGATGCAGGAGATGAGTGCCGCCGCCGCGCGTCGTACCGCCCTGGCCGCCCAAGGGCTGGCGTCGAGGCGGTCGCGTACTCGGCCGGCGAGCAAGGCCGCGGTTCACGCAGCCATCGACACCACCGGACTGTTGCAGATCGACTCCGTGTCGGTGGTGGTGCGGGCGCACTACGCACCGGTGTTCAGCCGCGTCGGTGCCTACGATCGCACTGTCGTCGACGACGCCGCATGGACCGACACTGCGCGTCGACCTCGTCGAATGGTGGAGTACTGGGCCCACGAGGCCGCATTGCTGCCAGTGGAGGACTGGCCGCTGATGCGATGGCGAATGGAGCTGTATCGACACGGGCGGTGGGGCGGAGCTGCTCACATCCTCGATCGCGAACCGACTCTCGTCGACGACGTCCTCGCGGTGATCGGCGACATCGGTGCGGCCAGCGCGGGTGAGATCGAGAAGCACCTCGAACTGGACACCCCCGGTCGCAAAGGTCCCTGGTGGGATCGCAGTGATGTCAAGGTCGTCTGCGAACAGCTGTTCGCGGGCGGCGTGGTGACCGTGCCGACACGGACGGGATTCGTGCGCCGGTACGAGCTCAGCGAACGGGTGATCCCGGAGAACGTTCTGCACAGGCGCGTCTACGAACCGGACGCGGTACGGCAACTGATCGAAAAATCCTCTCGGGCATTGGGAATCGGTACCGAGCCGGATCTGAGGGACTACTACCGGCTCTCGCAGAAGCAGGCCAAGGCGGCGATCGGCGATCTCGTCGAGGACGGCGTACTCGAACAGGTGACCGTCCGAGGCTGGAACGCACCGGCATACCTGCACCGCGACGCCAGGACACCGCGAACGGCCACCGCCGCCGCACTGCTGTGCCCGTTCGATCCGATGATCTTCTTTCGGCCCCGGGTGCAGCGAATGTTCGACTTCCACTACCGAATCGAGATATACACCCCACAGCACAAGCGAGTTCACGGCTACTACGTGTTTCCCTTTCTGCTCGACGGGCATCTGGTGGCTCGCGTCGATCTCAAGGCAGTGCGAGCGCAGTCCGAACTGCACGTGATCGCGGCCTACGTCGAAGGCGACCGCAACGCCGGTGACATTGCGCCTCGACTACGAGACGTCCTGCGAGAGATGGCGGACTGGCTCGAACTCGAACGCGTGGTGGTGGGGTACCGGGGAGACCTCGTCGCCGCACTGCGATGACGTCGGTCGGGGGTTCGATTCTGCCGAAGTGCAGGTCGGCAGAATCGGTGTCACTATTTCCAGTGTGACTTCGCGCCGGACAGACACCGCCCCCGAACTCCCACCCCAGGTCGTCGTCCTTTTCGGGGCGACAGGAGACCTGGCCAAGCGAAAACTGCTGTCCGGGATGATGCATCTGGCGCTGTCCGATCTCGCGCCGAACATCCGGGTCGTCGGCACATCTCTCGAAGAGATGTCGACCGACGAATTCCGCGCTCTCGCTCGCGAATCGATCAACACCCACTCGAGTCGCAAAGTCGGCGACGAGCAATGGAATCGTTTCGCCTCGCGACTGACCTACGTGTCGCAACAGGCAGGACCGGCGGCGTTGGGGGAGGCCGTGGCCGAGGCCGAGATCGACCTCGGAGGAAGCGCCGAACGGCTGCACTACCTGTCTGTTCCGCCGAGAGCTGCTCTGGCAGTGGTGGATACGCTCGCATCGGCAGATCTGGTGAAGCGCTCACGGATCATCATGGAGAAGCCGTTCGGCACCGACCTCGAGAGCGCGATCGCGCTGAACGCTCGGGTTCACCAAACGTTCGACGAGGATCAGGTCTTCCGGATCGATCACTTCCTCGGCAAGGAACCCGCTCAGAACATCCTGGCCTTCCGGTTCGCCAACGGGTTGTTCGAGCCGATCTGGAACCGCAACTTCATCGATCACGTCCAGATCGACATCCCTGAGAAACTCGCACTGGAAGGCCGAGCCGGATTCTACGAATCCACCGGCGCGTACAAGGACATGGTGGTCACGCACCTGTTCCAGGTGCTGGCATTCATGGCCATGGAACCGCCGACGGCGCTCGAACCCCGCGCCATCAGCGAGGAGAAGAACAAGGTCTTTCGATCCATGCTGCCCCTGGACCCGAAAAACGTTGTGCGAGGACAATACTCGGGGTACCGATCAGAAGAGGGTGTAGCCCCCGACTCCGATACCGACACCTTCGTGGCTCTCAAGTGTGAGATCGACAATTGGCGCTGGGCCGGTGTGCCCTTCTATCTGCGCAGCGGTAAGCGACTCGCCGAAGGGCAGCGCATCATCTCGATCGCCTTCAGGGAACCACCGAAGAGCATGTTCCCGGCCGGCTCGGGTGTGGGAGCGCAAGGTCCCGACCATCTGACCTTCGACCTCGCGGACGCCTCGAAGGTCTCGCTGTCGTTCTACGGCAAGCGGCCCGGTCCCGGTATGCACCTCGACAAACTCAGCATGCAGTTCGCGATTCACGAAACCGAACGAGTCGGAGACGTACTCGAAGCCTACGAACGGCTGATCCTCGACGCCATGTACGGCGACCACACCCTGTTCACCACGGCCGAGGGCATCGAGCGGCTGTGGCAGGTCTCCGAACCGCTGCTGGCCGATCCACCCCCGGTCCGGTCGTACGCACCGGGGTCGTGGGGGCCCAACGCAATTCATCAGCTCATCGCCCCACACGCGTGGCGGTTGCCCTTCGAGCGGGAGTGGCGCGAGAAGAAGTAGGCCGATCAGTTGTTCCAGCCACGGTCCTTGCGCATCTGATCACGCAGTGCGCCCTGAACTGCCTGCGACAACCACGAATTGAGCGACACTCCGCTGTTGTTCGCGGCGTCCTCGGCCCGTTCCTTGATCTGCTCGACCAGTCGCAGCGTCACCCGTCGGACCTCACCGGACACGTCGTCCATGGTCGGGTAGTCCTCGGTGACGGGCTCTGCCGGATCGCCGTCGTGCAGACCGGGCAGCGGGCCGTCGCGTCGAACATCGGCGTGCGCCTGCGTACCGTCGAGGCGAACGGTGACCGTATGACCATCCAGGTCGTTCGATACCTCTGCCGCGAAGTCCGACAGTGCCGTGAGCAGCATCAATCTGGCCGACGCCTCCGCCGTCTTGCCGAGAGCTTCGGCCGTCTGGCGGGTGTGCTCGTCGCCCAGAGCGGCCGCCGCGAGTAGATCCGTGCGTAGCGACGCGGTGTACTTGTCCAGTTCCATGACGCCAGTGTGGCGTCATAGTTGACGTCGGTCAAGCGTGCCTGGTGACGTCATGTGGCGGCACCGTGACGCCATCGTTCGCCGGGCATCGGTGCCGCGTTTAGGGTTGTGCGGTGTCAGCAGAAAACGAAGGTAGAGCTGTGCCGCGGACGGTTGCGCTGAAAGTGCAACTGGTCGCCCGAACCGAGTTCGTTCCGCCCGTCGACATTCCCTGGGAAACCGACGCGGACGGCGGGCAGGCATTGGTCGAGTTCGCCGGTCGTGCCTGCTACCAGAGCTGGTCCAAGCCCAATCCTCGGACCGCGACCAATGCATCGTATCTGCGTCATCTGCTCGACGTCGGACACCTGTCGGTTCTCGAGCACGCGAGCGTGAGTTTCTACATCACCGGAATCTCGCGATCGTGCACACACGAACTGATCCGGCACCGGCACTTCTCCTACTCGCAACTCTCGCAGCGATTCGTTCCCGAACACGACGCCAACGTGGTTCTTCCACCGGCTGTCGAAGGAGATCCCGAGCTCGAGGCGCTGTTCGCGTCTGCGACCGAGGCGAGTCGGGCGGCCTACACCGAACTGCTCGGTGCGCTGGAGGGGAAACTGGAATCGGTCACCAACGCCGCTCTACGGGGTAAACAGGCGCGGCAGGCGGCTCGGTCGGTGTTGCCGAACGCGACCGAGACACGCGTGGTGGTGAGCGGAAACTACCGAGCATGGCGGCATTTCGTGTCGATGCGCGCCTCCGAGCATGCGGACGTGGAGATTCGACGCGTTGCCGTCGAATGTCTGCGTAAGCTCGTGGGAGTGGCTCCCGACGTGTTCGGCGACTTCGAGATCTCGACGCTGCCGGACGGTACGGAAGTCGCCCGCAGCCCGTTCGTGACCGAGGTCTGAGTACGAGGTTCGGTTGCGGCGTAGACCGGGTATGGCTGGACGGTGTCGGCGGGGAGTCCCGCTGCGCGAGAGTGGGCAAAGCACCGGGTAATCTGCTGCCATGACCTACGGTGACGCCGCTCATTCCGTTGCGCCTGTGTTCGGTACGGTGCTCACCGCGATGGTGACCCCGTTCACAGCGGACGGCAAGTTGGATATCGATGCGGGCGTTCGGCTGGCACATCATCTCGTCGAGCAGGGCAACGACGGACTGGTTCTGGCCGGCACGACGGGCGAGTCGCCGACCACCACCGAGAACGAGAAGCTCGAACTGCTTCGCGCAGTGATTGCCGCGGTCGGTCATCGGGCACGCATCATCGCCGGAGCCGGCAGCAACGACACCGCACACAGCGTCGAGCTGGCCCGTGACGCCGCCCGTGCAGGCGCACACGGTCTTCTGGTCGTCACCCCGTATTACTCCCGCCCGCCGCAGGCCGGTCTGTACGCGCACTTCACCGCGGTCGCGAACGCCACCGACCTGCCCGTGATGCTCTACGACATTCCGCCGCGGTCGGTCGTTCCCATCGAGACCGAGACGTTGCGTCGACTCGCAGAACATCCACGGATCCTCGCGGTCAAGGACGCCAAGGGCGATCTGAACGCAGGTGCCGAACTGATCGCGTCGACCGGGTTGCAGTTCTACTCCGGCGACGACCCGCTGAACCTGCCCTGGCTCTCGGTCGGTGCAACCGGTTTCGTCAGCGTCATCGGCCACCTCGTTCCGGCTCGCCTCCGCGAGCTGCACACCGCCTTCATGATGGGCGACATCGCGCGTGCTCAGGCGATCAACGTCAGCCTCATCCCGGTCATTCGTTCGGTCGCGCGCCTCGGCGGCGTCAGCGCATCGAAGGCCGGCCTTCGCCTCATCGGAATCGATGTCGGCGAACCACGACTTCCCCAGGTGCCACCGAGCATCGACCACATCGAATTGCTCGCAGCAGAGCTGCGGGCGGCAGGAGTTCTTGTATGACACGACCGAACAGATCGCGCGGACGCGCAACCCGAAACGCCGGACCCCCCTCCGAGCGTCCGGCCCCGAAGCAGGGCCAACCGGCAGGGGCTCGGCAGGGAAAGCCGATGGTGCAGAACTCGGCGCGCACTCAGCGTCCCGACAAGCGTCGTGAATTCGACCCGACGGAGCGTCTCGGCACACCGCCGAAGGCCCCGTTCAAGGGCCTGCGAGTGGTCGCACTCGGTGGCATCGGCGAAATCGGTCGCAACATGACGGTGTTCGAGCACCAGGGCAAAATGCTGATCATCGACTGCGGCGTGCTCTTTCCCGAGGATCAGCAGCCGGGTGTCGACCTGATCCTGCCCGACTTCCGGCACATCGAGAATCGCATGGCCGACGTCGAGGCCGTGGTCCTGACGCACGGTCACGAGGACCACATCGGTGCTGTCCCGTTCCTGCTACGACTGCGTCCGGACCTACCCGTCGTCGGATCCAAGTTCACCCTCGCGCTCGTCGCGGCCAAGTGTCGTGAGCACCGATTGCGGCCGAACCTCGTCGAGGTCATCGAGGGCCAGCACACGCAGCACGGCCCGTTCGATTGCGAATACTTCGCGGTGAACCACTCCATTCCCGATGCGCTCGCAATCGCCATCAGGACCGATGCCGGGCTGGTGCTGCACACGGGTGACATCAAGCTCGATCAGCTGCCGCTCGACGGTCGTCTGACCGACCTGGCCGGCTTCTCCCGGCTCGGCGACGAGGGTGTCGACCTCTTCCTGGTCGACTCCACCAATGCCGAGGTGCCCGGATTCGTCACGCCGGAACGCGAGATCGGCGGAGTACTCGACACCGTCATCGGCAAGGCGAAGCAGCGCGTCATCGTTGCGTCGTTCGCCAGCCACGTGCACCGCATTCAGCAGGTCATCGACGTCGCCGAGCGATACAACCGCCGCGTGGCATTCGTCGGCCGGTCGATGGTCCGCAACATGCAGATCGCTCAGGATCTCGGCTACCTGCGTGTGCCCGACGGCCTCGAGGTCAATGTCGACACTGCCGCAACGCTTCCCGACGACCGGTTGGTGCTGATCTCCACCGGTTCGCAGGGCGAGCCGTTGTCGGCGCTGTCCCGGATGGCTCGCGGCGAGCATCGCCAGATCAACGTCAAGGCGAACGATCTCGTGGTGCTGGCGTCCTCACTCATTCCCGGCAACGAGAACTCGGTGTTCGCGGTGGTCAACGGCCTCGCCAAGCGGGGTGCGACCGTCGTGACGCAGCAGAACGCGAAGGTTCACGTCTCGGGCCATGCGTCGGCGGGAGAGCTGCTCTACCTGTACAACGCCGTTCGGCCCACCAATGCCATGCCGGTGCACGGCGAGTGGCGTCACCTGCGCGCCAACGCGGCGCTGGCCAAGGCGACGGGCGTACCCGAGGAGCGAGTGGTGCTGGCAGAGGACGGCGTGGTGGTCGACATGGTCGACGGTCTCGCCGAGATCGTCGGACAGGTGCCTGTGGGGCACGTCTACGTCGACGGCCTCTCTGTCGGTGACGTCGGCGATTCGACGCTGTCCGACCGACTGGTGCTGGGCGAGGGCGGTTTCATCGCGATCAGCGTCGCCGTCGATTCGGCCACCGGTCGTGCAGTGACCGCACCCGAGGTGTCCGGTCGCGGATTCTCCGACGATCCGGCTGCACTCAAGGAAGCCGGTCAACTCGTCGAGTCGGAGTTGCAGCGGCTGGCGTCCGACGGCGTGTCCGATACGCACCGCATCGCTCAGGCAGTGCGTCGTGTCGTCGGTCGGTGGGTGGCGGACAAGTATCGCCGCAAGCCGATGATCGTTCCGACGATCATCGCGGTCAAGCCACAACCGCAGTCGAACTAGGCGCTCCCACAGCCGAACTGGACGCGATGGTCTAGACGAGCAGTCGCCAGAGTCCGATCAGACCGAGGACGACGATGGCACAGCGCAGGGCCGCCGGCGAGAGCCGGCGGCCGTAGCGCGCTCCGACGGCTCCTCCGATCAGCGAGCCGACCGCGATCAGTCCCGCTGCCTGCCAGCTGATGTCGTCGAAGCGAAAGATCGTGTACGTCACCGCTGCAACGACATTGACGACCAATGACAGAAGATTCTTGGCTGCGTTCATCCGCTGCATGGTCTCGGGGAGCAGCGCTCCCATCACCCCGATGAGCAGAATGCCCTGTGCGGCGGTGAAATAGCCGCCGTAGATGCCGACCAGCAGAGTGCCGCCGGTGACCAAGGCCATCCGGGTACGGCTGATGTGGTTCGCGGCCTTGCCTGCGGCTTCCGACCGCCGTTTGGCCCAGGCCTGGATTCTCGGTTGTGCGACAACGAGAATCAGCGCGCCGATGAGCAATACCGGAACCACTGCGGCGAACACGGTTTCGGGTAGATGGAGCAGCAGCCAGGCACCGCCGAGCGCGCCGAAGAACGAGGCAGGCAACTGCCACCGCAGTCGATGCCACTGCCCGCGCAGTTCGCGCCGGTAACCCCACGTACCCGAAACGCTTCCCGCCACCAGGCCCACCGCATTGGACATGGTGGCGACCACCGGGGGATAGCCGAATGCGACCAACGTCGGAAACGTGATCAGCGTCCCGGAACCGACGACGGCGTTGATGGCTCCGGCTCCGAGTCCGGCGAGCAGGATGACGAGAATTTCCGATACCGGCACTGTTGGGAGGCTACCGACGCCGCAGGTGCCTCGAACATCGGGGAGTGTGGGGCGGCGGGATGCCGTCGGATCGCTCGGGACGTACCGTGGACCGCGTGAGCCTCGCCCAGGATGAACGTTCCCAACTGGTCCAGACCCTTCTCGACGTGGGTCCCGATGCGCCGACGCTGTGCGGTGAGTGGACCGCAGCCGATCTGGCGGCGCATCTCGTCGTCCGGGAACGACGCCTGGACGCCTCGCCCGGCATATTTCTCTCTCCGCTCGCGGGGTACACGGAGCGCGTCCAGCGATCCGTTGCGAACAAGCCGTTCACGACGGTGGTCGAGGACATACGGACGGGGCCGCCCATGTGGTCGCCGTTCGCACTGCTGGACCCCCTGATCAATCTCGGTGAGATGTTCGTTCATCACGAGGATCTGCGCCGGGCAGGCGAGAGCTGGACTCGACGAGTGTTGCCGGCCGCGGTGGAAACGCGCCTGTGGCCGCAGGTTCGTTTGATTGGCCGAGCCGGACACCGTTCCGCGCCGATTCCGGTGCACGTCCGAACCCCGGACAGCCGCACAGCCACGTTCAAGGGTGGATCGGGCCCGGGCGTGACCGTGGTGGGGGAGCCGTCGGAACTGCTGCTCTACGCGTTCGGGCGCGATCAGATCGAGGTGCTGTACGAGGGTTCGGCGGACGACGTGGCTGCCGTGAAGGCACTCGATCTGAGCTTCTGACACATTCACCCCCGCTGTTACTGGTGTTGCGGATGGTTTCGACGGGGCTGTTGCGACTAGCCTGGGGGCATGGCAGGAAAGACCAGCACCTCCACCGCCAGAGCCGGGTCCAGCGGATCCGGCTCCTCGCGCGCGTCCGGCACCGCCCGTAAATCCGGTGGCGGGCGTACTGCGCGCACCGTGACGACGCCGAAGAAGCCCACCGCGCCGCGCAACCCCGCGACGTCGCGTGCGAACGCGTCCTCCCGTGGCAAGGCCCCAACCAGGGGTGCGTCGACGGCTCGGCGCCCGGCGGCGAAGAAGAAGTCACGCGGTGCCCTCGACGCGATCGGGCGAGGCATCGCGTCCACCTGGTCGATGGCGGCACGCGGAGTCGGTGCCACGACGCGGACGGTGAGCAAAGCCGCCGACATCGAGCACGGCCACCGCCGGGACGGGATCGCCCTCGGACTGATCGCCGTCAGTGTCGTCGTCGCCGCGAGTGTGTGGCTGAGCGCCGGGGGACCGGTCGGCGAATGGATCGAGGTGGGTATTCGCGCCGTCATCGGTGAAGCCGGCTACGTCGCGCCCGTGCTCGGTGTCGCCATCGCCGTCGTTCTTATGCGGTCCGAACCGCATCCCGAGGTACGGCCGCGACTTGTTCTGGGATCGATCCTGCTCGGCCTGCCGATCCTCGGCCTGTGGCACATGGCCGCAGGCTCACCGACCGACGCCGCCGGGCGATCCGAGGGCGCAGGCTTCGTCGGATACGTGGCAGGTGGACCCATAGCCGACGGCCTCACCGTGTGGCTGGCCGTACCGTTGCTGCTGCTCGCAGGCCTGTTCGGAGTATTGCTTCTCACCGGCACCACCGTGCGCGACGTACCCGATCGGATGCGTGCACTGTTCGGCACCGACAGCCGCGGCGACGAATACGACGAATACGACCCGGCCGACTTCGGCTCCGAATTCGGTGACGAGGGCTACGGCGACTACGACAGCAACTTCGACGCCGACGGCTACCCGGTCCACGGCGGCGCAGACCCCTACGACAACTACCCGACCGAGGAATACATCCCGGTCGTCAAGCCGCCACGCGCGCGCAAGACCCCGCCGCCCGAGGCTGCCACCGAGGTCATCGCACCTGCCGCCGCTGTCCCCGCACCTGCTCCCGAGCCGGCCGCACCGCCGCGGCCGAAGCCCAAGCCGATCGTGAAGGCGGCCGAACCGAAACAGCCGGCCGAGGACGACAAGATCGTCGTCGATCGCGTCGTCGACGGGGATTACACGCTGCCGTCGCTGTCGCTGCTGATCGACGGAGATCCGCCCAAGACCCGCAGCCAGGCCAACGACGCCATGATCGAGGCGATCTCCGAGGTACTCGAACAGTTCAAGATCGATGCCGCGGTCACCGGTTTCACCCGCGGCCCCACGGTCACCCGCTACGAGGTGGAGCTGGGCCCCGGCGTCAAGGTCGAGAAGATCACGGCACTCGCACGCAACATCGCCTACGCCGTCGCCACCGACAACGTTCGCCTGCTCGCGCCTATCCCTGGCAAGTCCGCGGTCGGTATCGAGGTGCCCAACTCGGACCGTGAGATGGTCCGTCTGGCGGACGTGCTCACTGCGCCGTCGACGCGTAAGGATCACCATCCGTTGGTGATCGGACTCGGTAAGGACATCGAGGGCGACTTCGTCAGCGCCAACCTCGCGAAGATGCCGCACTTGCTGGTGGCCGGTTCCACCGGTTCCGGTAAGTCCAGTTTCGTGAACTCGATGCTCGTCTCGCTGCTCGCACGGGCGACCCCGGACGAGGTTCGGATGATCCTGATCGACCCGAAGATGGTGGAGCTGACGCCCTACGAGGGAATTCCGCACCTCATCACCCCGATCATCACGCAGCCCAAGAAGGCTGCCGCGGCGCTGGCCTGGCTCGTCGAGGAGATGGAGCAGCGTTACCAGGACATGCAGATCAACAAGGTCCGTCACATCGACGACTTCAACAAGAAGGTGCGGTCCGGCGAGATCACCGCGCCCCTGGGCAGCGAACGCGTCTACCGTCCGTATCCCTACATCCTGGCCATCGTGGACGAGCTGGCCGACCTGATGATGACCGCCCCGCGTGACGTCGAAGAGGCGATCGTGCGGATCACCCAGAAAGCGCGCGCCGCCGGCATTCACCTGGTGCTCGCCACCCAGCGTCCTTCGGTCGACGTCGTGACGGGCTTGATCAAGACGAACGTGCCGTCGCGTCTGGCCTTCGCCACGTCGTCTCTGACCGACTCCCGCGTCATCCTGGACCAGCCGGGTGCGGAGAAGCTCATCGGTATGGGAGACGCGCTCTTCCTACCGATGGGTGCCGGCAAGCCGACGCGTCTGCAGGGTGCGTTCATCACCGACGAGGAAATCGCCGCCGTCGTCGACTTCGCCAAGAACCAGGCCGAGCCGGAGTACAACGAGACCGTCACCGCTGCGAAGGTCTCGGACAAGAAGGACGTCGACCCGGACATCGGCGACGACCTCGACGTGCTGTTGCAGGCGGTCGAACTGGTCGTGACGAGTCAGTTCGGTTCGACGTCGATGCTGCAACGCAAGCTTCGAGTCGGCTTCGCCAAGGCCGGGCGATTGATGGACCTGATGGAGAACCGCGGAGTCGTCGGCCCGAGCGAAGGCTCGAAGGCCCGCGAGGTACTCGTCAAGCCCGACGAGCTCGACGGTCTGCTGTGGTCGATCAAGGGCGGCGACCCGGACGAGCAGCCCGCGTCGGAGGAGTTCTGACCGCTTCCCGGCCTGGGTGGATGGACCACTGCAGCCGTCTCGGCGGTGCAGTGGTCCATTCACGCGAACCGGGTGAGCGGGGAAGATCAGGACGTGAAGGTGCCCATGACGGGCGTCCATTCGTGGAACGTCGCCGACTCGATCAGGTTCTCCACCGCGAACGGGTCTTGCGCGAACAGCGTCTCGACGGTGGCAGCATCCGCGCCCTCCACCAGCAGCAGAGCACCGCTGCCATCGGCGTACGGTCCACTCGACACCAGGGTTTTCCGGTCGAGTAGGTCGGCCAACCAGGCGCGATGTGCTGCGCGGTGGGTGTCGCGCCCGTCTGTGGTGGCGGGTGAGTAGGTGTAGCTGACGGCGATCAGGGGCATGGAGCTCTCTTCCGGATTCGAGGGGTGATCCCGGAATTCTGTCAGAGCGACAGCAACATCCGCGTGTTGCCCAGAGTGTTCGGTTTGACGTAACTCAGGTCCAGGAACTCAGCCACGCCGGTGTCGTAGGAACGGCACATTTCCGCATAGACCTCGGCCGTCACGGGGGTTCCGTCGATCTCGGCGAACCCGTGTCGAGAGAAGAAGTCCACCTCGAAGGTCAGCACGAACACTTTCTGCAACGCCAGATCACGAGCGACCTCGATCAGTTTGGCGACGATCAGGTGGCCTGCGCCGTGCCCCTTGGCGGCGGGATCGACGGCGACCGTGCGAACCTCGCCCAGATCGGCCCACAGCACGTGCAACGCACCGCAGCCGATGATCTCGCCGTCACGCTCGGCGATCCAGAACTCCTGCACCGCCTCGTACAGGGTGACGAGGTTCTTCTCGAGCAGAATGCGTCCGGCGTAGATGTCGATCAAACGCTTGATCTCGGGGATGTCGGAGGTTCTGGCTCGACGCACGACGAGGGTGCCGTCGTTCGCGGAGCCGAGGTCCGCGATGTCGGATTGCACGTCGGATTCGGGGTCTGCGATGTCGCGACTCGCCCGATTCGGCCCAGAAGTCATGGGGTGAACAGTAGTCAGTACCGCAACCGATAAACTTTTCGTGTGTCGTTCAGTGAGCTGTGTCCCCGTCTCGGCGGATCGGTGCTGCGCCGAAGCCGACACACCGACCGGTACGTCGTCGACGGCGCGCGGTTCTGCCGATGAGCGGGCCGGTGACGCCCGATCACGGCGTTCCATCCAGTGGCGAGATTCCGGGCAACCGTCCCTCCGGTTCGTCGGCCCCACGTGATTCGGGACTGCCTCACGGCAACGCTGTCACCGGTGGTCCGGACGAAGTGCCGTTGCTCAATATCGCGAATGTCCTGACGGTGCTCCGAATCGCACTGGTGCCGGTCTTTCTCGCCGCACTGTTCGTCGGTGACGGCCACGACACATCCTGGCGGCTGGCGGCAACCGCGATCTTCGCTGCTGCTGCAATCACCGACCGGATCGACGGTCAGTTGGCCCGCAAGTACGGTCTCGTCACCGATTTCGGGAAGATGGCCGACCCGATCGCGGACAAGGCTCTGATCGGTGCCGCGCTCGTCGGACTGTCGATGTTGGGCGACCTGTCGTGGTGGGTGACGGTGATAATCGGTGTGCGGGAAATCGGCATCACCGCGGTGCGGTTCGCCGTCATCCGCCACGGAGTGATCCCCGCAGGGCGCGGCGGCAAGGTGAAGACTCTGGTGCAGACGTTCGCGATCGGGGTGTACCTGTGCCCGCTGCCGACCGTGTTCGACCCGGTCGCGGTCGCCTTGATGGCGCTGGCGGTACTGCTCACCGTCTACACCGGTGTGGACTACGTGGTGCAGGCCGTTCGTCTGCGCCGAGGCGTGTCCTCCGCGTGAACTCGTCGGCGGGCTACAGTCGTGGTGGCCGTGTCGCAGCTGTTTCGGCGCGTGTCGCAGTGAACGGGCATATAGGGTCGGGAACCAATCGGACCGACTGGGACGTTGAACATCGTGACGGCTCCGGACGAACGAGATGTGAACGTTGTCGTCTCGACGGCACAGCCGTCGGCACGAACACCAACGAGGAGGAGCGAGATGGCGCTGCTATTGCGTGAAGCACTCGGCGACAGTTTGCGGCGTACTCGCGTCGCACAGAGCCGAACCCTGCGTGAAGTCTCGAACACCGCACGCGTCAGCCTCGGATACCTTTCCGAGGTCGAACGCGGTCGCAAGGAAGCGTCGAGCGAGCTCCTCGCTGCGATCTGCGACGCCCTCGCCGTCCCGCTCTCGGACGTCATGAGCGATGTCAGTGTGACACTGTCCGACGCCTCGACCGCCGCCGCGCGGCTCGACGAGGCGGCGGTCGCCACCCGCATCGACGGCGATACTCGCGTCGTGATTCCGGCACCTGCTGCCAGAGCACTCGCCGCCGCCTAAGATCGGAAAAGTACCCAGTTTCCACTCCTGACCCAGACCACGCACCCGACTTTCACAGCACGGACAGGTTCATTTCGGTCACTGCGAGAGCAGCCGACCCGTACGCGGCCACCGCGGCGCAACAGATGGAGGCAGGACCACCCCATGGCTAATCCTTTCGTCAAGGCCTGGAAATACATGATGGCGCTCTTCAATTCCAAGATCGACGAGAAGGCCGACCCCAAAGTTCAGATTCAGCAGGCGATCGAAGACGCACAGCGACAGCATCAGGCTCTGTCCCAGCAGGCCGCGTCGGTCATCGGTAATCAGCGCCAGCTCGAGATGAAGCTCAGCCGTCAGCTGGACGAGGTCGAGAAGCTCAACGCGAACGCGCGGCAGGCGGTGACGCTGGCCGATCAGGCCGCCACTGCAGGCGACATCGAGAAGGCCACGCAGTACACGAACGCAGCCGAGGCGTTCGCAGCACAGCTGGTGACCGCCGAGCAGAGTGTCGAGGACCTCAAGGTCTTGCACGACCAGTCTTTGCAGGCGGCCACCCAGGCGAAGAAGGCCGTCGAGCAGAACGCCATGGCTCTGCAGTCGAAGGTCGCAGAACGCACCAAGCTACTGAGCCAGCTCGAGCAGGCGAAGATGCAGGAGAAGGTCAGCGAATCCCTGCGGTCGATGGACAGCACGCTGTCCGCGCCCGGCAACACCCCGAGCCTCGACGCGGTGCGCGACAAGATCGAACGTCGCTACGCAGATGCCCTCGGATCGGCAGAGCTGGCCCAGAACACCGTGTCGGGTCGCATGATGGAGGTTCAGCAGGCGTCGGTGCAGATGGCGGGTCACAGCCGCCTCGAACAGATTCGTGCATCGATGGCAGGCGACTCGTTGCCGTCGGGCAATGCCGCGGCGAAGCCGTCGATCTCGAAGTCTCCGGACGCGACGCCCGAGCCGCCGGCTCAGGCATAGATCGAGCCGGCGAACAGCTCGGACGTCCGACAGCAACGTCGACATGAATAGTAGAGAGCACGAATCCGGCCGGTCGCGTAAGCGGCCGGCCGTTTCGCTCGATCGTGAGTCCGTGACCGCAGCCGTCACCGAGTCCGGTGCCGTGGTCAAATCTCTGGCGGAGTCCGCTCGGAGTGTCGGGACCTCGATTCTCGACGCCGCAGGGCGCCGAAGGGATCCCCGCGTCAAGCACCTGAAGAAGATTCGCCGCGCCAGACGACGCGGAATCAGGTTCGGTGCCGCGTCCACGACGACGGCCGTGGGAACTGCGGGGATGGCCGTGCTGTCGGCACCGGAGTGGACTCTGTTCGTGGGCGGCGGTAGTGCTGCGCTGATGGCCGTCCCGGCCGCATTCGCGGTGACGCGGTTGCGGCGACTTCGAGCCCAACCGGTGCCGGTGGGACTACCGACCAAGCGCGTGTTGCCGCAGCGCGGATCTGCCGCGTACGAGTCGATGACCCGATTGGCCGGTGCCGAGCAGAGTCTGTTCGAGCTACTGGGAATCCTGGCGAGGTCCGAGACGATCGGTGCCGAGGACGTCGAGGAGATGATCGGGGTGACCTCCGACGCAGCCCGCGGCCTCGAAGGAGTCGCCGTCGACATCGCCGCTCTGGAACGTGCGGGGGCGGCAAGCGCTGTGACCCGCGAGCACCTGCGCGGCGGGATAGCCTCGGCTGCAGCCGAACTCGCCACCGGTGTCGATCAGTACGAGCAGCTCGTGGCCGCGGCCGCGCGGATGACCGGACCGGCAGGATCGGCGTCGACGACGGTCGTGGAATCGCATCGACGCGAGCTGCTGTCGGCTACGGATCGACTGCAGGGGTGGGCCGAGGCGCTCACCGAACTCGACCGGATTCGGTCGCGGCACCGGTGAGACAATTCAGGGTTAACCCCGATGTGTTCGTCGCGCGCGAGTGCCAGTATCGAAGTACGCGAAACGACACGGTGCGCGGCGACACGGTAGGAGCACTCATGTTCTGGAAAGTACTGGGATTCATCGTTCTGATCTGGATTGCGCTCGCGCTGCTGGGCACCATCATCAAGGGTGTCTTCTGGCTCGTGGTGGCCGGCGCGATCGTATTGGGCCTGGTGTGGCTGTACAAGGCGATCTCCGCCGACAACGATCGCTCATCGCTGAAGTTCTGACGCAGCGGCTCGGTCACCCGCGAGCCATGGAATCCTGATTCACGAACACCCGAAGTGCCCGCGGCACGCAACGCGCGGTGACAGGTAGTTCGGCGACTCGCTCACCGTCCGCATAGGCGACGATTCCGTCGCATCGCAGCGTGACCTGTGTCGAGGTGTAGGTGTCCACCTCGGGCCGGTCGATGTGTGTTCCCCGGTAGAGCGTGGGGGACAGTCCGAGCAGTCGAGTCCGGCTCACCCCTCGGATGACGGTGACGTCGAGAAGGCCGTCGTCCACGAGCGCGGCGGGGCACACGACCATCCCGCCACCGTAACTTCTGCCGTTTCCGACAGCGACCAAGGTGGCGTCGAGACGAAGCTCGGCATCGTCCAGTTCGATGACGTACGGCAGCTTTCGGAGGGACGCCAGCTGAAGCATCATCGCTGCGTTGTACCGCAGCGGTCCGCGTGGCCAGCGCAGTCGCTTGGCCCTCTCGGTGACCAGCGAGTCGAAACCACTGGACAGGACGGTGGCGAACCAGCGCTCGCCGATCCGTCCGAGATCGATTGCGCGGGTGACGTTGTCGGCGACGATGTCGGCGGCGTGAACAGCATCGCCACGAGGCAGTCCCAGAGACCGTGCCAGATCGTTGCCGGTACCGGCAGGTATCAGGCCCATCGGGACGTCGGTGCCGGCCAGTACTTGGACGACGAGATTGACGAGCCCGTCGCCGCCGACGGCGACCACCGCGTCCGTACCGCTGCCGACTGCCTTCTCGAGCAAAGCCAACGCATCCCCGGGTGTGCGGCCCTCGATGGCCGTGACGTGAAGTTCACGCTCCCGCAGTCGAGCCACGGCGCACCGTCCGGCGTGCCCCGCGTGCCCACCGCCGGCCATCGGATTGGTCAACACCGTCACCGATCGGGTCATGCTCGCAACGATTTTTCGATCACATCGATCAGCTTGCCAGGGTCGACGATTGCCGTGGTGGTGACCGAGGCGATTCCTGGTCGAACGCCCCCGACGCAGATTGCGCATGCGTGTTACCGGCGATCTTCGGGCCCGATGTGCGTGTAACCGTGAGGTACTGTAACGAAATAGACTGTTACTACGCGTAATACGGTCTTTTTGTCCGAATCGAGAAAGGTGGCACGTGATCGAGCAGCCGGCGTCGAGTCCTGTCTCGTCGGAGCAACCGCAGTCGTCGTCCGTGACCGCTGCTCCCGAGAAGTCGGTCGAGAACACCGTTCTCGACGCGGCCCGGTCCTGCATCCTCGAACACGGAGTCAAGCGCACGACCTTGGCCGAGATTGCGCGTCGCGCCAAGGTCAGCAGGCCCACCGTGTACCGAAGATGGGCCGATACACGAGCTGTGGTGTCGAGCCTGCTCACACGAGAGATCGGTGCCCTGATTCCGAGCTTCGACGCTTCGGCGCCGGCTCGTGATCAGCTCGTGACTGCCGTGGGTGACGTTGCCGACCGCATTCGACTCCATCCGCTTTTCGTGAAGATTCTGCGTTCCGATTCCGACGTGCTCGCCACGTACATTCTGCATCGGCTCGGAACCAGTCAGGCGTTGATCATCGATGCACTGGCTTCTCTGGTCGTTGCCGGACAACGTGATTCCTCGATTCGTGCGGGGGATCCCACGACTCTGGCCACGTTGGTGTTGCTGATGGTGCAGTCTGCGGTCCAGTCCGCGGAGATGGTGTCCGAGAGGGTGTCCGGTGCCGAGGTGACACGCCAGATGGCGTTAGCCGTCGACCGTTATCTGCGACCCGAGGGTGCGTGAACGAGGCTGCGTCCTGACCTGACCGCCCCTCTCGCGACTTGATCTCGGCACACGTCGAGCGGTACGGCTCGAGTGTGGCACGCTGGGTCGGTGCGAGTAGCAGTGGTGGCCGGGCCCGATCCGGGGCATGCCTTTCCGGCGATCGCCCTGTCTCTGCTCTTCCGCGCGGCCGGCGACGAACCGATCCTCTTCACCGGTAGCCGCTGGGTACCCGCCGCGCACGCCGCGGGCCTGCGGGCCCTCCCGCTGGGTGGACTCGCACCGCGACCGGAAGACGACGATCTCGATGCCGGACAACGGATCCACTCTCGGGCGGCGTTCGTCTCGACCGAGTTGCTACCCGACCTCGAGCGGGAGAACGTCGATCTCGTCGTGTCCGACATCCTCACCGCAGGGGGTGGCATGGCCGCCGAGCGTCTCGGTATCCCCTGGGTCGAACTCTCGCCCCATCCTCTGTATTCGCCCTCGAAAGGGTTGCCGCCCATCGGAAGTGGCTTGGCTCCGGGTATCGGGATTCGGGGCAGGCTGCGCGATGTCGTGATGCGCGCGTTGACGGCACGCTCGATCGCTCAGGGGCGCGTACAGCGTTCCAACGCACGGACGAGCATCGGGTTGCCTGCCGAGGACCCGGGCCCCACTGCTCGGCTCGTTGCCACCATTCCCGCGCTCGAGGTGCACCGTCCCGACTGGCCGGCGGAGGCGCACGTGGTCGGCCCGCTGCTGTGGGAGCCGACGGACGACCTGCTCGATGCTCCCGACGGCTCGGCACCGCTGGTGATGGTCGCGCCGTCGACCGCCTTCACCGGTGCGGAAGGAATGCTCGAGATGGCGCTGAAAGGGTTGGACGGCAAGGGGGTGCGGGTCGTGGCCTCCGTTCTCGACGGAGGTCCCGACGCCCTCCCGAACTGGGCGAACGCAGGCCTCGGCCGCCAGGACGAACTGCTGCGCCGTGCCGATGTAGTGGTATGCGGCGGTGGCCACGGCATGCTGGCCAAGTCTCTCGTCCACGGCGTTCCGGTGGTGGCCGTCCCTGGCGGTGGTGATCAGTGGGAGCTGGCGAATCGGGCCGCCCGGCAGGGGAGTGCGGTCATCGTACGACCCCCGACGCCGACCTCGATCGCCGACGCGGTGGCCACGGTGCTGTCCGATCCGCGTTTCGCTCGGGCAGCGGGGGCGGCGGCGGACGGGTCGCAGTCCGTCGAGGATCCGGTGTCGGTGTGTCGTCACGTGCTCGCCCGCAGCGGTCCACGGAGCGGGCACTAGGGTTGTCGTTGTGCGTCTGACCGAATTTCGTGAACTCCTCACCGAGGAGTTCGGCTCCGTTCGAGGAAACTCCCTGCTTGCCGATCATGTGTTGTCCGGCATCGGTCGCACCGGAGCGCAGGCCATCGAGGACGGCGTCGACCCGCGAGAAGTGTGGCGCTCGATCTGTTACGAGTTCGACGTTCCGAAAGAGCGCTGGTAGTCCGCACCGGTCCTGCCGATCTTTTCCGGCGTGTCGAAAGCCGAGGTAGTTGACTCGAACACGTGTTCCCCTATGCTGATGTCAACGGTTGCTGAGCGGTCTCGAGAAACTTCTTGTCGGTACCCCGTTCTAGCGTTACCGACGACAAAGCTGATCGATACGACACAGCTGAACGACACGACACAGGGAGCTCACGATGGCTGCATACGATCGCGACAAAGCGCTCGATCTCGCACTTGCGCAGATCGACAAGAACTTCGGCAAGGGTTCGGTGATGCGCCTCGGTGACGAGGTCCGACAGCCCATCGCCGTCATCCCCACGGGATCGATCGCGCTCGACGTGGCACTCGGCATCGGGGGGTTGCCGCGTGGACGTGTCATCGAGGTCTACGGTCCGGAATCCTCGGGTAAGACCACCGTCGCCCTCCATGCAGTGGCCAGTGCTCAGCGCGCGGGCGGCATCGCTGCCTTCATCGACGCCGAGCACGCTCTGGATCCGGACTACGCGAAGAAGCTCGGCGTCGACACCGATGCCTTGCTGGTGTCGCAGCCAGATACCGGTGAGCAGGCTCTCGAGATCGCCGACATGCTGATTCGATCGGGTGCTCTCGACATCCTCGTGATCGACTCGGTGGCGGCACTGGTGCCGCGCGCCGAGATCGAGGGTGAGATGGGCGACAGCCACGTGGGTCTGCAGGCCCGCCTGATGAGCCAGGCGCTGCGCAAGATCACCGGTGCCATGAGCAACTCGGGCACCACGGTCATCTTCATCAACCAGCTGCGCGAGAAGATCGGCGTCATGTTCGGCTCTCCCGAAACCACCACCGGTGGTAAGGCATTGAAGTTCTACGCCTCGGTTCGCCTCGACATCCGCCGTATCGAGACCCTGAAGGACGGAACCGACGCTATCGGTAACCGCACTCGGGTCAAGGTGGTCAAGAACAAGGTGGCGCCGCCGTTCAAGCAGGCCGAGTTCGACATCATCTACGGCAAGGGCATCAGCCGCGAAGGCTCGTTGATCGACATGGGCGTCGAGCACGGCTTCATCCGTAAGTCGGGTTCGTGGTTCACCTACGAAGGTGACCAGCTCGGCCAGGGCAAGGAGAACGCCCGCAGGTTCATGCTCGAGAACCCGGACGTGCGTGACGAAATCGAGAAGAAGATCATGGAGAAGCTGCAGATCGGCGCGGACGTCACCGCAGAGGAGCCCGCAGCTGCTCCGGTCGACTTCTAACCTGTTGTCGCTGTGCAGCAGCGAGACGAAGGCGGCGGCACCGAGGCGCAGGCGAAAGATGTCTGCCTTCGGTTGCTGACCGACCGAGCGCGCAGCAGGCACGAACTCGAAGTTAGCCTGGCCAAGAAGGGGTTCACCCCCGAGATCGCGAGCGCCGTTCTCGACCGGCTCGAGAAGGCCAAGCTGGTCGACGACGAATCGTTCGCTCAGCAGTGGGTCCAGTCCCGGCACAAGTACTCCGGCAAGGGCAAACGTGCATTGAGCATGGAGCTCCGCAACAAGGGAGTCAGCAACGAACTCGCTGTGCATGCACTCGATCTGATCGATGCCGACGACGAGCGTCAGCGCGCAGCCGAGTTGGTACGCAAGCGATTCCGCACGCTGCAGTTGCCCGATCCCAGCGGACCCGATGCTCGAACCGAGCGAGACAAGGTTGTGCGCAAGCTGGTCGGCATGCTCGCCCGCCGCGGCTACTCGCAGTCGATGGCATTCGCAGTGGTCAAAGAGCAGCTCGACCGCGCGGGTGCCGATACCGAAGACTTCGACGGCCCCGACTCGATGTGATCGTCCACCTCGAGCCGGTGCCGTCGAGAAACAGTAAGGCCCGCAACACCATCGGTGTTGCGGGCCTTACTTGTCGACGGCCTCGACCAGTTGCAGTGTCGTGTGGGTCAGGCTGCCTGACCACCGTCGAGAGCCGGAACCACGTCAGTCGCGCCGGCCTTGCGCTTGCGAGAACGCAGACGACGTTCGACCACGGTGGCCAGCTTCGTCAAAGCGGAGTTGATGATGATCATGATGACGGCGACAATCACCAACGACGGCAGGTAGTTGCTGTAGAACGCGCCCACCTGCTGCCCGGAACGGACGACTTCGACGTAACCGATGACGTAACCCAGCGCCGAGTCCTTCAGTGCCACCACCATCTGCGAGATGATCGCCGGAAGCATGGCGGTGACGGCCTGGGGGAGCAGAACCAGGAGCATGACCTGGCTCTTGCGCATGCCCAACGCCGACGCGGCTTCGCGCTGACCCTTGGGCAGGGAATTGACGCCGGCACGCACGATCTCGGCAATGACCGAACCGTTGTACAGGGTCAGACCCGTGACCACCGCAGCCAAGGCCAGGTACTTGACCTTGAAGACCTCGTAGTCGGCGTAGACGGCGTACAGGAAGATCATCAGGATCAGCACCGGAACGGCGCGGAACACCTCGACGAATGCGCCGCTGATCACTCGCACGACTCGATGATCGGACAACCTGCCGATACCGAGTACGGCACCGAGGATCAGGGCGAACACGATCGACAGGGCCGCTGCCACCAGCGTGCCCTGAATACCGGGCAACAGATAGGTGGTCCACGTGGTCGATTCGAGGAACGGATCCCACTTCTCAGCGGTCAACTGCCCCTTCGAGTCGAGCGCCCGGTAGATCAGAAACGCGATCCCCAGCGAGACGACTGCAACGACCACGGTCAGAATGCGGTATCGCAGTACCGCTTTCGGGCCGGGGACGTCGTACAGAACTGCTACTGCATCACTCATCATGACACCGCCAATCGCTTGCTGATGTAGCCGAACAGCAACCCGGTCGGGAGCGTCAGGATCATGAACCCGAGTGCGAAGATGCCACCGACGACGAAGATCGCGGCCTCGTTCTCGATCATGTTCTTCATCAGGAACGACGCCTCGGCGACGCCGATCACCGATGCGATGGTCGTATTCTTGGTGAGCGCGATCACGACGCTGCCGAGAGGTCCGATCACGGCTCGGAATGCCTGTGGCAGAACGACGATGGAGATGTTCTGTGTGAACGTCATGCCGAGTGAGCGACCCGCTTCGGCCTGACCGACCGGGACCGTGTTGATTCCGGACCGCAGCGATTCGGCGACGAACGACGCGGTGTAGATGCTCAGACCGAGGATTGCCAGGCGAAAGTTGTTGTCGTCGAGGCCCGTAGGGGACGACTGAGATGCCAGAGAGACGCCCATTGTCTGAAACAGGCCGAACGAGGTGAACAGGATGACCAGGGTCAACGGAGTGTTACGGAAGATGGTGACGTACGTGGCAGCGATTCCGCGTGCGATCGGAATAGGAGATACCCGCATGGCGGCGACGATGGTTCCGATGATCAGCGCACCGACGAGTGATGCCAATGTCAGATAGATCGTCGTCAGGAATGCTTCGATCAGTTGATCGCCGTACTTACTCAATAGATTCACGGTGCTTGTTGATCCTCACGGCTCGGAGAGATCGAACCGTCGTGCCCCGCAAGCGAGGCTTGCGGGGCACGACGATCGAGTCGATCAGTAGCGGTCGACTGTCGGCGCGGCGGGAAGCGGGTAGCCCGATGCGCCGACGGTGTCGTTGAAGGCCTGCTCCCAGGCACCGCTGGAGACCATCTCTTCGATGGCGTCGTTGATCTGGTTGCGTCCTTCGGTGTCGTCCTTGTTCAGGCCGATGCCGTAGTTCTCCGTGGTGAACGGCTCACCGACCACCTTGAACTGTCCGGGAGACTGTGCGGCGTAGCCGGCGAGGATGATGTCGTCCGTCGTCACCGCATCGACGGTGCCGTTGCGCAGTGCCTCGACGCAGGCTGAGTACGTGTCGAAGGGCTGGAGCTGCACACCCGGGTACTCGTCGGCGATGTTCTGGGCCGGGGTGGAGCCGGTGACCGAGCACAGACGCTTGCCCTCGAGCGAATCGGCACCGGTGATGTCGGTGTTGTCCTGGCTCACCAGCAGTGACTGTCCCGCCACGAAGTACGGTCCGGCGAAACCGACCTTTTCCTTGCGCGTATCGGTGATCGAGTAGGTGGCGACGATGTAGTCGACCTCACCGTTCTCGATCAGCGTCTCGCGCTGGGCAGAGGGGGATTCCTTGAACTCGATGTTGGCCTCGTCGACACCCAGCTGACCGGCAACGTACTTGGCCACCTCGACGTCGAATCCGCTGAACGTGCCGTCGGGGTTGCGCAGCCCGAGGCCGGGCTGGTCGAACTTGATGCCGACGATGAGGTTGCCGGACTCGGCGCTGGTCGAGATGGTGCGAGCTTCCTCGCCGCCGCCGCAGGCGGTCGCAACGATGGACAGAGCTGCAATGGCAACTCCGAGGCGGATCGGGCGGGTGATTCTCACTGTGAATGTCCTTAAGGATCGGGTGGGGTGAACGGAATGAACGGTGCAGCGGGTCAGTGGCCGAGAATCTTGCCGAGGAAGTCCTTGGCTCGTTCGGACTTGGGGGATTTGAAGAACGTCTCCGGATCGGTGTCCTCGACGACGGCTCCGTCGGCCATGAAGATGACGCGGTCGCCTGCCTTGCGGGCGAAGCCCATCTCGTGGGTGACGACGAGCATCGTCATGCCCTCCTTGGCAAGCGAGGTCATGACGTCGAGTACCTCGTTGACCATTTCGGGGTCGAGGGCCGAGGTGGGCTCGTCGAACAGCATCACCTTGGGGTTCATGGCGAGAGATCGAGCGATGGCGACACGCTGCTGCTGACCACCGGACAACTGGGCGGGGTACTTGTCGGCCTGGTTGGCGATGCCCACGCGTTCGAGCAGAGCCAACGCGCTCTTCTCTGCCTCGTCCTTCTTCTGCTTGCGCACCTTCATGGGCGCGAGCATGACGTTCTGCAGAATCGTCTTGTGCGCGAACAGGTTGAACGACTGGAACACCATGCCCACGTCGGCACGCAGTGCGGCCAGGGCCTTGCCCTCGGCGGGGAGCAGGTCTCCGTCCACCTCGATGGCACCGGAATCGATCGGTTCCAACCGATTGATCGTCCGGCACAGGGTCGACTTGCCCGATCCGGAAGGACCAACGACGATGACGACCTGTCCGGCCGGCACTTCCAGGTTGATGTCCTTGAGGACGTGCAGATCACCGAAATGCTTGTCGACGGATTTGAGCGAGATCATCGAAGGTGCGCCCGGCGGGGGAGTCGATGCCGGCGCGTCGGTGGCGTGCGTCATAGATCGAAACCCTATGCGTAGTTTCCTCGCCGACCGGTGTTTTCGCCCGTCATCTTCGATTATGTAATGGAAACTTTACTGACGGTCTGCATCGGCCCTGGACAGTCTCCGGTGGAGCCCTCGACCCCGGCGTGTCGGTCGGTGCGATGGACGTACCCTGGAGGGGTGCAAACGAGTGTTTTTCCGACCATGGACGTGACCGAACGCGGGGTTTCCGAGCCCGTACCGCTCACCGACGGGTCGGCGACAGGTGCCCGCAGCTACGAAGTGCGTACGCACGGTTGTCAGATGAACGTCCACGATTCGGAGCGGTTGTCCGGACTGCTCGAGGAAGCGGGCTACGTGCCGGCGGACTCGGGCACCGACGCGGATCTGGTCGTGTTCAACACGTGCGCGGTGCGCGAGAACGCCGACAACAAGCTCTACGGCAACCTGGGCATGTTGCGGCCCGCGAAGACGCGCAATCCCAACATGCAGATCGCTGTCGGTGGCTGCCTGGCGCAGAAGGACCGCAACACCGTCGTGGAGAAGGCACCATGGGTCGACGTCGTCTTCGGCACCCACAACATCGGGTCGCTGCCGGTTCTGCTCGAGCGCGCCCGGCACAACGAACAGGCGCAGGTCGAGATTCTCGAATCCCTCGAGGCCTTTCCCTCCACCCTCCCCGCGAAGCGAGAATCCGCCTACGCCGGCTGGGTGTCGATCTCGGTGGGCTGCAACAACACCTGCACGTTCTGTATAGTCCCGGCATTGCGCGGCAAGGAAATCGACCGCAGGCCGGGTGACATCCTCGCCGAGGTACAGGCTTTGGTGGATCAGGGCGTCCTCGAGGTGACTCTGCTCGGCCAGAACGTCAATGCGTACGGTGCCTCGTTCGCCGATCCGGACATGCCTCGTGATCGCGGCGCGTTCGCCTCGCTGCTGACCGCATGCGGCTCGATCGAGGGGCTGGAGCGGGTGCGCTTCACGTCTCCGCACCCGGCCGAGTTCACCGACGACGTCATCGAGGCCATGGCGTCGACCCCGAACATCTGCCCCACCCTGCACATGCCGTTGCAGTCCGGATCGGACCGAATCCTCAAGGCCATGCGCAGGTCCTACCGGCAGACGAAGTTCATGGGCATCATCGACAAGGTGCGTGCGGCCATGCCGCACGCGGCTGTCACCACCGACATCATCGTCGGCTTCCCCGGCGAGACCGAGGAGGACTTCGAGCAGACCCTCGACGTGGTGCGACGGGCGAAGTTCGCCAACGCCTACACGTTCCAGTACTCGAAGCGTCCGGGCACCCCGGCGGCCGACATGCCCGACCAGGTTCCCAAAGAGGTTGTGCAAGAACGGTATCTGCGGCTGATCGCGTTGCAGGAGGAGATCGTTCTCGCGGCCAACCAGGCGCTGATCGGTACCGAGGTCGAACTGCTCGTCGCCACCGGTGAAGGTCGCAAGAACGCAGCAACCCATCGGATGAGCGGGCGAGCCAGGGACGGCCGACTCGTCCACTTCGCCGTGGACGCCGACAGGGCGAGCGAGATTCGTCCGGGTGACGTCGTCACGACCACACTCACTGCAGCCGCCCCGTACCACCTCATCGCCGATGCCGGCGTGCACACCCACAGGCGTACGGCAGCAGGCGATGCCCACGAACGCGGAGTGATGCCGAAGACGGCACCGATCGGCGTCGGCCTCGGACTTCCCTCGATCGGCGCACCGGCGCCGCTGACGCCAGAGACAGGATGCACCGCATGACAGAGACAGACGGACCCGATCGCGTCGTACCCTCTCGATCCGCAGAGGAACTCGGACGGACCGAGAGGGCGGTGATGACCGAACTGGATCCGGGCGCGCGGGCCATGGTGGTGGCCGGGCTGGTCATGGTCCTGCTGTTCACGTTCGCGTTGCCGCACACCGGATCGGCCAGCGGGTTCGACGTGCTCACGGGCAGCGATGCCGCAGTTGCCGAATCGATCGCGCTGCCGTCGCGCGTCTTCGTCGTGCTCGTGCTCACGTTCGGTGTGGTGATGTCGGTGCTCGCACTCGTCACCCGCATCTGGGCGCTGGCCTGGGCTGCCCTGGCAGGGTGCGCGGTGTCGTCGGTGTACGGAATGTTCTCGATCTGGACGCGGCAGACCGTGCCGGACAACGTGCAGGGCGCCGGACCGGGAATCGGCCTGATCATCGCGTGGATCACCGTCATCGCTCTGACGTTCCACTGGCTCAAGGCCGTGTGGAAGAAGACGAACGCCCAACTCGCCGCCCAGGAGCAGCGACGCATCGCGGCCGCGTCGGGTGAGCAGAAGCTACGACTGTGGGACGGCCACTCGGCCCCGTAGGCCCGAACGGCCGTCCCCGGTCAGCGAATCCCAGTTCGTCGACTCACAGCTCGTCGACGGCGCTCTCCGCTGCGTCGGCCCACTCGCGCCACTGCTGGGCCTGTGCCAACGCACGCTCGGCATCCTTGGTCTTGCCTGCTGCGGTCGCCTTCGCAGCCTGATCCTCGAACTGAGCCACCCGTTCGCGGAACTGGGCCGCGCGGGCAACGGCCTCGGGGTCGGAGCGACGCCACTGCGACTCGACCGCGTCGTGCACGGACTTCTCGATCGCACGCAGTTTGCCTTCGAGTTCCTGCATCTTCTCGCGCGGGACCTTGCCGATGGCATCCCACTTGTCCTGCAGATCGCGCAGCGCCGAGCGGGCAGCGTCGAGGTCCTTGCTCGGGTCGATGTGGGTCTTGGCCAGCAGGGCTTCCTTCGCCTCGGCGTTGGCCTCGAACTCGGCGTCCCGCTCGGAGGCCGCGGCGTTGCGGGCGGCGAAGAACACGTCCTGTGCGGCCTTGAAGTTCTTCCACAGAGCGTCGTCGGCATCACGAGGAGCACGGCCGGATGCTTTCCACTCCACCAGCAGATCGCGGAACGCAGCTGCGGTGGGACCCCAATCGGTGGACGACGACAGGGCTTTGGCCCGCTCGACGAGTTCTTCCTTGCGAGTCTTGGCCGCACCGCGCTCACGATCGAGATCGGCGAAGTGCGCGCCGCGGCGACGATTGAAGTTCTCCCGAGCCTTCGAGTACCGCTTCCACAAGGCATCGTCGATCTTGCGGTCGACCCCGCGAATCGTCTTCCACTCGTCGAGGATTTCGCGTAGCCGATCTCCCGCGTGCTTCCACTGGGTCGATTCGCTGCCGATCTGTTCGGCTTCGACTGCGAGAGCTTCCTTGCGTGCCGTGTGTTCGGCGCGTTCGAGCTCCTTCTCGTGCTTGGCCACCGCTGCTGCGGCATCCGAATGCTCGACGACCGCGTCGAGTCGCCTCGCGAGCAGATCGAGGTCACCGATCACTGCCGCAGTCGGCAGGCTCTCCAGCAGCGCGGACGCTGCGGCCTTGGTCTTCTTGGCATCGCCTGTACCGGAGGTCAATCGAGTTTCGAGCAGACCGACCTCGGTGGCCAGATCGTCGTAACGCCGACCGAAATGGGCGAGCCCTTCCGCTGCGTCTCCGGCCTGCCAGGACCCGATCTGACGCTCGCCGTCGGAGGTGGTCACCCACGCCGTGCCGTCCTCGTCGACTCTGCCGAACTTGCTGGGATCGCTCGCAGGCGTGACCGCCGGGATTGCCGTGGGGACGTGGGAGGGCGTGGGGTGAGGTTTGGCACCGGCCGAACTGCCGGGCCGAGGAGAACCGGTACCTGGGCCCGCGGGCCTGGGTCCACCACCGGGCTTCGGTCCACCACCGGGCTTCGGTCCACCGCCCGGCTTGGGTCCACCTCCGGGCTTGGGTCCGCCGTGGTTCGCCGCATCGGGAGCGGTGGCACCGGGGGGCTGGGCGGGTGCATCCGAGGACGGAGCCTCGGGGGTGGTGGGGGTACCGGCGTTCGGGTCGGTCATTGTTCCTCATCTCTGCCGCGCGTCACGGCTGCCTCAATCGCGATCTGGACACCATTGAACTAGGTGACGACCGATCGGACCATTGAAACAGCTCAGACGACTCGAGGTGGACCCGTCCGGCCAAGTCGCACCAGCGACTAGCGTGGTGCTCGTGCTTCGTGCCGCGGCCCTGGTGCCCTCTCCGCCGTTGTTGGTCCCCGAACTGATGGGCGCGGGGGCGGCCGAGACAGCAGATCTTCGGGCCGCCGCCGTCAGCGCGACGACACACCTGACGTCGACGGTCGACCGCTGGATCGCCGTCGGCGTCGATCGCACGTCCTCCACATTCGGCGAGGCCACTGTCGGCACGTTTCGGGGCTTCGGAGTCGACGTGGTCGTGAGCCTGTCCGGCGCCGCGGATCAGACTGCGGCAGACCCGGACCTGCCGCTGGCCGTTCTGATCGCGGGGTGGCTGCGAGGACAGGCTGCGCCCGACGACGCGGTCGAGGTCCGCATGATCCCGGCCGATGCGAGCCCCGAGTGGTGCGCGGAGTTCGGCGAGGAGCTGCGCCGAGAGTTCGACGCCTCGGCGGAGAGCTGGGGCGTGCTGGTGCTGGCAGACGGGGCGAACACGCTGACTCCGAAGGCCCCCGGATCGTTCGACGAGCGCGCCCAGGAGGTCCAGCGCCGGATCGACGATGCCCTCGCGGCAGCGGACGTCGACGCGTTGGCCGGTCTGGAACCGGACCTGTGCGCATCGCTCGGTGTCGGCGGCCGAGCGGCGTGGCAGGTGTTGGCAGCACTCGCCGGAGCCGATGCGAAGACGACGACGGAGCTCTACCGAGGTGCCCCCTTCGGCGTCGGGTACTTCGTGGGGACCTGGTCTCGTGACTGACGGGGCGAGCGATCCGGCCACGACTCCGGTCGCGATCATCGGCCCGACGGCCGCAGGTAAATCCGATCTGGCTCTCGATCTGGCCGAGAAATTCGGCGGCGAAATCGTCAACATCGACGCGATGCAGCAGTACCGGGGAATGGACATCGGGACCGCGAAACTGCCAGTCGCTCAGCGGCGGGGGATTCCGCACCATCAACTCGATGTGCTCGAGGTCACCGACATCGCTACCGTGGCGCGGTATCAAGCGGCTGCGGTCGCCGACGTCGAGGACATCAGATCGCGCGGATTGCGACCGATCATCGTCGGGGGGTCGATGATGTACGTGCAATCGTTGCTCGACGAGTGGGCCTTTCCGGCAACCGACCCCGTCGTGCGGGCGAAGTGGGAAGCAGTCCTCGATCGCAACGGTGTCGAGGAGATCCATCGCGCGTTGACGGCCGCCGATCCCGAGGCTGCCGCGTCGATACTGCCCACCGACGGCAGGCGCATGGTCCGGGCGCTGGAGGTGGTGGAGCTGACCGGGCAGCCGTTCGCGGCTTCGGCTCCGAAGATCGGCGCACCTCGCTGGGGCACGGTGGTGCTCGGAGTCGACCGCGACACGGCCGAACTGGACGAGCGGATCGCCGAGCGCACGCGACAGATGTTCGAGACCGGACTGCTCGACGAGGTGGAAGGGCTGCTCGGTCTGGGGCTGCGTGAGGGCGTCACCGCGTCGCGCGCGATCGGGTACGCGCAGGCTCTCGACGTGTTGGCGGGGGAGTACGACGTCGAGTTCGCGTGCGAACGGACGTTCATCGGAACCAGACGCTACGTGCGACGCCAACGCTCGTGGTTTCGCCGCGACGACCGTGTCCGTTGGCTCGACGGTGCCTCGCCCACGCTGACGTCGGACGCCCTGTCCGCGATCGACCCCGCGTAACGGAACCCCCGTAGACTCGCGGCCATGCACTTCGCCAAAGGCCATGGAACTCAGAACGACTTCGTCGTACTGCCGGATCCGGCAGCCGAGCTCGAACTCACCAGGTCGGCGGTCTCGGTGTTGTGTGATCGACGCCAGGGGCTCGGTGCCGACGGCATTCTGCGCGTTGCCCGGGCCGGGGTGCTCCGCGATGCAGGCGTACTCGATCGCATTCCGTCGGGTGTCGAGCCCGAGGACTGGTTCATGGACTACCGCAACGGCGACGGCACCATCGCCGAGATGTGCGGCAACGGCGTCCGCGTGTTCGCGCACTACCTGCGGGTACACGACCTCGAGCAACGCGATCAGTTCGTGGTGGGTTCGCGTGCGGGCGCACGCGCTGTGACCGTTCACTCGTTCGACGACACCGACGCCGATGTCACCGTGGCGATGGGTGACGTCACTCTGATGGGCTCGAGCTCGGTGACCCTCGCGGGCGGAACGTACGAGGGCGTCGGGATCGACGTCGGCAATCCGCACCTGGCCTGTGTCGACGGGACGTTGACGCGCGCATCTCTCGGCGCTCTCGACCTGTCCGCACCGCCGACACTGGACTCCGAGTTCTTTCCCCGCGGCGCGAACGTCGAGATCCTGACCAGGCTCGACGACGGTGCCGTCGAGATGCGCGTGTTCGAGCGTGGCGTCGGGGAGACGCGATCGTGTGGCACCGGAACCGTGGCGGCGGCCGCGGCGGCGCTGTCCTACGAGGGTCTCGAGACCGGTGAGGTGAGCGTCGGTGTCCTCGGCGGTCGGGTGCGCGTGAACATCGATCATGTCGGTGCCACTCTGCGCGGACCGTCGGTGCTGCTGGCCCGCGGCGAGATCGACGACCGGTGGCTGAAGGCTCAGTCCTGACGATCGCACCGGCCTCGGCATCCGCCCGGACCGAAACCCGCGTGCATACGCTGGGCTTTTCGTGGATCATGGGTGACGTATGACGAACTCACATGAAACATCCCCTGCGGGCGAACCGGTCGACGACAGTCGCGACGAGGTCGACGGTGCTCCCGAAACCGAATCCGCCTGGACTCGCGAAGAGTCCGACGCGTGGTCGAGGCGACTGGCTCGGTCTCCGCTGAACGACGAGAACTCCCCGTCGTCCGGCGACATGCAGCTCGAAGACCGCACCGCGCTGCGTCGAGTGGCCGGACTGTCCACCGAACTCACCGACGTCACCGAGGTCGAGTACCGGCAGCTGCGCCTCGAACGCGTCGTGTTGGTCGGAGTCTGGACCACCGGCACGGCCGCGCAGGCCGAGTCCAGCATGACCGAACTGGCTGCGCTGGCCGAGACCGCCGGCTCGGAGGTACTCGAAGCGCTGATGCAGCGACGCGACAAGCCCGATGCCGCGACGTACATCGGTTCCGGCAAGGCCAAGGAAGTGCGCGACATCGTCCTCGCGACCGGTGCCGACACGGTGATCTGCGACGGTGAACTGACGCCTGCTCAGCTCAATGCGCTGGAGAAGGTCGTCAAGGTCAAGGTCATCGACCGCACCGCGCTGATCCTCGACATCTTCGCCCAGCATGCGACCTCGCGAGAAGGCAAGGCGCAGGTCGCCTTCGCCCAGATGGAGTACATGTTGCCCAGGCTCCGCGGCTGGGGTGAATCCATGTCGCGGCAGGCCGGTGGACGTGCGGGCAGCAACGGTGGTGTGGGTCTGCGCGGACCGGGTGAGACGAAGATCGAGACCGACCGTCGACGCATTCGTGAGCGAATGGCCAAGCTGCGCCGCGAGATCAAGGGCATGAAGCAGGCCCGCGACACCAAACGCGAACAGCGCCTGAGCGGTACGGTGCCGTCCATCGCGATCGTGGGGTACACGAACGCGGGCAAGTCGAGTCTGTTGAATGCCCTGACCGGATCCGGTGTCTTGGTCCAGAACGCGTTGTTCGCCACCCTCGATCCCACCACGCGCAAGTCGACCCTCGAAGACGGCCGCGAGATCGTGCTGACCGACACCGTCGGCTTCGTTCGGCACCTTCCGACTCAGTTGGTCGAAGCGTTCCGCTCGACCCTCGAGGAAGTCACCGATGCAACCCTGCTGCTGCACGTGGTCGACGGATCGGATCCTCTTCCGATCGATCAGATCAAGGCCGTGCGCGAGGTGATCACCGAGGTGGTTCGCGAGCAGGATGCGAAGATGCCACCGGAACTGTTGGTGGTCAACAAGATCGACGCTGCCAATCCGGTGCAGCTGACCCAGCTGCGCGGATTGCTCGACGGTGCGCGGTTCGTCTCGGCCAAGACCGGCGAGGGAATCGACGCCCTGCGAGATCACCTGGCCGAGATCCTCTCCGAGCCGGACGTGTTGGTCGACGTACTCGTGCCGTACACCCGTGGCGATCTGGTCGCGCGCATCCACACCGACGGCCGGATCGTGAAATCCACCCATGAGGAAGAGGGCACGCGCGTGGAAGCGCGTGTGCCGCAATCGCTCGCGGCAGCGCTGGTCGAGTTCACGGCAACCGTTCCCACCGCCTGATCTCGGTGGGGCCACGGCTGGTGGTGTGCGGGGCGGCCGCGGCTGCGGTCGCCACGGCGGTCGCGTTCTCGGGGCCTGCCTTCGCCGCTCCGATCGAGACCGAAACGTATTGTCGACCAACCGATCCTGGTCTCGCCGAGTTGTCAGGCCTGACCTCGATCGACGGGGTCCTCTACGCAATCGGCGACAGCGGAGCCGATGATCGGGTTGCGGCGCTCGGTGCCGACTGCACGGTCGAGCGATGGATCGACGTTCCCGTCGACCCGTACGACGTCGAGGACCTGACCTCGTACGACGGCTCGCTGTGGTTGGCGGACATCGGCGACAATCAGATGCGACGCGACACAGTGGCATTGACGCGCATGGACCCGGCATCGGGCGCGGGCGAACTGTACCGACTGACCTACCCGGACGGCGCACACGACGCCGAGGCGATCCTGATCGAGCCCGGTGGTAGACCGGTGATCGTCACCAAGGAACTCTCGGGCGTGAGCGGGGTGTACGTACCTGCAGGCGACGAATCCGTCACCGACCTGAGCAGTCCAGGGCCGACGCCGATGCGCAAGGTGGGAGATCTGGCGTTCACCGCAACGGACACGGTCGGTGGGCCGCCGTTCGTGGTCGGATCGATATTGGCGACCGGGGGAGCGGTGAGCGCCGACGGCAGCGTCGCCGCGGTGCGCACGTACACCGACGCGTACCTGTTCGATTTTTCCGATGGCGATATTGCGTCCGCGCTGGTCGATCCTGCCACGCCGCGGGCAGTGACGGCATTGCCCGATCAACCGCAGGGCGAGGCACTGGCGTTCCTCGACGACGGAAGTCTGCTCTTCGCATCGGAAGCGGGTTTCGCTCCGACGGACGGAAGCCTCCCGCCGATTCTCCGATTCACGGATGCGCTGTCTTTCGAACTCGTTGTTCCGGAGCCCACCGCCGCCGAATCCAGTGCGCCGGAGTCGGTATCGCCGACCTCCAGCATAGATCAACCCACGCAAACGCCGACAGCGACGGACTCGGAATGGGAATTCCGAGCGGCCGTCGCTGCCGGTGTGGTGCTGATCGCCGGAGCGGTGGGATTCACCGTCCGGCGATCGATGCGTTCTCGTTAGGCGTCGCAGGAGTGGAGCCTGCGGAACGACCTAGGCGTCGCAGGAGTGGAGCCTGCGGAACGACCTAGGCGTCGCAGGAGTGGAGCCTGCGGAACGACCTAAGCGTCCAGGTCTGCTTCGACGAGGGCGACGACTTTGTCCAACGCTGCCTGGTCGTCGCTGCTGACGGTGACTTCGGTGCCCTTGGTGGCACCGAGCGTCATGATCATCAGGGCCGAACCTGCATCCACCGGCTCCGAGTCGGCCACTGCGAGGGTGACGTCTACGCCGGCTTCGGCGACGGCGTCGGCGATCAGGGCTGCGGGGCGGGCGTGCAGACCGATCGAGGATCCGACGGCGACTGTGGTGCTGGGCATGGTGCTCCTTCGTAGTGGGGTTGTTGCGATCGTAGCGAGTGTCAGACGGTGGCGAGTGCGGGATCGAGTTCGGCGTCCGACGGGGCGTTCTTGCCCTTGACGAACTGCTTGGCCGAGACGACCAGGAACGCGGAGACGATGGTGCCCGCTGCCAGCGAAAGGACGAACCACAGGATGTTTCCGATCGCGAAGAACACGAAGATGCCGCCGTGGGGTGCGCTGAGGGTGACGTCGAACGCCATGATCATCGCACCGGTCACTGCGCCGCCGGCCATCATCGAGGGGATGACGCGGAACGGATCGGCCGCGGCGAACGGAATTGCGCCCTCGGAGATGAATGCAGCTCCCAGGAACCACGCAGCCTTGCCGTTCTCGCGTTCGGCTTCGGTGAACAGGCGTGCGCGGACGGTCGAGGCGAGTGCCATGGCCAGTGGCGGCACCATTCCAGCGGCCATGACCGCTGCCATGATGCGCAGCGACGCGGTGTCGGTGACCGACAGGCCTGCGGTGGCGAATGCGTAGGCTGCCTTGTTGACCGGTCCGCCGAGGTCGAAGCACATCATCAGGCCGAGAATGATGCCGAGGATGATGACCGAGGAACCGCTGAGGCCGTTGAGCCAGTCGGTGAGTCCGCTGGTGATCGCGGCAAGTGGCTTGCCGAGCAGCAGGAACATGATCGCGCCGACGATGAGTGTGGCGAACAGCGGAATGATGACGACCGGCATGAGGCCGCGCAGAACTGCGGGGATCTTCCACTTGCTGATCCAGAGTGCGACGAAGCCGGCGATCAGACCACCGACGAGACCGCCGATGAAGCCTGCACCCACCAGAACGGCCACCGCACCTGCGGTGAATCCCGGTGCCAGACCTGGTCTGTCGGCAATCGCGTAGGAAATGTAGCCGGCCAGCGCGGGCACCAGGAAGCTGAACGACAGCGCGCCGATCTGGAAGAGCACGGCACCGAGGTAGGCGGCGATTCCGCCCTCGGGCAGTGAGGTGATGGAGTTGTTGACGACGATGTCCTCGGCAACTCCGGAGATCTCGTATCCGCCGAGCAGGAAGCCGAGAGCGATCAGCAGACCACCGGCAGCGACGAACGGAATCATGTAGCTGACACCGGTGAGCAGGATCTGGCGGATGCGGGTGCCCCAGCCGAGTTCACCTGCGGAGTCGTTCGAGCCGGCAGCCACTGCGGTACCGCCGACGCGAGCTGAGTCCGGGTTCAGTGCAGCGCGTAGGGCTTCGGTGAGCATGACGTCGGGCTCGTTGATGGCGCGCTTGACGCCCGAGGAGATGACGGGCTTGCCGGCGAAACGCTCGCGGCCCTTGACGCCCACGTCGGTGGCGAAGATGACTGCTTCGGCTCCGGCGATGATCTTCGGGTCCAGCGGCGTGCTGCCGCTCGAGCCCTGGGTCTCGACGTGCACCGTGACTCCGGCGCGCTCACCGGCGGCGACGAGGGAATCGGCAGCCATGTAGGTGTGCGCGATTCCGGTGGGGCAGGCGGTGACTGCGACGATGTGCTTGGGGGCAGTGGCCTCGGCCGGGGTGGCGGCCGCGCTGTGCTTGGCGGTCGACACGGGGGCTGCCGCAGTGGTCGTCGCGGCCGGCTTGGCAGCAGGGTTGATGACGCCGTCGACGAGCGTGACGATCTCGGTTGCCGAGGACGCGTTGCGCAGGGAGGTGACGAACTCCGGCTTGACCAGGGCGCGCGCCAGGCTGGAGAGCAACTTCATGTGTGCCGATCCGGCACCGGCCGGCGCGGCGATGAGGAACACGAGGTCGGCGGGGCCGTCGGGGGCACCGAAATCGACCTTGGGGTTCAGTCGGGCGAATCCGAGCGAGGCCGAGGTGACCGCTTCGGAGCGGCAGTGCGGGATGGCGATGCCGCCGGGCAGGCCTGTTGCCGACTGCGCTTCACGAGCCAGAGCGGCGTCGCGCAGAGCATCGGTCTCGGTTGCGCGACCCGCGGAAGCCAGAACGCCTGCGAGGCGTTCGATGACGGCTTCCTTGGATTCGCCGAGATCGGCGTCGAGGAGGATCAGATCCTCGGCGATGATCTGCTGATCTTCGGTGGGGGTGGACATTGCAGGCTCCTAGAGACGATTCGAAGAAGGGGAGAGCGTGGACGGGCTGACGGAGGTGGGGATGTCGAGCGCACGGACCGTCACCGAATTCGGATGGGTCTGCTCGGGCAGTGGAAGCGTGGTGCCTGGAAGCGCGGTTGCCGCCGTTCCGTAGGCGACGGCGCGGCGAAGTTTGTCTGCGTCGGAACAGTTCTCGGCGTCGGCGAGGATGTAGCCGGCGAGCGAGGAATCGCCTGCGCCGACCGTGCTGACCGCGGTGATCGGGGGTGGGCTGGCGTACCAGGATCCGTCCTCGGTGACGAGAACGGCTCCGGCGCTGCCGAGAGTGGCCAACACCGCGCCGACACCTCGGCCGAGAAGGATGGTGCTGGCTGCGATCGCAGCCGTCGGATCACCCTGCGCCGCTGCGCTTTCCAACTCTTCGGAATCGTACCCGGTGAGTTGGGCGAGTTCCTCGGAATTGGGTTTGATCAGATCGGGTGCCGACGCCGGGAAGGCCGCCGCGAGAGCGAGCAGTGGCTCGTCGGAGGTATCCACCGCAACTTTCGCCGACGTGGCACGCAGCGCCGTGACGAGCTCTGCGTACCAGTCGACGGGCAGACCGGGCGGAAGCGAACCGGAGAGCACCACCCATTCGGCATCGACTGCGAGAGAGAGGATTCGCTCCCGCAGCTCGGTGCGGGTCTGCTCCGACACCGTCGCACCGGGCTCGTTGATCTTGGTGGTGGTGCCACCGACCTCGCTCACCGTGATGTTGGTGCGGGCCGGCCCCGACGTCGGAACGGCGGAGTACCGCACGCCCTTGTCGGACATCGCGTCGAGCAGCGGGTCTCCGACATTGGCCGGGAGTACGGCCATCGCGTCGATTCCGGATCCGCCGAGGACGCGAGCGACGTTGACGCCCTTGCCGCCCGGGTCGGAGACCGACGTCGATGCCCGGTGCACGCCCCCGCGAACCAGTGGTGTGTCGAGCGTGACCGTGCGGTCGATGCTCGGGTTGGCCGTGAGTGTGACCATCATGCGATCACCACCTCGATTCCTTTGTCGCTGAGCTTCTTACGGTCGTTGTTCGAGATATCGCTGTCGGTGACGATGACGTCGATGGACTGCACTCGGGCGAAGCTCACCAGGTGCTCGCGTCCGATCTTCGACGAATCTGCGAGCACCACAACGTGATTGGCTGCATCGACCATCGCGCGCTTGACGGCTGCCTCGTCACTGTCCGGGGTGGACAGGCCGTGCCCGACGCTGATGGCGTTGGTACCGATGAACGCGACGTCCACCCGTAGCCATTCGAGGGCGCGCAGTGCTTCGTCGCCGACGGCAGCCTGGGTCGTTCCGCGCACCCGCCCGCCGAGCAGTCGAAGACTCACGCTCGGCATGGTTGCGGCCCGCGCGGCGATCGGCACCGAGTTGGTCACCAGAGTCAGCTCGCGGTCGTGGGGAAGCAGGCCCGCCAACCGGCCCGTCGTGGTGCCCGCGTCGAACACCGCACTGCCGCCCACCGGTGGCAGGAAGGACAACGCCGCGGCTGCGATGGCGTCCTTCTGGTCGGCGCGGGTGAACTCTCGCTCGGAGACGCCGGGCTCGAGTGTGGTCAGTGCGGACGCGGGTACTGCTCCACCGTGGACGCGGCGGACGACTCCCATTCGGTCGAGGGTGGCGAGATCGCGTCGCACGGTTTCGGTGGTGACGCCGTACGTGGCCGACAGATCGTTGACGGAGACGCGGCCGTGCGTGCTGATCAGTTCGGCGATGGCGTGTTGGCGTTCTTCGGCGTACACCTGCGTCTCCTTCCCGGTTGATGTTGCTTTATGTTGTTTTACGCCCGTGTGTGTTGACATGTCAAGGGTTTGGAGTAATCTCGGTCACAACACAGGCAAGTGAGTGAGTACGCCACAGCTCGCCGAACAGATGCGATGACCTTTGTTCACGCAGGATCCGAGGAGGACCACATGACGGGATCGGTTAGCACCGCTTCGACCGGACACACCGACACGACAGTCGATGCAGCCGGGGCCGGAGCAGCGCAGACGACACTGCGCGGCACACCCGTCGTGCCCGGCGTCGGATACGGCCCCGTCATTCGTCCCGGTGCCCGCCCGTCCATCCCGGCCGACACCGGCGAGGTGGCCGAGGCCGATCGGGAGGCCGAGAAGGCTGTCTTCGACGCCGCAGCGAATGCTGTCGCCTCCCGACTACGCGGTCGCGCGGAGCTCGCGACCGGCGCTGCTTCGGAGGTTCTGTCTGCCAACGCCGCAATGGCCACCGACCGCGGATGGCTCGGGGCCGCTCGCTCCTCGATCGCCAAGGGCAGTTCTGCCGTCACGGCAACGGCGGCGGCAACGGAGAAGTTCGCCGCGATGTTCACCCAGCTCGGCGGACTGATGGCCGAGCGCGTGACCGATCTGCGCGACATTCGCGATCGCGTCATCGCCGAGATCCTCGGCGTTCCGGAGCCCGGTGTTCCGGTACCCGACCAACCGTCGGTGCTGTTCGCCGACGATCTTGCGCCCGCCGACACCGCCGGCCTGGACCCCACCCTGATCGTGGGACTCGCCACCTCGCTGGGCGGTCCGACCAGTCACACCGCGATCATTGCGCGCCAGCTGGGCATTCCGTGCATCGTCGCCGTGGCGGGGCTCGACGACATCGCCGCGGGTACGAACGCATCTGTCGACGGAACCAGCGGCCGCATCGATCTCGAACCCGACGCCGACTCGGCCCGCGCTGCCGTCGTGTCTGCCCGCGACGAGCTCGACCGGGTATCCCAGTGGGTCGGTCCCGGAACCACCGCCGACGGCCACGCAGTCGACATTCTCGCCAACGTCCAGGACGGTGCCGGTGCTCGCGCGGCGCGGTCGAGCGCAGCGGACGGCGTCGGTCTGTTTCGTACCGAGCTGTGCTTCCTGGACCGCGACTCCGAACCCACCGTCGACGAGCAGGCCGAGATCTACGCACAGGTACTCGACGCGTTCGCAGGCAAGAAGGTCGTCGTTCGGACTCTCGACGCCGGCTCGGACAAGCCACTTCGGTTCGCCACTCATCCCGACGAGGCCAACCCGGCACTGGGCATTCGCGGTATCCGCATCGCCGAGGCCGACCGAGGGATTCTGTACCGCCAGCTCGACGGCATCGCGGCAGCCGCGAAGGCGACCGATTCCTCCCCGTGGGTGATGGCTCCGATGATCGCGACGGCGCTGGAGGCAAAGGATTTCGCTGCCGACGTCCGCGAGCGCGGACTCACTCCGGGTGTCATGATCGAGATCCCCGCCGCCGCTCTGCTCGCCGAACACATCCTCGAGCACGTCGACTTCCTGTCCATCGGCACCAACGACCTGGCGCAGTACACGATGGCCGCCGACCGCATGTCCGCTCAGCTCGCCGGCCTGACCGATCCGTGGCAGCCGGCCGTGCTGGCACTGGTGGCGCACACCGCGGCCGCGGGAGCCAAGGCGGGCAAGCCCGTCGGAGTCTGCGGTGAGGCCGCTGCCGATCCACTGCTGGCCTGCGTGCTGGTAGGGCTGGGCATCACCTCGCTCTCGGCTGCGTCGGCTGCCGTCGCGCACGTGGGGTCGAAACTGGCAACGGTCACACTCGCTCAGTGCAAGGAAGCGGCAGCGGCCGCGCTGAAAACGGACAGCACCGCCGCTGCCCGCGAGGCAGTGAGCGCGATTCTCGGCTGATCCAATAGTGTTGCCTTCCATCATGAGAACTCTCGGTTGGACGCTGCACGGAAACGGAAAGACCGTCGACGCCGGGGCGGTGGTCTCGCCCGATGAGCGATTGACGTGGCCCCGCACCATCGGTATCGGAATGCAGCATGTGGTCGCGATGTTCGGCGCGACCCTGTTGGTTCCGACGATCACCGGATTTCCGGTGTCGACGACACTGCTGTTCTCGGGCATAGGGACGGCGCTGTTCCTGGTCATCACCCGAGGCCGGGTGCCCAGCTACCTGGGTTCCTCCTTCGCGTTTCTGGCCCCGCTCGGTGCCACCCAAGCCAACGGACCTGCCGCCCAGCTCGGAGCCGTGCTGTGTGTGGGCGTCGTACTGGCAGCAGTGGGCTTCGTGGTGAAGTTCGCAGGGCAGCGGGTACTCGACGCGGCGATGCCGCCCGTCGTGACGGGTGCCGTCGTGGTGCTCATCGGGCTGAACCTGGCACCGGCCGCCACCACGTCGTTCGAGGCACAGCCGCTGATCGCAGCCATCACCCTGGTCGCGATTCTGCTGGCGACAGCCGTGGGACCCGGCCTGATCGGGCGACTGGGAATCCTGCTCGGCGTCGTCGTGGGTTGGGTGTTCGCCGCAGTCACCGGAGGGATCGCGCAACCGCGACTCGACGCACTGAGCGCTGCGAGCTGGATCGGTCTGCCCGAGTTTCGTGGACCGTCGTTCGAGCTGTCGGTGATCCTCGTGGCGCTGCCGGTGGTGATCGTCCTGGTCGCCGAGAACGTGGGGCACGTCAAAGCCGTCGCCGCGATGACCGGCAAGAACCTCGACGATGTGGCCGGCGACGCCTTGATCGCCGACGGGCTGGCGACCACGCTGGCCGGAGCAGGCGGCGGTTCGGGAACCACCACCTACGCGGAGAACATCGGCGTCATGGCGGCCACTCGTGTCTACTCGACCGCCGCGTACTGGGTCGCATCGATCACCGCGACGGTGCTCGCGTTCTCGCCCAAGTTCGGTGCACTGATCTTCACCGTGCCCGACGGGGTCATCGGCGGCGCAACCCTGGTTCTGTACGGCCTCATCGGGCTGTTGGGCGTACGCATCTGGACCGACGCGAAGGTCGACTTCACCGATCCGGTCAATCTCATGGTCGTCGCTGCCGCGCTCGTCGCCGGAATCGGTGACCTGACGCTGTCCGTCGGATCGGTCGAGCTCGGCGGTATCGCGTGGGGTTCGGTCGGCATCCTTCTCGGGTACCCGATCGTCTCGGCGCTCGCGCGAAGCGCGGGCAAACGCGCACGGTAGCGGGGTCGGTCACGAATCGCGCGCGTTTTGGTCATCGACCTCCGTGACGTCCCGAACGTACTGTTGGAGCGTGACGTCAGTCGTACCGACGACCGCGAATGACACCGTTCACAGGTCGATGTCGGTATGCACCGAACAAGGAGATCTGCGTGGAACGCACACTTTTCGAGCCCGAGCACGAGCTGTTCCGGGAGTCGTACCGGAAATTTCTCGATCAGCACGTAGCGCCGAACCATGCGAAGTGGGAAGAGCAGAACATCGTCGACCGCGACGTCTGGGTCGAGGCCGGTAAGCAGGGCTTCCTCGGAACGGCAGCGCCCGAGGAATTCGGTGGCGGCGGAGTCAAGGACTTCCGCTACAACGCCATCGTCACCGAGGAAACCACCCGCGGCGGATACAGCGGTATCGGCTTCACCCTGCACAACGACGTCGTCGCGCCGTACTTCATCGACCTTGCCAACGACGAGCAGAAGCAGCGCTGGCTCCCCGGATTCTGCTCCGGCGAACTGATCACCGCGATCGCGATGACCGAGCCCGGCACCGGAAGCGACCTGCAGGGCATCAAGACCAAGGCTGTCCGTGACGGCGACGACTGGGTGCTCAACGGCTCGAAGACGTTCATCACCAACGGAATCAACGCCGACCTGATCATCGTCGTGGCCTGCACCGACCCCGAGAAGGGCGCACAGGGCTTCAGCCTGCTGGTCGTCGAACGCGACATGCCCGGATTCGAGCGCGGCCGCAACCTCGACAAGATCGGCATGAAGGCTCAGGACACCGCCGAACTCAGCTTCACCGACGTGCGCGTGCCCGCCGCCAACCTGCTGGGCGAGGAAGGCATGGGCTTCATCTACCTCATGCAGAATCTGCCCCAGGAACGCCTGTCGATCGCCGTCGTCGCCGCCGCCGCGATGGAATCCGCGCTCGAGATGACGATCCAGTACTGCCGCGACCGCAAGGCCTTCGGAAAGTCGATCGGCAAGTTCCAGAACACCCGATTCGTGTTGGCGGAGTTGGCCACCGAGACCACCGCCACCCGCATCATGGTGGACAAGTTCATCGAACTGCTCAACGAAGACAAGCTGACCGTCCAAGAAGCTGCGATGGCGAAATGGTGGACCACCGAGAACCAGGTCAAACTGATCGACCGGTGCCTGCAGTTGCACGGTGGCTACGGCTACATGAAGGAATACCCGATCGCCAAGGCGTACATGGACTCCCGTGTGCAGACCATCTACGGCGGCACCACCGAGATCATGAAGGAGATCATCGGCCGCGGATTGAATCTGTGATCCGCTGATCCGAACAACACGAAGGGCCGCAGCACATGTGCTGCGGCCCTTCGTATGTCACTGCCGTGACGATCTCTACAGCTTGCGCATCACGGTCACGACCTTGCCGAGGATCGCGGCGTTGTTGCCCGGAATGGGCTCGAACAGCGGATTGTGCGGCAGCAGCCACACCTCGCCCTTGGACCGCTTGAACGTCTTGACGGTGGCCTCCCCGTCGATCATCGCAGCGACGATGTCACCGTTGTCGGCCACGGATTGCTGACGAACCACCACCCAGTCGCCGTCGCAGATGGCCGCGTCGATCATCGACTCGCCGACCACTTTGAGCAGAAACAGAGAGCCCTGACCGACCAGCTCGCGGGGGAGCGGGAACACGTCCTCGACGGCCTCTTCGGCCAGGATCGGACCGCCGGCGGCGATCCGGCCCAGCACCGGCACGAACGTCGGGGTCGGCAACCGATCCTGTTCCTCGGACGCGGGCGAACCGTCGACCGCGGCGGCAGCCTGGTCGGCCTGCACCTCGTCGAGACCCCGGACGTCGACGGCACGGGGACGGTTGGCGTCGCGCCGGAGGAAGCCCTTGCGCTCGAGGGTGCGAAGCTGGTGAGCAACCGAGGAGGTCGATGTCAGACCGACCGCATCGCCGATCTCCCGGATGCTGGGCGGGTAGCCGCGCTCGGTGACCGACGCGCGAATGACCTCGAGTACCTTCCGCTGCCGCTCGGTCAGACCCGCACTGATGTCGGTGCCGACCTCCATGGCCTTGGATGTGGGTTCCGCAGCCGGCTTTCCTGCTGCGGCCTTGGTGGCGGTGGCCTTGGCTCCGGTCGTCCTGGAACCCGTCGTCGTGGAACGCGTGGTCGACCTCGTCGAGGTCTCGTCCTTCATGCTGTCGGCCTCCTGCTGGTGTCCTGGGATCCGGTCTGCGGGGTAGGTCTGCGCGGACTGGAGTTGATGGTGTCGACTCGTGTGGCGTGTGGTTTCTGACACGAATCTAGCGTGTATCAGCTGTTGAATCAAACATCTGTTCGACTCGTGTCGCGTTTTCTGCAGACTTTGTCGGAGGCTCGTGATAGAACTTCGAACAAGCGTCCATCGAACGCCTGATCGAACAATCGATCCAACGAGCGAAGTCGAGGTTCCGATGACCATCATCACCGATCGCCCCACCGCCGCCGGTGTCCGTGCCCGGTCCACCGTCGTCGAGCGTCGTCGCCGGGCCCGTCCCGTTCTGCGGAGTCCCCTCGGGATGCACGGCGTCACCACGGTGCCCCGTACACAGAGCGCACCTTGCCTTCCGGTCCTCGACCCGTCGTGGACCGACGTCACCGACCGCGAGGATGCCGACCGCGAGTTCGACGCGACCTCCGCGCACTTCGCGAGCCAGCCGGTTCGACTGCGATCGCTGGTGTTGTGGATGCTCGCAGTGGTCGTCGTGGCCGGTGGTCTGATCGGCATCGCGAACCTGCGAGCCGTAACACCCGATGCAGGTGTGCAGCCGGCCGGTGTGGTCGAAGTGCACGACGGAGCTCTCGTCGAGTACACGACCGGCAGATGACCACCGCCCCCGTCGGGTTCGAGAAGGCTGAGTATCCTCGGTGGACTGCCCCGATGTGCGTGCTCGTCGTCGGAGCATCGGCTACGACGGAGGGTCCCTCATGCATTGCCCGTTCTGCAGGCATCCCGACTCACGCGTGGTCGACTCGCGTGAGATGGACGAGGGACAGGCAATCCGGCGGCGTCGCTCCTGCCCGGAGTGCGGTCGTCGTTTCACGACCGTCGAGGCAGCAGTGCTTGCAGTCGTGAAGCGCAGTGGCGTGACCGAGCCGTTCAGCCGCGAGAAGGTCGTCAAGGGAGTTCGACGCGCGTGCCAGGGCAGAGATGTCGACAACGATGCGCTGAACCTGCTGGCACAGCAGGTCGAGGACGCAATCCGTGCAGCGGGATCAGCGGAGATCCCCAGCAACGAAGTGGGATTGGCCATTCTCGGTCCGCTCCGTGATCTGGACGAAGTGGCGTACCTGCGCTTCGCTTCCGTGTACCGCTCGTTCAGTTCGGCCGAGGACTTCGAGAAGGAAATCCACGAACTGCGTAAGCACCGCGAGTCCGCCGACATCGACTGACAGTTCCGCCCGTCAGCGGCTCTGGTCCGAGATCGCCTTCTCGATGCGCTTCTCGGAGACCGGATACGCCGTACGAATCCCTTGGGCGAACAGTCCCACGCGCAGCTCCTCGATCATCCAGAACAACTCCTGCACCCCGGAACTGTTCTTTCTGCTCTCCGGAAGCAAGTCCAGCAGTCGTCCGTACGACGCGTACACCCGATCGAGTACATCCATCGCCGCCGCGTCACGGCCTGCGCTGCTCGGCAGAGTGGCCAACCGCTTCGTCGCCGCCGCGAGATAGCGCGGCAGGTCCGCCAATCTGCGAGAACCGAACTCGGTGACGAATCCGCGAAAGATCAAGCCGTCGAGCTGCTCCCGAACATCGTCTGCCGGCTCACCCGAGGCTGACTGCAGTTGCGCCGACAAAGCCAGGGCAGCGGTCAGTACAGGACGAACCAGGGCGAGAACCGCGGCGGTACGCTGCGGAACCTCCGCGTGCACGAGCGCCCTGAGCTTGTCGAAAGCCTCGGGATCTCGTACCGGTCCACCGTGCGCGTCCATTGCTTCCTCGACCGCGAGAACCTGGCATTCCTCGAGCAGTGCATCGACTCCGCCGTACGGATTCTGGCCGAGGGCAAGCCGTTCCGCCGTCGGTAATCCGGCCAACAGTGCTTTGGTGCCCTTCGGCGCAGTCGACAGCAGCAGAGCCCTGGTTCCGGAACGCATCGCTGCCCGCTGCTGAGCAGGGGTGCTCAGGACTCGCACCGCCACGCCCGGTCCTTCCGGCACCAAAGCCGGATAGCCGGTGACCTTCTGGCCTCCCACATCTCGGGTGACGGTCGACTCCAACCGTCCCAGCGTGCTCGAGGTCCACGCCAGCGAGGGCGCACGCTCGGCGTCACCCACCGCGCTGGCCACCTGACGGCCGACCTCACCGGACAAACCGGTACGCAGAGCGGTCAGATCCTTGTTGCTGCCCAACACCTTTCCGGACGGATCGACGGCCGCGAACGTCATTCTCAGGTGCTCGGGGAGTGCCGCAACGTCGAAGTCCTTCGCCGTGATGTGGCACTGGGCCGCCCGCGAGAGCTCACGGGCCAATGCCGTCACCAACGTTTCGGCGCGGGGCCGCATGACCGCCAATGCCGCGGCTGCGAAGTCGGGGGCCGGCACGACATTGCGGCGCAACGCTTTCGGAAGCGTCTTGATCAGCGCGGTCACCAACTCGCCGCGCATCCCCGGGACCAGCCAGTCGAAGCCCACCGGCTGTACCTGAGCGAGCAGAGCGATCGGAATTCGTGCGGTGACGCCGTCGGCCGCCGTGCCCGGCTCGAACTGGTAGGTCAGGGGAAACTGGATCTCGCCCTGTCGCCATGCGTCGGGATACGCGCCGGTCAGTACCGAGGCCGCGTCGGAGTTGACGACGGTGTCGGTGGTGAAGTCGAGCAGCGCCGGGTCCTGTCTGCGGGCCTTCTTCCACCAGGTGTCGAAGTGCCGTGCCGACACCGCCTCCGGGGCGATGCGGGCGTCGTAGAAGTCGAACAGAGCGTCGTCGTCGACGACGATGTCTCGCCGTCGGGCGCGATGTTCGAGTTCACCCACGTCGTCGAGCAGTGCCCTGTTCTTGTGAAAGAAGGCATGCTGGGTCTTCCACTCGCCCTCCACCAGCGCATGTCTGATGAACAGCTCTCGGGACGCCTCGGGGTCGATACGGTGATAGTTCACCGGACGTTGCGTCACCAACGGAATGCCGTACAGCGTCACCCGCTCGTAGGCCATCGCCGATTCACGCTTGATCGACCAGTGCGGTTCCGAGTACGTCCGCTTGACCAGATGCGGTGCCAACCGCTCGGCCCACTCCGGTTCGATGCGAGCAGCCATGCGGCCCCACAATCGCCCGGTCTCGACCAGCTCGGCGGCCATGACCCAGCGCGGGGGCTTCTTGAACAGACCCGAACCCGGGAAGATCGCGAAGTGAGCTCCGCGCGCGCCGAGGAATTCGCGTTTGTCCCCCTCCCTGAGTCCGACGTGCGAGAGCAGCCCGGACAGCAGCGACTGATGCAGGGCGGTCTCGGTGGAATCGGCGTCGGGCACCGTCCACCCGAGCCCGCGCGTGATCTGACGCAGTTGGCCGTGCAGATCCTGCCACTCGCGAATACGTAGGTAGTGCAGGAACTCTGTTCGGCACATGCGTCGGAACTGGTTGGAGGACAATTCGTTTCGCTGCTCGCGCAGATACGTCCACAGTTTCACGTACGCCAGGAAGTCGGAGTTCTCCACTGCGAAGCGTGCATGCTTCTCGTCCGCTGCCTGCTGATGCTCGGCGGGCCGCTCGCGAACGTCCTGAATCGACAGGGCCGCCACGACCACCAACGCGTCGCGAAGAGAGCCGTTGCCGTTGGCCTCGACGAGCATCCGAGCCATCCGAGGATCGACCGGCAGTGCAGAGAGTTCCCGGCCGATCGGGGTCAGCTCTGCAGTGCCGTCCTTGGTGGCCGGCTTCAGCGCCCCGAGTTCCTCGAGCAGTCCGATTCCGTCCCTGATACTGCGCGGATCGGGCGGTTCGACGAACGGGAACGCGTCGATCTTGCCCAGCCCGAGTGCGGTCATCTGCAGGATGACCGACGCCAGGTTGGTGCGCAGTATCTCCGGCTCGGTGAACTGTGGACGTGACTCGAAATCCTCTTCGGAATACAGCCGGATGCAGATGCCGTCGGCGACGCGGCCACAGCGGCCGGCCCGCTGCCGCGCCGACGCCTGGGAGATCGGCTCGATGGGGAGTCGTTGCACCTTGGTGCGCAACGAATATCGCGAGATGCGGGCGGTACCGGGGTCGACCACGTAGCGGATGCCAGGGACCGTCAGCGATGTTTCCGCGACGTTCGTCGAGAGCACCACGCGTCGGCCCGAGTGCGGGGAGAACACTCGGTGTTGTTCGGCCGCAGAGAGTCTCGCATACAGAGGAACGATCTCGGTGTTGCGGAGATTGCGATCGTTCAGGGCGTCGGCGGTGTCGCGAATCTCGCGTTCACCGGACAGGAACACCAGAATGTCGCCGTCGCCCTCGGCCATCAGCTCGTCGACGGCCTGGCAGGTCGCGTCGACGGGGTCGAGATCGATCGTGGTGTCCCCGGCGTCGACGGTCAGTGGCCGATAGCGCATCTCGACCGGGAACGTGCGACCGGAGACCTCGATGATCGGGGCAGGCACGCCGTCCCGCGCGAAGTGCTGGGCGAACCGTTCGGGGTCGATCGTCGCCGAGGTGATGACGATCTTGAGGTCGGGACGCCGGGGGAGAAGCTGCGCCAGGTAACCCAGGATGAAGTCGATGTTGAGGCTGCGCTCGTGCGCTTCGTCGATGATCAGGGTGTCGTACTGTCGCAGCAGTCTGTCTCGCTGGATCTCCGCCAGCAGGATGCCGTCTGTCATCAGCTTGACGAGGGTCGAATCCGAGGACTGGTCGGTGAATCTCACCTTGTAGCCGATGGATTCACCCAGGGGCTCGCCCACCTCCTCGGCGATGCGTTCGGCCACCGTGCGGGCAGCGAGGCGTCGAGGCTGAGTGTGGCCGATCGAACCGCGAATTCCGCGGCCCAGTGCGAGAGCGATCTTGGGAATCTGAGTGGTCTTACCCGAACCGGTCTCACCGGCGACGATGACGACCTGGTGTTCGGCGATGGCGGCTGCGATGTCGTCCTTGCGGAGACTGACCGGAAGCGACTCGGGGAACTCGAGGGTCGGCACCGCCGCCCGGCGATTGGCCACTACCGTCTCGGCGCGGGCGACATCGCGTTCGAGAGCGGCGAACGCGTCGTCGGTACGAGCCTTGTCCAGTCGCCGCCGCAGCCGGTTCTCGTCCCGGATCGTGACGTCTGCCAGACGTGTGGCGAGAGATTTTCGCTGACCGGACAAATTCGAGTTAGACATACTCTGTCCAGGATATCCGCATCGACGCAACCGCCGTGAATGCCGGCCGAGACTGTGCCAGGATCGCCGTATGAGCATCGTGCACGATGTCACTGCCGAACCGCGTACGCCGGTACCGATCAGGACGCTGCGGGTGCTGTTCGCCGCGCTCACCGCCGCAGCGCTCGTCTCGATCGTTCTGGACGGACTTGCCGCCCCGACGTTCTCGTTGGTCAACTACTTCAGCTACTTCACCGTGATCAGCAACGTCCTGACGGTGCTCGTCCTCACGATCGGCGGCGTGATCGATCCGCGGACTTCGGGATGGCAGCTCTTTCGCGGAGCGGTGACGCTCTACATGGTGATCACCGGGATCATCTACGCGGTGTTGCTTGCGAACATCGATGTCGGTGTCGCGGATCCGTGGACCAACAACGTGGTGCATCGAATCATGCCCGTGGTCCTTCTGCTCGACTGGATTCTCGCTCCACCGCGTCGGCAGATCTCCGAGTCACGCAGCCTGACGTGGTTGCTCTTCCCGCTGGTCTACGGGATCTACACCCTGATCCGTGGACCCGTCGTCGACTGGTACCCCTATCCCTTCCTCGATCCGAGGGAACGGGGATACCCCGCGCTTGCGGTCGGGCTGGTGGTGTTGACCGTCGCTTTCGCGCTCATGGCGCTGGCAGTGAATGCTCTCGGACGGCTCGCGGGACGGTGGAGGCACGGATCGGTCTCGAGCGAAACGGACTCCACTACTGTGTAGCGCATGTCTTCCGACCTCGATCCAGCGGCCACCACACACTCCTCCGCGCTGTGGCACGGCTTCGCCGACATGGGCAACGTCACCGCCAGCGGGCCGTTCGTCGTCTCGCGAGGCGAGGGTGCGTACATCTTCGACAACAAGGGAACGAAGTATCTCGACGCGACCGCCGGTCTGTGGTTCACCAACGTCGGTCACGGCCGACGCGAGATCGCCGATGCCGTTGCCACACAGCTGAGCTCGATCGCTCACTACTCGAACTTCGGCGACTTCGTACCCGAGACCACGTTGGCCTTGGCCGATCGTCTCGCTGCCATCGCACCGGTTCCGGGTAGCAAGATCTTCTTCACCTCCGGTGGCTCGGACTCCATCGACACCGCCGCGAAGCTCGCGCGCCGCTACTGGGTCGAAATGGGACAACCGGCCAAGAAGATCATCGTCGGACGGCAGAAGGCCTATCACGGCATGCACGTCGCCGGCACCGCGCTGGCCGGTATCCCGGTCAACAAGGAGAACTACGGTGAGCTGATGCCCGACGCCAGGACAGTGGCGTGGGACGACGCGAAGTCGCTGCTGGCGCTGATCGAGGAGGTCGGTGCCGAGAACGTGGCCGCATTCTTCTGCGAGCCGGTGATCGGTGCCGGCGGAATCTACCTGCCGCCGGAGGGCTACCTGCGCGAGGTGCGGCAGATCTGTCGCGACAACGACGTGCTGTTCGTCGCGGACGAGGTCGTCACCGGGTTCGGTCGGATCGGCGGCAGCTGGTTCGCCTCCACCCGGTTCGAGCTGGAACCCGACCTGATGACGACCGCCAAGGGGTTGACGTCCGGGTACGTACCGATGGGTGCTGTCTTCATCGCCCCGAAGATCGCCGAGCCGTTCTTCGCGGGCGGCGTGTGGTGGCGACACGGGTACACCTACGGCGGCCACGCCGGAGCGGCGGCGGCAGCGATGGCCAACCTCGACATCATCGAGCGCGAAGAGCTGCTCTCGCACTCCAAGCGCATCGAGGCGGCCCTGCACACCCACCTCGCGCCACTGGCCGCACACGAACGAGTATCGGAGATCCGCAGCGGAATCGGTGCTGTTGCCGCCGTGCAGCTCGCCGACCCGGCCGAAGCATTGCCTTTCGTCAAAACGCTTCGGGCACACGGGGTCTCCGGCCGCGCCGCCGGCCAGGGTGCGATGCAGATCTCGCCCGCATTCGTCATGACCGACGCCGAGATCGAAGAGCTGGCCGCGCGGATCCTCAGCGCGCTCGGCTGAACCGAAGTCTGCCGAGCAGCTGCTTCCCTCGCGACAGCGGGGGAGCGGGTGCCGGTGTCGGCTCGTCGGAGACAGCCGCGAAACGACGGTGCAGCTGCTCGCGCACTTCCTCGGGCGCGTAGGCACGACGCTTGCGCTCGGATCGAACCACCAACGCCCCGGTGGCCGCGACACCGACCATCCCGGCGAGACCGACAGCCTTCCACACGTTCATCCGGCCACCGTACCGTCACGAGATCTAGGGTGTGGACCATGAATCCGTCGCGAATCAGCCTCGATACCGCAGTCGAGGCCACCAGAACGGGGGACATCTGGATCTTCCGCGGACAGTCGAACGCCGATCGCGCAATCCAGGCACTGACCAACAGTCCGGTCAATCACGTCGGCATGTCCGTCGTGATCGACGACCTGCCTCCGCTGATGTGGCACGCCGAACTGGGGAAGTCGTTGCAGGACATGTGGACCGGTAACTTCCAGCGCGGAGTGCAGCTGCACGATCTGCGAGCGGCCGTGACCCAGTGGGCCACGAAGTACGAACAGCGGTGCTGGCTGCGACAATTGGACGGATACGCGGGTCGTTCTGCAGGCTCCACCCCGTCCGTGACGAAAGAGCAGGAGGACGCCCTGCTTCGCACCATCGCCCGCTTGGACGGCACAGCCTTTCCGACCACCGCCTCGCTCGCCGGTCGTTGGTTCCGGGGCCGAGTCCCCACACTGCGTCGCAGCCAACGCGAGGGAGCAGCCCTCGAAACCGCCTACTGCGCAGAGGTGGTGGCCATGACCTACGACGCGATGGGTCTGCTCACCGGCAACAAGAAAGCCAACTGGTTCGACCCAGGAAAGTTCTGGAGCGGCGATCGACTCCCACTCGCCGACGGTGTTCGTCTGGGCGAGGAAATCGAGGTGGACGTACCCGTCAGAGGCTGATCGACGCGTCCGCCGCGGTACGTCCGCCCAGCTCCACCCATCCGGCTTCGAAGGTGGTGTGCAATCGAGATCCGGCTCCCTGCAGGATGTTCAGGCTCCGGCCGAGTTCACCGGTCAGCCGGACGGCGGCAGCGCCGGTCGCTTCGTCCTCGGCGATACCCATCATCGGTGCGAACATGCGTGATCGCAGCGCGCCGTGCTCCTCGTCGGTCCAGGCCCAGACGTAGTGGTGCCCGCTGTCGTACGCACTCGGGTCCGCTGCCGTCACCTCGGCCGCGTCCTGGACCTGATGAAAGGTGAAGTGCGGAGTCCAGTCGGCTCGGGCCCGAACCCAGGTGTGCTCGCCCTCGTAGCGGATGTTCAGCGGCGCGGCAGGAACTGTGAGCACATCGATCGGGTGTCCCTGCTCGCGCAGCCACCACGAGAGTCCGACCGTGGGATGCCCGGCGAAGGGCAATTCCACGGCGGGCGTGTAGATGGTGGCCGAGGCTGTACCGGAGTCGGTGCGATCGACGAACACCGTCTCGCTGAAGCCGAGCTCGGTGGCGAACTGCTGTCGGTCCGCCTCGGCGACGTCATCCGCGGCCACGATGCCGAGGGGGTTGCCGAACCTGCCGTCGGCATCGGTGAACACTCGGACGACGGACACGTCGGTAGCCATGCCCGGACGGTACCAAACGCCGAACGAGGGACCCGCGGTCGCGGATCCCTCGTTCGGTGATCAGGTCGGGTCGACGCTCAGACGGCGGCACCGTCGAGGATTCGCCCTGCTTCGATCGCTTGCGCGACACCCGCGACGATCGACGCGGCGCGGATGGCCTCGAAGATCTTCTCGCGGTCGACGCCCTCGGCGCGCAGCGTCTTCTCGTGTGCCTCCAGACAGTGGTTGCACCCGTTGACGGCCGAGACCGCGAGCGACCACAGCTCGAAGTCGGCCTTCTCCACACCGGGGTTGCCGATGATGTTCATGCGCAGACCGGCGCGCAAATCGTCGTACTTGCCGTCCAGGTATCCCTTGGTTCGGTAGAAGACGTTGTTCATGCCCATGATCGACGCGGCACCGAGGGCGGCGTTGTACGCCTCGGCCGACAGTGAATCGGCTGCGTCCTCGGCAATCTCCTTCAACGTCGTCGCGGACTTCGACGCTGCGGCCACCGACAGCAGGGTGCCCCACAGCTGCTGCTCGCTGAGCACCGTGGAGCGGGCGATGGAACCGAGATTGAGCTTGAGGTCCTTGGCGTACTCGGGGACGGCGTTCTTGAGGTTGTCGATCGTCATGTCAGACGCTCGCCGTCAGCAGTTCGCCTGCGTCGATGGTGGGATCACCCTTCTTCCAGTTGCAGGCGCACAGCTCATCGGACTGCAAGGCGTCGAGAACTCGCAGGACCTCGTCCACGTTGCGCCCCACCGAGCCTGCCGTGACCGACACGAACTGGATCTCGTTGTTGGGGTCGACGATGAAGGTGGCACGGTCGGCCACACCGTCGGCATTGAGAACACCGGTGGCAGCAGCCAATTCGCGCTTGAGGTCCGACAGCATGGGGAAGGGAAGCGTCTTGAGCTCGTCGTGCTGTGCCCGCCACTGGAAGTGAACGAACTCGTTGTCGACCGACGCGCCGAGGACCTGTGCGTCGCGGTCCTCGAACTCCTCGTTCAGCTTGCCGAACGCGGCGATCTCGGTGGGGCACACGAACGTGAAGTCCTTGGGCCAGAAGAAGACGATGCGCCACTTGCCCGCGTGATCGTCACTGGTGACGGTGGTGAAGTAGTCGTCGGGCTGCTGGGCGTTCACCTTGGAGAGGTCTCCGCCGATGACGGCGGTGAGGTTGTATGAAGGGAACTGGTCGCCAATTGTCAACAGTGCCATGTGGTCTCCTCGTGTCGAATGATCGCGTCGGTTCCGTATGTGGGCGGTTCGGATCGGTGGCGTGAATGCAGCCGTACGAGCCCGGCCGACCGGTACGAGTGTGCCAAAAATGTGGTGAAAGGTAAACGTGATGAGTGGCACTAGACTGATAGGCGTGACCGATCGAAGCTATCAGCCGACCCTGTCGCATCTGCGTGCCTTCGTCGCGGTCGCCCGACATCGCCATTTCGGCAGTGCAGCAACGCAACTGAACATCACTCAACCGTCTCTGTCGCAGGCTCTCGCCACGCTGGAGCAGGGGCTGGGGGTGCAGTTGATCGAGCGCAGCACCCGCAGGGTCTTGCTGACGTCGGCCGGTGGTCGGTTACTCGGTCGGGCGACTGCGGCACTCGACGCCGTGGACGGATTGGTCGCTACCGCAGCAGGATTGGGCGGTCGGCTGACCGGTGGTATGCGGCTCGGGATCATTCCCACCGTGGCGCCCTACGTGCTGCCCGCAGTGCTCCCGGCCGTGCGCGTCGAGTACCCCGACCTCGTACCGAGAATAGTGGAGGATCACACCGCTCGACTGCTCGACGGACTCCGGTCCGGTGCACTCGACGTCGCCGTTCTCGCGCTGCCCCTCGCCGATCCGGGTTTGATCGAAACGGCCATGTACACCGAGGATTTCGTGCTCGCGCTCCCTGCCGAGCACCCTCTCGCGGGGCGTCGGGATCTGACGGTCGCCGACCTCCGCGGTCTCCCACTGCTCCTCCTCGACGAGGGGCACTGCCTGCGCGAGCAGACCCTGGATCTGTGCCGCTCGGTCGACACCGCACCCGATGCGAGCGATACCCGGGCAACGTCGCTGACCACGGTGGTGCAGTGCGTTGCAGGAGGGCTCGGCCTGACGCTGCTGCCGCGCAGCGCCGTCGAGGTCGAGGTCGCTCGTGCGGGCTTGTCCACCGCAGAGTTCGCCCACCCTGCTCCCGGCCGCACCATCGGTCTCGTGCACCGAGCTTCGAGTGCGCGCGCCGCCGAATACAGTGCGCTCGCAGGTCTTCTCGCCGCAGAAGTCCTCGCCGACAACACACGTGGACTCAGCCGGGCGTGATCACGATCTCGTCGAACACGATCTCGCCTGCCGCATCGGACTCCGGCACATCGACGACGGCGTCGAGCGACCAGCCGTGGTCACCGTCGGGATCCTCCAACACCTGACGCACCGTGGTGGACTCCGCACCGACGTTCAGCGTGAACAGCGCGGGGCCGCGGGCCGATGGTCCGGTTCCGATCGAGTCGTACTCGGCGAAGAACGGTTCCAGTTCCGTCTCCCAGTCCGGGCCGTCGTCGAGGTCGTCGAGGGCGTTCCACTGTCGGCGCGCCGCCAGATCGACTCGGCGGAAGATCGCATTGCGCGCGAGAATTCGGAAGGCCCGCGGGTTGGCCGAGATCGGACGCGGCACATCGGATCCGTACGCCTCGACGAGCGCCTCCGGCTCGGCACCCGGGTCCGTCAGGTTCTCCCATTCGTCGAGCAAGCTCGAATCCACCTGCCGCACGAGTTCACCCAGCCACTCGGTGATGTCCTGTACCTCTTCGGTTCGAGACTCCGGCGGAACCGTCTGGCGCAGTGTGCGATAGGCGTCGGCGAGATAGCGGAGGACGAGCCCCTCGGACCGCATCAGACCGTAGTGGCTGATCAATTCTGCGAACGTCATCGCGCGCTCGACCATGTCGCGGACCACGGACTTGGGGGACAGGCCGACCTCGGAGAGCCACGGATGCGTGCCGCGATAGATCTCGAATGCCGGAACGAGCAGCTCTGCAAGAGGTTTCGGCCACGTGACCTCCTCGAGCAGTTCCATTCGCTCGTCGTACTCGATTCCGTCGGCCTTCATCTGCGAGACCGCTTCGCCGCGCGCCGCGTGCTGCTGGGCCATCAGGATCTGACGCGGATCGTCGAGGGTCGATTCGATGATCGAGACGACGTCGAGGGCATGGGTCGGTGATTCGGCGTCGAGCAGATCGAACGACGCGACCGCGAACGTCGACAGCGGCTGATTGAGCGCGAAGTCCGGCTGCAGGTCCACGGTCAGTCGAGCGTGTCGACCGTCGGCATCCGGCTCGTCGAGTTGTTCGACGATGCCCGCATCGACCAGACCGCGGTAGAGCGAGAGTGCCCGCAGAATGTGCTTGCGCTGAGCGGGCCGGGTCTCGTGATTGTCCTCGAGCAGGTGACGCATGGCATGGAAGCAATTGCCCGGCCGGGCAATGACATTGAGCAGCATGGCGTTGCTCACCGAGAACCGTGAGGTGAGCGGCTCAGGACTTGCTGTGATGATCCGTTCGAACGTCGGCTCGCCCCACGAGACGAAACCGTCGGGTGCCTTCTTGCGCTGTACGCGTTTGAGCTTCTTCGGATCGTCGCCGGCCTTGGCCACCAGACGGGCGTTCTCGATGTCGTGCTCGGGGGCCTCGACCACGACGGTGCCGAGGGTGTCGTATCCGGCTCGCCCCGCGCGGCCCGCGATCTGATGGAACTCGCGGGCTCGGAGCTTGCGGGTGCGGACGCCGTCGTACTTGGTCAGTCCGGTGAACAACACGGTGCGAATGGGGACGTTGATGCCCACACCGAGGGTGTCCGTTCCGCAGATCACCTTGAGCAGCCCGTCCTGCGCCAACTTCTCGACCAACCGTCGATACTTGGGCAGCATGCCTGCGTGATGCACCCCGATGCCGTGCCGAACCAACCTCGACAGCGTCTTGCCGAACCCGGTGGTGAAGCGGAAGGCACCGATGGCCTCGGCTATCTCGGCCTTCTCCTGCTTGGACGCAACGTTCACGCTCGTCAATGCCTGAGCGCGTTCGAGTGCCGAAGCCTGGGTGAAGTGCACGACGTAGACCGGCGCGAGGTGCGTCTGCACCAACTCTTCGATGGTTTCGCTGATCGGGGTGGTGACGTAGGAGAACATCAAGGGAACCGGACGCTCGGTGCCCGAGACCACGGTGGTCGTGCGTCCGGTGCGTCGGGTCAGATCGTCCCGGAAGAACGAGACGTCGCCGAGAGTCGCCGACATCAACAAAAACTGAGCGTTCGGCAGCTCGATCAACGGAACCTGCCAGGCCCACCCCCGATCGGGCTCGGAGTAGTAGTGGAACTCGTCCATGATCACCTGCCCGATGTCGGAGTCGGCACCCTGGCGCAGAGCGAGGTTCGCGACGATCTCGGCGGTGGCGCAGATGATCGGAGCACCGGAATTGACCGACGCGTCGCCGGTCATCATGCCGACGTTCTGAGCGCCGAAGATCTCGCACAGGGCGAAGAACTTCTCGCTGACGAGTGCCTTGATCGGCGCAGTGTAGAAACTCCGAACGCCTGCGGCCATCGCGGCGTAGTGGGCTCCGATGGCCACCATCGACTTACCCGATCCGGTCGGCGTCGCCAGGATGACGTTGGAGCCGGAGACCAGCTCGATGAGAGCTTCCTCCTGCGCGGGATACAGGGTCAGACCGCGATCGGCAGTCCAGGTGGTGAACGTGTCGAACAGGACGTCCGGGTCGACGCCGTCGGACCGAGCGGCGGCGGCATCGGGAATCAGTTCGGTGAGAAGCACCTCTACAGGCTATGTGGGATCGACGGCCGAACCCGCATCGACACCGAGCGGCCGTCGCGACGCCTCAGGTCGCGCTGCGCTCGTCGGAACCCATCGCACCGAGAACGGCCATCCGAGTGCTGGCGCTTCCGGTGATCATGTCCTCACCGACACCGGTGATGAGCAGGTTGCGCCACCGCACCTCGTCGAAAGTCAGCGACGGGGTGGAATCGATGAAGTCCTCGACGACCTGCAAAAAGCGCATCGGATCGTCCCGGAACGGGAAGTGTCCGGAATTCTCGAACACCTCCAACGTGGAACCGGGCATGGCCGAGTGCGCGAGGCGCGCATGACTGACCGGAATCACCGAGTCCTGATCACCCCACACGAGCAGAACGGGAAGGTTCTCGGTGAGATAACAGCGGTCCAGCATCGTGACCACCTGGCCGCGCCAGTCCACGACGGCGCGCAGGGTCCGCAGATACGCCTCGTACGTCGTCGGGGCCGGGAGCTCGCTCAGCACGCGGATCAGATCCGGAGTGTCGTGCAGGAGCGATCCGGGTCGCAGGGGAGAGCTGTGCAGTTTGCTCAGCAGGCCGCCCGCCAGCTTCACCGCCGGGATCGCGCCGGGCAGGCGGAGCAGTTTGACGGCCTCGCTCAGAAACGGCATGGACGCCAGTCGAAGAATGGGATGTACGTCCTTGGTGACGCCGCCGGAGGACACCAGAGCCAACCTGTCGACCATGCCCGGGAACTGGTACGCGAACTGCATGGCGACGCCGCCGCCCAGTGAGTGCCCGACGACGGTGACGTGCTCGATGCCCAGCACCGAGAGCAAATCGCGCATGCCGTTGGCGTACGCGGCGACGGAGTAATCCGCACGCGGCTTGTCCGAGCGACCGTGACCGAGCAGATCCGGAGCGATGACGGTGTAGTTCTTCGCGAGGTGCGGGATGACTTCGTTCCACGTCTCGGAGTTGTCACCGATACCGTGGATCAACAGCAGCACCGGACCTTCGCCGGCCATGCGGAATGCCCGCCGGTATCCGTGAATGGTCCGGAAGATCAGCCGTGGTTCTTCGTCGGGAACCGGACGGAGCTTGCGACTGCGCGGATTGGTGCTCATCTGCGCCTCCTGAAATTCCCTGGTGCACCGCGCGATGCGGCACAGAACGGCGACGCCGTGCACGAGTGTGTGGACGTACGTACCGGAGTACGTGTTGCTACGACTCTCGCACGAGATGACGCTCGGGGCAGAACATCGAGCGTATTTGCGGTTACAGGTATGTTTCGATCGGCCCGGACTGTCCTATATGCCCGCCGAATCGATCATCTTCTGTGACCACTCACACTGTCACTGCTCGGTGTTGCCCTCACCCTCGTCGAGATTTGCCTGCTCGGCCAGGAAGCGCTCGAACTCGGCCCCGAGTTCGTCGCCGCTCGGCAGTGGCTCGTCACTGGCCAACAACGTCGACTGCTGCTCCTGCGCGGCGACATACGTGTCGTACTGACGCTCCAGCGCCTGCACCACCGATTGGACCTCTTCGTTCCCGGTGATGTGCTCGTTCACCTGTTCCCGAACTCGCGCCGCGGCCTCACCCAGGGCGGCAAGCGGCAGATCCAGGTCGGCGGCCTCACCGACGTTCTCGAGCAACGTCTCGGCCGCACCGGGGTAGTCCGTCTGTGCGAGGTAGTGCGGGACGTGCACAGAGAAGCCCATGGACTCGTGACCGTGCTGCGCCATCCGAAGCTCGAGCAGGGACGAGGCGCTGCCCGGCACCTGCAGATCACCTGCCCAGCTGTTGCCCTCCTTGACCAGCTCCTTGTCGCTGGCGTGAGCCGTCACACCGAGTGGCCGGGTGTGCGGAATGGCCATCGGGATCGAGCCGAGACCGATGGTGCGGCGCACACCGAGCTGTTCGGCGAGGAGCCTGACAGCGGTGGTGAACTTCTCCCATCGCAAATCCGGTTCCATACCGGCGAGCAGCAGGAACGGAGTCCCCGACTTGTCCTTGACGGCATAGAGGTTCAGCTCGGGAGCGTCGTAGTCCGAGAAATGATCGGACTTGAACGTCATCGTCGGCCGCCGGGACCGGTAGTCGATCAACTCGTCGACGTCGAACGACGCGACCAGCTCCGACTCCAGACTCTCGCGCAGGTGGGTGGTGGCCAACTTCACCGCGTGACCCGCGTCGGAGAAACCCTCCAGGCCGTGCACCAGGACGGGTCCGACGCCGTCGTTGGAGAAGATTTGCGGTGCCGGAAACTCCAGCTCGTACATCTTCGACTGTTCGGTCATGGCCTGGCCCCTTTCGGATCGACTCGTCGGTACCTCGACACGAGATTCGAGCCAGAATACGCCGACCCTCGGCTCGCGCCGTGTACGCGCCGACGTCGAACGTGGCGAATCACTACCGACAAGAACAACCGGTTGCCCGCCGTTCATTCCCGGACGGTCGCCCATCCTGCGCCGAGGGGCTCTCGGTGACTCGAGACGATCAGCGGTCGAAGTTGGCCAGCGCGCGAATCTTGTTGGTGACGTCGAGGGCGGCGACCTTGTACGCCTCGGACAGCGTCGGGTAATTGAACACGGCATCGACGAGATAGTCGACGGTGCCGCCGCACCCCATCACCGCCTGCCCGATGTGCACCAGATCCGTCGCACCCGAACCGAAGATGTGCACGCCCAGAATCGACCGATCCTCGGTGGAGACGAGCAACTTCAACATCCCGTACGAGTCGCCGGCGATCTGACCTCTGGCGAGTTCGCGGTACCGCGATACCCCGACCTCGTAGGGGATAGATCCCTTCGTCAGGTCGACCTCGGTGGCTCCGACGTACGAGACTTCGGGGATGGAGTAGATGCCGATGGGCTGAACGTCGGTCAACTTCGCATCGGACTCGCCGAACGCGTGATACGCGGCCAACCTGCCCTGATCCATCGACGTCGCAGCCAATGCCGGGAACCCGATGACATCGCCGACGGCATAGATGTGATCGACCTTGGTCTGGAAATGCTCGTCGACGAAGATCCGACCCCTGGCGTCCGCCTCGAGACCTGCGTTCTCGAGATCCAGCGCCGTGGTCAGGCCCTGCCGACCGGCCGAGTACATCACCGTTTCGGCCGGGATGCGCTTGCCGCTCGCCAGCGTGGTCACGGTCCCGTTCGGCCCGACGTCGACCGCGGTCACCGCCTCGCCGAATCGGAACGTCACCGCGAGATCGCGGAGGTGGAACTGCAACGACTCGATGATCTCTCGATCGCAGAAGTCGAGCATCGAATCCCGTTTCTCGACGACGGTGACCTTCGTTCCCAGGGCAGCGAACATCGACGCGTACTCGATTCCGATGACGCCGGCCCCGACGACGACCATCGACGCCGGAATGAACTCGAGATTGAGGATTCCGTCCGAGTCGAGCACTCGATAGTCGTCGAACGCGACGTCGGCCGGACGGGCAGGAGCGGTGCCGGTGGCGATCACCACGTTGGCGGCCGCGACAGTGATGCGCTCACCCCGCGTCTCGTCCTCCACGACGATGGTGTGCGCGTCGAGAAACTTGCCGACGCCGGTGATCAACTCGATGCGGTTCCGGAGCAGCTGCGAACGCACCACCTCGATCTCCTTGCCGATCACGTGCTGGGTTCGGGCCAACAGATCGGCAGGAGTGATATCGGCCTTCACTCGGTAACTCGCCCCGTACAGCTCCCGTTGATTCATGCCCGTGAGATACAGAACGGCCTCGCGCAGCGTCTTGGACGGAATGGTCCCGGTGTTGACGCAGACCCCGCCGAGCATGTGGCCCTTCTCCACGATCGCCACCCGCTTGCCGAGCTTCGCAGCCGCAATGGCCGCCTTCTGGCCACCGGGGCCGGAGCCGATGACCACCAGGTCGTACTGCATGGGTTCAGACATTCGTCATAGTTACCGCTCGCACGCAAAGACTGCGTGCCCACCCGGTCACAACCTTGTGAACTTCGCGATTCGGTGCGTCGAACCCATGCAGATGTCGCCACGTGCTGATGCGTTGTGCGAGGCTGAACAGAGCACGAAACACCCGATTTTCAGTGGAGGAACACATGCCGCAGCAGGTCCGCGCCGTCGTCGCCAAGAGCAAGGGCGAGCCCGTCTCCATCGAGACGATCACCATCCCCGATCCCGGGCCCAACGAGGTCGTCGTGAAGATCCAGGCCTGCGGGGTGTGTCACACCGACCTGCACTACCGCGAAGGCGGCATCAACGACGAATTCCCGTTTCTGCTCGGACACGAGGCGGCCGGAATCGTCGAGACCATCGGCGACCGCGTCGAGCACGTCGAGGTCGGAGACTTCGTCGTACTGAACTGGCGCGCCGTGTGCGGCGAATGTCGAGCCTGCAAGCGCGGCACTCCGTGGTACTGCTTCGACACCCACAACGCAGCACAGAAGATGACCCTCGAGGACGGTACCGAGTTGACCCCGGCGCTGGGCATCGGCGCATTCGCCGAGAAGACCCTGGTCCACGAGGGCCAGTGCACCAAAGTCGCCGCAGACGCCGATCCCGCCGTGGTCGGACTGCTCGGCTGTGGCGTGATGGCCGGTCTGGGAGCGGCGATGAACACCGGCAACGTCTCGCGCGGAGATTCGGTGGCCGTGATCGGCTGCGGCGGTGTGGGCGATGCCGCGATCGCCGGAGCACGCCTGGCCGGCGCGTCGACGATCATCGCGGTCGATCGTGACCCGGGCAAGCTCGAATGGGCACTCGGCCTCGGAGCCACCCATACCGTCGACTCGTCGGTGGTCGACGCCGTCGAAGCAGTCCAGGAGCTCACCGGAGGCTTCGGTGCCGACGTGGTCATCGACGCCGTCGGTCGCCCGGAGACCTGGAAGCAGGCGTTCTACGCCCGCGACCTCGCCGGAACCGTGGTGCTCGTCGGCGTGCCGACACCCGAGATGACCCTCGAGATGCCGCTGATCGACTTCTTCTCCCGCGGCGGATCGCTCAAGTCATCCTGGTACGGAGACTGCCTGCCCGAGCGCGACTTCCCGCAGTTGGTCGATCTGTATCAGCAGGGCCGTCTGCCGCTCGAGAAGTTCGTCACCGAACGCATCACCATCGACGACGTCGAAGCCGCCTTCGAGAAGATGCATCAGGGCACCGTCCTGCGTTCGGTGGTGGTCCTGTGAGCGGGAAGTTCCGCGTCCAGAACGTCGTCACCTCGGGAACGTTCAGTCTCGACGGTGGCACCTGGGACGTCGACAACAACATCTGGCTGATCGGCGACGACGACGAGGTGGTGATCGTCGACGCAGCGCACACCGCGGCCCCGATCGTCGACGCGGTTGCCGGCAGGACGGTCAAGGCCGTCATCTGCACCCACGGCCACAACGACCACGTGACCGTGGCACCGGAACTGGCCGAGACCTTGGACGCGCCGATTCTGCTGCACCCCGCCGACGACATGCTGTGGGAACAGACGCACCCGGGCGTCGGGCATTCGACCCTCGAGGACGGTCAGCGCATCACCGTGGCCGGAACCGACATCCTGGCGCTGCACACACCCGGGCACTCACCCGGGTCGACGTGCCTGTACCTGCCGGAAGCGGGGGAGTTGTTCAGCGGCGACACCCTCTTCTCCGGCGGCCCGGGTGCCACCGGACGGTCGTACTCGGATTTCCCGACCATCATCGGGTCCATCCGCGATCGGCTCTTCGCCCTGCCTGTCGACACCCGAGTCAACACCGGCCACGGTGACGGCACACGCATCGGCGACGAAGCACCGCACCTCGAGGAGTGGATCGCCCGCGGCAGCTGAATTCGCGACACTGCGGTAGGTCGCCTGCCGCGTTCGAGGTGGTCGGAATGAGACAGTGGTGGGACGCCGGAGCGTGTGCTTCGGCGTCCCATCGATCCGAAGAGGACGTCTTGTGAGCCCCGCCGCACGCAGAACCCGCCTGTCCATCGCCGTGACCTCGGCGGCGAGCGCAGCTCTCGTGCTGGTCGGCTGCAGCTCGACCGTCACCGGCTCTCCCGAGCCCAGTGCGGGTGCCACCACCTCGTCGCCGCAGTCCGGCGTGGATCTGAACACGCTGCTGATCGATCCGTCCAGCTTCCCGGCACCGTACGACGCCCTGGTGCTGCCCCAGCAGGCGATCTCGCAAGCCGCACCCGATCTCAGCGGAATTCCTGCCGGTGCCGAGGTCAGCCCGGCGGGATGCAAGCCCGCCGACCAGGATTTCGGCCCGACGGGCACGGCCATGATCGTCGGCACCGACAACGACAGCCGGTCCACCATCTCGATCGAGTTGACCGCGGTGGACGAACCGCTCTCGGCGCGCAAGGAGCAGCTCGAACAGTGCGGCGAGGTGACCGCAACCAAGTCCGGCGCGACCTCGACGGTGACCTCCACTCTGACGCCTGCACCGCCCATCGATGCGGACGACACATTGGCCGTCCGGCAGACCGTCGCATCGGGAGCAGGCGGCGACGCCGTCACCCAGTCGATGCTGACTCTGATGGCCCAGGTCGACGGAGTGCGAGTGTCGGCCACGTTCATGTCGTTCGGCTCGGGCACGCCCGATGCGATGACCCTCGACGAGCTGTTCACCGCGGCAGTCCAGAAGGTCGGCCAGAGCTGACGCAGCACTAGCAGACGACACCGACACGAATCGGTCGGACACAGCGCCGGCGTCGCGATTCATCCACAGCGCGGCAGTTCTCCACAGGGCAGTGCGAAAGCCCAGGTCGAGACTTTTTCGATCGTCGGGACCCCGGCCAGGATTCTCCGATATGTACACACCGACGAACTCTCACGGCAACTTCGACTCCCGCCATCGCGTACGGCTCGGTCACCCGAGCGACCTGATCACAGCGGTACCGGCCATGCTCGGGTTCCACCCGCACCGGTCGATGGTGCTCATCGCGGTCAAGGACGGCGGTGCGAGCGTAGGACCCACGATGCGTCACGACCTCGTCCTGGCCGGCGATCACATCGATCGGCGCGCGGGCAGTCACACCCGCGCGACCCCGGAGATGCTCGACGTCATCGCCTACCTGGCCGGCTACTGCGCGATGGAGAACATTCCCGCGGTCATGGCGGTGTTCGTCGACGACAGGCTCGATCGAACCGTCCGGACACCGCATCTTCTCGACGTGGAAGCGTTGGTGACCGAACTCGACGCCACACTCGCATCGTTCGGAGTGCAGCTCGGTGAGGCCCTTGCGGCGTCGGAGATCGCGGAATCCGCCGACTGGTGGACGTTGCGCGGACCACAGCGGCACGGCCTGATGTCCGATCCGTCGGCGTCGCCGATGACCGTGGCCCGCGTGCTCGACGGCTACTCCGTCCGCCGATCCAGGTCCGAGCTGGCCGAGACCATCGCGCCGGGCCCCGACGCGACCGTGCGGGCCGTTGCCGCCGAGATCGCGCGACAACGACGGGACGGGGTTCGATCTCGTAACGACGAGCTGACGTCGGTGCTGCCGTACGTCGCGCGAGCGCCGTACGACACCGAATTGGATCCGACCGACATCGCTCGGATCGCACTCGCGATCGGTCATGTCCAGGTGCGTGACGCACTGCTGGCCCTGACTCTCGGTGACGACGCGGGATTCGTCGAAGAGTTCTGGGCGAGGATGTCCCGCGTCCTGCCGAAGGCCGAACGAGCCATTGCCGCAACACTTCTGGCCTTCAGCGCGTACGTCCGCGGAGACGGACCGATGGCCCGCATCGCGATCGATGCGGCACTGGAAGCCGACGAGAACTACTCGCTGGCGCGACTGTTGGACCGGTCGCTCAGCGCCGGCGCAGGTCCCGAGCTCGTTCGGGAAGTGGCCGAGAGCGGCTTCGCGTGTGCTCGCGCCTGCGGAGTTCGGCTCCCCGGCGACCCCTTCGGGCGACGGTGACAGCAGTCGAGCACATCGATGATCGGCAGACGAGTGGGTCAGCGCGCCGCGTGCGACCGATCGCCGAGCTGTTGCAGGAATGTCCACGCATCGGCCACGATCCGATCGAGATCGGTCAGCTCCGGCGTCCACTTCAGCTCCTCGACTGCGCGCGAGCTCGAGGCGATCAAGACGGCAGGGTCACCGGCACGACGGGGAGCATGTTCGACGGCGATGGGCAGACCGGTGACGCGCTCGCAGGACGAGATGACCTCGTGCACGGAGAATCCGGTGCCGCTGCCGAGGTTGTAGATGGTGTGCTCGCCCGGTTGTGCGGCATCGACAGCGAGTATGTGCGCCTCGGCGAGATCGGCAACGTGGATGTAGTCGCGAACAGCCGTACCGTCCGGAGTGGGCCAGTCGGTGCCGAACACCGAGATCTTCTCGCGCTGCCCGAGTGCGACCTGGAGCACGAGCGGAATCAGGTGGGTCTCGACGACGCGATTCTCTCCGAAACCGTTGTAGGCACCGGCGACGTTGAAGTACCGAAGGCTTGTGGCGGCGAGGCCGTAGGCCGCGGCGTACGACGTGATCGCGTGATCTATCGCGAGTTTGGTGGCACCGTAAGGATTGGTGGGGCGGGTGGGTGCGTCCTCGGTGATGGGGGTCTTCTCGGGCTCGCCGTACGTGGCGGCGGTCGAGGAGAACACCAGCTTCGCGGTACCGGATGCTCGAATGGCATCGAGCAACGCCAGCGAGGTGACGACGTTTCCGCTCCAGTACTTGTCGGGCGAGACCACCGACTCGCCGACAAGAGATTGCGCGGCGAAGTGCAGGACTGCGTCGAACCCACCGCCGATCAGTACGTCCGCGGCGACGTCCTTGATGTCGCCTTCGACGAATGTGGCACCACCGGGCACGGCGTCCCGGTTACCGGTGGACAGGTTGTCCACAACCACGACCTCGTGACCGCGCTCGACGAGCACAGCCGCGCAGACGCTGCCGACGTAGCCAGCACCACCGGTAACCAGAAGCTTCACTGTTCGTTCTCCCTCACACGCGTCCGACGCCGTCGTCGGTGTGAGGTCAGACCTTCTTCACCTGGACGGCGTGCGCCATTTCCTCGGATATGTCGACACCACTGTGTCCTGGCACCGTGATCGTGACCGACCCGGGCTTGGCTTCGACTGTAACCCGAGCATCGGGGACCACGCCTGCTTCGCGAAGCTGAGCGATGACCTCCGGGTCGGACTGAACGTGCTCGGCGAGGCGTCGCACGACGACAGCGGTCGGCTGGCCGACGGGCACATCCGTGAGGCGGATGAGAGCTTCCGGTGCCAGAGTCGACTGGCCGAGACCGAGTTCCTCCAGACCGGGGATCGGGTTGCCGTACGGCGACGTGGTCGGGTTGTTCAGGACGGTGACCAGACGTCGCTCGACCTCCTCGCTCATCACGTGTTCCCAACGGCACGCCTCGGCGTGCACGTCTTCCCAACGCAGACCGATGATGTCCACGAGCAGACGCTCGGCCAAACGGTGTTTGCGCATGACTGCGACCGCCAGGCTTCGGCCCTTCTCGGTCAGCTCGAGGTGTCGATCGCCTGCGACGGACAACAGCCCGTCTCGCTCCATCCGAGCAACGGTTTGGCTGACGGTGGGACCACTCTGTTCGAGCCGTTCGGCGATTCTCGCGCGGAGCGGAATCACGCCCTCTTCTTCCAAATCGTAGATCGTCCGGAGGTACATCTCCGTGGTGTCGACCAGATCCTTCACACTCAACCCCTTCGTCGGGCTCGATCCTACCGTCAGCGCCCCGAAATGAGCGCTGCACCCAGCCGCAGCGGGCGCGGCGCACCACAACGGCGTACGCCGTTTCCCATGGCTTCTCACAAGGGGACTGTGGGGACAACACCGGAACCCGGCAACACCATCCCGTCCGACAACGTAGTTTTGTCCGTATGTCTGATCAGGCGACACGCGCCGCCGCGTCCATCCCGAACCGCCCCGAGAACATCGTCGTGTGGAGCGCGGATTACCTCGGCTACCGGTGGAGCGACGACCACCCGATGAATCCGACTCGACTCGATCTGACAATGGCACTCGCCACGGACATCGGCCTGCTCGCGGGCGTCGAACTCGTCGAGCCCACTGCCGCGCCGGATTCCGAGCTCCTCCGATTTCACACCAGCGCCTACATCGAGGCCGTCAAACAGGCACCGTCGCAGGGCCCGGCTCTGCGAGATCCGGACGACGTCGTCCACGGACTGGGTTCCGACGACAACCCGGTGTTTCCGCAGATGCACGAGGCGAGCGCAATGCTCGCCGGTGGCTCTCTGGCCGCCGCCCGCGAAATCGCGTCGGGACGTGCTCGACGCGCGGTGAGCATCGGCGGCGGCATGCACCACGCGATGGCCGACTGGGCCTCCGGCTTCTGTGTCTACAACGACGCCGCGATCGCCATCTCGTGGTTGCTGGACAACGGGTTCGACCGGATCGCCTACATCGACGTCGACGCTCATCACGGGGACGGCGTTCAAGCGGCATTCCTCGGTGACCCGAGGGTGCTCACCGTCTCCTTGCACCAACATCCGGCGACGCTGTGGCCGAACACCGGATGGTCGACCGAGGTGGGAGCCGAACGCGGTGAGGGAACCTCGATCAACGTTCCATTGTTGCCCGGCACCGCGGATCGGTTGTGGCTGCGCGCGTTCCACGCGATCGTGCCGGGTGCGATCGCGGCGTTCGCGCCTCAGATCATCGTCAGCCAGTGCGGTGTCGACAGCCACCGCGAGGATCCCCTCGCGGACCTGGCCTTGACCGTCGACGGCCAGAACGCGGCATTCCTGGCCATGCGTGATCTGGCGGACAAACATTCCGAGGGTCGGTGGTTGGCCGTCGGCGGCGGAGGGTACGGCTTGGTACGCGTCGTTCCACGGGCCTGGACGTACCTGATCGCTGCCGCGCTCGGTCGCGACATCGACCCGATGTCGGCGTTGCCGGACACGTGGCGGGAGCGAGTACGGACCATGGCACCGAGTGTCGACCTCCCGCAGACGATGGGTGACGGGGGAGACGTCGACTATCCCGCCTGGGACGGACCCGGGGGCTCTCTGGCCGGGACCGACGGCACCGACAGGGCGCTCGAACGCGTCGACTCGGCCATCATCGCCACCCGTCGAGCAGTGTTTCCACTGCTCGGACTCGATCCGGAGGACCCGCGTGACTGATCCGACCGACAGCCCCTCGGACGAGGAGCCGGCCGTTGCGGCGTCGGACCCGAGTGACAAGGAACCGAGTGACAAGGAACCGAGCGACCAGGAACCGAGCGACAAGGACCTGGCCAGGGAGCGAGCGGAAACATCCTTTCCGCGGCACTGGGTTGCCGACGTCCTGACCTCCGACGGCGGTGTGGTGCACCTGCGTCCCATCGTCCCGTCGGACTCCGAACGGATCGTCGCATTCCACGGCCGGTTGTCCGAGCGGACGAGATACCTGCGGTATTTCGGCCCGTACCCCACGATGCCGCAGCGTGACGTGCTCAACTTCACCACGGTCGATCACCATGACCGGGTGGCGTTCGTCGCAGTGCTCGGTGACGACATCATTGCGGTCGGCCGCTACGAGCGACTGCCCGAGGGGGACGGCAACTCCGCCGAGGTGGCTTTCGTCGTCGCCGACGCGCACCAGGGCCGCGGGCTGGGTCCGATCCTGCTCGAACACCTCGCGGGAGCGGCCGCCGAGAACGGGGTGAACATGTTCGTCGCCGAGGTGCTCGCCGAGAACCGGAACATGGTCACCGTCTTCCGGGAGGCGGGGTACCAGGTCAGCAGGTCCTTCGAGGGTGGTGTGCTGCGACTGGAGTTCGCCATCGACCCCAGCGAAGCTCTGCTGTCGGTGCGCAATTCCCGTGAGCGTGCCGCCGAGGCCCGCAGTGTGCGCAACGTACTGAGCCCACGATCGGTGGCCGTGATCGGAGCGTCGACGGACAGCTCGAAGGTGGGCAACGCCGTTCTCGCGAATCTGCTGGCGGGCAACTTCACCGGGCCCGTCTATCCCGTCAACGCCGACCATCGTTCGGTTCGCGGGGTCCGCGCCTACGCCACGGTGCACGACATCCCGGATCCGGTCGATCTTGCGATCGCCGCGGTACCGGCCGATGCGATCGACGCGGTACTCGACGACTGCCTCGACAAGGGCGTCAAAGCGTTGCTGGTGGTCTCGGGTGGATTCGGCGAGACCGGACCTGCGGGGCAGGAGAGCGAGCGACGGCTGGTGCTCGCGGCGAGGGCGCACGGAATGCGGTTGATCGGGCCCAACGCGCTCGGTGTGGCGAACACCGATCCCGAGTTCGGTCTGAACGCCACTCTGGCTCCGCATCTGCCCACTCCGGGCAACGTCGGGTTCTTCTGTCAGTCCGGTGCCCTCGGCATCGCGATTCTGGACGAGGCCGCCAACCGCAGGCTCGGACTGTCGACCTTCGTCTCGGCCGGAAACCGCGCCGATGTGTCCGGTAACGATCTATTGCAGTACTGGGATTCGGACCCGGCCACCGAGGTGATCCTGCTGTACCTCGAGAGCTTCGGTAATCCCAGGAAGTTCACCAGGATCGCCCGACGGGTGGCGCGCAGCAAGCCCATCATCGCGGTCAAGAGCGGCCGCGGGGCCGTGCCGCCCGCACACGCGATCGGTGCCGACATCGACGACTCGATCGTGCGCGCACTGTTCGCTCAGGCCGGAGTCATCCAGGTCGACACCATCTCGGAACTCTTCGATTGCGCGGTGCTTTTCGGAAATCAGCCGCTGCCCGTCGGACCGAGGGTTGCCGTGGTGGGAAACTCGACTGCGCTCGGGGTGTTGGCGGTCGACGCTGCGCGGGCCAAGGGCTTGCATGCGAGCAGCCCGATCGATGTCGGTCCGCAGGCCGGTCCCGAGGATTTCGCCGCGGCGGTGTCGTCGGCACTGGCCGCGTCGGACATCGACGCCGTCATCGTCGTGTTCGTACCCCCGGTGGCGGTGGAGGTGGAGCCGTTCGCGACCGCGCTCGGCAACGCCGTCCGTGGATCCGACAAGCCCGTACTCTCGACGTTCCTCGCTACCGAGGGCATTCCGGACGTCCTGGCGGTCCGCGGGCCGGGTGGATACCCCATCCGCGGTTCGGTGCCTTCGTACTCGAGCCCGGAGCGAGCGGTTGCTGCCCTCGCCGCCGCGTGGCGCTACTCCGCGTGGCGGTCGCGACCGGTGTCGAACCTGGTCCGCCCCAAGAGCATCGATTCCGAACGCGCCAAGCAGCTGGTCGAGGGCTGGCGTTCGGCAGGCAGTCACGGACGGTGGCTCTCCGATTTCGAAACCGCCGAGTTGCTGGGCTGCTACGGCCTCGACGTCGTCGCTTTCCGGACGGTGACCGACGAGGACGAGGCCGTCGCAGCGGCAGACGAACTCGGCTACCCGGTGGCGGTCAAGGCGACCGGTGAACGGTGGCGGCACCGGCCGGATCTCGGCGGAGTGCGACTGGACATGGCGGACGCGTCCGCGGTGCGGGTGGCGTATCGCAATCTGGCGGCAGACTCGGGCGAGCCGTTGTTGCACGTCCAGCGCATGGCGGTCAAGGGAATCGGCTGCGTCGTACGCGTACAGGACGACCCGTCGTTCGGATCGCTCATCTCGTTCGGTCTGGCCGGCGTCATCTCGGACCTGCTGGGCGACCGTGCCTATCGGGTACTTCCGCTGACCGAGGACGAGGCCGCGCAGCTGATCGACGCGCCCAAGGCGGCTCCGCTGCTGTCCGGATATCGCAATGCGGTGCCCGTCAACAAGAACGCATTGATCGATCTCGTGCAGCGAATATCTGCACTGGCAGAGGACATCGCCGACATTCGTGAGATCTCCTGCGAGCCGGTTCTGGCGTCCGCCGACGGCGCACAGATCACCGATGCTCGCGTCCGCATCGGTCCGGAACCGACCAAGGCCGATCTGGGCCCGCGTCGATTGCGCTGACCGAGACCGGCTTCGAAAAGGCGGAAGCCGAGTCGACGTCCCAGGGGGAGAGGACGTCGACTCGGCTACCGCACGAGGTGACGCGAGCGGGGATGGTCACCGCTGCGCCACCGGTCGGTGGTGACGTTCAGCTGGCGTAGGACCTCAGCTTCTCGGCGCGGTCGCCCTGCCGAAGCTTCACCATCACCTCGCGCTCGATCTGACGGACACGCTCACGGGAGAGCCCGAAGAGCTTGCCGATCTGATCGAGGGTGCGGGGCTGTCCGTCGTCCAAGCCGTAACGGAGACGGATGACCTGCTGCTCCCGCTCGTCGAGAGTGCCGAGAACCACGCGAACGTCGCTGTGCAACAGTCCGGCGATGACGGCGTTCTCCGCGGACGTCGCCTCGGAGTCCTCGATGAAGTCGCCGAGGGGTGCTTCCTCGTCGCTGCCCACCGGCATGTCCAGGCTCACCGGGTCGCGGCTGTGGTCGAGCAGGTCGGCGATCTTCTCCACCGCGATACCCGATTCGCTCGACAGCTCCTCGTCCGTTGCCTCGCGGCCGAGCTGCTGATGCAGCTCACGCTTGATCCTGGCCAGCTTGTTGACCTGTTCGACCAGGTGGACAGGCAGCCGGATGGTGCGGCTCTGATCTGCCATTCCGCGGGTGATGGCCTGACGAATCCACCAGGTCGCGTAGGTCGAGAACTTGAAGCCCTTGGCGTAGTCGAACTTCTCCATCGCGCGGATGAGTCCGAGGTTGCCCTCCTGGATCAGGTCCAGCAAGGGCATACCGCGCCCGGTGTAGCGCTTGGCAAGAGACACGACCAGGCGAAGGTTCGCTTCGAGGAGATGGCTGCGGGCGGCGCTGCCGTCGCGAACGATGATGGCGAGGTTGCGCTTCTTGACCGCGCTCAACCTCTTCGTGTTCTCGAGAACCTGCTTCGCGTACAGACCAGCCTCGATCCTCTTGGCCAGATCTACTTCCTCGGCAGCCGTCAGCAACGCGGTGCGGCCGATTCCGTTGAGGTACACGCGAACGAGATCGGCTGCTGGGCTCTGGGCGTCCAGATCGGCGTCGGTCGGCCGTGGACGAATCGTGGTGCTGGGGCTGGTCATGACTTGCCTCCTGGTCGGTGGTGTCTCACAGGGTTCAACGCTCGGGAGACTCCGATAAGTTCCCACGCCGATCCGGTGGATACCCGCGTGACCAGGGATTACGTCATGTTCGTCCTGAGAAGTTGCTGAGAAGTGAAACCGCCGGGAACGGTCGCTCTCGTGGGGTGACGTCCGGGACTCATCGGGCCGGCAGAACCAGGCCGTGCCGGACGAGCCCCTGCATCATCGTCACCGCTTGCTGTGCCAGTTCCTCTGCGTCCTCGTCGTGCGCAGCAGCGAGCAACTCCACCAGTTCACCGACCGGTAGGCCATCGGGTCGCAGCCCGGCGAGCAGAGCCGCACCGAGTTCGTCGACGTCGTGCTGCCACTGCGGGCCGTTTCCGCGATGGACTCGCACCGCTATCGGAGCCCAGCCCTCGTCGCCGGGGAGATAGACGCGTTCGAGTGCGGTGTTCGGTTCCAGAGTCAGCACCGAGTCGAGGATGTCGTGCTCTCGCAGCCAGTCCAGCCGCGCGAAGTACTCGATCGCTTCGTTGCCCAGCGGGTCGGAGAAGCCGTGCGTGAGCTCCTCGGCGAGAAGATCGGTCGGCGCATCGGTACTGCGGAGATAGACGAACCCGAAACCGATTCCTTCCACGTCGGCGGCAGCGAAGTGATCGAGCCAGGACTGTGCCACCGCGGCCGCGTCGGGATCGCGGGGATCGAGTCCGCCGTCGCGCATCCACGTGCCCACGTACAGCGCGGGATCGGCGACGTCGCGCTCGACGACCCAGGCGTCGATCCCGTGCGCGGGAAGCCACGACGCCACGCGAGCACGCCAGTCCTCGCCGCGGACGTGCACCCACGAGGCCAGGATGGCAGCGGTACCACCGAGCGTCAGATGGTCCGGGGCCCGGCCGATCATCAGAGCGCTCGCGCCGTCGAGATCGAGGCCGGAATCGCGGTACGAATGCAGCACTTCGGCGCGGCCGACGACGAACGGCGGGTTGGCGACGATGCGATCGAATCGACGCCCGGTAACCGGCTCGAACCACGAACCGTGCAGAAACTCGACGTCGAGGCCGTTGAGCGCCATCGTCGCCGCCGCGAGGTCCATCGACCGCGGACTGATGTCCGTTGCGGTCACCTGCGCCGCATAGTCGCAGGCGTGGACGGCCTGGACGCCGCAGCCGGTACCGACGTCGAGAACACTGGTCACCGGCGACGTGGGGGTTCCCCTCAGCAGCGACAACGAGGCCTGGCCGACGCCGAGCACGTGGTCGCGAGCAGTCTCCGCGACGCGCATGCTGCCGTCCGGATCGGAGACGATCCATCGGGTTCCGTGTCCGGCGTCGAGCGGTCGAATGTCGAGCAGCGTCCGCACCGTGGACCCGGAACGGGTCAGGATCCCGGCCGAGACGGCGTCGTCGACCGTCAACGGCGCGATGGCGTCGGCGACGTCGGACTCGGCGCAGTCGTCGACGAGCAGGAACAGGCGTACCAGAACACCCAGCGCACCGCCGTCCCGACTGGCGTTGCGCACCGGCACCGGTTCGCTGCGACCGAGGGCAGCATGGGCGTCGTCCCCGAGCAGCGTCAGGACGCCGTCGGCGTCGTACCCCGCCCGCTCGAAGGCATCACGAAGATCGGAGCAGGCGAGGACGAGCGGGGACGTGGAGTTCGGTGCAGTCACGACGCAAGTGTCGCATCGGCGAGAGCCGGTGCGTCAGTCGTCGCCCGCTTCGATCACCCGGTGGTTGCTCGATTCCAGTTGCGGCCTGTCGACGGTCCGGTAGTCGTACCGGCTCATCTCGTCCTTGGTGCGGGGCGGCCGATCGTTGGCGATCAGCACAGCCATCCACGGCAGAGGAATGGACGCTCCGACTATTGCCATGGAGATCCACGGGTTCATCCACATCCCGTACGCGATGGCAGCCAACACCAACGCCGGGATGCGGAACGACATGATGAACATGTATTTGCGGACGCGAGCTTTGTGCTGCTCCTCGACCGACTGCTGCGCCTCGGTGATAAGGACGGGCCCATCCGGCGAGTCGCTGTACGCGCTTCCGTCGAACCCTGGGGTTCTCGTCATACCTCCACTGTGGCACTACTGCTCACAGAATGCTTGCAACGAGCTTGTGCAACCGGTTACCCCTCGATGGGGATCCACGGATTAATCTGGGTCCATGAGCACTCAGACGAAGGACCGTCCCGACATCGCACCGGACGAAACCACGGAAGACGACCGGCCGAAGTTCTTTCACTACGTGAAGAAGAACAAGATCGCCGAGAGCGCGGTGATGGGTACGCACGTCGTCGCGCTGTGCGGTGAGGTGTTTCCCGTCACCAAGTCGGCGAAGCCCGGATCACCGGTGTGCCCGGACTGCAAGAAGGTCTACGAGGGCCTGAAGAAAGGCGACTGAGCACCGTCTCCCGGGTGTCGGTCGGGGGTCGGCTCGGGACGCCCCGAGCGGACGCGGTCGCCGGACAGTTTGATCGGCCCCGTGGCCAGCCGTCGGGCGACAGCGGTCACCGGCCCCGACGGCTTGTCGTCGGTTGCCGTCTGCGCTGCGATCCACTCGCGCATCTGGTCCATTCGTGTTGCCCGTGCAGGCGAGAACTCCTGGATCGTCGCGTTGAACTCGGCCCCGAGCACGACGGCGAAGCCGAGGAAGAACGTGAACAGCAGAAACGCGATGGGTGTCGCCAGGGCGCCGTAGGTGTACCCGGTGCTCGTCACCCAGCCGAGGTATCGACGCAGGACCGCGCTCGCGATCATGAAGAACACCCCGGCCAGCAGAGCGCCGCCGAGGAGACGATGCCACGGCAGTGAGGTGTGCAGAGCAACCTTGTACAGCGTCGTCAAACCCATGATCAGCAGTAGACCGACGGCCGGATAGTAGAAGAAGTCGACGAGCTCGCTGCCCACCGTGATCCACGAATCCGGCAGGATCTGCTGCACGTACACCGGTCCGAGGGCGACGAGCGGAAGCACGAAGACCGCGATCACCAGGAAACCCACGTAGAGAAGCAGCGCGAAGAACCGCTGCCAGACGGGGTTTCGCGCGTCGGCCTGGCCGTGCGCTTCGACGATGGAATCGACGAACGTCGAGATCGCCGACGACCCGGCCCACAACGAGAGCAGAAAGCCCACGGACACGATCTCTCCGCTGCCCTGAGCGAGGACGTCCTTGACCGTCGGAGCGATGATCTGGTCCACGACGCTGCCGCTGAACAGGGTGTTGCTGAACGTGATGATCTTGGACTCGATGATCTCGACGGTGTTGGGTCCGAACCATCCGCCGACGAGTCCCAGACTGCCCAGCACACCGAGCAGCAGCGGCGGCAGTGACAGCGTCTGCCAGAACGCGGCCGTTGCAGCCTTGCTGAAGATCGAATCGTCCCACGCTTTGCTCAGAGTGCGCACAGTCACTTTCCACACCGCGTGTAGTGGTTTTCTCGCCGACAATCGTTCCGGTGGTGGAGTTCCGCCTGCAGACTCGCTCATGGTTCCTCCAGCATTCCTGACGAAAGGCGTCTTCGCCTAACAGCCGACTCGCCGTGTCGCATCCGACTCGCCCCAGCGATGCGGGATCGGTCGGTGCGGAGCGATAGGCTCCTCCGCGGACACTGCAGGGCTACCGAGAGCGCGAGGAATTTACATCGATGCCAGGAACCGGCGGCCAGTGAGCGCTGACATGTTCGATCCGACACCACCATCGACCGAGCAGCCTGCCGCTCCCACGAGCGGGGGAGCACCGCTGCGCGCGTGGCAGCGACGGGCGCTGACGAAGTATCTCGTCGCCTCGCCCAAGGACTTTCTCGCGGTCGCAACGCCCGGCGCAGGCAAGACGACGTTCGCCCTTCGGGTGGCTGCCGAACTGCTGGCCCATCGCACCGTCGATCAGGTCACCGTCGTCGCGCCCACCGAGCACCTCAAGCACCAGTGGGCGGAGTCGGCGGCCAGGGTCGGCATCGCATTGGACTCGCGCTTCTCGAACTCGACCGGGCAGACCTCGAGCGACTATCACGGCGTGGTCGTGACGTACGCGCAGATCGCATCGCACCCGTTCAAGCATCGGGTGCGCACCGAATCGCGTAAGACTCTCGTGATTCTCGACGAGATTCACCACGGTGGCGACGCGAAGAGCTGGGGTGAAGGCATTCGCGAAGCGTTCGGAGACGCCACGCGACGGCTCGCACTGACCGGTACGCCGTTCCGCAGCGACGACAGTCCCATTCCGTTCGTCAACTACGAACCGGATCAGGACGGCCTGATGCGGTCCAAGGCCGATCACGCGTACGGCTACTCCGATGCTCTTGCGGACGGCGTCGTCCGTCCGGTCGTGTTTCTCGCGTACTCCGGAGAAGCGCGCTGGCGGGACAGTGCCGGTGAGGAGTACACCGCCCGGCTCGGTGAGCCGCTCAATGCCGAACAGACCGCGAGGGCATGGCGCACGGCACTGGATCCGCAGGGCGACTGGATGCCGGCCGTGCTGTTGGCGGCGAACACGCGTCTCGCGCAACTGCGGGCAGGCGGCATGCCCGATGCAGGCGGTCTGGTGATCGCGACCGATCAGACGGTAGCGCGGGCCTACGCGAAGCTGATCGAGGTGATCACGGGGGAGACACCGGCGATCGTGCTGTCCGACGACCCCACGTCCTCGGCTCGCATCGCCGAGTTCGGCAAGAGCGATCAGCGTTGGATGGTCGCGGTTCGCATGGTGTCCGAGGGCGTCGACGTTCCGCGACTGGCCGTCGGTGTCTACGCGACGAGCGCGTCGACCCCGCTGTATTTCGCGCAGGCCATCGGCCGCTTCGTGCGGTCTCGGCGCAAGGGGGAGACCGCGAGCGTCTTCCTGCCGTCGGTACCGGTGCTGTTGGATCTCGCGTCGCAGCTCGAGGCGCAGCGCGATCACATTCTCGGAAAACCGCACCGGGAGAAAGACGGTTTCGACGACGAGCTGTTGGCCGACGCCAACAAGCAGAAGGACGAACTGGGCGAAGAAGAGAAGGCGTACACCTCGCTCGGTGCAGATGCGGAACTGGACCAGGTGATCTACGACGGCTCCTCGTTCGGTACCGCGACGTTCTCGGGCAGCGACGAGGAAGCCGACTATCTCGGTCTGCCCGGCTTGCTCGACGCGAAGCAGATGCGCGACCTGTTGCGTCAGCGTCAGCAAGAGCAGATCGACAAGCCCGCTGCGGGCCCTGCGGTGCCGGCTCCTGCCGTCGTCAACGACAGGGCCACCAGTGCGGGCCAGTTGGCCGGCCTGCGGCGTGAATTGAACAGTTTGGTTGCGGTGTACCACCACCGCACCGGGAAGCCGCACGGGGTGATTCACGGCGATCTGCGTCGTATCTGCGGCGGCCCGCCGACGGCGATGGCGTCGGCCGATCAGTTGGGTGAGCGAATCGCGCAGTTGCGGAAGATGTAGCGCCTCGGGCGGAACCGGGCACGAAAAAGACGGACGGTCTGGTGACCGTCCGTCTTCTTCGTGTTCGTCGATCGTGGCGAACCTGTTTCCCCCGACACAAAAGGTGGGTTACACCGTGGAGTCCGATTCGGTCATCACCGTTGCGTTCACTTCACGCAAACGGGCTTCGTGCTCGGTGGCGTGGTGACCGCAGAAGAGAAGTTCTCCACCGGTCGAGAGCACGACACGCGCGCGAGCCCCTGCACCGCACCGGTCGCACCGGTCCGCTGCTGTCAATTGTGGGCTGGTCAATGTTCCGGGCATGACTCCTCCGTACTGGCTTGCGGGTTGTCCCGTTCGCCTGGGGCCGGTCCGCCGCGTCGGTATGGCGCGGTTCGTTCACTCTGTCAGACGTATGGCGGTCACGCGTTGTTCCCGAGCGCGTTTCTTTGTGTTGTCACTAACACGAAACATGTCCCACGAGCAGGAACATCTCCCAGAGTGTTCGCTGAGAGCTGATACCGGTTCACGCGAGCCACGGCAGTAGGGTCGCCGATGTGTCTTCGACTTCCACTTCGCTCTCCGGCGCATCGAAGCTCGGTATTCCATCCCTGTTCGTCATCGGCGCGGTGTGTATGTACGTCGGTGCGGCGATCGGTGTGTTCCTGTTCGACGTCGTCGATCCGGCCGCGGTGGCGTGGCTGCGTGGCTTCGGTGCGGCGCTGGTGCTGGTGCTCTGGCGACGGCCGTGGCGGCGTAGGGCGGGCACCGGCGGGGCGTGGACCGTGCGTCGGGCGATCACGGCCGCCGCGTTCGGCGGTGCGACGATCGGCATGAACGCAATGTTCTACGAGGCGATCGCCCGGCTTCCCCTCGGCGCGGCGGTGGCCATCGAGTTTCTCGGGCCGATCGCGGTCGCTGCTGCCGGGTCGAGAAGGCCTGCCGATGTGTGCGCGTTGCTCCTGGTGGTGGCCGGTGTCGGGGCCGTCGCTTCCGCGCAGTTCGAGGGCGGCGAGGTGGGGCTGGTCGGGATCGCGTTCGCGCTGGGCTCGGCGGCCCTGTGGGCTGCCTACATCGTGCTGGGCAAGTCGGTTGCCGACGCAGGCCAGGGACTCGACGACATGGCTGCCGGGTTCGGAATCGCATCCGTACTCCTGGCCGTGCCGTTGTTCGGACCGTTCGCGGTCCAGCACTCGAATGCGTTGGGAGACTGGCGGATCTGGGTTCTCGGATTGGGCGTCGGGCTGCTGTCGAGTGTGGTTCCCTACGTTCTCGATCAGTACGTCCTGGTGCGAGTGGGCCGGGCGCGCTTCGCATTGTTGCTGGCGCTGCTTCCGGCGACGGCGACGGTGGTCGGTGCCGTGGTGCTGACCCAGATTCCGACGGCTCTCGAGGCTCTGGGAATCGTGGCTGTCATCGCTGCCGTCGTCGTCGGTGGCCTGCCGGCCCGCAGAGATCGTGGCGTTGCCGACATTCCACCGCCCTGAGCCGCACTCGACACTGCAGAATGGAACGGTGACCAGCAAGCAGGACGACCTCGTTCACATCTGCACGGCAGGGGAGTGGCTCGCGATGCGCGGTCGGGCCGACTACACCCCGGACTCGTACGATTCCGTCGGGTTCGTGCACCTGTCCACACCCGACCAAGTGCACCTGCCGGCGAATCGGCTCTTCTCCGGGCGCACGGATCTGGTTCTGCTGCGCATCGATCCGGCTCGTCTGACGGCACCCGTTCGGTGGGAACCGGGGGTACCGACAGATCCGGAGTCGATGGTCTTCCCGCACCTGTACGGACCGCTACCGATCGCGGCCGTGACTGCGGTCGTCGACTATCGGCCGGGGCCGGACGGAACGTTCGGGGTGCCGCAGGTGTGACGGCATCCACGCCGCAAAAAGCAACGACCGCTGATCGGAATGATCGGCGGTCGTTGTTCCAGGTGGATCGAACGAATCAGTCCAGGTAGTCGCGCAGTACCTGCGAACGCGACGGGTGACGCAGCTTGGACATGGTCTTGGACTCGATCTGACGGATCCGCTCGCGCGTGACGCCGTAGACCTGTCCGATCTCGTCGAGGGTGCGGGGTTGACCGTCCGTCAGGCCGAATCGCAGACGAACGACGCCTGCCTCGCGCTCGGACAGAGTCTCCAGGACAGACTGCAGCTGATCCTGGAGCAGCGTGAACGACACGGCGTCCACGGCAACGACGGCTTCGGAGTCCTCGATGAAGTCACCGAGCTGGCTGTCGCCTTCGTCACCGATCGTCTGGTCGAGCGAGATGGGCTCACGCGCGTACTGCTGGATTTCCAGCACCTTCTCCGGCGTGATGTCCATTTCCTTCGCGAGCTCTTCGGGAGTGGGTTCGCGACCCAGATCCTGGAGGAGCTCACGCTGGATGCGTCCGAGCTTGTTGATGACCTCGACCATGTGCACCGGAATGCGGATGGTGCGGGCCTGGTCGGCCATGGCCCGGGTGATGGCCTGACGGATCCACCACGTGGCGTACGTGGAGAACTTGTAGCCCTTGGTGTAGTCGAACTTCTCGACCGCGCGAATCAGACCGAGGTTGCCCTCCTGGATGAGGTCGAGGAACGCCATGCCACGGCCGGTGTAGCGCTTGGCCAGGGAGACGACGAGTCGAAGGTTCGCCTCGAGGAGGTGGTTCTTGGCGCGGTTGCCGTCACGGCAGATCCACGTCATGTCGCGACGCTGCGCAACGGGGAGCTTCTCGCCCTTCTCCGCGGACTCACGCATCTTCTCGACCGCGAACAGGCCTGCCTCGATACGCTTGGCCAGTTCGACTTCCTCTTCGGCGTTGAGGAGGGCGACCTTACCGATCTGCTTGAGGTACGCGCGGACGGAGTCGGCGGACGCGGTGAGCTCGGCGTCCTTGCGGGCCTGACGCAGCGCCTCGGATTCCTCTTCGTCCCAGACGAAGTCGCCGGACGCCTTGTCCTCGGCAGTCGGCTCGGCGGTGGCGTCTTCCTCGGTGTCGTCACCGGCGGCGACCACCTCGACGACATCGTTGGCGGCAGCGGCGAGGTCGCCCTCGGAGATGTCGATGTCCTCGATCCCGGGAGTGCTCTCGTCGGCGTCGTCGGAAGCCGGAGCAGCTGCTGTCTTCTTCGCTGCGGCCTTCTTCGCCGGGGCCTTCTTGGCTGCGGCACGCTTGGCCGGTGCCTTCTTTGCCGGTGCCTTCGCAGCGGGTGCCTTGACAGCAGGTGCAGGTGTCGCAGACTCGGTTTCGGAATCTACGGTCTGACGGATATCGGTGGCTGCCACGTACGCCCTTTCGTGACGAAGTCGTGCGGCGTCACGCCAGAGTTGTTTCCGGCGGAGAGGTCTTCGGATTCGGCCGGCTGCGTACCGGCACACACCATTGTAACGACCTCTCAGGAGTTTGTTACCGACCCTCGCCCTACGCAGGTGGCAACCCGCGTGTCAGCCCAGCGATCCCGCGGACGTACCGGTCTCGGCGGACGGTACGGCGGAGTCCGCTGCGAGTGCGGCACCGACGATCCCGGCAGTGTTCAGCAGGGTTGCCGGAACCACGGGTGTGCGATTGGTCAGGTGCGGAATCCACTTCTCGCTCTTGCGGCTGATGCCGCCGCCGGCGATGAAAAGATCCGGCCACAGCAGCGCCTCGAACGTCTCGAGAACCTTCGAGACCTCCTTGGCCCACTCCTTGTAGGACAGGCCCTGGTTCTCCTTCACCGACGACGCCGCACGATGCTCGGCCTCCTTGCCGTCGATCTCCATGTGGCCGAATTCGGTGTTGGGAAGCAGAACGCCGTTGTGCAGCACGGCCGAACCTATCCCGGTGCCGAACGTCAACAGCACGACGACGCCGTCCCTGCCCTTGCCGCCGCCGTACTTGTCCTCGGCCACTCCGGCTGCATCCGCATCGTTGAGCACGGTGACGTTCTCGGTGTCGATGGCCTTCGCGAACAGCGCGCGGGCGTCGGTGTCGATCCAGGACTTGTCGATGTTGGCGGCCGAGCGAGCGACACCGTTGGTCACCACCGCGGGCAGGGTGACGCCCACCGAGCCGGTCCACTCGAAGTGCGCGACGATCTCGGCCACGGTGCGCGCGACGGCATCGGGGGTCGACGGTTGCGGCGTCTCGATCTTGTAGCGGTCGCCGACGAGCTCACCGGTGCTCAAGTCCACGATTCCGCCCTTGATGCCGCTGCCGCCGACGTCGACGCCGAACCCGTGGCGCGCTGCCGCAGCGGTGGTGTTGTCCGAACCTGCCTGTGTCATGTGGATGCCGCTCCTGGCGTGATCGAATCCGTGTGATGCCGTCGGTTCCGAACAATAGTGTGTTTCGGCGTTCGCGGGACGGTGACGTCACCGGCGGTCGCTGCGGTGGTGCTCGAACGTCGGTGTGTGTTGCGATGTACGTGTGCCGAAACCAGACCGATCTCAGACCGACACCGCCAGTACACAATTGCCGGAAGAGCAGGTGGCAGCAGATGGATCGAACACCCGCGAGGTGGACGTGCTGCGCGAGGTCGCCGTACGGGTCGCGACGCGAGCCGCCGAGCACGTCAGGCGACGCCGCCCGGAGGTCTTCGGCGGCGAACCGATCGAGGGTGACGGCGCGGTGCAGTCGAAGAGCACGCCGACCGATCCGGTGACGATCGTGGACACCGAAACCGAGAGCGTCCTCCGCGAGCTGCTGGCGCGGCTTCGGCCGCAGGATGCCATTCTCGGCGAGGAGGAAGGCAGCGAGAACGACTCGCTCGACGGCGTGCGGTGGGTGCTCGACCCGATCGACGGAACCGTGAACTTCATGTACGGAATTCCGGCGTACGCGGTGTCGGTCGCGGTTCAGATCGACGGTGTCAGTGTTGCGGGGGCCGTGGTCGACGTCGCCCGCGAGCTCGTCTACTCGGCCGCTCTCGGGCGCGGGGCGACCGTGGAGCGAGCCGACGGTACCCAGGAGCAGCTGCACTGTTCGGGAGTCACCGATGTGTCGATGACGTTGTTGGCCACCGGATTCGGCTACGGATCCGGTCGTCGCGCGGTGCAGGGCGCGATCATTTCCGAACTGCTGCCTCAGGTGCGTGACATCCGCCGGATCGGTTCGGCTGCGCTCGATCTGTGCATGGTCGCGTCCGGAGTTGTCGACGCACACTTCGAGCACGGGCTCAGTCCGTGGGATTGGGCGGCGGGTGGGCTGATCGCAGCCGAGGCTGGCGCGACGGTCAGGCTGCCTGCTGCCGACAGCACCAGCGCTCAGGGTGCGGTGACGGTGGCCGCTGCCCCAGGTGTCTCGAACGCCTTCCTGGCGGTACTGCGCAGCGCGGGTGCACTCGATCCGATCCCCGGCTGACGCGCCGCCGGTCGGTCAGCAGCGCGATTCGCGTGCTGCCGAGAGCAGATCGGCGTCGAGTGGCGCAGGGGCGGCACCGGGTGCGGTACCGGCGAGCGTGCGCAACACTTCCTCGGCGTCGTCGTTGGGCTGGATCTCGCTGAAGTAGGTACCGAGAGCCAGATCGACCGAGTCGTCGGCGCGGGCATCCTGAATCAGTTCGGCGCACGGCGCGACCAGTGACACGGCACTGGCTGCCGCCAGGCCGGCCGGGCCGAACCGAATCTGGCCCTGGCACTGCATGTTCTGATCGACGTAGACCGGATCGTTGCCGACCTGGACGTCCGGTGCGCTGGCGAAACCGTAATCGATGAGCTGGGCGGCGACGAGAGCTGCCTGTCCGCGCTCACCGTTCGCGTTGAAGACGCGCACTTTCGACGCGGACAGGGCGGCAGGCTCGACGTCGAGCAGTGTCGTCGGGTCCACTTCTTCGCCGAGAGGTGCCGGCTGCGTCCCGTCCGTCGCGGCGGTGGTGGTGGGCACGTTGCATTCGGCCGTTGCGGAGGCGGCTTCGGAGGTGGTGAACACCTTGACCCACACCAGCACTCCGAGCAGGGCCAGCACGGCGAAGACCGCGATCATCGGAAACGCGCGGCGTCGACGGAACGGACGACCTCGACCGTCGACCGAATGGCCTTCGGTGATCAGAGAAACCACGGTGATCTTCGCCTTTCCGTCGGCAGTTGCCGAGACCGGTCCACAGAGTCGGTTCACACCGACGCGGTGCCTACTGTAGATGCCCGCGGTCGGTGGGGGCGGCACACTCGGCCGGCACCTACTCCGATCCCGTGCGCGACGCCCGATTCGGAGCCCGAAACCGGCGGCGAGAAGTGTTCTGCGATGCAAGGAATGAAGCCGCCCATCCCGGTGTTGTTGCGGCGTGCAGCCAGGTGAAGGACCAATCGGCGATTCGGTTTCTGCTTTGCGACCGGCTTCGGCTATTGTCTGGCGGCCGCGGTGCTTCAAGAATCGGACACCGGTGCACGATCGATCAGGTGAGCGAGGTCTCGATCGGGTTTCAACCGGCGAGTTCTGGGAACTACCCGGTGTAGTTTCGGGCACCGCGCGAAGACGAACGGTTTGAACAGATACGAACATCGGTGGGAGCGAGCAAGCGCCCTCTTCACAGCCGACGGCCACAAGCCGACCACATCGGCAGCTTTCACCACACACACGCACGAAGATGAGGGGTACGAAGACAATGGCAACCGACTACGACGCACCGAGAAGAACAGAATCCGACGATGTGTCGGAGGACTCGCTGGAAGAACTGAAGGCCCGACGCAACGAGGCTCAGTCCGCCGTGGTGGACGTGGACGAATCCGACACCGCGGAGTCGTTCGAGCTGCCGGGTGCAGATCTGTCCGGCGAGGAGCTGTCGGTTCGGGTCGTTCCCAAGCAGGCCGACGAGTTCACCTGCTCGAGCTGCTTCCTGGTCCATCACCGCAGCCGGCTGGCCAGTGACGCCAACGGTGTACTGATGTGCCGCGACTGCGCGGCGTGACCTTTTCCACACAGACCTGATCCAGCGGGTCAGGTCTGTGTCGACGGTTCCGACCGTCGATCGACGGATGGATCAGCGCGCTTCGACGCCGTGCGCGGTCAGGACTGCCAGCAGCTCTTCGGGGCGCTTGGTACTGACGAGCCAGTAGGGCGTCGGATCGTCCGGGTCGTCGAGGACCACGATCACCATCTGTTTCACCCAGGTGCGGTGCTGCACGAAGGCCAATGGATCGAGTTGCCTTCCCAGCGCCGCACTTTTTGCTGTCGCGGGAACGATCGCGGCCTTGGATGCCACATCGAGTGGCAGATGAGCAGACCCGACGCGTAGCTCGGTGCCGGTCGCACCGGTGCCCACCTCGACGCGCAGCCTGCTGAAGGCGAACAACGCCCAGGCGATCAGCGGGAGCAACACGACGTAGGGCAGCCAGGCCCGGATGCCCGGTGCCCCCATGTGGATCTCCGCAGCCAGCAAGACCGCCACGGCCGCACCCGCCGCCCACCACCAGATCGGCACCCAGAGTCGCTCCGAGTACAGCACGGAGTTCGCGGGTGCCGAGGAACCCGTGTGGGGAGTGGAGTCGCCGGACTCCGACGCGTGTTCGGCCTGTCGATCTGCAGTCACGAGTCCCAGGGTAGTCGCCACACCGAGACGGAAGCCGGCCAGCGTAGTCTCGTACGACGTGAGCGACGAAGTCACCGAGTCCGGCAGCGAACCATCCGTCGATCGACCCACCATCCCGCGCCTGCCTTCCGATCCGGTGTCCGAGGTCCTGGTACGCCGGCTCGATCCCGAGCTTCCGGTGCCGACGCGTGCGCACGACGGTGATGCGGGCGTGGATCTGCGAATCACGGCTCCGGTGACCATCGCACCGGGCGAACGCGTCCTGGTGGGGACCGGAATCGCGATCGCTCTCCCGTTGGGAACCGTCGGGCTGGTGCATCCGCGGTCGGGGTTGGCGGCGAAGTCGGGCCTGTCGGTGGTCAACACCCCGGGCACCATCGATGCCGGCTATCGCGGGGAGATCAAGGTCTGTCTGATCAACCACGACCTGCACACTTCGATCGAACTCGAGCGCGGCGACCGCGTCGCCCAACTGATCGTGCAGCGAGTCGAGTTGGTGACGTTCGTCGAGGTGGACGAGTTGGACGACACCGTTCGAGGGGCCGGTGGTCACGGTTCGACCGGTGGCCATGCGAGTCTGAAGCAGTGAGTTCCGCCACGACGTTCACCGGTGGCAGGCACAGTGGAAGCAACCGAGAAGAAGAGAGCTGAACATGTTCGGACGGCGTAAGAAGAACGACGCCGGCAGTGCCTCCGCGCCCGGTGCGGAGCCATTCGTCGACAGCGTCGAAGACGAAGACGACGATGTCGAGGCCGCGGACACGACCGCAGACGGGCCCCACGATCTCGAGGACCTCGACGACGATCGCGAGACCGTCGCCAAGACCCGACTCGACCTCGGCTCGGTGCTGATTCCGCTGCCGGAGGGCGGTCAACTCCAGGTCGAGATGTCGCAGGCCGGTAGCCCGCAGGCAGTGCACATCGTGACGCAGTTCGGGCGCATCACCATCGCTGCCTACGCGGCACCCAAATCGCCCGGTCAGTGGCGCGAGGTGGCAGCCGATCTGGCGTCGTCTCTGCGCAACGACAAGGCCGAGACGACGGTCGAGACGGGTCCGTGGGGACGCGAACTCCTCGGTGTCACGGCCAACGCCGACCTCCGCTTCATCGGAGTCGACGGCTATCGCTGGATGGTCCGCTGCGTGCTGGCGGGTCCGTCGGGTGCGGTGGGCGAGGGCCAACCGCTCGTGCGGCTGGCGCACACGATCCTTCGGCAGACCGTGGTGGATCGGGGTACCGAGCCGCATCCCGTTCGGACCCCGTTGCCGGTGGTGTTGCCGCAGGTACTGGCCGAGCAACTTGCTGCAGCCGCGCAGCAGCAGGCGGCCGCTCAGCAGAACGCTGCGCAACAGGCCGCGCCGCCCCAGGCCGCGGTACCCACCGCCGAACCTGTTGTGCCGCAGCAGGATTCGACGCCGCAGCCGACCGCCGCCGAGCGTGACCGCGCGCCGCGTCGGGGCGCGTCGGGATCGGCGATTCAGCAGCTGGGCGGCTGAGCCTGCGGACCGTCGAGACCGTCGACCGCCGCTCGGCCGAGGCATCCCGGGTCGCTGCCGATGTCGTCCAGGGTCACGGTGCGCAGCGCGCAGTTCGGTAGCGCCCGCGCCCACTGTCGAGCCACCTCGATCGGATGGACCGCATCGTCCACTGCGCCCACGACGACGGCAGGCAGCTCCAGCCGAGCGAGCTCGTCGAGTTCGGGGCTGCGGTGGCGAGCCGCCTCGTCCAGCGCGTCCGGAAGCGCGGGCCACTGGGCAGCCCATGACCTCCGCAGCGTGCGCGCGAGCCACGGCGGGCTCGACGCTGCCATTGCCGCGGTGACGGCGTCGAGCCCCTGTTCACGCAGGGATCGAGCGGTGAACTCCGCGCTCAGGGCCGCGGGGGAGCCGGCCGGGTCTCCGGTCCACGCCGGGAGCGCGAGTGCAACAGCCGCAGTGTTCGATGCGTGGTCTGCGGCCCATCGAACCGCTACCGCGGCCCCGAGGGATATCCCCGCGATCACGATGTGTCCGTGTCGGTGCGCAGCGTCGTCGAGGGCGTTCAGGTAGCTCTCGACCACCGCGGCCGGGTCGGGTTCGACCGCGATGGTGGTCAATCCCACACTCTCGAATGCGGCCGAGAACGCGTCGGCGGCGAACCGGGCATCGGACCCCGTTCCCGGTAGAACGATCGCGGTGCGGGTGTCGAATCGGCTGTGCACGACACGATTGTGCACGCCTTCCGACACCTCCGTAGCGGCGGTTGGTCAGCGTGACACTTCGGGTCTACAGTGGCGAAGTACCCACCCTGACGAGGGAACGACCCCCACCGCTGGAGCGCACAATGGCACCCGCTGCCGCAGGATACTTTCGCCGCTTGACGCGGAAGTTGACAGAGGACATCGATCAACTCGATGCCGAGGAGATGGCCGAAACCTCCGAAGCCTCCGGGGCTCGGCGAGCGTGCGACTGCTTGCGAGGCGAGGAAGTCACCATGCTCGGTCGGTTGCGTAGCGTCGAAGCCTGTTCGAAGGCGGCCAATGCGAACATCGAAGCCGAGTTCTTCGACGGCACCGACACGGTGACGCTGCTCTGGATCGGGCGCCGCAAGATCGCCGGCATCGAGCCCGGCAAGACTCTGCTCGTGCGCGGGCGTGTCGGCGAACGAGACGGACGCAAGATCGTCTACAACCCCTACTACGAACTGCGCGACGACAGCTGATCGTCGCCGGTATGGCACTCTCGTTGTCGTGACCAACAGCGACGATTCCGTGCCGCCCACGCCGACATCGAACACGCCGGAACCCACAACCGACGCGTCGACCACGGACCGCGTCGAGAAGGTGGCTCCCACCGTCCTCGAACAGCTCGGCGGTCTGAGCGGGCTCGTCTACTCCACCTTGCCCGTCGTCGTGTTCGTTCCGGTGAACAGCTACGTCAACCTGTCGGTCGCCCTCTGGTCCGCTCTGGGAGTTGCCGCCGCGGTGTTGGTGTGGCGCTTGGTTCGTCGTAGCCCGATTCAACCCGCCATCTCGGGATTCTTCGGAGTCGGGATCTGCGCGTTCATTGCATACCGGACGGGAGATGCCAAGGGCTACTTCCTGTTCGGCATCTACACCTCGCTCGCCTACGGTGCGGCTTTCGTGTTGTCGGTGCTCGCGCGCTGGCCGTTGGTCGGCATCATCTGGGGATACCTCAACGGCAAGGGAACGTCGTGGCGTGGCCACCGGTCGGCTGTGCGCTACTACGACGTGGCCACCATCGCCTGGGCATCGGTGTTCGGTGCTCGATACATCGTTCAGTCGCAGCTCTACGACTCCGACCAGACGGGCTGGCTCGCCGTCGCCCGCATCGGCATGGGCTGGCCGCTGACGGGAGTGGCGCTGTTGGTCACGCTCTGGGCCGTGCGTGCTGCCGATCGCGCGCTCGACGCTGCGTCGAGCGCGAACCGCAGTCGGGATCGGCTGTCGTCAGATCAGGCCGACAGCGGAGCGTAGTTCGTTCTCCACCTCTTTGGCCGCGACGAACAGCAGCTCGTCGCCGCCTTCGAGCGGATCGTCGTGCTGTGGAACGATCACTCGACCGCCGCGCAGAATCGTCACCAACGCTGCGTCCCTGGGTAATTGGAGCTTGCGGACCGGCTTTCCTGCCAGGGGAGTGTTCTCCGGCAGCGTGATCTCGACGAGGTTCGCCTGACCCTTGCGGAACGTCATCAGGTGAACGAGGTCGCCTACCGACACGGCTTCTTCGACCAGGGACGCGAGCATTCGCGGCGTCGACACCGCGACGTCGACGCCCCAGGCGGCATCGAACAGCCACTCGTTGCGTGGATCGTTGACCCTGGCCACCACGCGATTGACGCCGAACTCGGTCTTGGCCAGCAGGCTGAGCACCAGGTTCGCCTTGTCGTCACCGGTGGCAGCGATCACCACGTCGTAATTCTCGAGGTGGGCGGCTTCGAGCAGACTCAACTCGCACGCGTCGGCCAGCACCCATTCCGCTTCCGGGATGGCGGCCTGATCGACGTGGTCGAGTTTGCGTTCGAGGAGCATCACATCGTGTTCGCTGCGGATCAATTCGCGTGCGATGGATCGGCCGACTGCGCCGGCTCCGGCGATAGCGACTTTCATGGCTTCCCGTTCGGGTCGATGGGGGAGGTGGGGAATGTGCGCGCGTGCATCAGTCGTCCGACGGCGGCGGGTTGCCCGCCAGTGCAATGGCTTCGGCGACAGTTCCCGAGACCGCGGCGACGTACACCTCGTCACCGGCTTGGATCACGGTGCGCTTGTCCGGTAGCAGTCCGCTGCCGAAACGGATGACGAACGCGGCCCGCGAGTTGGTGGCTTCCTCGAGTACCGAGAGCTTCTTGCCTATCCAGGCGTCGTGGAAGTCGAGCAGGACGACGGCGACGCTGCCCGACGGATCGCGCCACTTGGTGGTGGGGTCGTCGCGCAGCAGGTTGTGCAGAAAACGATCGGTGGCCCAGGGGACGGTGGCGACGGTCGGGATGCCGAGGCGTTCGTAGACGGCGGCGCGCTTGGCGTCGTAGATCCTCGCGACCACTTTGTCGACGCCGAACGTCTCTCGTGCGACGCGGGCGGAGATAATGTTGGAGTTGTCGCCGGACGACACGGCCGCGAAGGCCTCGGCTTTCTCGATTCCCGCGCTCACCAACACATCTCGGTCGAACCCCATGCCGACGACGCGATGTCCGGCGAAGTCGGGTTCCAGACGCAGAAAGGCTGTTTCGTCGCGGTCGATGATCGCTACCTCGTGTCCGATGCGTTCGAGCGCCCCGGCCAGCGATGCGCCGACGCGGCCACATCCCATCACAACTACGTACAACGCCCAGCTCCGTCCCGATCTCGATGGTCGACCACTGCCGACCGACACTGCCATGACCGGCAGGCGTGCACCAACGTATCGGGGGATCGGCCACCGTACGGATCGAGGGTGCGCTCCGACGCAGTTTCGGGCGCGTGGTTGAGACGCCCGTGGGAGGACGGCCTACGCTTCTGTGCGTGTCCAAGGTCTCGACTGCCGCCAAGCGGCTAGTGCTCGGTAAGCCGTTCCGCAGCGACAAGCTCGGTCATACGTTGCTTCCCAAGCGGATCGCGTTGCCGGTGTTCGCCTCGGACGCCATGTCGTCGGTTGCGTATGCACCCGAGGAGATCTTTCTGGTGCTGTCGGTCGCGGGCATCTCGGCAGTCGCGTTCACCCCGTGGATCGGTCTCGCCGTCTGCGTGGTGATGGCCGTCGTCGTGGCCAGCTACCGACAGAACGTGCATGCCTATCCCTCCGGAGGTGGTGACTACGAGGTCGCGACCACCAACCTGGGCCCCGCAGCCGGATTGACGGTCGGCAGCGCACTGTTGGTCGACTACGTGTTGACCGTGGCCGTGTCCATTTCGGCGGCCGCGTCGAACATCGGGTCCGCGGTGCCGTTCGTGGCCCAGCACAAGGTGCTGTTCGCCGTCGTGGCCATCGTCCTGGTCACCTCCGTCAATCTCCGCGGCATCCGGGAGTCCGGAACTGCGTTCGCCATCCCGACGTACGCTTTCATGGGTGGCATGGTCCTGATGCTGGGGTGGGGCCTGTTCCGGGTCTACGTTCTCGGCGACGACATCCATGCCGAGTCGGCGGCCTTCGATCTGCGGGCCGAGGATTCCCACCTGTACGGCATCGCGTTCGCCTTCCTCATCGCGCGAGCGTTCTCGTCCGGTTGTGCGGCACTGACCGGGGTGGAGGCGATCAGCAACGGGGTACCGGCATTCGAGAAGCCGAAGTCGCGCAACGCCGCGACGACGCTGCTGCTGCTCGGAGTCATCGGGATCACACTGCTGATGGGCATCATCCTGCTCGCGCAGAAGATCGGCATCAAATACGCGATGGATCCCGAATACCAACTCGTCGGAGCGCCGGAGGGCTACCAACAGAAGACGCTCATCGCGCAGTTGGCGGAGGCGGTCTTCAGCGGATTCCCCATCGGGTTCTTCTTCATCACCACCGTCACGGCCCTCATTCTCGTTCTTGCGGCCAACACTGCGTTCAACGGTTTCCCGGTCCTGGGTTCGGTGCTGGCACAGGATCGGTATCTGCCGCGCCAATTGCACACTCGCGGTGACCGCCTGGCCTTCAGCAACGGCATCCTCTTCCTGTCCGGAGCCGCGATCGCCTTCGTCGTCGTGTTCGGCGCCGAGGTCACCAAGCTCATTCAGCTCTACATCGTCGGTGTGTTCGTCTCGTTCACCCTCAGTCAGACCGGCATGGTTCGGCACTGGACGCGGCTGTTGGCCACCGAGACCGATCCCGAGCAACGCCGGCGCATGCAGCGCTCGCGGGTGGTCAACGGTGTCGGTCTCGGCATGACCGGAACGGTGCTGGTCATCGTGTTGATCACCAAGTTCGCCGCCGGTGCGTGGATCGCGATCGTGGCGATGGTGGCGATCTTCGTCCTGATGCGCATGATCAGAAAGCACTACGACACCGTGGCCCGTGAACTCGAGAACGAGGAATGGGACGGAGTGCTGCCCAGCCGGACGCACTCGATCGTGTTGGTCTCGAAGCTGCACATGCCGACCCTGCGCGCGTTGGCGTACGCCAGGGCGACCAGGCCCGACACGCTCGAGGCGGTGACCGTCAACGTCGACGAAGCCGACACGCGCGCGCTGGTCAGGGAGTGGGAGGCGAGTGACGTCACGGTGCCGCTCAAGGTCGTCGAGTCGCCGTACCGAGAGGTCACCAAACCGGTTCTCGATTACGTCAAGCGAGTTCGCCGCGATTCGCCTCGGGACGTCGTCACGGTCTTCATTCCCGAGTACGTGGTCGGTCACTGGTGGGAGCAGGTTCTGCACAATCAGAGCGCGCTGCGACTCAAATCCCGACTGCTGTTCCAGCCGGGCGTGATGGTCACCAGCGTGCCGTGGCAGCTTCGGTCGTCCGAGAAGGCCAAGCGTGAGGTGCTCGGCAATGCGCCCGGTGCGTCGCGTCGCGGCTACGAGCCTCCGGCCGGCAAGTGAGCGAGAGTTGGTTCGGGCTGCTGCTCGAGGTCGAATTGGGCGCGCCAGGGCACGGCGGGTTCTGTGTGGCCCGCCACGACGGCCGGGTGATGTTCGTGCGTCACGGATTGCCCGGTGAACGGGTCCTGGCCAAGGTGACCGAGGACCGGGGCGGATCGTTCTGTCGCGCCGATGCCGTGGAGATTCTGTCTGCCTCTCCGGACCGGGTGGACGCGCGCTGTCCCATCTCCGGACCCGGCGGCTCGGGCTGCTGCGATTACTCCCACGCGAGTGCCGATGCCGGACGGCGATTGAAGTCCTTCGTCGTCGCCGAACAACTTCGCCGCGTCGCCGGAATCGAGCGTGAGGTGCAGGTGGAGGAACTACCGGGGTCCGGCGACGGCACCGGGTGGCGAACCCGTGTGCGACTCGCCGTGGATTCCGGCGGACGGCCCGGCTATCACCGCTATCGCAGTAGCTCGATCGTCACCGAACTCACGTGTCCGCAAATGGATTCCGCGGCCTTCGAGGGTCTGGCGGATCAGCAATGGCGGCCGGGTGCCGAGCTGCAGGTGGTGCTCGACGGGGAAGGTGAGCGGCACGTGGTGGAGATCGCGCCTGCGCAGCTTTCGCCCACCGGACGCCGATCGCCGGGGCGTCGTGGCGCGGCCGCGCGTCGGGCTGCGTCGTCGCGGTCCCGGCCGGAGAAGGCCGTGATCGGATCGGGTCGGGTCACCGAACACGTCTCGAACAGGGCGTGGACCCTCGACGCCACCGGATTCTGGCAGGCCCACCGCGGCGCGCCGCAGGTGTACACCGACGTTGTGGGGGACTGGGCGGACGCCACAGCCGGTGACGGTGCGTGGGATCTGTACGGCGGTGTCGGTGTGTTCGCCGCCGCGCTGGCCGATCGGGTGGGTCCGAGCGGCCGAGTCACCAGCGTCGAATTCTCCCGTCGCGCCGCCGAGGACGGCCGTTCGGCGCTGCAGGATCTACCGCAGGTCTCGTTCGTGCCGGGTCGGGTCGAGCGGTCGTTCGAGACGTTGACCGAGCCGGCGGCGGTTGCGGTGCTCGATCCACCTCGGGCGGGTGCCGGACGGGACGTGATCGATGCCCTCGCCGTCAGGTCTCCGCGTTCGGTGGTGCACATCGGATGTGATCCGGCCTCGTTCGCACGGGATGTGAGCTTGTATCGAGCTGCGGGATACGAATTGATCGACATGCGCGCATTCGACGCCTTTCCTTCGACCAGCCACGTCGAATGCATCGGCCGTTTCGTTCGTCGGTGAGGGCGGCGACCGATCAGGCCCGGTACGCAACTTCGGCGACCGGGGCGAAGGTGTGCGTGGGAACGGTCACGATGCGCTGTGCGCCGCAGGTGCACCCCTGATATCCGACGAGTCCCTCGCTCGTGTCGTGGGTGGAGTGGGTGGTCCAGGTGTGTGTGGTGTGTTCGGTGTGCATGCGTCCATCGTGATGTAATGGTCTTGTGCACATCAACCCTTACGGTGAATATGCGGTGAAACTCGGTATCGACCTGCTCAATTCACCGCCCACGTCGGCGACCGAACTGGGCAACCGCTGCGTCGACGCCGGCCTCGTACCGGACTGGACAGCAACCGACGCCGATCTTCTCGACACCCTCGAGTTCCTGCGTGACTGGGCCCGTGTGGTGGATGCAACCACCGAGAACGATCGGGCCGACGAGCTCAATGTGCTGCTGGCACAGGCGTCGGCGTACCCGCGGCTGACCAACCATGCCGACGACGGCTGGCACATGCACTATCGCGATCCCAACATCGCACTCGGCGGCGTCATCAGGGCCTTGGTCAGCGTAGGCACAGCGTTGCATCTGACCGGACGCGGAATGTCTCGCCTCGATCGCTGCGCCGCCGCCGACTGCACGCTCGCGTTCGCCGACACCTCGAGGACAGGCAGGCAACGCTACTGCGGAACGGTGTGCTCCAATCGCGACGCGGTCCGCAGGCATCGAGCACGCGCGGCCTCGTGATCGAGGCGATGCGCACCGTGTTCGCTAGGACTTTCGGTTGTACAGGCGCATCGTGATGGGCCCGAAGACCGCCAGCAACACCGCGCACAGCACCAGCGTCACTCCCAGCCGACCGGTGTCCACATCGCCCTGCATCAGTCCGCGCAGTGACGTGACGAGGAAGCTGACCGGGTTGACGTCGACGAACGCGCGCAGCCAACCGGGCATCGTGCTGGGGTCGACGAAGATGTTGCTCGCGAAGGTGAGCGGAAACAGGATGAACATCGACACGCCCATGACCGCGGCCTCGGTGCGCACGATCATCGCGATCATGGTCCAGATCCAGGACAGGCAGAACGAGAACACCAGCAGCAGAGCGATGGACGCCACGACGCCGAGGACACCACCTTGCGGCCTGAAGCCGAGGACCAACCCGAGGATCAGCACGATCACCGAGGCCAGTGTGTAGCGAACGACGTCACCGAGCAGCGCACCGACCAGGGGCGACGGACGCCAGATGGGCAGCGAACGGAATCGATCGAACACGCCCTTCTCGATGTCCTTGTTCATGGTCACGCCGGTGTACATCGTGATCATCACCACGGTCTGCACGAGGATGCCGGGGAGCAGGAACTGGATGTACGCCTCGGTCGACCCGGCCAGTGCGCCACCGAACAGGTAGGTGAAGAGCAACGTGAACATGATGGGAAAGGCCGTCACGTCGAACAATTGCTCGGGTACGTGCTTGATCTTGAGCAGCGCACGCCACCCGAAGCTCAACGACGTCGACAACGACGACGGACGCGGCGGACGAGGCCCGGCGGCACCGAGCACATCGATGATGGTCGACGCCTGTGGCGTCGACTGCTGGGCTTCGGTCGTCATGACGCAACCTCCCGGTCGGATTCGACTGTGGTGCTGGCCCGATAGGTCGTTCCTGCAGGCTCCACTCCCGCCCCTCGGGTCGTTCCTGCAGGCTCCACTCCCGCCCCATGGCCGGTGAGGGCGAGAAACACCTCGTCCAAGCTCGGTTGCCCCAGCGTGAACGACGCGATGGGGATGCCTGCGGTCTCGAGTGCAGGCAGCACGGGCGCGGCCTGTGCCGGATTGTCCAAACGTGCGGTCACGGTGAACGGATCCGGGTCCTCGGTGACGTTGTCGCCGAGCAGATCTCGCAGGATCCGTGCAGCGGCCGTTCGCTGGGACGTTTCGAGAACTCGCATGTGCAGTGAATTCGATCCCACCGATGCCTTCAGCTCGCCCGTCGTCCCTTCGGCGATGACCTTGCCTCGATCGATGACTGCGACACGCCCGGCCAGTTGATCGGCCTCGTCCAGATACTGTGTCGTCAGTAACACGGTCGTTCCGCCCGCGACCAACGCGCGGACGATCTCCCACACGTGGTTTCGGCTGCGAGGGTCGAGTCCCGTGGTGGGCTCGTCGAGGAAGATCAGTTCGGGAGTGACGATGATGCTGGCGGCGATGTCGATGCGACGGCGCATGCCGCCGGAGTAGGTCTTGACCTGCCGCGGTCCGGCATCGGCGATGTCGAACGCCGTCAGCAACTGCTCGGCTCGTGATCGGGCGGCAGGCCGTGAGTAGCCGAGCAGTCGAGCGAGCAGCACCAGATTCTCCGTACCGGTGAGATCCTCGTCCAGAGAAGCGAATTGTCCTGTCAGAGCTACCTTCTGCCGTACGGCCTCCGGTTCGTTCGCGACGTCGTGACCCAGGACCCGGGCGCTGCCTCCGTCGATCGGAAGCAGGGTGGCCAACATCCGGATGGTCGTCGTCTTCCCTGCACCGTTGGGCCCGAGCACGCCGTAGACACCACCGGACGGGATGGACAGGTCGACTCCGTCGACAGCGATGTTCGTGCCGAAACGTTTGATCAGACCGTGTGTCTCGATCGCCGCCATGTCTCTCTATCCCTCCGGTGGGCCGGTTGCCCGATTCCCCACGATTGTCCGATTCTCCACCAAGGATGAAACGCGGTCCACAACTCCGCAAACGAATTTCGGTTCCGAACCATCCTCCGGTCGGTTTGTTCCGAATATGTACTGCGGCGGGAAAACGCGGAGGTTTCGATATGAGAGCGATATGACCACTAGTGTCGTGATCGATGAACTCGATCATGAACCCGTCTGTTGGGACGACCTTCCGATGAGCGCGCCGTTGTCGGATGCGTCCGGATCGTCGGATGCCGGCCGTGACCGGCCGACGTCCGATGCCTCGGAGAACTACGCGGCAGAGGATGCGGTGTGCGCTGTTCCCAGTCCACAGCTCAAGAACCTGCGTGCCGACGAAACGGATCGTCTCCGTCGGTTGATGGCGTCGGTCGCACAGGGCGATCGGGCGGCGTTCGCCGAGTTGTACGACGCGACGTCGTCGCGGGTGTACGGCATGGTGCTGCGGGTGCTACGCGACCCGGGGTACAGCGAGGAGACCGCGCAGGAGGTCTTCCTCCAGATCTGGCGTGCGGCACCGAACTACGACCCGAACCAGGGCAGTCCACTGGCCTGGATCATGACGCTGGCTCACCGTCGCGCCGTCGATCGCGTTCGGAGCGAGCAGTCCGGTACCGACCGTGAGGCCGCGTACGGCGCAGTCAGTCACACACCGGAGCACGACGAGGTACTCGAAACGGTGACGCAGCGGCTCGAATCGGAGGCCGTGGTTGCCTGTCTCGACACTTTGACCGATACGCAGAGCGAGTCGGTCCGAATGGCCTATTACAGCGGTTACACCTATCGCGAAGTTGCGGAGCGGCTCGGGGTCGCGGTTCCTACCATCAAGTCGCGCATACGAGACGGATTGATCAAATTGAAGACATGCCTGGGGGTGATCCCGCAATGAACGAATCGTCACGACAACGACTGCTCGACGACGCGGAGGTCTATGCCCTGCACGCGACCACCGAAGCCGAACGACGCGACATCGAGACCGAACGGTTGCGCGTCGACGAGACCGCACGCGCCCAGTTCGACGTCCTCGTGGGCGAGATCCACGAGACGCTGGCCTTGGCAGCGGCGGCCGACGCCGCTCCTGCACCCGAGCGCCTCCGGCAACGAGTGCTCGATCAGGTCGCTGTCAGCGATCAGGAGCCCACGGTCCACAAGCTGCCACCGAACGTCACGCCACTGCACCGGCATCGGCGGGAACGTTCGAAGGCCTGGCGGTACTCGATGGTCTCGGCTGCGGCCGCGGTGGTCGTCGCCGTCGGCGGCGTAGTGGTGGTCAGCCAGACCATGGGCAACGATGCGCAGCCGTCTCAGGCGGATCAGATCGTGGCCGCGCCCGATTCACGACAGGTGACGGCGGAGTTCCCCGGTGGCGGCTCGGCGACCGTGGCGTACTCGCTGTCCCAGAACGCGGTAGTCGTCGATCTCGACGGAGTCCCGCAGCCACCACCCGGCCGCGTTTACCAAATGTGGTTCGTGGACGGTTCACCTCGCTCTGCCGGCGTGGTGACCGAGGATCAGCTCACCTCCGAGGACGGCACGGTGGTCGACGGTCTCGGGTCGTCGACGAACTTCGCGTTCTCGCTCGAACCCGCGGGCGGGTCTGCGCAGCCCACCGAGGTGCTCACGATGCTGACGCTGGGTGCCTGAGAACAGCACACGCACAGTCGCCTCGGGCGGTTCGACGTTCGGTCAGAGGCCGATGTCGAACCGCCCGAGCGTTCTGATCACCGCTGCCATCTGGCCGTAGGCTCCGGTGGCGAGATTTTCCAGCAGCGCCAACTTGACCTCCGGTGCGTCGCGTGTGAGCGCCCGGAAGTGCGCCGCCGACACCACCACGAGATCGACAGGTGTGTCGGCGACCATGTCGAGCAGGAACGGTACCGACATCAGCAGAGGCATCTCACCGAAGCTCATCCCGGGGGAGAGTGTGGTGATACGGTGCTTGCCACCGTCGGCGGCGACGGCCGTGGACGTCACCTCACCACGCAGCATCAGGAACAGGCCCGCAGCCGCATCTCCCTGGCGAACGATCACATCTCCGCGCGCGTAGTGCCGCTTCTCCAGATACGGAGTCACCGCCTCGAACTGCGCGGCGGACAGCCCGGCCAGCAACGGATGCTCGGCCGTGGTGACCACGGTCGGTTGTCGCACACCCGCGCAATGACGATCGAGCAACAGATTCTCGGCCCACTGGATGGCCGCACCCAGGCTCGAGTAGGTTCGGCCCGCGGGGTCCGCCGGGTCGAGACTCGACGTCGTGTGACCCATGATCGCCCTGGGATCCACCAGACCCACCACACAGCCGTGCTCCGCGAGATCCTGACGTAGATCCTCGAACATCGTCCGGGCGATGTCACTGACCTCGTCGACGCCGCGCACATCGATGACGAGGGCATCGAGTTCCCGATCGAGGTCGCCGATCTCACGGACGGCAGTCTCGGCACCGGAGAACAATAGATCCCCGTGCAGTTCGTACACGCGGGCGCGATCGCCCACGGCAGCCAAGGTGGCCTGTTCCACCTCCGATCGCCGTTTGCGTGAGGGTGCCTCGGTGACCACGTATCGGCGCCGTATCGAGGATTTCGCCGCTCGGGTGACGTGCAGGAAGTGCAGTTCGAGCCGTGTCGAGAGTTCTCGGCAGGCGGCGACTCCGCGCACGCTGTTCCCGTGCGAGTCGAGCCGCGGAGAGTAGACGGCGATGCCCATCTGCCCCGGAAGTACCGCCAGGATCCCGCCTCCCACCCCACTCTTGGCCGGCAGGCCGACCCTCGCGACCCAGTCGCCTGCGCCGTCGTACATCCCACACGTGGTCATGACCGACAGCACTCTTTCGACCAGGGCAGGTGCCAATGCGCGTTCACGCGTGCGTGGATTGACGCCGTTGTTGGCCATGGTTGCCGCCATCATGGCGAGGTCCGCGGCGGTGACGTCGATCGAGCACTGGCGGAAGTACAGATCGACAGCGGCGTCGGGATCGTGGTCGATGATGTCGAACGAACGGAGCATGTACCCGATTGCGCGGTTGCGATTGCCGGTGCGGGCCTCCGACCGGTAGACGGCGTCGTTGAACGTCAGAGACCGTCCCGCATACCGCGAGTACGAGGCTCGAATGCGCTCGAATCGATCCTCGGCACTTCGCCCGACGATCAGCGACGCCGATGTGATGGCACCGGCGTTGATCATCGGGTTGCGTGGTCGCTCGGTGACGGGGTCGAGGCTGATCTCGTTGAACGGTTCACCGGACGGCTCGACGTCGATCTTGCTCGCCACGACGTCCAGGCCCCGGTCGGCCAACGCCAACGCGTAGGTGAACGGCTTGGAGATCGATTGGATCGTGAAAGGGAGTCGAGTGTCGCCGACCTCGTAGACGTAACCGTCCGTGGTCGTCAGCGCGATACCGAACCCGTCCGGCGTGACGGCAGCGAGCTCGGGAATGTAGTCCGCCACCTGCCCGGACGTATCGTCGCGACACAGTTCGTGAACTCGGCGCAGGATGGCATCGACCACGTTGCTCATAGGCCACACTGTATGTGTGATGTCCGTTTCGTCACTGCCCAGGTTAGGGGCGGCTGACCCAGGGCATCTCGACGTTCGACGGTACTGTCGGCGTCACGATGCTGGGCGGAGCAGCAGTGCTCGATAACTCCGTAGACTGAAATTTCCATTGTGTTTTCCGGCCGGAGGGAGCGATCTCGTTGGGTGTCCTAGCTCGAATTCAGACGCCCGAGGACTTGCGCGACCTCGGCAGTGCGGAGCTGGCCGAAGTGGCCCGCGAGATCCGTGCGTTCCTCGTCGAGAAGGTGTCCGCTACCGGCGGCCACCTCGGTCCCAATCTCGGTGTGGTGGAACTGACACTGGCGATTCATCGCATCTTCGACTCCCCGCGTGATCCCGTCATCTTCGACACCGGTCATCAGGCATACGTGCACAAGATGCTGACCGGGCGCACCGGTCTGTTCGACACGCTTCGTAAGCAGGGCGGCCTGTCGGGCTACCCGTCACGGGTCGAGAGCGAACACGACTGGGTCGAGTCCTCGCACGCGTCGGCCTCTCTCTCCTACGCCGACGGCCTGGCCAAAGCGTTCGCTCTGAAGGGCGAGACCGACCGGCACGTCGTCGCCGTGGTCGGCGACGGTGCGCTCACCGGCGGAATGTGTTGGGAGGCCCTCAACAACATCGCCGCAGGCCGCGACCGATCCCTGGTGATCGTCGTCAACGACAACGGTCGCTCCTATGCCCCGACCATCGGGGGCCTGGCCGATCATCTGGCGGCTCTACGGCTCCAGCCCGGGTACGAGAAGGTGCTGGACAACGGTCGTCGTATCGTTCGTCGCATTCCGATCGTCGGGCCCACGGCCTACGCGATGTTGCACGGCATGAAGGCCGGTGTGAAGGACGCCATCAGCCCGCAGGTGATGTTCACCGATCTCGGCATTAAATACCTGGGTCCTGTCGACGGCCACGACCAGCACGCGATGGAATCGGCTCTGCGCCGAGCCAAGGCGTACGGCGGTCCGGTCATCGTCCACGCGGTGACGCGTAAAGGCATGGGCTACGTTCACGCCGAGAACGACGTCGCAGACCAGATGCACGCCACCGGGATCATCGATCCGTTGACCGGACTGGCGCGATCCAAGTCGGCACCGGACTGGACCTCGGTGTTCTCGGCGGCATTGATCGAGCAGGGCGAGCAGAACGAAGACGTCGTGGCGATCACCGCAGCGATGGCCGCGCCCACCGGTCTCGCCGCGTTCGGAGTTCGCTTCCCCGACCGATTGTTCGACGTCGGAATCGCCGAGCAGCACGCGATGACGTCGGCTGCCGGGCTGGCATTGGGCGGCATGCATCCGGTGGTCGCGATCTACTCCACCTTCCTCAATCGAGCGTTCGACCAATTGCTGATGGACGTGGCGCTGCTCGGACTGCCGGTCACCGTGGTACTGGACCGCGCCGGTGTCACCGGGGCCGACGGTGCCAGCCACAACGGCATGTGGGACATGTCTCTGCTCGGCATCGTTCCCGGCATGAAGGTGGCGGCACCGCGCGATGCCGAGACACTGCGAGAAGAGTTGGCCGAGGCGATCGCCACGTCCGACGGACCCACCGCCCTGCGCTTTCCGAAGGGCGCAGTGACCGAGACCGTGCCGGCAGTACGCAGACTGGACGGAATCGTCGACGTACTGACCGAGCCGTCCGGGGCCACGGGCGACGTGCTGATCGTGGCCGTCGGAGTGTTCGGTCCGCTGGCTATGCACGCCGCGGAGAAACTCCGACAGGACGGCATCTCGGCGGCCGTGGTCGACCCCAGATGGGTGCTGCCCATCCCGCAGGCGCTGCTGAAATTGGCGGAGGACTACCGGATGGTGGTCACCCTCGAAGACAGTGGCCTGCACGGTGGTATCGGTTCGACTCTGTCCGCGGCTCTTCGCGCGGCAGGCGTCGACACCCCGTGTCGCGATCTCGGCGTGCCACAACGATTCCTGGACCATGCATCGCGCGAGCAGCTCCACCACGAACTCGGTCTCACCTGCGAGGACGTCGTGCAGCGGGTTTCGCACTGGGTCAAGAGCCTCTGACGCAGGCTTTCCGCCGGACGTCGACGCCGTAGAACGCGCGGCGTCCGGCCACCGCGCCCGCGACTGCCATGGGTACCGTCATCACGAGTAGGAAGAGCACCGACGGTTCCCACCGTTGCGTTGCCGAGTGCACAGCGCCGCACACCAGCGGGCCGCAGGCTGCCAAGACGTAGCCGACCGTCTGTGCCATCGAACTCAGCGATGCGGCATCCCGCGCCGTCGCGGCCCGAAGATTCATCAACGTCATCGCCAGAGACAACTGCCCACCTTGGCCGAGTCCGAGCAACACGGCCCACAGCAACGCCCAGGAATCGGCCGAGGACAGCACCCCCAGCAAACCCACAACCGTCGGCAGCACCACTGCAACGGCCAGAACGCTCTGTCTCGGCAACCTGGTGGCCACATTGGGCACCGTCAGCGCAGTCACGACACTGCTGACCGACAGAGCAGTCAACAACAGACCGGACGCGGCGGGGTCCACTCCGCGATCCTGGTAAATCGTGGGCAGCCACGCGATCAACGAATACGCCATGAGTGACTGCACACCCATGAACGCCGTCACCGCCCACGCAACGGGGGAGCGCAGCACGCCCGAACCGCCGTGCGATCCCACGGCACCGGACATCGCCGGCGACGAGCCTGCCCTCGCGAACATCCGGGACAGCAGTGCCATACACAACACCGCGATCACCACCGGAACCGCCCACAACCCGAGCGCCCACCGCCACGCGCCGTCGAGCGACTCCGTCAACGGAACCGAGAACCCCGACGCAACACCGGCGCTGGCACTGATCACGGCAGTCAACACGCCGGTCAACAACCCCAACCGCCGAGCCGACACCGCCGGACTCTCCTGCCAATCCGGTCGTTCCTGCAGGCTCCACTCCCGCCCATCGGGTCGTTCCTGCAGGCTCCACTCCCGCACGATCACGCGCACCAGAACCGGACCCAACACATTCGCCACCGCAATGCCTGCAGCCGCGACGAGGGTTCCTGCCACCAGCACCGGCCAGGACGGCACGGCGCGCACCGCGGTGCCGAACGCGATGACAATCAAGCATCCGACGAGCACGTGTGTCACCCGCGCGCGACGCAGCAAGTACCCCGCCACGGCCGCGCACACACCGAGGATGATCACCGGTCCCGTCGTCAACAGCGCCATCGAGACGGAGTCGGCAGAGTAGAACGCTGCAATATCCGAGGTGAGGGCAGAGGTGCTGCCGAACAACAGGCGCAGGCAGAGACCGAATGCCACGACGGTGACGACAGCGAACACGGTTCGGAAATTCATTGCCTGCTTCCGGTGTCGGATCCACGGATTGTTTCGATAGCTCACAATGCACTACCGGTCAGGTGAAAACCTTGTCGACCCAGCCGACTATTTTCTTTGCGAATATGTGACCTGTGTGACTGGTGTGTCGTTGCTGCACAAACCGGGACGACTGGCATGTTTTGTCCATGACCCTCGTCTTCGACGGTAGAACCGACGTCTCGGACAGCCGAGTCGATCCGGCTCTCGGCACCGGTGACTCCGACTGGGCGGCCGTCGAATGCGTGGATGACGCTCCTGCTCTGGATTCCCGGAACGACGGGGTGGAGCGACGACATTCGCGGTGGTTCGTGGCGATGTCGGCAGTGATCGGTGTGGTGGCATTCGCCGCTCACGATCGTTTGCTGTCGTTCGACTCGTTGTACGGATTGTTCGGCAACGGTGTCGACGCTCTCGTCTACCGGCACGGCGGCGCAACCGTGCTCAGTGGCGAAGGGCTGTACTCGTTCTCGTTGTTCGGCACGCTACCGTTCACGTATCCGCCGTTCGCCGCGGTGCTGTTCGCGCCTCTGGGCTTGCTGTCCGATACCGCCACCGGATTGCTGGTGAACATATCCAACGTCGTATTGCTCTACGGAGTGGTCCATCTCAGTTGGCGTCGACTCGGTTACGAGAACAGCACGCGGACCAAGGTGGTGAGTGTGGCTCTTGCAGTTGGGTGCTCGTGGCTCGAGCCGGTGCGCATGTCGCTGTGGTTGGGCCAGATCAATCTGCTGTTGCTCGCGTTGGTGCTGTGGGATCTCGGTCGGCCCGAGGGCAGTCGGTTCCGAGGGGTCGGTGTCGGAATCGCGGCCGGCCTGAAGCTGACGCCGGGCCTGTTCGTCGTCATGTCGATCGTGCAGAAGCAGTGGCGAACGGCATGGACCGCGGCCGTCACCGGTCTTGTCACGGTGCTGATCGGGTTCGTGGTCGTGTTCTCCGACGCGTGGCGCTATTGGACCTCTGCGATCCTCGCCTCGGACCGGGTGGGGTCGACCACGTCTCCCGCCAATCAGTCGGTTCGGGGGATGGTGGCGCGGGCGTGGGGAACCGAGCATCCGCCTGTGTTCGTGTGGTTGCCGGTGGCGGTGGTCGTCCTTGCCGCGGGGATGTGGGTCTCGTATCGAGCTCACCGGGCGGGTAGAACACTGCTGGCGATGACGCTGTGCGGTCTCACGGCCCCGATGGTCTCGCCGTTCTCCTGGGGCCATCACTGGGTGTGGTGCGTTCCGCTGCTGGTGATCGGACTCGACGCGTGTTCGCGGTCGAGCACACGACACCGCATCCTCCGCGTTCTCGGAGTACTCGCCGCCACAGCGCCTTTCGTGGCCTGGTATCGCACTCAGGCCGATGTGGTGGTGATCGGCACGTTCATGCAGTCCGTATCGCCGATTCTCGACGGAGGACTGCGGAACGCGTATTGCGTTGTCTACGTGATCGTTCTGGCGGTAGCGGCGACAGGATTGCGCAAGGACTCGACGATCCGTTACGTCCCAGCGACCAATTCTTCGATCTGAACGCGATCTATCAGATGGGCCAGGGCGAAGGGGTCGAGTGCGAACATCCGCTCCACACTTGCTTTGTCGGTGCCTTCGACGATCATCGTGGCACCACTGTGATCGGCGAGCGGGCTCGACGATCGGAGGATCTTGCGGCGCTCGAGTTCTCGCAACCAGGCGCGGTGATCGGTGCGGTGATCGTCACGGCCCGAGGAGGTCTCGGGGGTGTACGCGTATTCGACGACGAACATCGGCATGTCAGATCTCCATGTCCTCGAGCTCCATTCCTTTGGTTTCCTTGATCTTGTACTTGACGAAGAAGAAGGACACGATCGCGAAGAACGCAAAGAACGAATAGATGAATCCGAGTCCGATGGTGTCGGACAACGGCGGAAATGCGAGTGTGATGGCGAAGTTGGCAATCCAGTTCGCGGCAGTACTGATACCGAGTGCGACGGCTCGCATTCGGTTGGGGAACATCTCTCCGAGCATCACCCACATGATCGGGCCCCAGGTTGCGGCGAAGAACACGACGAAGAGGTTGGCACCGACGAGAGCCACAGGGCCCCACGGCGACGGCAATTCGAGTTGGTCCCCGCTACCCACTGCCTGGCTGAACGAGACGGCCGCGAGTACGAGGCCGACGAACATTCCGATCGAGCCGATCATGAGCAGATTTCGTCGGCCGAATCGGTCGACGAACAAGATGGCGACGAATGTCATCGTGACATTGATGACCGAAGTGATGACCGAGGTGACGAACGATTGATTCTCGCTGAAGCCGACGGACTTCCACAGAGTCGTCGAATAGTAGAAGATCGCGTTGATTCCGACGAACTGCTGCAGGATGGCCATGGTGATACCGACCCAGACGATCGGTTGCAGCCCGAACTTCGGTCCACGAATATCGGCGAAAGATGATTTCGATTCCCGACGCAAGGTCAGTCGGATCTGTTTCACCCTCTCGTTCGGGTTCACCTCCCCGGTGATGTCTCCCAGAATGCGGGCCGCTTCCTCGTCGAGATGTTTTCCGACGAGGTATCGGGGCGACTCGGGAATCAGCGTGGCGAGAAAACCGTAGACGAGTGCCGGTGCGACGCCGACCAGGAACATCCACCGCCAGGCCTCGAGTCCGAACCACAGGTCGTTCGACGGCCCACCTGCGGCGTTCTGCAGCACCGCGTCCGACAGCAGAGCAGCGAAGATTCCGATGGTGATGGCCAGCTGCTGCAGCGAGGCCAATCCACCTCGATAGCGGGCCGGGGCTATCTCCGAAATGTATGCGGGCGCGATCACCGATGCGATGCCGATGCCCAGGCCGCCGAGTACACGCCAGAGCATGAGATCCGGGACGCTGAACGCGAACCCGGATCCCACCGACGAGATGGTGAACAGTGCGGAACCGAGCAGCATCACCTTCTTTCGGCCCCAGCTGTCGGCGAGTCGGCCGGCGAACCAGGCACCGACCGCGCAACCGAGAAGTGCGATGGCCACCGCGAAGCCGGTGACGAACGACGACAGTGCGAAGTTCTCCTGGATGGAGTCCACCGCGCCGTTGACGACGGACGAATCGAACCCGAACAGGAAACCGCCGACAGCGGCGGCAATCGTGACTCCGATGACTTTGGCAGTGTGCCGATCGGTGGATTGCGTCATCACGTGACCCAGCTTTCGAGGTGAACCAGCATCCTTGGTGGTCGATCGCCATCATCGTCCTCGCACCGACGGAGTGGGAGCGAAATCGACTCGATATTCGTGGCGTACAGGAATCGGCTCGCCGAAAAAGGTGAATTGTCCGATATTCCGGCTGTCGAACTCGAAGTTGCGGACGGGAAACTGCCGAAAGTCGTCCACAGCTTCGAGTTCGGCGGCAGATGGCTAGTGCGCCTGGGCGGCCGACCACTGATCGAAGGTCTGGAGACCGTGATCCGACTCGGTCGTGGTGACCAGCGTTCCGTCTCGCATCGCGCGACCGTACGCGCCGGGGATCGGGACTTCGAGCACCAGGCCGCGCGCACCGATGGCCCGTGCGTAGCGCCGCACCATCTCGGCCATGCGTTCTTCACGTGGTCCACCGAGATCCGCGACCCGACCTGCCGGGGACCGCTCCGCGAGGTCGATCAGTCGTTCGGCGACCTCGCGGGCCGCGATCGGTTGCGAGACCATCTTCGGGATGATGCTCACCGGACCGAACGACGCCTGCGCGCGGATCTGGCCGGCGAACTCGTGGAACTGGGTGGCTCGAAGGATCGTCCAGGGCACTGCTCCAGCACCAACGAGGCTCTCCTGCTCCACCTTTCCGGCGTAGTAGCCGTGCGGTGCCTTGTCTATTCCGACGATCGACAGCGCCAGGTGATGGCCGACACCGGCCGCGCTCTCCGCGTCGAGCAGGTTTCGCGTGACGGCGGCGAAGAACGCCGTCGACTCTTTCGCCGAGACTGTCCGCGTCGACGCGACGTCCACGACCGCCTCGACTCCGGCCATGGCGTCGGACAGTCCTGCCCCGGTGACGAGATCCACACCCGCAGATCGCGACAGAACGACCACGTCGTGGCCGCGTTCACGCGCAACCTCGACCACGTGCACTCCGACTGTTCCGGTTCCCCCGGCTACGGCTAGCTTCATCGTGTATCCACCTGTTTCTCGAGAGTTGATCGGACCGCATGTGGCGGGCCTCTACTCTCTGACGACACAGCCGCGACGAATGTATGCGTGCATCAGACCCAGTGGCGGAGTTTGTCCGGATTGAGCACGATCCAGACGTTCGAGACAACGCCGTCGGCGACGTCGAACCCGATGACGCCGAACACCGCGCTGCCGCGCCGCATCACGATGCCCGACAGGCCGTTGACGGGTTCGATGGACCACTCGAGGTCGGTCGATTTGGCGGTGATGCCGCGAACGAACCGAGCGACTCGATCGGATCCGAGGACGGCGTTGCGGGCCGCGGAGACGTGGCCGCCGCCGTCGCTGACGAGGGCGACGTCGGGCGCGAGCACCGAGACGAGGGATGCGAGATCTCCGCCCGCCGAGGCCGACGCGAAAGCCCGCACGACGCGGTCGTGGTCGATGGGGTCGGCGACGGAGCGGTGACGGGAATGCACGTGAGCTCGTGCGGCAGAGGCGAGTTGGCGGCAGGCGGCCGGTGATCGATCCAGGACGGTGGCGATCTCGTCGAACGGGACGGCGAACGCGTCGTGCAGTACGAAGGCGACTCGCTGCGCCGGACCGAGCGACTCGAGCACGACGAGCAGCGCGAGGGTCACCGAATCCTGTTGCACTACTCGGTCGGCCGGGTCCATCGTGGCCGCGTCGCGGGAATCGGCGCCGGGGACCGGTTCCGGCAACCACTGACCGACGTAGTTCTCGCGTCGAGCGCGAGCAGAACTCAGTACGTCGAGGCAGATGCGACCTACCACTCGGGTGAGCCACGCCGCCGGGACGTCGATGGCGCCACGTTCGGCGTCGGTGAGTCGGTACCAGCGAACGAGAGCCTCGGAGGCGGCGTCTTCGGCGTCGCTGTAGGAACCCAGCATGCGGTAGCCGATTCCGATCAACCGACTGCGTTCGCTGTTCATCGGGTCAGACCTTATCTCGACACGAAAAAGCCGAGTTCGAGGTCATGGACGAAAATCCGGAGAAATCCGTCCACAACCTCGAACTCGGCGGGCAGTGCTAGACGCTGGCTACGCCAGGTGCGAGGAAGCGCTGACCGGTGGCGGCCTCGGAGGCCCCACTACGGTCGAGGTATGGAGTGATGCCGCCGTTCCAGAAGCCGAATCCGCCGCCGAGGAGCAGACAGAGGTCGATGTCCTCGGCTGCTGCCACGACGCCCTCGTCGAGCATGATCTTGATCTCGTCGGCGATCGCGTTGCGGGTGCGCTCGAGCACCTGCTCGGCGGTCGACGGCGAGTCGCCCTGCGGCCACAGTGCGGCGACCTCGGGATCGACGACCTGGCCCTCGGGTCCGTAGGTCCACACACCCGGCTTCTTCGCCTCGACGAGTGCACGGAATCCGGCGGAGTCCTTGAATCGCTCCGGGTATGCCTCGGCCAGGGTTTCGGCGGTGTGCAGAGCGACGGCCGGTCCGACGAGTGCCAGCAACGTCAGCGGGCTCATCGGCATGCCGAGTTCGCCCACTGCGCCGTCGGCGACATCGAACGGAGTGCCCTCGTCGATCGCGCTGATGATCTCGTTCGACGCGCGAGTGACGAGACGGTTGAAGACGAATCCGGGGAGATCCGCCGACAGCACGGCAGACTTCTTCAAAGTCTTCGCGGTGGCGAATGCTGTTGCGAGAGTCGCATCGTCGGTCTTCTCACCCTTGACGACCTCGAGCAGTGGCAGCACTGCGACGGGGTTGAAGAAGTGGAAGCCCACCACGCGCTCGGGGTGCTTCAGGTCGGCCGCCATCTTTGTGATCGACAGCGACGACGTATTGGTCGCGAGAATAGTGTCGGCAGAGACGAATTCCTCGACTTCGGCGAACACCTTCTTCTTCACGTCCAGGTTCTCGAACACGGCCTCGATGACGAAATCGGTATTCGCGAACGCGGACTTGTCGATCGAGCCGGACACCAACGCCTTCAACCGATTTGCGGAATCGGGGGCCAGGCGCTTCTTGCCGAGCAGCTTGTCGATCTCGCCGTGGACGTAGCCGACGCCCTTGTCGATGCGCTCCTGATCGATGTCGGTGAGGATCACCGGCACCTTCAGCTGCCGCACGAACAGCAGTGCGAGCTGGCTGGCCATCAGGCCGGCACCGACGATGCCGACGCCGGAGATCTTGCGCGCCAACGACTTGTCGGGTGCACCGGCGGGACGCTTGGCGCGCTTCTGCACCAGATCGAAGGCGTACAGCCCGGCGCGAAGCTCGTCCTTGACCAGCAACGTGGACAGGGCCTCGTCCTCGGCCGCGAAGGCCTTGTCGAGTGAGGCAGAGTCGGTGATGTCGGTGCTCTTGGCGAGCTCGAGCAGCTCCACCGCTGCGACGGGGCCGGGGGCGAAGTTGTTGGTCTTGCCCGCGACGATGCCTTTGGCGCGGGCGATGGCGTCGTCCCAGGCCTGCCCGCGGTCGATCTCGGGACGCGCCGGGGTGATCTCGCCCTTGACGACCTGAGCAGCCCACGCAAGGGACTGCTCGAGGAAGTCGGCTCCGCCGAAGAGGGCGTCGGCGATGCCGAGGTCGAGTGCCTGCTGCGGCTTGAGGACGCGGTTCTGGTTCAGTGCGTTCTCGATGACGACGGTGACCGCGTTCGAGGCTCCGATGATGTTGGGCAGCAACTGAGTTCCGCCCCATCCCGGCACCAGGCCGAGGAAGGCCTCGGGCAGACCGAGTGCGGCAGCGTTCTCCGCGACGGTCCGATAGTGCGAGTGCAGTCCCACTTCGAGGCCACCACCGAGTGCGGCACCGTTGATGAAGGCGAACGTCGGAACGGTCGACTCGCGCAGGCGTCGGAAGACCTTGTGACCGAGCTGCCCGATCTGCAGCGCCTCGTCCTTGGTCTTGATGTTCGGCACACCGTTGAGGTCGGCACCGACGGCGAAGATGAACGGCTTACCGGTGACGGCGATGGCCACCGGGTTCGCCGCGAATGCCTCGTCGAGGGCGGCGTCGAACTTGGCCAGTCCACCGGGACCGAAGGTCGACGGCTTGGTGTGATCGAAGCCGTTGTCCAAGGTCACCAGGGCGATGGAGCCGTCGAGCCCCGGTACGGAGACAAGCTTCGTGAACGCGTTCGTGACTACCTCGTCGCTGAACGCTGTGGTGATGTCGCTCATGCCTTCGCTCCTGAATAGTCAGCGTGGTTGGGGTTCTCCCAGATGACGGTTCCGCCCATGCCGAGACCGATGCACATGGTCGTCAAGCCGTAACGGACGTCGGGCTGCTGAGCGAACTGGCGGCTCAGCTGCGTCATCAGGCGAACACCCGAGGATGCGAGGGGGTGGCCACACGCGATGGCGCCGCCCCACTGGTTGACGCGTGGATCGTCGTCGGCGATGCCGTAATGCTCGAGGAACGCGAGGACCTGGATGGCAAAGGCCTCGTTGATCTCGAACAGGCCGATGTCGTCGATGCTCAATCCCGTTCGGCCGAGGAGCTTTTCGGTCGCGGGGACCGGTCCGATGCCCATGACGGCAGGATCGACGCCGGCGAAGCTGAAGCCGACCATGCGCATACCGATGTTCAGGCCGAGTTCGTGTGCGGTGTCCTCGCCGGCCAGGATCGCGGCGGTGGCACCGTCGTTCAGTCCTGCGGCGTTGCCTGCGGTGACGCGACCGGCGGGACGGAACGGCGTCTTGAGCTTGGCGAGGTCCTCGACGGTGGTGCCGGGGCGAGGCGGCTCGTCCTCGGTGGCCAGGCCCCATCCTGCGGCGGATTTGGTGGCGACGGGCACGAGGGTGTCGGCGATGAAGCCGGCCTTCTTGGCGGCGTCGTACTTGTTCTGGCTGGCGACGGCGTACGCGTCGGTGCGGTCCTTGGTGATGCTCGGGAACCGGTCGTGCAGATTCTCGGCGGTGTTGCCCATCACTAGCGCGCTGGGATCGACGAGCTTGTCGGCGAGGAAACGTGGGTTGGGGTCTACGCCCTCACCCATCGGGTGGCGGCCCATGTGCTCGACGCCACCGGCGATCACCACGTCGTACTGGCCGAAGCCGATGCCCGACCCGGTGGTGGTCACCGAGGTCATCGCGCCTGCGCACATGCGGTCGATCGCGAATCCGGGGACGCTGCGGGGGAGGCCGGCGAGCAGTGCGGACGTACGGCCGATGGTCAGGCCCTGGTCACCGGTCTGCGTGGTCGCGGCGATCGCGACCTCGTCGATGCGCTCGGGAGGGAGGTTGGGGTTCTTGCGAAGGAGTTCGCGGATTGCCTTGACGACGAGGTCGTCTGCGCGAGTGTCGGCGTACATGCCCTTGGGGCCTGCTTTGCCGAACGGGGTACGGATGCCGTCGACGAAGACAACATTCCTCTGTGAGCTGGTGGACGCGGGTACAGACACGCTTTTCGATCCTCCCGACAGATGCGGACGACTCGCCCGGGTGCCCGGACGCGACCCCTACTGTAGCGGGTATTACCCGTCGGTAACTTGGGAAGGGTGCAGTGCCTTCGTCAGTACCGGCACCACCAGTGTCCGCTGCCAGGGTCGGGCCCCGCCGTCGGCCAGGCGGGCCTCGATCAGCTCGGCCGGATCGACGTCGGGATCTACCGGACTCTGCCAATCCCACACCAGGCGGCGCAGCAGATCCGGCATCAACAGATTCTCGACCGGAACCGACACCGATTCGCTGAGCTCTGTCATCGCGGCTCGTACGTCGGCAAGTCGCGCAGCTGCATCGGGATCGCGGCGAGCCCACCGATTGACCGGGGGTGGACCGTCGAAAGACGCTGCCATCGAGGGCAGTTCGGATGTCGGGAGCGCCCGCGCACGGGTCAGGGCCGAGGCCCACAATCGGGACGATCTGCGCTGACGTGGACCGCCGAAGACCGGTAGCTGCTCGAGCTCGCGCGCGGATTTCGGGTCCGCCGTTGCGGCCGCCACGATGGCCGAGTCGGGCAACACCCGGCTCGGTGCCACGTCACGCTTGGCCGCCAGTTCGTCTCGTGTGCTCCACAATTCGCGAACGGCAGCAAGAGTGCGGGGAGATTTGATCGCATGGATCCCCGATGTCCGACGCCATCTGTCGGTCTTGGGTTTGGGTGGCCCGAGGGTGAGGATGTGGGCGAATTCCTGTGCAGCCCATTCGGTTTTGCCCTGCTGTTCGAGCTCTTCGGCCATTGCGTCGCGCAGTTCGAGCAGAACCTCGACGTCGAGTGCTGCGTAGTTGAGCCAGGTGTCGGGTAGCGGCCGGGTGGACCAGTCTGCCGCTCCGTGGCCTTTCTGCAAGGCCAGTCCGAGGGTGCGTTCGACGATGGCTCCGAGCCCCACTCGATCGAATCCGGCGAGGCGGCCTGCGAGTTCGGTGTCGTAGAGCGTGGCGGGTACCAGGCCGAGCTCGGCGAGTCCCGGCAGGTCCTGATCTGCGGAGTGCAGCACCCACTCGAGCGGGTTGATCACCTCGGCGAGCGGAGCGAGGTCGCCGGTGACCGGGATCGGATCGAGCAGAACCGTGCCTGCGCCGCGGCGGCGGAACTGCAGGAGGTAGGCGCGCTGGGAGTAGCGGAAGCCCGACGCACGTTCGGCGTCGACGGCGAGGGGGCCGTGTCCCGATGCGAGAAGGGCGGCAGCCGCGCGCACGGCGTCCGGCGTGTCGACCACGTCGGGTACGCCGTCAGCCGGGGCCAGTAGCGGAACGGCGACAGGCTCGTTCGCCTCGTCGTCCGGCGTGGTCTCGGGAGAACTCTCGGCTGACATGAGATGTGACTCTAAGCCCTGCGAGTGGAAGGACCGCCCACTATGTCCGGCTGGAACTGCGCTGGCCGAGGGTGGTGATGCCCGCGGGCGGCAAACCGGCGGCGTAGGCGAGCACCTCGCAGAACGCCTCGACGTGCGTCGAGAGGTCCTCGGACGTGGCCGTCCACGAGGCGCGTAGTTCGAGCTGGTGGGCCTTGGGTGGCCCGGCGATGTCGCCGTAGCGCACCGAGCTGGTCGAGGTGACCGTGCCGCCGAGTGCGTTGAGCGGCTCCGACCGCGACTCCAGTGCGTCGACCAGCCAACTCCAGCCGACCTCGGGGAGCAGAGGATCGTCGGCGAGGGATTCGTCCACGTCCGCTTGGATGTAGGCGACCAGTCGGAGGGTGCCGTTCCAGGCTTCGGCACCGTCGGGGTCGTACAGCAGGATCAGGCGGCCGAAGGCGTCGCCGTCGCTCTGTTCGTCGATCCGGTCGGATTCCGGATGCTTGACCTCGGCCCCGATCGCGTAACTGTAGGGAGCGAGACGCTGCGGCGGCCGGATCGGACCGATTTCGATCGCCGGGTGTACCTGAGCCCGATGCATCGCGTCGATGGCGGCGCGGAACGGCGCAGGTTCGGCGGTGGATTGGGGTTCGGTCACGTCACCGGACGTTAGACGCGTCACGTTGCCTGGACGCGGAGGCGCGCCGGGCCGTGATGCAACCGAAGTCGGTGTGTCGCCCTTGGTGGCAGGAGCTTTCCCCGCGCGTGGCAGCATGGAACCCGATGAACGCCGAACCGCACTCCACAGCCCCCGCCCGTCGAGAACTCCCGGACGCGCCGTTCCTGGCCGCGATCGCAGGTCGAGCTCCCTCGCGTCGGCCGGTGTGGTTCATGCGCCAGGCCGGTAGATCGCTGCCGGAGTACCGCAAGATTCGCGCCGGCATCGGCATGTTGGACTCGTGCTTCCGACCCGACCTCGTGGCCGAGATCACCCTGCAACCTGTGCGTCGGCACGACGTGGATGCGGCAATCCTGTTCTCGGACATCGTCGTTCCGCTCAAGGCCGCCGGTATCGATCTCGACATCGTCGCAGGCACCGGGCCGGTCGTCGCGCAGCCGGTGCGGTCGGCTGCCGATGTGGCCGCACTGCCGATCCTGACTTCGGATCAGGTGGAGCCGGTGGCGGATGCGGTGCGGATCCTCACCCGTGAGCTCGCCGGTACACCGCTCATCGGTTTCGCGGGCGCACCGTTCACTCTCGCGTCGTATCTGGTCGAGGGCGGCCCTAGTCGTAATCACGAGAAGACCAAGGCTCTTATGCGGTCCGATCCGGCGACCTGGCACGCCCTGCTCGACGCACTGGCCACCACGACGATCACCTTCCTGCAGGCTCAGCTCGCCGCAGGCGTCGACGCAGTGCAGGTGTTCGACTCCTGGGCGGGTGCGCTGTCGCTCGCCGACTACCGCGAGTACGTGCTGCCGCATTCGACGCGCGTGTTCGACGCCGTGTCCTCGGCCGGTGTACCCAAGATCCACTTCGGCGTCGGAACCGGCGAGTTGCTCGGGGCGATGGGTGAAGCCGGTGCCGACGTCGTCGGTGTCGACTGGCGAATCCCACTCGACGACGCCGTGCATCGCGTAGGCGGCGGCAAGGTGCTGCAGGGAAATCTCGACCCGGCGGTGCTGTTCGCCGGCTGGGATGCGGTCGAGGCAGAGGTTCGACGCATCACCGCCGAGGCGGATCGCGCGCTGGCGGCCGGTGCCCGCGGACATGTGTTCAACCTGGGCCACGGAGTGCTCCCCGACACCGACCCGGAAATTCTGACCCGGGTGGTCTCGCTGGTACATTCGTTGTGACGGTTCGGCGATACGCCGTGGTCGGCGGCGGAATCTCCGGCCTCGTCGCGGCGTATCGCCTTCGACAGTCCTGCGGGCCGGGTGCCGAGATCACTGTCGTCGAGGCGTCGTCGCGTCTCGGCGGCACGCTGCGCACCACCGCGGTCGGCGCGGACTCGCTCGACGTCGGTGCGGAGGCTTTCATCGGTCGACGTCCGGAAGTACCGGCACTTCTCGCCGAGCTCGGTCTGTCGGATCAGCTGGTCTACCCGGCGCCGGTCCGTCCGCTCGTCTACTCCGGTGGTCGAACTCACGCGCTCCCGGTCGGCACTCTGATGGGCATCCCGTCGTCCGCGGATTCGGTACGGGATCTGGTGGACCCCGAGGACCTGCACCTCATCGAGACCGAGACCTCTCGGCCCTTCGCCTGGACCGCGGGTTCGGACGTCGGTGTGGCCGATCTCGTGGGCACCAGGTTCGGCTCCCAGGTGGTCAGCCGTTCGGTCGATCCGCTGCTCGGCGGCGTGTACTCCGGTTCGTCGAGCTCCATCGGCATCCGTGCGGCACTGCCCACGTTGGCTGCCGCGTTGGACGGTGGAGCAGCCAACCTGACCGAGGCAGTGCTGGCTGCGCTGCCCACCCCGTCGCCGGGGCCGGTGTTCGGCGGGCTGCGCGACGGTTACGCGGTGTTGCTCGATGCCCTCGTCGCTGCAACCGATGCCCGGACGGTGGTCGGTGCAGGCGTCGGTGAGATCCGCCGCGAGTCCGGCGGATGGTTCGTCGAAGGAGTCGGACGCGTCGACGGCGTGGTGCTGGCGGTCCCTGCGCCGATTCTCGGTCGGCTCATCGCCGAGGTGGCGCCCGCGGCGTCGCAGGCCGCGCGGAACATCGATCTCGCGTCCTCGGTCGTCGTCGCGCTCGCTTTTCCCAAGACGACCGAGCTGCCGCAGAATTCGGGAATCCTGGTGGCCACCGACGCGGGCTTGGACGTGAAGGCATTCACCCTGTCGAGCCGCAAGTGGCCGCACCTGGCCGAGCGTGACGCGGTACTGCTGCGGGCCTCGCTCGGCCGCTTCGGTGACACGGCGGCGTCGGACCGATCCGACGCGGAGTCGATCCAGATCGCACTCGCGGATCTCGCGACGGTGGCGGACATCGATGCGCAGCCGATCGCTGCGACCGTGCAGCGCTGGCCGGGAGGCCTACCGCAGTACGCGCCGGGGCACCTCGATCGCGTCGCCGCCATCGAGGCAGGAGTCGCGGACCTACCCGGTCTCGAGGTCACCGGGGCCTGGCAGCGCGGTGTGGGGGTGCCCGCGTGTATTGCGTCCGCCACCACCGCTGCCGCCCGTCTGATCGAAGTGGCACGATAGGGCCATGGCACGCCTCGATTACTCAGCGCTCAACTCGACTCTTCGCTACTTGATGTTCTCGGTCTACAAGGTCACGCCCGGCGTTCTCGGCGAAGATCGGGCCGCGGCCGCCAAAGAGGCGAAGATGTTCTTCGAAAGTCGTGAAGACAAAGGTGTCGCGGTGCGCGGGGTGTACGACATCGCCGGTATGCGCGCCGACGCCGACTTCATGGTGTGGACGCACGCCGAGCGCATCGAGGACCTCCAGGCGACGTACTCCGATTTCCGTCGCACCACCGCGCTGGGCAAGGCGAGCACCCCGGTGTGGAGCAACACCGCGCTGCATCGCCCGGCCGAATTCAACAAGAGCCATGTCCCGGCCTTCATCGCCGGCGAGGATCCGGGCGCGTACATCTGCGTCTACCCGTTCGTCCGCTCGATCGATTGGTACCTGCTGCCCGACGACGAGCGTCGCACGATGCTCGCCGATCACGGCAAGGCCGCACGCGACTACAAGGACGTGCGGGCGAACACCGTGCCGTCGTTCGCACTCGGCGACTACGAGTGGATCCTGGCCTTCGAGGCCCCCGAGCTCGACCGCATCGTGGACCTGATGCGCGACCTGCGGGCCACCGAGGCGAGGCGACACGTGCGCGAGGAGACCCCGTTCTTCACCGGCCCTCGGGTCGAGGTGGACGCGCTCGTCGAATCCCTGCCGTGACGACGACGGGCGCACCCGCGATCGAGGCCGTTCTGTTCGACTTCTCGGGCACGTTGTTCAGGCTCGAGGAGCACCCCTCGTGGTTCGACGGGATCCACGACGCCGACGGCACCCCCGTCGACGGTGCGGGAGCCGCGGAACTGATGCGCCGTATGACGGCACCGGTGGGGGAGACGGTCGAGTTCGACGACGCGACGCGTCATGCGTGGCGAAACCGAGACCTGGATCCGGCCCTGCACCGGCAGGCCTATCTGCATGTGCTTGCGCAGTCCGGTGTCACCGATCCGACGCACGCCGAATCCGTCTACGGTCGTGTGATCGACGCAGATTCTTGGACGCCGTACCCGGATACCGAAGGAGTGCTGAAAAAGCTTGCTGCCGAGTCGATTCGGATCGGGGTCCTCAGCAACATCGCATTCGACATCCGTCCCGCGTTCATCGATCGCGGTCTCGACAGGTTCGTCGACGAATTTGTGCTCTCGTTCGAGGTCGGTCACGTCAAGCCACAGCCAGAGATCTTCCGGCACGCGGTGACGGCGTTGGGTGTGGACCCCGCGGTGACGCTGATGGTGGGCGACAGCGACGAGGCCGACGGTGCGGCACGAGAGATCGGATGCCACTTCGCTCTCGTCGATCCGGCGCCGACGTCGCAGCGGCCCGATGCACTATTGAAGGCGCTGCGCGAGTTTGGAATTCGATGACCGGGGTGGTTCGATGACTGGCGTGGCCGGAGTCCAGCACATGGGCCACTGGGGCATGTTCCGCGCCGAGTCGGACGGACGCGATGTCACTGCAGTCCATCCCCGGTCGACGGACAGCAATCCCTCCCCGGTGTTGGGCAACCTCGTCGGTTCGGTGACTCATCGATCCCGTGTCACGTCACCGGCGGTGCGCCGGGGCTGGCTCGAGCACGGGCCGGGGCCGACCGACACCCGTGGCAGCGACGAGTTCGTCGACGTCTCGTGGGACGAGCTCACCGATCTGCTGGCAGCCGAATTACGCAGGGTCGTCGACGCATTCGGCAACAAGGCCATCTACGGCGGGTCGTACGGGTGGGCGAGTGCCGGACGCTTCCATCACGCGCAGAGTCAGGTGCATCGCTTTCTCAACTGCATCGGCGGTTACACGCGATCGGTCCACAGCTACTCACTGGGCGCGACCGGGGTCATCATGCCGCACGTCCTCGGTGCGCATTGGAAGATGTTCTCGCGCTCCACTTCCTGGAACGTGATCGCCGCCCACACCGAGTTGTTGGTGGCGTTCGGCGGAGTTCCGGTGAAGAACACCGGCATCAATCACGGCGGTACTTCGGATCATCCGACCGTCGATTCGCTCGACGCGATGCGCGCCCGCGGTGGGCAGATCGTCACCGTGAGTCCGCTCCGCAACGACATGAACGGCGACGCGCGCTGGATCGCCCCGCGGCCCGGTACCGACGTGGCGATGATGCTGGCTCTGGCTCACGTGCTCGCCGACGAAAAGCTGCACGACACAGAGTTTCTGGAGAAGTACTGCCAGGGATACCCCGAGTTCGAGCGATATCTGCTCGGCATCACGGACGGAATTCCCAAGACACCGCAGTGGGCGTCGGCGATCTGCGGCGTCGAGGCCGCCGTGATCGCGGAACTCGCCCGGGAGATGGCGTCGAAACGCACGATGGTGACGGTCACCTGGTCACTGCAGCGGACGCGACACGGTGAGCAGGCCCCGTGGATGGGCGTGACACTCGCGGCGATGCTGGGCAGGATCGGCGTTCCGGGTGGGGGATTCGGGCACGGCTACGGGTCGATGAACGAGCCGGGTCTGGCACCGGTTCCGTATCCGTTGCCGACCTTGCCGCAGGGTGTCAATCCCGTTCCCGACCTGATTCCGGTCGCCGCGGTCTCGGACATGCTGCTGAATCCCGGTGCCGAATTCGACTACGACGGTAGGCGATTGACCTATCCCGATATCAAGATCGTCTATTGGGCCGGCGGAAATCCGTTCCACCACCACCAGGATCTGGGGCGGCTGCGTCGCGCTCTCGGTAGGCCCGACACCGTCGTTGTGCACGACCCGTATTGGACACCGATGGCCAAGCACGCCGACATCGTCGTCCCGTCGACGACGTCGTTGGAACGATCGGATCTGAGCTGCACACGCAACGATCCCTTGCTCGTCGCGATGGAGCCGGCCGCCCCGCGGTACGCGGACTCCCGCGACGACTACGACACGTTCGCGGAGTTGGCTACGAAACTCGGTGTGGGTCAACAGTTCACCGAGGGGCGTAGCTCGCAACAGTGGCTCGAGCATCTGTACGAGCAGTGGCGCGGATATCTGCGCGCCGGGGGAGTCGCTACTCCGGAGTACGACAGTTTCCGTCGCGAGGGTTCGTTTCGGATGAAGACCGAGGACGATCTGACGTTCTTCGAGGATTTTCGACGCGACCCGGTGGGCAACGCGCTGCGCACCCCCAGTGGAAAGATCGAGATCTTCTCGGCGACCGTGGCGGGGTTCGACTACGAGGACTGCCGTGGGCATCCGATGTGGTTCGAGCCGCAGGAATGGCTCGGTGGACACCGGGCGCAGCAGTTTCCGTTGCATCTGATCGCCAACCAGCCGCGCACCAGGCTGCACAGTCAGCTCGATCACGGTGCGGTGAGCCGTAACTCGAAGATCAAGGGTAGAGAGCCGATACGAATGCACTCGTCGGCGGCCGGGGCCAGGGGAGTGTCGGACGGCGACGTCGTACGGGTGTTCAACGACCGCGGCTCGTGCTTGGCCGGTGTGGTTGTCGACGACGCGATGCTGGAATCGGTCGTGCAGTTGTCCACCGGGGCCTGGTACGACCCGCTCGATCCGGCAGATCCCGATTCGATGTGCGTGCACGGCAGCGTGAACGTGCTCACCGCGGACGAGGGCTCGTCGGCGCTCGCGCGCGGCTGCACCGGCCAGCACGTACTGGTGGAGATCGAACGCTACGACGAGCCGTTGCCGCCGATCACCGCGTTCGATCCACCTGCTCGGTCCGAGTTCAGAACACGACCCGAGAGATGATCTCGGCGACCAGCGCCGGCTTGTCCTCGCCCTCGATCTGCAACGTTCCTGCCGTCACCATCTGTAGCGCCCCGCCCGATACCTCTTCGACGGAGACGAGGGTGGTCTGCAGGCGCACGTGCGCGCCCACCTTCACCGGGTTGATGAAGCGAACCTTGTTGGAGCCGTAATTGATTCCGAGCTTGGTGTTCTCGATGGTGTAGATCTGCCAGTTGAGCATCGATACCAGGGACAGGCTCAGAAATCCGTGGGCGATGGGTGCGCCGAAGGGGCTTTCCTTCTTCGCCCGCTCGACGTCGACGTGGATCCACTGGTGATCGCCCGTGGCGTCGGCGAAGGTGTTGACCCGTTCCTGGGTGATCTGCAGCCAGTCACTGGTGCCGAGGTCTTCCCCGACGGCCGCTTTGATCTGCTCTGGTGAGGTGAAAGTGCGCATACTCACAGTATGCACCGTCGTAGTAGGACGCTCGACGGTGAACGAGCGCGGTGCGCGATGTTCGGCGTCGTTGTCGGTCTGCTGAATTCAGGCCGTACAGCGCGACGCGAACGGAAAAGCGGCAATCAGACTGTCCTGGATTTCCGTCAGATTCGGGACCGGTCGATATTCGCTCCGAAGCTGCGCGATCTTGTCGTGATCGCGCGCGAGGTCCGACGAATGCTGAACTGCTTCTCGGTCGAAAACGGAGTAGTAGTCGTCGAATTTGTATCCGTTGCCGCCGATATCCTGCGTCAGCTCTATCCACGCATTGGGGATGCCGAAGGAGTCAGCGACGATCAAGCCGTGCAGACTCGTCGACATCACGAAGTCACATGCGGTGATGTCGGCGATGACCTTGGCCGGCTTTCGGGACGGGTCGATCAACGTCACGTTCTTTTCTCGCGCAAGCGCGAGCACTACGGGATCCTTCTTGTGCACCCAGTGGTAGACGAGACCGATTCGACCAGGTACCCGCGGGGAGCGTGAATAGACCCTGTTCGCCAACAGCCCGGGGTCCCCGACCGCGACCTTGCGGTCGGACTCGATCCGACTACGCGACAGATGTCCGCGTACTGCATGGAAGTCGAAGTCGGGGAAGCTGAAGTCTTTTTCGTGGGCAGTCTCGCTGAGCATGAATCCCGAACCCCAGACCTTGAGATCCTTCCGCGCCTGCATGAGCTGGACCATTTCGAGAGTGGAACCTGCCCCGATCATGTCGCTTCGCTTCGCACGACGCCAGGAACATTTCTGCCTGAACAGTGATTTCACCAGTTCGGGCGTCAATTCGTCGCCGAAATTGGGTCTGACGCCGGTGAGTTTTACCTGACGCCACCAGAATGTTTTGATCGAAGTGGCCATGACGGCAAATTTACCTTATGCATAGGTAATCAAAGGTAAATTTACCGGTCTGGGCTCCATTTCGTCGAATCTGTAGCTCGTGGCGCGTTCAGCGCGGCGACATCCGAGCGTCCTGTCCGATCAGGATGCGGGCTTGAGCGTCAACGAGATCGAGTTGATGCAGTACCGCTGATCGGTCGGGGTGGGGTAACCCTCACCCTCGAAGACGTGCCCGAGGTGGCTGTGGCAACTGCGGCAGACGACCTCGACTCGGCGCATTCCCAGTGTGGTGTCTTCCTTCAGGATGACGGCGTCGCTGTCGGCCGGGTCGAAGAAGGACGGCCAGCCGCAGTGGGACTCGAACTTCTCGGTGCTGCGGAACAATTCGGCTCCGCAGGCGCGGCACTCGTAGATACCTTCGGTGGTGGTGTCGGTGTATTCGCCGACGCCGGGGCGTTCGGTGCCTGCCTGCCGCAGCACCGCGTACTCCTCGGGGGTCAGCTTCTCGCGCCACTGTGCGTCGGTGAGCTGGACGGCCGGGGCAGAATTGTTGTCGGTTGCTGAACTCATGCTCACACGCTAATACGATTTGTCGGGCTATGCCGTTTTCGCAGGTGGAGCGCTCGGCAGCAGGTAGCTCGGTTCGATTCCGTCGTCGAGTCGTCCTTCGCTTCGGGCGGCGAAATAGCGTCCGACGAGCACGCCGAAGATGACGACGATGAGCAGGGCCCAGCCGAAAGTGGTGCGCAGGTAGTCCAAGGCGCGCCCGGTTTCGATCCAGCGACCCGACAGCCATCGGTCGTAGTTCATGAACCCGTAGATCGCGAGCCAGGCGGGCCAGTTGCGCAGCAGCGAGTTCTTCAGCACGACGGTCATCAGCAGCGGGAACAGCATCATGGAGTAGTACATCTGACCCAGCGAGCCCAACAGCCAATGTGCGGTGAGGATCAAGCCCGAGGTGGTCGCGAAGAAGAAGAGGCGGTCCTCGCGGCAGTATCGGTAGAGCAGCCACAGTGAGATCAGGACCATGATTCCGAGGACTGCTCGGATTCCGAGGGTGAGGAGTTCGGGAACACCGTAGTACCGGCCGTTACCGACGACGGCGCTGTTGAAGTAGTCGCGGGTCTGCAGCAGATACGGCAGTGTCCGGTCGATGAAGTTCATCGGATCCACCGACAGCGGCCAGGCGATGGCCATCATCACGACGGGGATGGCGATCGAGGTGATGAAGACCTTCCATTGACGCGTCATCAGCGGAAGCAACAGCAGCGGGGCGAGCATCGGCTTGATCGCCAGAGTCAGACCCATGGCGACACCGGCCGACAGGTCCTTGCGCTGGAGGAGGAACCCGAGGAAGGCGACCTCGCCGAGGAGTACGAAGCCGTTGAAGTTGGTGAACACCAACGTGTTGGTCACTGTTTCGCTGACGAAGGCGGCCAGCAGGAGTGCGGGGGCCGCCACCGAATCGAGGCGGAATCCGAAGATGCGCAACAGGATGTACAGGGCCAGCAGTATCGCGACGGTGCTCGCGATGATGAACAGCCAACGGGATCGCTCGGGGTCGATGACGGCGATGGGGGAGAGCAGCATCGTCGCGCTCGGTTGATACAGGTAGTGCGGATCGACCGAGTCGAAGTTCGCCGTGTACACCGGCTGGCGGTTGAGGAATGCCAGGGCGGCGCTGTACACCGGGTTGAAATCGTTGGTGATGTCTCCGTTGACCGCTTTGATCACCACGCGCTGGATGACGGTCATGATGGCGATCGGCCACAGGGCGTACTTGATTACCTCGGCGGTCGTCCGCCCTGACCGCGGCTCCAGAAAGCTAAGTGACACCCGGGAACGGTACCCGAGGCGCTGACCGTACCGGCGAAGGACACCCCGCGATGCGTACCCGACTCAGGCGGGGCAGACAGTGCCGTCGGTCGGAAGCGCGGTGTCTCGTGCGTAGTTCACCGCGGCGCCCTGCAGACACTGAGATCCGCCCAGACTCGGATGCCCGCTGCCCTGCCACGCGGCCGAGGCGACGGCCGCACCGGTTGCCCCGACCAACCCGGTGACCGAGGACAGCCCGCCGTTGCCGACGATCGGGTCGCCTGCGTTGGCCAGCACCAACACCGGGACATCCAGGGAGGTGGGCAGCGGAGTCGACGGCGCAGTCGGCCAGGACGAGCACAGTAGAGCCGTCAGGGCAGCGTCGGTGCCGTAGATCGGATAGCGGTCGGTCCACTGCGACGACAGGTCGCGAACGCCCTGCGGCGACGGCCACTGTTGGCCGTCCGTGCACCGGGACACGAACTGACCGTCGGTGCCGTAGGCGTTCCGACCCCGCTCGGCGAGCGCGGCCAGCGCGGTGGTGTCGGACTCGGCGGCCGAGGACAGGGCGGTGGAGAGCCCGGTGGCGCGGGACGACGCGTCGCCTGCGGTGGATGCCAGGGCGAAGGTGATGCCGTCGAGAATCTCGTGCGTGGACAGCGGCGAGAATTCGCCACCGGCGGCGCGTAGGAGCAGCTGGGCGACGGCCGCCGTCGGATCGCTGCCGAGGGAGCAGTTCAGCGCGACGCATCGCTGCGCGAACGCTGCGAAGGCTGCTTCCTTGCCCTGTGTCCGTTGCTCGGCCAACGTGATCTGGTCGGCGCCGACTCCGGTCGGTGAATCGAGGATCAGACGCGAGATGTTGGCCGGAAACTTCGCTGCGTAGGCCAACGCGGTGAGCGCGCCGTTGCCCGATCCGATCAGGCCTATCTGTTCCACACCCCAGAGTTGCCGCAGGCGCTCCAGATCGTCCGCCGCGTAGGTGGTTCCGAACGCGAGTTCCTGCGGTTGCAACGTGTCGGTGCACTCGATCGTGGCGTCACGACCGGCGTCGACGGCGCGGTCGACCGTGTCGGCATCGGATCTGGTGAACTGCCCCAGCGCGTCGACCTCAGTTTTGGTCTCTGCGTCGATGCAGTCCACGGCAGTGGATCGGCCGATGCCGCGTCGATCCACCGCGACGATCGGATGAGCCTCGAGCAGTGTCGCGAGCGGGCCTGCGGCCATCGTGGCCAACGTGGCCGTCGAGGACCGATCGGAGCCGGAGGTGAACACCAGCGGGCCCGCATCGGCCGGCGTCCGATCGAGGCGGGCACGCAATGCACCGACGGCGAAGGTGCCGAACATCTGTCCACTCGCATCGACGTCGGCTTCGTATTCTGCGCATTCGAGTGTCAGGCCGGGAGTGGTGGCGGTGAGCCCGAACGTCCCGAGTGTGGCTGCGGTGCAGTCGGCCCAGGCGAGATCGGTGGCCGGAACGGCAAGTGCGACCGGTTCCGGTGGCGCTTCTGCCGAGGACTCGGCGGGCTGACCGGGTGAGCGTTGTTCCACCGCGACGTCGGGTCGGATCGACGGGCCGGCACCACAGGCCGCGCACATCGTGGCGAGGACGAGGACCGCGGCGAGCAACGTTGATTTCTGCGTCACCGTGCGAGGCTATCGACTTTTCGATCGATGCCGGGCCGCGCACTGCTCATGGCCGACGCATCCAGCGCGTGAGCAGCGTTCCGTCGGCATCGCCCAGAACGTGTACCCGGTGCATCGGCGCGTCGGCGGCGTCGGATGCGTGGGCGATACGGCCCGCCTCGCCGGCGACCAGCATCGGCGAGATCGTCAGACACAGATCGTCCGCCGCCCCGTCGGACACGAGCTGTCCGAACAGTCCCGGTCCGCCCTCGCACAGGATGCGGCGAAATCCGAGGTCGCTGAGTGTCGCGACGATGTCGCTGGTCGAGACCGATTCGCCGGTCACCTCGATCACCGTCGCTCCCGCTGCCCGAAGCGCGGCCACCTTCGAGCCGTCCGCCGCTGCCGAGGTCAGCACCACCGGCTGCACTTCGGTGTCGGTGATCAATCGAGAGTCCGCGTCGATCGAACCGGAGGCGGTGACCACCACGATCGTCGGAACCGGTGCCAGCCCGGCCGCTACTCGACGTGCCTTCGCTTCGGTGGACAGCGAGACGCCGCCGTAGTTCTCGGCGCGCGCGGTTCCGGCACCGACCAGGACGGCGTCGCACAGTTCTCGCAGGATGCCGAACAGGCGGGCGTCGGCGGGGGTTCCCAGGCCCGCCGACTTACCGTTCGCGGTCACCGATCCGTCGATGCTGGCGACGAAGTTCGTGCGAATCCACGGTCGGTCCACGTCGGTGGGATACGCGTGCAGGGCGCGGACGGCATCGTCGTCGAGTGTCGATCCGACGCTGGGCACGGACTCGGGTGCCTGCTCCGATGTGAAGTAGGTCCCAATATGGAGAAGCTGCATGAGAGAGATCAGACCACGTCGTTACGCTCGGCAAATGCCCGCACGCCTTGTCGACCGAAATCCCGTGGTTCCATCCGATCAGCTGATCGCGCAGATGGTCCCGCCGGCGATGTTCGACGACGTCAGTTTCTCGTCGTACATTCCCGACCCCAAGGAGCCGACGCAGGCTGCTGCGGTTGCGAAGGCCGAGGAGTTCGCGAGCAAGGTGCAGAAGATCCGCGGCAAGGGCAAGCGCGGTCTCTTCGGTAAGAAGACCCCGGCCATCGGTGCAGGCCTGTACCTCGACGGCGGCTTCGGTGTCGGCAAGACTCACTTGCTCGCGTCGATCTATCACAGCGTTCCCGAGCCCAAGGCGTTCGGCACTTTCGTCGAACTCACCCACGTGGTCGGTGCTCTCGGCTTCAACAAGGCACTCGAGGAACTCTCGAGCCACAGCGTGCTGTGCATCGACGAGTTCGAGCTCGACGATCCCGGCGACACGATGTTGGTCTCGCGGTTGCTCTCCGAGCTCTCGCAGCGCGGGGTATCCATCGTCGCGACGTCCAACACCCTGCCCGGGCAGCTCGGTGAGGGGCGCTTCGCCGCCGAGGACTTCATGCGGGAGATCAAGAAACTCGGCTCCATCTTCGAGTCCATCCGGGTCGACGGTCCCGACTACCGCCACCGCGATCTACCTCCGGCTCCCGAGCCCACCTCGGAGTCCGAGCTGATCGACCGCGCCGATACCGTCGAGGGTGCAACCCTGGACGATTTCGACGAGCTGCTGGCGCATCTGAGCACGTTGCACCCCTCCCGCTACGGCAAGTTGCTCGACGGCATTCCGGCAGTGTTCCTGAAGAACGTGCACCCGGCATCGGATCAGGCCATCGCTCTGCGCCTGGTGGTCCTCGCCGACCGCCTGTACGACGCGGGCATCCCGGTGACGGCCTCGGGCGGCAAGCTCGACGAGATCTTCACCGAGGAGATGCTGGCCGGCGGCTACCGCAAGAAGTACCTGCGCGCCACCTCGCGTCTGCTGGCACTGTCTCGTTTCGCTGCAGTCGGCTGAGCGGTCGTCACAGCCTCACCTGCATGACGTAATCGTCGTGCGTCTGGACGCCGACGACGAACGTCTTGGTGCCCACGATCTCGAATCCGTGTTTGGCGTAGAACTTCTGCGCCCGCACGTTCTGCTGGTTGACGCCCAACCATGCTGTCGCACAACCGGAGTGGCGTGCATGGTCGAGTGACGACGACATCAATCGCCCCGCGGCCCCGCTGCCGTGCTGGGTCGGCTGCACGTAGAGCTTGCTGACTTCCATGGTGGGCTCGGGCGAGAGTGTCGCGCGAATTCCGGGGTCCGCCGGCGGCCCGGATACGAGCATCGCGTAGCCCACGACGTCGGCATCGGCTGTCTCGTCGATCAGCACCGTTCTGGTTGCGTCGGCGATGTAGTTCTCGAAGCGCTCGGCCGACAACACGTTCGAGACGAACTGCTCGATGTCCTCGGGCCGGGTTCCCGGCGGGCAGGCGAGGGGAAAGGTCGACGCGGCCACCTCGGCGACGCGACGTGCATCGGCACGTGCTGCCACGCGCACGGTCACAGCAGATCGACCGCGTTCTTGGCATCGCGCAACGACAGCCCGGTTCGGTCGCGCAGCAGTTTGATGGCAGAGATCGCTTTACCCTCGGATTTCAGTGACTGCAATCGCGGGATCAGATCGTCCCAGGGTGTCGGGCCGGATTGTGCGGCGTCGACGATGGTGGCGGAGGACGGAAACGGCTCGCCGCGCTGGACGCTCTCGATCGCGTTCTTCGCGTCGACGAGTCCGGCACCCGTTCGTTCACGAAAGACCTTGATGGCCTGAACCTTCTTGTTCGCGGCCAGTAGCGAATGAATGTCTGCGCGGGCGCTCTCGTCGAGACCGATGAGCCTGATGTTGCGCGAGGTCTCCGGGGACGAGCCCGGCTTCTTGCGGGCCAACAGCCACGCCGCGAGCACTGCAGCGTCGACGAGGACCAACGCCACGATGAACCATCCCCAGGTCGGCATGCCTTAGTAGACCACTTCAGCGCGACGGGTCGAAGAGCGGGACGACAACCGACGAATCGGGCGTCGGGGCACCGAACAACGAGGCGGCTCCGGCAAGGGTTTTCGTCGCTGCGTCGTACTTCATCGGAGCGAGGTCGTGGCCCGCGCCCTCGATGTCGACGAGCTCGGTGGGGGCCGGCACGAGCGCGAGCGCAGCGGTCAATTCGGTTGTGGTGCCGAACGGATCCTTCGTGCCGTGCACCACCACCGTCGGTGTTCGAAGTTCGGGAAGGTGTTGTGTACGAGCCTTGTCCGGCTTGCCCGGCGGGTGCAGGGGATAGGAGGTCAGCACGAGTCCGTCGACGAGACCCGGTCGCTCGGCCGCGATCATCGAGCCCTGCCTGCCACCGTAGGAATGCCCACCGAATGCGATGAATCCAGAGGTCTCGGCGCGGAGGCGGTCGACGGCCGACGCGATTCCGAGCCGATCCTCGGCCGCCCTCGACGGGTGCGGCGGTCCCTTGGGTTTGCGTACTCGAAACGGAAGGTCGAAACGCAGGACCGTGAATCCGGCTGCCGCCCATACCGACGCGATGCGCTGCAGCAGCGGCGACTCGCAGTTGCCGCCCGCACCGTGCGTGAGAGCGAGGCCGCCTCGTGACGGTATGGAGGGCGTGTGCAGAAATGCGACGCCCCCGCCGAGATCGATGTCGGCGGGGGCGTCGAGACCATCGAGTTCAGGCATCGTTCGAGGACGTTACCTTTTCCTGGGTGTCGGCGTGATCGGTGTCAGCAGAGCCGTCGGAGTCGGTGGAGTCCCGGTCATCGGCGTCCACCATCTCGCCGTTGTCGTCGACCATGTCCGCGAAGGCGGTTCCGGCGACGGTGCCGTTGGTTCCCGGCAGTGCGACGGTGGGCCGGGCACCGGGTCGATAGCGATCGTCGAGGCCCTCCACGGACTTCTTCGCCTCCTCCAGGGTGGCGTCGTCGACTGTGGGTTCGCTCTGAGCATCGTCCGACACGTGTGTGTCCTTCCATCGAAGTGTGTGCGTCGTCTCCACTGTGCACTTCTATGGCGCGAATCACCACAATTGATTCGTGAAGCACAAAAAAGACCCCCTCGAAAGGGGGCCTGATTTGTCTTGCTGTGGTGCGCGATACTGGGATTGAACCAGTGACCTCTTCCGTGTCAGGGAAGCGCTCTCCCGCTGAGCTAATCGCGCGTGTCCTCGCAACGGTCTTGCGACCGATGCACTAGCGAGGTGGAGACGGGAATCGAACCCGTGTGCACGGCTTTGCAGGCCGTTGCCTCACCACTCGGCCACTCCACCATGGGTCGAGACCCTCGAGCGGATGACGGGATTCGAACCCGCGACCCTCACCTTGGCAAGGTGATGCGCTACCACTGCGCCACATCCGCATACCCCGGAGGCGCTCACTGCTGGGCAGTTGTTGTCTCCGTGGTGCGGGGAAAACATTAACCCAACGGGAGTGAAACTCACAAATCTCGTGGTCAGCCCCGGAATTCGAACGATCGGCGCTGTGAAAGATGTGAAAGCAGAGGCGATGGGAGCCCTGCGAAGGCAGTCCGTGGACGAATTCGGTGATCGGGCAGGCGATTCGGTTCGTCGCGGCACCTCGTGTTAATGTTTTGCCTCGTTCGGTCCCGTGGCTCAGTGGGAGAGCGTCCGCTTCACACGCGGAAGGTCGCTGGTTCGATCCCAGCCGGGACCACAGAAAAGAAGGCCCGCACCGCCCGTCGGTGCGGGCCTTCTTGCGTTCGAGGCCGGTAGCCTGAGCCGGTGAGCACCGAAGAATCGAAGCCGCAGGCCGTCGCCGACCAGGGTCCGATGGACACAGCAAAGGTGAAGCACCGTCGCTTCCGGGCGCGCATCGCCGAGAACAAGTCCCTCGATCTCGCGTACCGAATCACGGTCGGTGTCGTCGGAGCAGTGGTGTTGGTGCTGGGTGTACTCGCCATTCCCTACCCGGGGCCCGGCTGGTTGATCGTGTTTGCCGGCCTGGGCATCCTGGCGTCGGAATTCGCCTGGGCCAAGAGTGCGCTGCGGTTCGTCCGCAAGAGATACGACGCATTCATGGCGTGGTTCTCGAAGCAATCGATGTTCGTCAAGGGTCTCGGAGTTCTGTTCACCACGGTCGTCGTGCTGGCCACGCTGTGGCTGCTCGGCACGTTCGCGTTGGTCGGGGGCTGGATCGGACTCGAGTGGACGTGGCTCGAGAGCCCGATCTGACGTCACCCGTCGCGCTGAGGCCAATCGAGTGGACCGTTGCCGATAGGCTGTCGGAGGCCTTCCTGGCCAGAAGAACCGATCGAGGAGTACATCGCTGTGAGCATGCCCGTTGTCGCCGCCGTTTCGCCCGCCCGCATCATGGTGCCGGCCGGAACCACGGCAGGTACGGCGCTCCGCGAGACCGGCCTGCCGAACAAGGGACCCGACGCAGTGGTCGTGGTACGCGATCCCGACGGCAAGCTCCGTGACCTGTCGTGGGCACCGGAGGGCGACACCGAGGTCGATCCCGTTCCGGCGAACACCGAGGACGGACGAAGCGTCATCAGGCATTCGGCCGCGCACGTGTTGGCGCAGGCCGTTCAAGAGCTCTTTCCCGACGCCAAGTTGGGCATCGGGCCGTTCATCAAGGACGGCTTCTATTACGACTTCGACGTGAAGCAGCCGTTCACTCCCGAGGATCTGACGGCACTCGAGAAGAAGATGAAGCAGATCGTCAAAGCCGGACAGCGCTTTTCGCGTCGGGTGTACGAGTCGGTGGAGCAGGCCCGCGAGGAGTTGGCCGGCGAGCCGTACAAGCTCGAGCTGATCGACGACAAGTCCGGCATCGACGATCCCGAGGTCATGGAGGTCGGTGGGGGAGAGCTGACCGCCTACGACAACCTCAATCCCCGGACCGGCGAGCGGATCTGGGGCGATCTGTGCCGCGGACCGCACATCCCCACCACCAAGTACGTGCCCGCGTTCAAGCTCACCCGTAGTTCGGCTGCGTACTGGCGCGGCAATCAGGACAACGCCGGACTGCAGCGCATCTACGGAACTGCGTGGGAATCCACCGAAGCGCTCGACGCGCATCTCGAACTGCTGGCCGAGGCGGAGCGTCGCGATCACCGCAAGCTCGGCTCCGAGCTGGACCTGTTCAGCTTTCCCGACGAACTGGGCTCCGGTCTGCCGGTGTTCCATCCCAAGGGTGGCATCATCCGGAACGAGCTGGAGAACTACTCGCGGCAGCGGCACATCGAAGAGGGCTACGAGTTCGTCAACACCCCGCACATCACCAAGGGCCATCTCTACGAGGTCTCGGGTCACCTCGACTGGTACCGGGACGGCATGTTCCCGGCGATGCACCTGGACGCCGAGCTCGACGAGAACGGTGACGTGCGCAAGCCCGGCCAGGACTACTACCTCAAGCCGATGAACTGCCCGATGCACAATCTGATCTTCCGTTCCCGCGGCCGCTCGTACCGAGAACTGCCGCTGCGTTTGTTCGAGTTCGGCTCGGTCTACCGCTACGAGAAGTCCGGCGTCATCCACGGTCTCACCCGCGTGCGCGGCATGACCCAGGACGACGCGCACATTTTCTGCACCCGCGAGCAGATGCGCGGTGAGCTCACCAGCACCCTCGAATTCGTTCTCGGGCTGCTCAAGGACTACGGCCTCGACGATTTCTACCTCGAACTCTCCACTCGCAACCCGGAGAAGTCGGTCGGCAGCGACGAGGTCTGGGAAGAGGCAACCAACACCCTCGCCGAGGTGGCGGCGGCGTCGGGCCTGAACCTGGTGCCAGATCCGGGCGGTGCCGCGTTCTACGGACCGAAGATCTCGGTGCAGGCCAAGGATGCGCTGGGGCGCACCTGGCAGATGTCGACCATTCAGCTCGACTTCAACCTGCCCGAGCGCTTCGAGCTCGAATACACCGGCTCGGGCGGAACCAAGGAACGCCCGGTGATGATCCACCGCGCTCTGTTCGGTTCCATCGAGCGCTTCTTCGGGGTGCTCACCGAGCATTACGCGGGCGCGTTCCCGGCCTGGCTCGCACCGGTTCAGGTCGTCGGCATCCCGGTTGCCGAGGTCTACCAGGATCACTTGTTCGCGGTGGTGAACGAACTGAAGAAGCGTGGAGTGCGCGCCGAGGTCGATGCCAGTGACGATCGGATGCAGAAGAAGATCTTCAACCAGACGGCGCAGAAGGTTCCCTTCATGCTTCTCGCCGGCGAACGCGACGTCGAAGCCGGAGCCGTGAGCTTCCGATTCCGGGACGGCACCCAGGTCAACGGCGTCCCCGTGGCGCAGGCCATCACGGTCGTGACCGACTGGATCTCTCAGCGCAACAACGCATCACCGACCGCCGAGCTCGTGCAGACCGACCCCGCAGGAGTGAGCTGATCATGTCGGAACAGGACGAGTCGATCGTCGTCACCGGGGCCGGTGAGCCCGATCGGCTGCAGCGACTGTGGACACCGCACCGGATGTCCTACATCGCCGAGGCTCCGCAGGGCTCGGCGAAGTCGAACGAGCCGTTCTCCGACATTCCCAAGATGAGCGACGAGGACGGACTGGTCGTCGCACGAGGCGAATCGGTCTATGCGGTACTCAACCTGTACCCCTACAACCCCGGCCACGCGATGATCGTGCCGTACCGCCGCGTCGCGGCACTGGAAGACCTCACACCTGCGGAGAGCGCCGAGTTGATGGCATTCACGCAGCAGATGATTCGCGTCATCAAGCGAGTGTCGCGTCCGCACGGCTTCAATGTCGGACTCAATCTCGGTGCTGCCGCGGGCGGATCGCTGGCCGAGCACCTGCATCAGCACATCGTGCCCCGGTGGGGCGGCGACGCGAACTTCATCACCGTGATCAGCGGTGCGAAGGTGATGCCGCAGTTGCTCCGTGACACTCGGGCCCTGCTCGCGTCGGCCTGGAACGAATGAACCACAGGCGAGAGGAGCACGCGCCGTGCTGAGCATTTTCGGCCGTGCGCCGGTGTCGAAGGTGACCGCCCCGCTCGGGCGTGCCCTCAACAGCACCGGGCTGACCCCCAACTCCGTGACGATCATCGGCACCGTCGTCACCGTCACGGCCGCGGTCACGATGTACCCCGCCGGCTACCTGTGGTGGGGTTCGGTCGTCATCACCCTGTTCGTGTTGTTCGACATGCTCGACGGGGCCATGGCGCGGGCTCGGGGCGGTGGCACCAAGTACGGTGCCGTCCTCGACGCGACGTGTGATCGAGTGGCCGACGGTGCGATCTTCGGCGGCTTGGCCTGGTGGGCGGTGTACTCCGAGCAGGACAAACTACTGCTCGTTGCCACCCTGATCTGTCTGGTCACCTCCCAGGTGATCTCGTACGCCAAGGCACGCGCCGAGGCCAGCGGACTCTCGGCCGACGGGGGGTGGATCGAACGTCCCGATCGCCTGGTCATCGTGCTCGTCGGTGCCGGATTCACCGGTGTCGGGCGGCATTTCGACATTCCGTGGTTGGACAGCGTGATCTACCCGGCGATGTGGATTCTCGCCGTGCTCAGTGTCGTGACCGTGTTTCAGCGCGTTCTCGCGGTCCGCGGATCCGAGGGTGCTCGCGACATCATCGTGCCTCCGGTGGCACCGGCATCCGGCGACGGCGACGTGGCCGCGTCGTGAATCTCTCCGACAGGGCGAGCGACGCGGGCTACGCGGCCGGTTGGCGACTCGTCCGTTCTCTACCCGAGCCGGTGGCGCGACGCCTGTTCGATCGCGGTGCCGACTTCGCGGCGACGCGAGGCGGTGGCCCGGAACAGTTGCGTCGCAATCTCGCTCGAGTCCTGGGGACCACTTCCGCCGAGGTGCCCGACGATCTGATCCGCGACAGCGTTCGCTCCTACGCCCGTTATTGGCGCGAGGCGTTTCGGTTGCCGTCGATGGATCTGGCTGCGCAGGCCGCCGTCATCGATCGGTGCGTGAACGGCAAGGAACATCTCGAGGGTGCACTCGCCGCCGGTAAGGGAGTGGTGCTGGCGTTGCCGCACAGCGGCAATTGGGACATGGCCGGAATGTGGCTGGTACGCACGCACGGTGGGCTCTCGACCGTCGCCGAACGGCTGAAGCCGGAATCTCTGTACCAGCGATTCGTCGCCTATCGGGAGAGCCTGGGCTTCGAGATCTTTCCGCTCAGCGGCGGCGAGCAACCGCCGCTTCTCGCACTGTCCGAGAGACTGCGCCAGAACAAGGTGGTCTGCCTGCTCGGTGAGCGTGACCTCGCCAAGCACGGGGTACCGGTCACCTTCTTCGGTGAACCGACCCGGATGCCCGCCGGTGCCGCAAAACTCGCAATCGACACCGGAGCGACGCTGTTGCCGGTACACGGCTATTTCGACGGCGACGGCTGGGGCTTCGATATTTCGCCTCCAGTGGACGTCTCGGCCGGAGTCGGGCCCGCCACCCAGACGTTGGCCGATCATTTCGCTGCCGGCATCCGAGCGCATCCGGCGGACTGGCACATGCTGCAACCGTTGTGGATGAGCGACTGGTCGGCCGAGCGACGTGCCCGAATCGAGGGCGCGTGAAGATCGGCATGGTGTGCCCGTACTCGTTCGACGTTCCCGGTGGAGTGCAGGCGCACGTTCAGCAGCTGGCCGAGGTGTTCATCGAACGCGGACATCGCGTCAGTGTCCTGGCTCCGGCGTCGGACGACGTCGAGTTGCCGGATTTCGTGGTCTCGGCGGGCGAGGCGCTCGCCATTCCCTACAACGGATCCGTCGCGCGGCTTCGATTCGGGCCGATCACGTATTCCCGAATCCGTAAGTGGATCTCCGACAACGATTTCGACGTGCTGCACATCCACGAACCGAACGCGCCCAGCCTGTCGATGTTGGCGCTCAAGGCCGCGGACGGACCGATCGTGGCAACCTTCCACACCTCGACGACGAAGTCCTTGGTGCTCAGCACCTTTCAGGGTGTGCTGCGGCCTTATCACGAGAAGATCAGCGGACGTATAGCCGTCTCGGAACTCGCCCGACGCTGGCAGGTCGAGGCCCTCGGCTCCGACGCCGTCGAGATCCCCAACGGAGTCGACGTTCCTGCCTTCGCCGACGCCCCTGTGCTGGAAGGCTATCCACGTGCCGGTCGCACGGTGCTCTTCCTCGGCCGCTTCGACGAACCACGCAAGGGAATGGCGGTCCTGCTCGGGGCACTGCCCACCCTCGTCGAATCCCATCCCGACATCGAGATCCTCATCGTCGGCCGCGGCGACGAGGACAAGCTCCGCAAGGACGCAGGCGCACTCGCCTCGCACCTGACGTTCCTGGGGCAGGTGGACGATGCGACCAAGGCATCGGCGATGCGCAGCGCCGACGTCTACTGCGCACCCAACCTCGGCGGTGAGAGCTTCGGCATCGTCCTCGTCGAGGCCATGGCCGCCGGAACTCCGGTGGTGGCAAGCGAACTCGACGCATTCCGGCGGGTGCTCAAGGACGGCACCTGCGGACTGCTGGTTCCGATCGACGATTCCGATGCCGTCGCCGCCGCAGTGACCGCGATCCTCTCCGACGACGCCGTTCGTGCTCGACTCGTCGATGCCGCCTCGCTCGCCGTGGCCGCCTACGACTGGCCCGTCGTCGCCGAGCAGATCCTGCGGGTCTACGAAACCGTCACCCTCGGGGGCCAGAAAGTGCGGGCGGCGAACTGATGACCCTCTCGGCGCTCACGATCCTGGTACTCGGTCTGGTCGCGGTACTGATTCTCGTCGTCGGCCTGTGGGCGTACGGCACGGCGAACCGACTGGACCGCTTGCACGTGCGTACCGACCTTGCCTGGCAGGCACTCGATGCAGCACTGGCCCGCCGCGCCGTCGTCGCGCGAGCGGTGTCCGCTGCCACCCGCGACACGGCCTCGTCGAGCAGAGAACTCGCCGCACTGGCCGATCGGGCCGAACGCGCCGACCGGTCGCAGCGGGAAGAGGCCGAGAACGCGGTGTCCATGGCACTTGCCGTCGTCGAGCCGAATGCCCTGCCCCCGCAACTGGTCGCCGAACTGGCCGACGCCGAGGCCCGCGTCCTGATCGCACGGCGCTTCCACAACGACGCCGTCCGGGACACTCTGGCGCTGCGGGTCAGACGCCCGGTCCGGTGGTTGCATCTGGGCGGTACCGCGGCCCTGCCGTCGTATTTCGAGATCGCCGAGCGGTCTGCTGCCGCGACGTTCGGCAGCGAGAACAGAGCCACTCCGCGAACATCCGCTCGGGTGGTGCTGCTCGACGAACGGGGCCGCGTTCTGCTGTTGCGCGGACACGATCCGACGGTGCCCGACACCTTCTTCTGGTTCACCATCGGTGGGGCAGTGGAGAAGGGCGAGTCGCTCCGCGAAGCAGCGGTGCGCGAGGTGCACGAGGAAACCGGCCTGACCGTCGCGGCGGCAGATCTGCGCGGTCCACTGTGGCGACGGGTTGCGACGTTCCCGTTCAACGGAACCCTGATCCGTTCCGAGGAACTGTTCTTCGCGATCCGAACGCAGGAGTTCGAGCCGCACAGCGCCGGGTTCACCGATTTCGAGCGCCGCACCGTGACCGGCCATCAGTGGTGCACCGAGGCCGACATCCGTGCGCTCAGCGCTGTCGGCGAGAACGTCTATCCCCAGGACCTCGCGGAACTGCTGGACGAGGTGAACGTGGCTCTCGCTCGACGCGGCGACCCTGACGTGCGCGCTATTCGCTAGCAATCTGGACCCTTTTCGAGCAGTCCAGCAATCATGAAGTGGTTATGGGAAACCGTCGCCAGGAGGCCTACAGTTCTGGGCGCGACTTCGCGCCGCGCGTGATCGATTGCGCGGATGGACGTAGTTGCACATATCAGTCCGGTGCGCCACGAACGGTGCCCAGAACACAGGAGTCGGCTTGAGTACCCCACACGCATCCACTACACCCGCTGGATCTGCCGAAGGCGGTTCGGGCGAGAACGGAATCGGCACCGCGCGCGTCAAGCGGGGGATGGCCGAGATGCTCAAGGGCGGCGTCATCATGGACGTGGTCACCGCCGATCAGGCCAAGATCGCCGAAGACGCCGGAGCAGTTGCCGTCATGGCCCTCGAGCGCGTCCCCGCAGACATTCGCGCTCAGGGTGGGGTGTCGCGGATGAGCGATCCCGACATGATCGACAGCATCATCTCCTCGGTCAGCATCCCGGTGATGGCGAAGGCCCGCATCGGCCACTTCGTCGAAGCGCAGATCCTGCAGAGCCTCGGCGTCGACTACATCGACGAGTCCGAGGTGCTCACCCCGGCCGATTACGCCAACCACATCGACAAGTGGAACTTCACCGTTCCCTTCGTCTGTGGTGCCACCAACCTGGGTGAGGCGATGCGTCGAATCACCGAGGGAGCGGCCATGATTCGCTCCAAGGGCGAGGCCGGAACCGGCGACGTCTCGAACGCGACGACGCACATGCGCAAGATTCGCGACGAGATCCGTCGCCTCACCTCGCTCCCCGAAGACGAGCTGTACGTGGCGGCGAAGGAACTGCAGGCCCCGTACGACCTCGTCGTCGAGGTCGCCCGGGCCGGCAAACTGCCCGTCACACTGTTCACCGCCGGTGGCATCGCCACTCCCGCGGACGCAGCGATGATGATGCAGCTCGGTGCCGAGGGCGTGTTCGTCGGATCGGGAATCTTCAAGTCCGGCAACCCCAAGGAGCGCGCCGAGGCGATCGTCAAGGCCACCACGTTCTTCGACGACCCCGATGTGCTTGCCAAGGTCTCCCGCGGTCTCGGTGAGGCCATGGTCGGCATCAACGTCGACGACCTCCCCGTCGGACACCGTCTCGCCGAGCGTGGCTGGTGACGGTTCTGCGTCAGTAGCGTTCGAGTGCCGGGCGGTCGGGATGGTCCCATCGGACCAGAAGATCCGGCCGCTCGGCCGAGCCGTCGAGGCTCTCGTAGTACTCGAGCAACGGGGCGCAGGTCCACTGATCGGGGGCGCTCGTTCTGCGGCGTAAAGCGTTCGCGGACAGGCGTAGCTGCACCGACAGATCGACGTTCAATCCCCGGCCGAGCAGCATGGGTCCCGCGATCAGGACGATCTGATTCGCCGCCGCCGAGGTGGTGCGGGCCCGAGCCGAGCGGTCGGTGGCCTCATCCCACAGTCGCGGTAGAAAGTGACCTCCGCCACCGGGCCCCAGCGGGGCGATGACCTCTCGAACCAGGGCGTCGTAGTCGAACCACAGTGTGCGATAGCTCAATTCGTCGGTTCGCGAGTACTCGAATCGAATGGACGCAGGTCGGACGTAGTCGTGCAGGTCGACCACGGCAGCCGGACGGCCCCGAGAGCGGGCGTGTTCGGCTGTGCGCGTGGCGAAGTCGACCGGTCGCGCGGCATCGGCACCGTCGATCACGACGATCGAGCGGGCCCCGTCCGGGCACGAGTCGACGATCGACTCGACGAGAAGATCGGGAAATATCGGCATCGGTTGACCCACACCGACCATCTTGCCTGGTCCATCCATTGTTAGCCTGAGCCGTTGTCACAGAAAGGTGGACACCAGCCATGGCCAGCATCGAGGACATTCTCGAATTGGAACGGATCGAGAACGACATCTATCGGGGACGGACTTTCCCTTCTCGGTTGCCCCGTACGTTCGGCGGTCAGGTGGCGGGCCAGGCGCTCGTCGCGGCGGTGCGCACAGTGGCTCCCGAGTTTCGTGTGCACTCGCTGCACGGCTATTTTCTGCGTCCGGGCAATCCGAACGAACCGGCCGTCTTCATGGTCGATCGAATCCGCGACGGCCGGTCGTTCTGCACACGCCGCGTCACCGGAATTCAGCACGGCAAGGCGATCTTCACGATGTCTGCCTCGTTCCACGGCGACGACGACGGCATTTCGCACCAGGACGTCATGCCCGAGGTCGTCGGACCGGACAGCCTGCCCGATCCCACCACCCTCGCCGAATACGACCACTCGTACTACAAGGAATGGTCGGAATGGGACATCCGTCTCATTCCTGATGACCAGACCGTCAAGCATCCCAGTTTCGCTGCGCAGCAACGTGTGTGGTTCCGCTACCGCGATACGTTGCCCGACGATCAGGTGTTCCACGTCTGCGCCCTCGCGTACATGAGCGACATGACGTTGATCGGCTCCGCCAAGGTGCCGCACCCGGACGCCGTCACCCAGACCGCCTCCCTCGATCACGCGCTGTGGTTCCTGCGGCCGTTCCGGGCAGACGAATGGTTGCTCTACGACCAGACGTCACCGTCGGCCGATTTCGGCCGGGCACTGGCTCAGGGGCGAATTTTCGACACGTCCGGACGCATGGTTGCCGCGGTGGTGCAAGAAGGGCTGATGCGTTACGAGCGGGACCCCGACGCGCCTCATGTCGATCCCTTCGGCCGCAAGTGATCGCTCCGACCATCGGTGTTCTCGCGCTGCAGGGCGACGTTCGCGAACACCTGGCTGCGCTCGAGTCGAGCGGTGCGCGCGGAGTCACCGTGCGGCGTCCCGCCGAACTGGCGCAGATCGACGGATTGATCATCCCCGGCGGGGAATCGACGACGATGAGCAACCTGCTCGGCGTGTTCGAGCTCCTCGACCCGCTGCGCGCGCGGTTGGCGGAGGGACTGCCCGCCTACGGCTCCTGTGCGGGCATGATTCTGCTGGCGTCCGAGATTCTCGACACCAGGCCCGACGCCCGACATCTGGATTGCCTCGATATCACCGTGCGGCGCAACGCTTTCGGTCGTCAGGTCGATTCGTTCGAGACCGACCTCGACGTCACCGGTATCGACGGTGGGCCGGTGCGGGCGGTGTTCATCCGCGCGCCGTGGGTCGAGCGGGTGGGCGAGCACGTCGAGGTGCTCGCCACCGTGCCGCACGGACCGGCCGCCGGACGCGTGGTGGCCGTTCGCCAGAACTCCGTTCTCGCGACGAGTTTTCACCCCGAGGTCACCGGCGACGATCGAGTGCACGCACTCTTCGTCGACATGGTGCGCAGCCGCTAGAACCTTCGACGGTCGGTCGGTGCCGAGCGCGGTACCGGGCGAGTAAAGTCGACAACACTGATTTCGAGCAGGAAGGGGCCCTATCGCATGAGCGGCCACTCAAAATGGGCCACCACCAAGCACAAGAAGGCGGTGATCGACGCCCGACGTGGCAAGTCTTTCGCCAAGCTCGTCAAGAACATCGAGGTGGCGGCCCGCACGGGTGGCGGTGACCCCACCGGCAACCCGACGCTCTTCGACGCCATTCAGAAGGCGAAGAAGACCTCTGTGCCCATCGACAACATCGAGCGGGCGCGCAAGCGAGGTGCAGGCGAAGAGACCGGCGGGGCCGATTGGCAGACCATCATGTACGAGGGCTACGGACCCAACGGTGTTGCCATCCTCATCGAGTGCCTCACCGACAACCGCAACCGCGCCGCAGGCGAGGTCCGTGTCGCGATGACCCGTAACGGCGGGAACATGGCCGACCCGGGTTCGGTGTCGTACCTGTTCTCGCGCAAGGGCGTGGTGACCCTGGAGAAGAACGGTCAGAGCGAGGACGACGTCCTGATGGCCGTTCTCGAAGCCGGTGCCGAGGAAGTCAACGACAACGGCGACACGTTCGAGGTCGTCAGCGAGCCGACCGACCTGGTCGCCGTGCGCACCGCTCTGCAGGAGGCCGGAATCGACTACGACTCGGCCGAGGCGAGCTTCCAGGCGTCGGTGAACGTCCCGGTCGACGCGGACGGTGCACGCAAGGTGTTCAAGCTCATCGATGCACTCGAAGACAGCGACGACGTCCAGAACGTGTGGTCCAACGTCGACCTCTCCGACGAGGTCATGGCCGAGCTCGACGCCGAGGACTGACGCCACTCGCATCCGACGACGTGATCGACCGGGTGTCGTATCCCTGATCCGACGGTGGGCTCCGCTACGCTATCGAACAACAGTTCGTAAGCGGAAGGTGTGGTGGCGTGCGGGTGATGGGTGTCGACCCCGGTCTCACCAGGTGTGGGCTCAGTCTGATCGAGGGCGGTGTGGGCCGAACGGTGGTCGCGCTCGATGTCGATGTGGTGCGAACGCCCGCGGACATGGACCTCGCGCAGCGTCTTTTGCGGATTTCCGAGGCCGCGGAATACTGGCTCGATACCCACAAGCCCTCGGTGGTGGCGATCGAGCGAGTGTTCGCTCAACACAACGTTCGCACGGCCATGGGCACGGCCCAGGCCGGTGGCGTCATCGCCCTCGCAGCGGCCAGGCGTGGCGTCGACGTCTGCTTTCACACTCCCAGTGAGGTCAAGGCGGCCGTCACGGGCAACGGTTCGGCCGACAAGGCTCAGGTAACCGCCATGGTCATGCGCATTCTCGGACTGCAGACTGCACCGACTCCCGCCGACGCGGCCGACGCATTGGCCCTCGGTATCTGTCACTGCTGGCGAGCACCCATGATCGCCCGGATGGCGAAGGCCGAAGCGATGGCCGCCGAGCAGAAACGCAAGTACGACGCGCGTCTGGCCGAGGAGCGCAAGGCTCGCGCCGTCGTGGCACGCAGGATCGAGAAAATGGCCAAGAAGGAGGCGGGCGCACGATGATCGCGTCGATCAGGGGTTCGGTGGTGGACATCGCGCTCGATCACGCCGTGCTCGAGGCTGCGGGCGTCGGGTACCGGGTCAACGCCACTCCGGCGACGCTGGCCACGCTGCACCGGGGGAGCGAAGCGACCCTCCTGACGACCATGATCGTGCGCGAGGATTCGCAGACGCTGTACGGGTTCCCCGACAAGGAGTCGCGTGAGCTGTTCGAGTTGCTCCTCACCGTGACCGGCGTCGGCCCGCGAATCGCCATGGCGACTCTTGCCGTACACGAGCCCGATGCGCTGCGAACTGCGTTGGCGGACAGTGATATCGGAGCTCTGACCAGGGTGCCCGGTATCGGCAAGCGCGGCGCGGAGAGGATGGTCGTCGAGTTGCGCGACAAGGTCGACGCGGTGGTCGGACGCGCCGGAAGCGCAGCCGTGCCGGGGTCCGGTGCCGGCAACTCGATGCGAGACCAGATCGTCGAAGCGCTGATCGGTCTCGGATTCCCCACCAAGCAGGCCGAGGAAGCCACCGACGCGGTGCTCGCCCAGCAGCCCGAGGCCACGACGTCGACTGCGTTGAGGTCGGCGCTGGCGTATCTCGGAAAGTCCAGGTAGGCCCGGGTGACCGAGGACGACCAATTCGCCGAATCCCAGGTCGGTGCGGACGCGATGTCCGACGATCTGGATGTCGAGACGAGTCTGCGTCCGAAGAATCTCACCGATTTCATCGGTCAACCGCGCGTGCGAGAGCAGCTCCAGCTCGTGTTGTCGGGTGCCAAGATGCGCGGCGGCACCCCCGATCACATCCTGATGTCCGGTCCGCCGGGACTCGGTAAGACCAGCATGGCAATGATCATCGCCGCGGAGCTGGGAACCTCGCTGCGGCTCACGTCGGGTCCGGCGCTCGAGCGGGCAGGCGATCTTGCGGCGATGCTCAGCAACCTGGTCGAGGGGGACGTGCTGTTCATCGACGAAATCCATCGCATCGCTCGTCCGGCCGAGGAGATGCTGTACCTGGCCATGGAGGATTTCCGCGTCGACGTCATCGTCGGCAAGGGGCCGGGAGCGACGTCGATTCCACTCGAGGTGGCACCGTTCACCCTTGTCGGTGCCACCACCAGGTCGGGTGCGCTCACCGGGCCGCTGCGAGATCGCTTCGGATTCGTGGCGCACATGGATTTCTACGAGCCCAGCGAACTCGAGCGCATCCTCATGCGGTCGGCGGGAATTCTGGGCGTACCGATCGACCGGGACGGCTGCGCGGAAATTGCCGGGCGCTCGCGCGGCACCCCCAGAATCGCGAACCGACTGCTTCGGCGAGTTCGCGACTATGCGGACGTGCGCGGCGACGGCACCGTCACCCAGGACACCGCGAAGGCCGCCCTGGTGGTTTACGACGTCGACAAGCTCGGGCTCGACCGACTCGACCGCGCGGTACTCAGCGCGCTCATCCGGAGTTTCGGCGGTGGGCCGGTGGGTGTATCGACACTGGCCGTCGCCGTCGGCGAGGAACCGTCGACGGTCGAGGAAGTGTGCGAGCCGTTTCTGGTGCGTGCCGGAATGATCGCCCGCACCCCCCGCGGGCGCGTGGCGACCGCTGCTGCGTGGCAACACCTCGGTCTGACACCGCCACCGGACCTCGCAGTGGGTGGGATTTCAGTCCGATCCTCGGAGGTCCAGCAGGGATTATTCGAATGAATCGGGCACAACAGGACACGAACGGACCGGACCGGTTCCAGGTAATGGCACACTGGGTAGCTGCGAGGCCCGCACCGGCGGCGTTCTCGCACGAGACAATGACGTATATCGAACCCGACTTCGAGGACTGACCTTCCGATGGATTTGCTGTTTCCGCTGCTGATCGTGGCCCTTCTGGTACCGCTGTTTCTCAATGCGCGTCGACAGAAGAAGGTGTTGGCCAAGACCACGGAAATGCAGGACTCGCTGAAGATCGGCGACGAGGTCGTCACCACCGCCGGTCTGTACGCCCGCGTCGTCCTGGTCGAGGACGACACGATCGACCTCGAGATCGCCGACGGCGTCATCACCACGTGGTCGCGCGCAGTCGTGCGTGAGGTGCTGCCCGACGATTCCGAGTTCGACGACACCGACATCGACGCCACCACCGATGCGGACATCGCGGCCCTCGGCTCGAACAACACCGCGGGACCGTCGCTGAGCAAGACAGACGCGGCCCGGCCGGACGAGACCGTCGAGCAGACGGCGAAGAGGCTCGAAAAAGAGTGAGCTCGATGTGATCGACAACCGCTGTCGGAGACAGTATCCGGCAGCGGTTTTCTCTGCGGTGACCGATGTGGTGCACAATCGCACCGCTCACCGCTGACACAGCGGGCCGCCAGGCCCTCCAGGAACCGACATTTTCCATCGCCTCAGAGGAGAAACACACACCGTGGCACCTTCCAGCGGACCGGTGCAACCCGCCCGCTATCTCGCCGTTTTCGCGGTGCTGATGGCAGCGGTGTACGCCATGGTCTTCTTCACCGGAGACAAAGACCCCTCGCCGAAGTTGGGAATCGACCTGCAGGGCGGCACGCGCGTGACACTCACCGCGCGGACCCCCGACGGCAACGCACCGACGCAGGACAGCTTGCAGCAGGCGCAGCAGATCATCGAGACCCGCGTCAACGGTCTCGGTGTCTCCGGCTCCGAGGTGGTCATCGACGGCGACAACCTCGTCATCACGGTGCCCGGCGACGACAGCTCCCAGGCCCGCACCCTCGGGCAGACCGCGCGACTGTTCATCCGTCCCGTGATCGGATCCGTTGCTCCGTCGACGGGCGAGGGTGCAGGCACGCAGCAGACCCCGGCCGACCCGGCCGCGCCGGTCGATCCTGCTGCACCGGCAGACCCGGCTGCTTCGGCGGACCCGGCTGCGCCTGCAGATCCGGCCACTCCGCAGCAACGTGTGTTCCCGGCGCAGGATCCGTCTGCGGTCGATCCGACTCCCGCTCCCGCCACTGATGCACCTGCCACCGATGCACCGGCCGAGGACCCCGCCACCGACGCTTCGCTGTCCGACGCCGATCGCGCCGCCCAGGAGATCGCCGACGCGAAGGCGCTGCGGCAGAGCGAGGACCAGCAGGTCCAACAACTCGCGATGCAGTCCCTCGACTGCAACGCCGCCGACCCGCTCGCAGGCAACGACGATCCTGCTCTTCCCCTCGTCGCATGCTCGACCGATGGAACGGCCGTCTATCTACTCGGTCCGACGATCATCGACGGTCAGCAGATATCCGACGCGACCTCCGGGTTCGACAGTCAGCAGGCACAGTTCCAGGTGAGCCTGACGTTCGACACGGAGGGCTCGAACACCTGGGCTCAGTTCACCGCGGCCAACCTGCAGAAGCAGGCTGCGTTCGTGTTGGACTCCAAGGTGATCAGTGCGCCGGTCATCCAGGGGGCCACCCCAGCCGGCAGCGCCACCTCGATCACCGGCAACTTCAATGCCCAGACCTCCTCGGAGCTGGCCAACACGCTCAAGTACGGCTCGCTGCCGCTCTCCTTCGTGTCCTCCGAGGCCGAAACTGTGTCGGCCACACTGGGATTGGCCTCGCTCGAAGCCGGACTGCTCGCAGGTGCCATCGGACTGGCGCTGGTGTTGGTCTACTGCCTGCTCTACTACCGTGCCCTCGGGCTGCTCACCGCGCTGTCGTTGGCGCTGGCCGGTCTCGTCGTCTACGGAATCATCGTTCTGTTGGGTAGATGGATCAGCTTCACGCTGGACCTGGCAGGAATCGCAGGCCTGATCATCGGTATCGGTATGACCGCGGACTCGTTCGTGGTGTTCTTCGAGCGCATCAAGGACGAGATCCGGGAAGGCCGCAGCTTCCGGTCGGCGGTTCCTCGTGGTTGGGCACGCGCACGCAAGACGATCCTGTCCGGCAACGCGGTCAGCTTCATCGCTGCCGCGGTGCTGTACGTGTTGGCCGTCGGTCAGGTCCGCGGCTTCGCGTTCACCCTCGGACTGACGACGATCCTGGACATCATCGTCGTGGTGCTGGTGACCTGGCCGCTGGTGTACCTGGCGTCGAAATCCACGTTCTGGTCCAAGCCGTCGGTCAACGGCCTCGGTGCCGTCCAGCAGATCGCGCTCGAACGCAAGCGCGCAGCCAACAAGGCACTCGCCGTCAAGACCGGCACTGCGCCGTCGAAGGAGGCATGACATGTCGGACACGACCACGTCGACCCCATCGCCCCTCTACGATTCGGGCGTCGATCAATCCACCCAGCCCAAGCACAGCTGGCTGTCCAGGTTGTACACCGGCACCGGTGCCTTCGACATCGTCGGTCGTCGCCGGTTCTACTACATCCTCACCGGCGTCATCGTGCTGGTGTGCCTGCTGAGCTTCCTCGTCCGCGGCTTCACCCTCGGTATCGATTTCGAGGGCGGAACCCGGATCGCGCTGCCCGCCGCCGACAACATCTCCACCGAGCAGGTCGAAACCGTCTACGACGACTCGCTCGGCATGCCGCCGGTCTCGGTTCAGACCGTCGGTTCGGGTGCAGCAGCAACGGTGCAGATTCGCTCCGAAGCTCTCGACCCCGCCGAAGTGGACACCCTTCGCCAGGCGTTGTTCGAGGCCTTCCAGCCGCAGGACAACTCGGGTACCGCGACCCCGAACGCCATCAGCGTGTCCGACGTCAGTGAGACCTGGGGCAGCCAGATCACCCAGAAAGCCCTGATCGCACTCGTGGTCTTCCTGGTCATCGTCAGTATCTACATCGCGGTCCGATACGAGCGAGACATGGCGTTGGCGGCTCTGGCTGCCCTGGCCTTCGACCTTCTGGTGACCGCAGGTGTGTACTCGCTCGTCGGATTCGAGGTGACGCCTGCGACGGTCATCGGTCTGCTGACGATCCTCGGCTTCTCCCTGTACGACTCCGTGGTGGTGTTCGACAAGGTCGAGGAGAACACCCGCGGCATCCTCAACCTGCATCGCAAGACCTACGCCGAACAGGCGAACCTGGCCGTCAACCAGACCCTGATGCGCTCGATCAACACCACCGTGATCGGTGTTCTCCCGGTGATCGCACTGATGATCATCGCGGTGTGGCTACTCGGAGTGGGCACGCTCAAGGATCTGGCGCTGGTACAGCTGGTCGGCATGATCGTCGGTGCCTATTCGTCGATCTTCTTCGCCACTCCGTTGCTGGTGACGCTCAAGGAGAAGTGGGGCCCCGTCGCAGTCCACACCCGCAAGGTCCACTCCAAGCGTGCCGAAGCGGCGGCTCGCGCGGCCGGTCTCGTTCCGGAGCCGGTGGCTGTCGGCGTGGCCACTCCGAAGTCTTCTGCTCCCCAGCCGGGCAACCGCCCCACCGGGAAACGAAACAAGAAGCGTCGGTAGACCACCTTCGACAGGGACGGAGAGTGCACGTGAAACGACGGTGGAGCGCGGCACTGGTGGCAGCGAGTGTCGGCGCGGTGTCCATCACGGCGTGTTCGTCGCCCGAGGACAAGGTGCCCTCGATCGGCTACTCGTTCGACAACGTGGTGAACACGTACAACGCCAGAACCGTCGACGGCGCGGCGTCGGGAGCCCGACAGGCGTTCACCCGGGTGCAGGTGGGCTTCAGCTACCTCGGGCCCGAGGGAGATGCGTTGTCGGACAACGACATCGGAACAGTGTCGGTGGTACCCGGTGACACCCTGACCGTGCAGTACTCCATCGCCCCGGCCGCGACGTACTCGGACGGTGCGCCGATGGCCTGCGACGACCTGGTGTTGGCCTGGGCGGCGAACAGCGGAAGGTTCGCCACCGACCGCCCCATGTTCGACGCGGCGTCGACGGCCGGGTACTCCGACATCGAGCGCATCGATTGCGTTCCGGGGGCCAAGGAAGCCACCGTCGTCTTCGCATCCGGCCGCAGCTACCAGAACTGGCGAGCGCTGTTCGGTGCCACCGACCTGCTACCGGCGCATGTCGCGGCCCGGGCAGCGGGCGTGCCGAACGTCGTCGATCCCATCCTGGCCGAGGACGACGACGTGGTGCGCCGCATCGCCGACTTCTGGAACACCGGATGGACCCTGACACCGGGTTCGATCGACCTCTCGCTGCTGCCCTCGGCCGGCCCGTACCGTGTCGAGTCCTACTCCGCCGAGGACGGTCTCGTGCTCGTGGCGAACGACGCCTGGTGGGGAAACCCGCCTCAGACCGAACAGGTGGTCGTCTGGCCCAAGGGCACCGACCTGGCGGCGAAGTCCGCGGACGGCTCGCTGGACGTGGTCGACCACGGTGCCGGTGCCGTCGATCTCGGGACCACCGAGGGTTTCAGCACCACCGAGGAACCGTCGCGAGGCGTCGAGCAGTTGACGTTCTCGACCCAGGGGGTGCTGGGCGAGGCGAGTGCACGTCGAGCAGTGGCCGCGTGCATCCCGAGATCGGATCTGTTCGACACACTGGGTCACCCCGGTTCCGAGGCGGCAGATGCGGGTCTCGGCTCGGGTGTCGTCGACTCTCGCCTCGTCCAGCCCGACACGTTGGTGTACCCGTCGGTCGCGGCGGTAGCGGGTGATCGCTACCAGCGCTCGGACCTGGACCAGGCGAGCCGAGAGCTGGAGGCCGCAGGCGAGAATGCAATGACCGTTCGTGTCGGCTACCGGGGACCGGACGCGCGGCGCGCCCAGGTGGTGAGCCGCATGGCTGCCGATTGTGCCGCCGCGGGCATCACCGTCGAGGACGCGAGCTCGCCGGACTTCACACCGTCCGCCCTGCGGGCCGGGGCGGTCGATGCCGTTCTGGGTAGCAGCGGATCGCTTCCTGGACCGTCGGGTTCGGCTGCCGCGGCGACCGCACGGTATTCGCTGCGCACGGGAATCGGTTTGAACGTCGGCGGATACAGCAACGGCAGGATCGATTCCATCGTCGATCAATTGGCGGTGACCGATGATCCCGAGCGCATTCTGGCGCTGGCCACCGAGGGCGAGAACATCCTGTGGAACGACATGCCGTCGCTTCCCCTGTACAACGAGCCGCGGACGACTGTCGTCAGTGACGGCATGCAGGACGTGGTGCCCAACCCGACGGCCGCTGGTGCCGGATGGAACATGGATCGGTGGGTGCTTCTTCGATGAACGATGCAGGCGGTGCAGTGGGTGCGGCCGCTGCCGTGGCCAGGCTGACGCGGTGGGTCGACGATTTTCCCGTCCCCGGTGTGCGCTTCGGCGATCTGACACCGGTGTTCGCGGACGGACCGGCGTTACGCAGCGTCGTATCGGAGTTGGCGCAGGGATTCGAGGACGTCGATCTGGTGGCGGGTATCGACGCACGGGGATTTCTGCTGGGGGCCGGAGTTGCCCTCGAACTCGGGTGCGGTGTGCTGGCGGTGCGCAAGGCGGGAAAGTTGCCGCCTCCGGTGCATTCACGGTCGTACGATCTCGAGTACGGAACCGCCGAATTGCAGATCCCGACTGCGATCGACGTGACCGGGAAGCGAGTGCTGGTGGTCGACGACGTACTGGCGACCGGCGGTACCGTCGATGCGACGGCTCGGTTGTTGGCCGAGCAGGGAGCGGTGATCGCCGGAGCCGCTGTGGTTCTCGAGATCGCTGTTCTGGGTGGGCGCGACAAGTGCAGTGGCTACCCGCTCGGCTGCCTGGTTCGAGTATGAGGACTAAAGTCTCTTTCACGAAGCGTTGACCGAACAATTCCGGCGACAACGCGGAACGTGTGGCAGGAGGTGATGAGAGTGACCCGTTACATCGATCAGCCCTTGCCCGATGGGCCTGCCGTCCCCGAGCGGCCCGCAGTTGCCGATCAGACCGGCGTCAGCGATCGGACCGGCGTCGACGGCGTCACGACCGACGAGGCCGCGTCCGGTGAATCCCGCCCGGCCGTCGACACTCCGGTTCCCCACGACCCGGTGGCGAACGATTCGCAGGCTCCGTCGGGAACCCGTAATTCGGCACCTGTCCCCACCTCGGCATCGCGGCGAGTGCGAGCACGTCTGGCGCGCCGCATCACCGCTGGACGCAGCGCGGCGGTCAAGCCGGTGCTCGAGCCACTCGTCAGCCTGCACCGGGAGCTCTATCCCAAGGCCGACCTGACGTTGCTGCAACGGGCCTACGACGTGGCCGACGAGTTGCACGCCTCGCAGATGCGCAAGTCCGGCGATCCCTACATCACCCACCCCCTCGCCGTGGCGAACATTCTGGCCGAGCTGGGGATGGACACGACCACGCTGGTTGCGGCGCTGCTGCACGACACCGTCGAGGACACCGGATATTCGCTCGCCAAGTTGACCGAGGAATTCGGCGACGAGGTGTCACATCTCGTGGACGGAGTGACCAAGCTCGACAAGGTCGTGCTCGGAACTGCGGCCGAGGGCGAGACCATCCGCAAGATGATCATCGCGATGGCGCGGGATCCGCGGGTGTTGGTCATCAAGGTCGCCGACCGGTTGCACAACATGCGCACCATGCGGTTCCTACCCCCGGAGAAGCAGGCGCGCAAGGCCAAAGAGACGCTGGAAGTCATTGCGCCGCTTGCCCATCGGCTCGGAATGGCCACGGTCAAGTGGGAGCTCGAGGACCTGGCGTTCGCCATACTCCACCCCAAGAAGTACGACGAGATCGTGCGTCTGGTGGCCGATCGTGCGCCGTCCCGCGACACCTACCTCGAAAAGGTTCGGGCCGAGATCAACGCGACACTCGCCGCGTCGCGCATCAGTGCCGTCGTCGAGGGTCGCCCGAAGCACTACTGGTCGATCTACCAGAAGATGATCGTCAAGGGCCGCGACTTCGACGACATCCACGACCTGGTGGGCGTCCGCATCCTGTGCGACGAGATCCGCGACTGCTACGCCGCTGTCGGCGTGGTGCATTCGCTGTGGCAGCCGATGGCGGGCCGTTTCAAGGACTACATCGCGCAGCCGCGCTACGGGGTGTACCAGTCGCTGCACACCACGGTGATCGGACCCGAGGGCAAGCCCCTCGAGGTGCAGATCCGGACGCGGGACATGCACCGTACAGCCGAGTTCGGAATTGCGGCGCACTGGCGCTACAAGGAGACCAAGGGCAAGCATTCGCAGGACAATGCCGAGGTCGACGACATGGCGTGGATGCGTCAGTTGCTCGACTGGCAGCGAGAAGCCGCCGATCCGGGGGAGTTCCTCGAGTCGCTGCGCTACGACCTCGCGGTCAAGGAGATCTTCGTCTTCACGCCCAAGGGCGACGTGGTCACCCTGCCCGCCGGATCGTGTCCGGTCGACTTCGCGTACGCGGTGCACACAGAGGTGGGGCATCGCTGTATCGGCGCGCGGGTCAACGGTCGACTCGTGGCACTGGAACGCACTCTCGACAACGGTGAAGTGGTCGAGGTGTTCACCTCGAAAGCCGCCACTGCCGGACCGAGCCGGGACTGGCAGGGTTTCGTCGCCTCACCGCGTGCCAAGACCAAGATTCGCCAGTGGTTCGCCAAGGAGCGCCGCGAGGAAGCTCTGGAGGCGGGCAAGGACGGCATCGCCAAGGAGGTCCGTCGAGGCGGACTTCCCTTGCAGCGCTTGATGAATGCCGAGTCCATGTCGGCAATCGCGCACGAGCTGCGGTACGTCGACGTCTCTGCGCTCTACACCGCGGTCGGCGAGAATCATGTGTCCGCTCGCCATGTGGTGCAGCGGCTGGTCGCCCATCTCGGCGGCGTCGGCGATGTCGAGGAAGAGCTCGCCGAGCGGTCGACACCGTCGACCATCCCGACTCGACCACGTCAGGTCGGCGACGCGGGCGTACTGGTCACCGGATCCGAGGGCGTCGTCGCGAAACTCGCCAAGTGCTGCACCCCGGTGCCGGGAGACGAGATCCTCGGATTCGTCACCCGTGGTGGATCGGTGAGTGTCCACCGCACCGACTGCACCAACGCACGCTCGCTCGAGGAACAGTCCGAACGGTTCATCGAGGTTCAGTGGGCACCGTCGGCGTCGTCGGTGTTCCTGGTCGCCATTCAGATCGAGGCACTCGACCGTCACAGACTGCTCTCCGACGTCACCAAGGCGCTCGCCGACGAGAAGGTCAACATTCTCTCGGCGTCCGTCGCTACGTCGGGGGACCGGGTTGCGATCAGCAAGTTCACGTTCGAGATGGGCGACCCGAAGCACCTCGGGCACGTGCTGAACGTCGTGCGCAACGTCGAGGGCGTCTACGACGTGTACCGCCTGACGTCCGCTGCCTGAGCGGCAGTCCGAGAACGACGAGAGGGTGAGCAGATGTTCTGCTCACCCTCTCGGCTTTCGAACGCGAACTCAGGCGGCGGACTCCACGATCACCGGGTTCGCCGGTGCGCCGTCCTCTGAGCCACCGGTGACCCCGCCCGCAGCGATGGCGTCGAGGGTCTGCAGACCGGAGTCCGAGATCGTGCCGAACACCGTGTACTGCGGCGGCAGCACCGAATCGGCGTACACCAGGAAGAACTGGCTGCCGTTGGTATCGGGGCCTGCGTTGGCCATGGCCAACGTTCCTCGGGGGTAGACCACCGGATTCTCGGCCTGCGCCGGGTCGTCGGTGTACGCGGTGGTGGGGTATTCGTTGGCGAAGGTGTATCCCGGTCCACCTCGACCGGACCCGGACGGATCACCGCACTGCAATACCTCGAGGCCCGGTGACGTCGTCAGTCGGTGACAGGGCGAGCCGTCGAAATAACCCTGCTGAACGAGGCCGACGACGCTGTTGACGGTGCACGGTGCCTGAGTCCGGTCGAGTGTGATGTCGATCGGACCCTGATTGGTGGACAGCGTCACGTCGACGTTTCCGAACACGTCGATGTTGTCGGTCGCAGGAGCGTCGACCTCCTTGGCGGCAGGCGACTCCGCCGGATACGAGCAGGACACCGTATCGGTCGTCGGCTGCGGCACGGGCGGCAACGCACCGAACCGGGACAGGTCGAGTGCAGGACGCGGCGCGGGTGCTTCGGTCGTCGTGGTCGTCGTCGACGACGGTGTCGTGGTCGGTGCGGCCGCCGGTTCGGTCGAACCGGAACACCCTGCGAGTACCAGCGCGGTGGCCGAGACCGCGATCGTCAGCGCCGAGGTGCGGTTCACAGGTCGCTCAGCATGGACGTGATGTCGACCGGTTCGGCGGGCGCTCCGTCGGATGCGCCGCCCTCCACTCCCTTGGCCGCGATGGCGTCGAGAGTGGCGAGTCCGGTCTCGTCGATGGTGCCGAACGCTGTGTAGGCGGGCGGCAGTTCGGAATCGCCGTAGACGAGGAAGAACTGGCTGCCGTTGGTACCCGGGCCTGCGTTGGCCATGGCCAACGTTCCGCGCGGGTATGCGATCGGGGTCTGTGCGGCGGGGTCGCCTTCGGCATACGTATCGGTGGGGAATTCGTCCGCGAACTGGTACCCCGGACCACCGGAGCCGGTGCCCGTGGGATCGCCGCACTGCAGCACCTGCAGGCCCGCGCCCGTGGTGAGTCGATGGCAGGTGGTGCCGTCGAAGTAGCCCTGATTGGCGAGCGATACGAAGCTGTTGACCGTGCACGGAGCCTCGGGATTGTTCAGCGTCAGACCGATGTTGCCCGCAGACGTGGTCATGCTGTAGCTCAGCGGCTCGTCGCTGGTGGGGACGTTGTCGGTGCGCGGGGGAGTGTTCTCCTTGGCCGCCGGCTGCGTCGCAGCGGGATAGGAGCAGTTCACCGTCTCGGGCAGCGGCTCGGTGCGTCCCGCTGCGATGATCGAATCGGCAGGTGCCGACGTCGACGATTCCTGCGCGGTGCTCGCATCGTCGTCACCGCGCGTCACCACGAACACGACCGAGACGACGGCCACGACCGCGACGACGCCGAGAACGGAACCGACGATCGTCAATTGCTTACGACGCCGCGCTCGCTCGGCGCGGCGTACGAGTTGGCGTTCGAGCTTTCGTTTGGCAGCCTCGCGCCGTTGCTCGTTGCTGGGCAATTCGTGTTCCTCCCGCTTGTCGAAAAACGACCTCGCCCGCTCGCTGCACGGACCGATCGTGTGGTAACCGGCCGAGAATCGGCCAACGCGAGTTTGCCACTGTTGCCTGAGAGCATGCTGGGGGGACCCGACGCGAGCGGCCACACTAAGCTTGCTCGGTACTTCGGCCTCAGCCTTTAGGAGCGTTTGTCTTGCTCGTCACCGGATTCCCCGCAGGCATGTTTCAGACCAACTGTTACATCCTGGCCCAGGACGACGCGTCCGAGTGTGTCGTCGTCGATCCCGGTCAGGACGCCGCGGATCCGCTGATCGACTTCCTGACGCAGTCCTCGCTCACCCCCACCGCAGTGTTGCTCACGCACGGTCATCTGGACCACACGTGGTCGGTGGAGCCGATCTGCGCAAAGTACGGCGTCCCGGCGTACATCGCACCCGAGGACCGCTACATGCTGGCCGATCCGATCAAGGGAACGGGCCCGACGTTGGCGGCAGTGCTGGGCGACCTCGAGTTCCACGAACCGCCCGAGGTGATCGAGCTCACGGACGGTGACCGGCTCGAGCTCGCCGGAATCGAGTTCACGGTGGTGCACACACCCGGGCACACCCAGGGATCCGTCGTGTTCCTCGCCCACGCAGATGGGCCCGACGGCTCGGTTCCGTTGGCACTGACCGGGGACACCCTCTTCGCGGGATCGATCGGGCGCAGCGACCTGCCCGGCGGCGATCATGATCAGCTGCTGCGATCGATCGCGAGTCGGCTGCTACCGCTCAGTGATGACACGGTGGTGCTCCCGGGGCACGGCGGACAGAGTTCGATAGGCCAGGAGCGTGAGTCCAATCCGTTCCTCGTTGGACTCACCGACCCCGAGCAAGGGAAGCTGTGAACGTGAGCAAGCCGACCGCCTTTTCTGCGCCCAAGGGCGTCCCCGATTACTTCCCCCCGAACTCGGCCGAGTTCGTCGCCGTCCGCGAGGGGCTGCTCGACGCCGCCCGCAACGCCGGCTACGGCCACATCGAACTGCCGATCTTCGAGGACACCGGGCTGTTCGCCCGCGGAGTCGGGGAGTCGACCGATGTGGTGAGCAAGGAGATGTACACCTTCGCCGACCGCGGAGATCGATCGGTGACGCTGCGTCCCGAAGGCACCGCAGGAGTCATGCGCGCGGTGATCGAGCACGGATTGGATCGGGGAGCGCTGCCGGTCAAGCTCGCCTACGCCGGGCCCTTCTTCCGCTACGAACGCCCGCAGGCCGGCCGGTACCGGCAGCTGCAGCAGGTAGGTGTCGAGGCGATCGGCGTCGACGACCCGGCGCTGGACGCCGAGGTCATCGCGGTGGCCGACGCCGGTTTCCGGACCCTCGGGCTCACCGGGTTCCGGCTCGAGATCACCTCGCTCGGCGACGACACCTGCCGCCCGCAGTACCGAGAGCTGTTGCAGCAGTTCCTGTTCGCGCTTCCGCTCGACGAGGACACCCGTCGACGCGCCGAGATCAACCCGCTGCGGGTGCTCGACGACAAGCGCCCTGAGGTGCGCGCGATGACCGCAGACGCACCGCTGATGCTCGATCACCTCTCCGAATCGGCGAAGGAACACTTCGACGAAGTGCTGGCATACCTGGACGTGATGAACGTTCCGTACCTGGTGAATCCGCGGATGGTGCGGGGCCTGGACTACTACACCAAGACGACGTTCGAGTTCGTGCACGACGGGCTCGGCGCACAATCGGGCATCGGCGGCGGCGGACGCTACGACGGGCTGATGGAACAGCTGGGCGGGCAGGCGCTCTCCGGAATCGGGTTCGGCCTCGGCGTCGATCGCACCGTGCTGGCCCTCGCCGCCGAAGGCAAGACCGCGGGCGCGACGTCACGATGCCAGGTCTTCGGCGTTCCGATGGGTGCCGGCGCCAAGCTGGCGATCGTCGACATCGCGGCTCAGCTACGCGAACGAGGAATAGCCGTGGACATGGCCTACGGCAATCGCGGGATCAAGGGTGCCATGAAGGCCGCCGACCGGTCCGGGGCGCGGTTCGCGTTGATGCTCGGTGACCAGGAATTGGCCGCGGAATCGGTTCTGGTGAAAGACCTTTCGAACGGCGAGCAGGACACCGTTCCGATGGCCGACGTGGTCGACGCCCTCGGAGCGCGCCTTGCCCAGTGAGTCCCGGCCCGGTGACTCTCGGTCCAACGCGGGGCCGGTAGCCCTCGACCTGGTCTCGGTGGAGTTCCTGGCACCGCGCCTGCGCAAGATAATGGTCGGGTCGGCTGCGATCGGGATTCTTCTCGCCGTCGTCCTGGCGCTGTTCGCGCCGGTATGGGTTGCAGTTCTCGTCGGGGTGATCGTCGGCGGTCCCGCAGTGCTGTCGGGTTGGCTCGGTCTGCGCCGACGGGTGTGGCTCGACGGCCCGCAACTGTGCGCGCGAGGGTTGCGCACGCGCCGGCTGAAGATGCCGGAGGTGGTGACGGCCGAACTGACGATTCGAACGGCCGGAATCGATCAGATCTCGCTGCGGCTCTACGACGGGCGTACACACATCGTGGTTCCTCTTGCGCTCTACACCAGGGACGGGGGCCGTGAGCTGCCGATTCTCGCGTTACGCAGCCTCGCCGACTCGCTGTGGACCACCGAGCTGGTGCCCGCCGCAGCGATCGCATCGGTGCTGGTGGATCAGCTGCGTGCCGAGGCACGCGATGCCGGACTCGATCAGCGGCCGCTCTATCGCGCTGTCGAACTGGTTCGAAGCAAAGGGCGAACTCCGCAGGCCACGCTGACCGACCGCGAGGTCGCGCAGCTGCTTGACTGAACCGTGATCAGGTGACCAGGAAAGCGTCGAGCACAACGGCTTCGGCGGAGCGGGATCCGGACGTGACGACGAGTGCGCGGTTGAGATAGGTGAACTTCGGCACCGCCGTCGACACGCGGAGGGTGCCGCGGAAGTAGTACGTGGCGGGATCGACCTCACGCTCGGGATCGTTCAGAGCTTCGATGACCTCGGCAGGCCCGAACTGAACCCCTCGATAGTCCAAGGAGAGGTAGCCTCCGGTCGCCAATTCCAGAACGAGGTCGCTGCTGAACTCGGTGCATCCGTCGGGCCGCGTCACGCTGACGACGGTCGATCCGGCTGCGAGAGTCCCCTCGATGTCGGGGCCGGGAGCTGCGCCGCCGAGCACGGTGGTGACGACCCGCTCGCCCGCGGGTACCGAACCGATGTCGATTCCCGGTCCGAGTGTGAGGCCAAGACGCAGAATGGGTTCGAGGGTCGGTGTGTTCGGGGCGGTCACGGCGGTGCACTCCTAGGATCGACTGGGGGCCTACGGTATCGCCTTCCGATGACCACACCCGAGCGGGGATCGGCCGGGGCGAGCCGGCCTTGACACGACATAGAACAAATGTTCGACTGTGTGCATGCGATGGGCGGGCCAGACTCTCGACGCCGCGGACGACGGGGCGCTACCGGGGCTCGAGCGGTCGGGTTTGGTCCGCAGCGTGCAGACGCCGGAGTTCGAGGGCATCACCTTCTATGAGGTGCTGTGCAAGAGCGCCCTGAACGAGGTCCCGAGCGAATCGCAGGTGCCCTTCTCGTGGACCGTCAACCCGATGCGCGGATGCTCGCACGCATGTCGATACTGCTTCGCCCGCCCGACGCACGAGTACCTGGATCTGGACTCCGGCAACGACTTCGACTCGCAGATCGTCGTCAAGACCAACGTCGCGGCCGTTCTGCGCAAGGAGCTTTCGCGGCGATCGTGGAAGCGTGAGCCGGTGGCGCTGGGAACCAACACCGACCCCTATCAACGCGCGGAGGGTCGATATCGGTTGATGCCCGGCATCATTCGGGCACTGACCGAATCCGGCACTCCGTTCTCGATTCTGACCAAGGGCACACTCTTGCGACGCGATCTACCTCTGTTGACGTTGGCCGCCCAGCAAGTCGATGTGCACGTGAGCATCAGCCTCGCTATTCACGACGCCGACCTGCAGAAGCAGCTCGAGCCCGGAACCCCCGGTCCGCGAGCGCGATTGGACCTCGTTCGAGCGGTCCGCGACGCCGGACTGGAGTGCGGAGTTCTGGTGGCACCGGTCATTCCGTTTCTCACCGACGGGGCCAAGCAACTGGACGGCCTCATCGGTGCTCTGGCCGAGGCGGGTGCGACGACCGTGACGGCCCTGCCGATGCATCTGCGTTCGAGCACCAAAGATTGGTACATGAGCTGGCTGGTGAAGGAGCACCCCGCGTTGGTGCGGCGGTACCGTCAGCTCTACGGGCACGGGGCGTACGTGACTCCGGAGTACAAGCAGTGGCTACGTGGCCGCATCGATCCGTTGCTCGACAAGTACGGGTTCGCCCCAGAGCAGACCCGCTCGCTGCCGGTCAACGAACCTGCCGAACCCCGAGCGTCGGTGACCTCGGGGCCGGCCCTCACCCTGTTCTGACTACGTCGTTCCGACTACTTCGGGGTTCAGGGATTGTTCAGGTCGCGTGCCGAGAACGTGTCGCAGGCCGCGACCTGCCCGGTCTCGTAGCCCGCGGTGAACCATGCCTGTCGCTGTGCAGACGAACCGTGCGTCCAGCCCTCGGGGTTGACGCTGCCGGTGGATGCCTGCTGAATTCGGTCGTCGCCCACCGACGACGCGGCGGAGAGAGCGTCGTCGATGTCGGTGGTGGTCAGCGGCTCCAGGAACGGAACCCCGGTGGCCGGATCGACCGTGTCGGCTGCGTAGTGCGCCCAGATTCCGGCGTAGCAGTCGGCCTGCAACTCCACCTTGACGCCACCGGACTCGGGTCCCTGCGGATCGGCCTGCGCGCGGCCTATGTCGCCCAGTTGGTTCTGCAGGTGATGGCCGACCTCGTGCGCCACCACGTACTCCTGCGCCAAGGGGCCGCCGCTCGAGCCGAACTGGTCGACGAGAACCTGAAAGAAGCTCGTGTCGAAGTAGGCGGTGGAATCGGCCGGGCAGTAGAACGGCCCGACGGCGCTGGTGGCGTTGCCGCAGCCGGTGTTGGTTGCTCCCGAGAACAGATTCACGCCGGGCTGAACGTAGGCGACGCCGGTCTGCGCTTGCAGCTGAGATTCCCAGACGGTGTCCAGGCTCGACACCGTGAATCCGATACGGCAGTCGATCTTGCTGTTCGCGTCCGCCTCGGTCTCGCAGCCCTCGAGGGTCCCCGAGGTGCCGGAGTCGACCTGCCCCGCCGAGCTGTCACCACCGCTGATCTGGTTGAGAATCGAACCGGGATCTCCGCCGAAGAGCAGTGCGATGACGATGATGATCAGGCCGCCGGCACCACCGCCGATGGCGAGTTTGCCACCGCGTCCGCCGCCACCGCTGCCGCCGACGGAGACTCGACCCCGCTCCATCCGCGAACCTTCTCTGAAGGTCATGCCCGAGTTCCTCTCCGCCGAGCTCCCACCCTGTGGCGAGAACGCACATCGCTGCTGTCGGCCATAGCTTCGCATGCCGCGTCGCGATCTCGTTTCCTTCTACGGTCATGTGCTCCGTAGGATCGGTGAGCGAAGAACACGATCAGCGGATTTTTCTCGAAAGGACACCCGTGCTGCGCACCCACCTCGCCGGCTCATTACGCCCCGAGCACGTCGACCGAACCGTGACGCTGACGGGATGGGTGGCCCGCCGACGCGATCACGGCGGCGTCATCTTCATCGATCTGCGCGACGCGTCCGGTGTGTCCCAGGTCGTCTTCCGTGAGGGAGCAGCACTCGAGCAGGCCCATCGCCTGCGCGCCGAATACGTCGTGAAGGTGACCGGCAAGGTCGAGGGCCGCCCCGAGGGCAACGCCAACTACGAGATCCCCACCGGTGCAATCGAGGTCGAGGCCTCCGAGATCGAGGTCCTGTCCGAGGCGGCACCGCTGCCGTTCCAGCTCGACGACCAGCCGGGCGAAGAAGCGCGTCTGAAGTACCGCTACCTCGATCTGCGTCGTGAGGGACCGGGGCATGCCATTCGCCTGCGCTCGCACGTCAACGCCGCCGCCCGCTCGGTGCTCGCGCACCACGAGTTCGTCGAGGTCGAGACTCCGACGCTCACGCGATCCACCCCCGAGGGTGCCCGCGACTTCCTGGTGCCGGCGCGGTTGCAGCCGGGTAGCTTCTACGCTCTGCCGCAGAGTCCGCAGCTGTTCAAGCAGCTGCTCATGGTCGGCGGTATCGAGCGCTACTACCAGATTGCCCGGTGCTACCGGGACGAGGATTTCCGCGCCGACCGTCAGCCGGAGTTCACTCAGCTCGACGTCGAGATGAGCTTCGTCACTCAGGACGACGTCATCCTGCTGGCCGAGGAGATCCTGGCATCGCTGTGGAAGCTCGTCGGGTATCACTTCACGGCTCCGATTCCGCGGATCACCTACGCCGAGGCCATGCGCCGCTACGGTTCGGACAAGCCCGATCTTCGGTTCGAGATCGAACTGGTCGAGTGCACGGACTTCTTCTCCGACACCACCTTCCGAGTATTCCAGGCCCCGTACGTCGGTGCGGTCGTCATGCCCGGTGGCGCGACCCAGCCCCGGAAGCAGCTCGACCGATGGCAGGAATTCGCCAAGCAGCGTGGCCACAAGGGCCTCGCCTACGTTCTCGTCGGTGAGGACGGCACGCTGGGTGGTCCGGTTGCCAAGAACCTGACCGACGCCGAGCGCGACGGCCTCGCCGCACACGTCGGCGCGAACAACGGCGATGCGATCTTCTTCTCCGCCGGCCCTGTCAAGGCATCCCGTGGATTGCTCGGTGCCGTGCGCGGCGAGATCGCTCGTAAGCTCGACCTGATCGACCCGAAGGCGTGGGCGTTCGTGTGGGTCGTCGATGCCCCGCTGTTCGAGCCCACGTCCGACGCCACAGCCAGTGGGGACGTGGCCGTCGGATCCGGTGCGTGGACGGCAGTGCACCACGCGTTCACCTCTCCGAAGCCGGAGTCGATGGATACGTTCGACACCGACCCCGGATCTGCTCTGGCCTACGCCTACGACATCGTCTGCAACGGCAACGAGATCGGCGGCGGCAGTATTCGTATCCACCGCAAGGACATTCAGGAACGGGTGTTCGCGATCATGGGTATCGGCAAGGAAGAGGCACAGGAGAAGTTCGGCTTCCTTCTCGATGCCTTCTCGTACGGCGCACCGCCGCACGGCGGCATCGCGTTCGGCTGGGATCGCATCACCGCGCTGCTCGCCGGAGTCGATTCCATCCGAGAGGTCATCGCGTTCCCCAAGTCCGGTGGCGGCATCGACCCGTTGACCGACGCGCCCGCACCGATCACGCCGCAGCAGCGTAAGGAATCGGGCGTCGACTTCAAGCCGGAGAAGAAGGAAGAACCAGCCGAGGCTTAGAAGGGTTCGAAAACGAATGTCCCCGTAGCGCAGTGCGTTACGGGGACATTCGTCTGTTCGGATCAGGTCAGCGTGCGGGGGACAGCGGACCGCCGGTGAGGACGCGGTAGGCGTAGTTGGTCGCGATCACCGAGATCGGGATGGTCACCAGCCATCCGAGGAAGCAGGGGATAGCACCGACTATGTTGATCGCGGCCAAGGCCAGAATCAACAAGATGACGGGCCCGAAGTTCTTGACCACCAGGTCCACGCTCGACTTGATGGAGTCGATGGCCGACTGATTCTGGTCCAGGGCGAATGTCAAGGAGAAGATCGTCAGGACACTCGCCACGAGCAGAAGCACCGTCCCCAGGAACGGAACGAAACTCGACAGCACGCTGACGGCAGTCCAGATCACTGCCAGGATCGCGATCTGCGGAACGTTGGTGAGCTGGAAAAATCGACCGAGGGGCGGCTTCTGGAATCCGCCCGTCTCGTCCAGTGCTCCGCGAACGAATGCCGCGTTGACGAAGTAGCTGACCATACTCACGACGATCGTGACGAGAATCGACAGCACCGAGAAGGCTCCGGTGTCCATGGTCTCGCCTCGATTGTCGGCGTTCATCGCCGCGGCGATGCTCGATGCGAAGACCACACCGAACGCAACCGCACCAAAAACGAACACGATGGCCGACAAACCGATCCACGGTCCCGCATTGGCCTTGAACTTGTCGAAGCTGTAGCTCAGCGCGGCACCGACCTCGAGGCGGCCGGGGTTCGGGCCCAGCGGAGCCTGACCGTAGCCCTGGTTCTCGTAGTTCGCGTAGCTCGCGTAGTTGCCGGGCGGGGGTGGATACGCACCGGGTGGCGGTGGATAGCTGCCGGGCGCGCCGATCTGAGGCGGGTAGTTTCCTGGCGGGGGTGGGTAGCCACCGGGAGGCGGGTAGCCGCCCTGTGGTCCCTGTGGTGGGTAGTTGCCCTGGGGCGGGTAGTTTCCTGGCGGGGGTGGGTAGCCACCGGGAGGCGGGTAGCCGCCCTGAGGTCCCTGCGGTGGGTAGTTGCCCTGCGGCGGATAGTTCCCGGGCGGGGGCGGGTACTGACCGCCGGCAGGCGGCGGGGTGTTTTCCGTGTTCGGCGGGGGAGTGTTCGGCGTTTCGGGGCCGTCGGGATCGGAACCCTGGCCGGGCCGCGGTTCGTCTGTCGGATCGTCGTTCACGTCGTTCTCCTGGTCTGTGGTCGGGACGCGTGGGGTGGTTCGGAGCACCGAGACCCCGTAACACTGTGAACGCAGACGAGCGGGCCTCCGCCTGATGTCGGAGGTCCGCTCGTGCGTGGACAGGTTGTTACGAGATGCTGATGACCTGGGTTCCGCCGGCGATCTCGTCGTGCTTGCCCTGTTTGGTCGGGCTGGAGTTGATGGTCACCGCAACGACGATGTACGCCACGATCACCAGGAAACTGCCGACGAACGGCACGATGTTGAGCAGAAGGAAGGCATTGCGCTTGGCCGCCTCGGCCTGAGTGGGCAGTCCGCCTGTTGGGCCGAGGGTGCGTAGGCCGAGGAGTTGCTTGCCCAGAGTCTGGCCGCGGGAGGACTCGAGCAGCGTGAAGTACGCGAAGCCGAGGAGCGCAGTCGCGAGACCCATCAGGAAAGTTCCGAAGAACCCGCTGGGGAGAATCAAGTACAGGATGATCTGGACGATCGCGAGAATGAGCAAGTCCAGGAAGCGCGCCGCGAAACGTGATCCGAGGCTGCCGGGCTGCGCGCCGCCGGGCAACTGCGAGCCCAGTCCGAATCCGGCGTTTCCGCCTACCGGTGGCGGAGGATAGTTGCCCGGGGGCGGGTAATTGCCGGGCGGTGGGTAGTTGCCGGGCGGTGGGTAACCGGACGCTGGATTCGTGGGGTACTGGGGTTGGTTCGGATCGGAGCCGTACTGCGGTCCGTTGGGTGAATTGTCACTCACGAGATTCCCTTTGGTTGCAAAGTGTGGCGTGCGTCGAACGAATACTCGATTCTCGCCGAGCGAACCCCACCACGGAGAGGGTGTCAAGCACTACACACCTGCCCGGTCAGTACATTTCGGACACGATTTCTCGCCGAGCGCACCGGGCCCGGTCCTACTAGGGTTGGGTGTTCTACCCATACCGGGACTATCACGAGGGGCTCGCCGTGGGCATCAAGGTTGCACTCGAACACCGCACCAGCTACCGATTCGACCGCACCGTCAAGATCTTTCCGCACGAAATTCGGCTGCGACCGGCACCGCATTCGCGTACTCCCATCGAGGCGTACTCGCTGAAGATCGAGCCGGCAGAGCATTTCGTCAATTGGCAGCAGGACGTGTTCGGAAACTTCCTCGCTCGGGTGGTCTTCCCCGAGCGAACCGATCACCTGTCGATCACCGTCGGACTCGTCGCGGACATGGCGTCGATCAATCCCCTCGACTTCTTCGTCGAGGAATGGGCCGAGCACTACGGCTTCGCGTACGAAGAGCACGACCTTCCCGACCTCGAGCCGTATCTACGGCCGGTGGACGAGGGTAAGGCCGGATCCGGACCGGGACCGGTGGTCTCGGCCTGGGTGGAGAAGCTGCAGGCGGCTGTCACCGAACGCGGAGAGTCGTTGCGCACCATCGATTTTCTCGTGATGGCAAACCAAGCCGTCATGGGCGACGTCGGGTACTCCGTGCGCATGGAACCCGGAGTGCAGACCCCCGATCTGACCCTGACGTCCGCTGTCGGGTCGTGCCGCGACTCGGCGTGGTTGCTGGTGTCGGTACTACGTCAGATGGGTCTGGCAGCGCGGTTCGTCTCGGGTTACCTGGTGCAGTTGTCCTCCGACGTCAAGTCGCTGGACGGCCCGTCCGGGCCGGTGGAGGACTTCACCGATCTCCACGCTTGGACCGAGGTCTATCTCCCCGGTGCGGGCTGGGTCGGGATGGACCCGACATCGGGTCTGTTCGCCGGCGAGGGCCACATTCCACTGTCGGCGACGCCGCACCCGTCGACGGCCGCCGCCATCTCCGGTGCGACGAGCAAGTGCAAGGCCGAACTCGATTTCTCGAACACTGTCGTCCGCGTCCACGAGGATCCGCGAACGACGTTGCCGTACACCGCCGAGCAGTGGGAATCGATCAAGGCCACAGCCGAGAAGATCGACGAGCGGATGCTCGACCAGGACATTCGGTTGACCGTCGGCGGCGAGCCCACGTTCGTCGCGATCGAGAATCAGGAAGCGCCCGAGTGGAACACCACGGCCGACGGCCCGCACAAGCGCAAGCTGGCAAGCGTGCTCGCCGAACGGCTTCGCACCATCTACGCACCGGACGGTCTGGTACAGCGCAGCCAGGGCAAGTGGTACCCCGGCGAACCTCTGCCGCGGTGGCAGGTGGGACTGTTCTGGCGCACCGACGGTCAAGCTCTGTGGCACGACTCCGATCTGATCGCCGATCCCTGGTTGGCGGAGGACCTGCGCCCGGAACCGGTGGACAACTCGGCGTCGCAGGCATTGATCGACGAGTTGGTCAAGGCGCTCGGACTGCCCGCCTCACAGGCGCGTCCCGCCTACGAGGACCCGTTGGTGAAACTGTTGGACCTGGTTCGCCAGCCCTACGGTGATCCGCCCGACGACGACGAGGATCTCGAACCGGGAGCCGATTCCGCTGATGCCAGAAAGAAACTGCTCGAACGGCTCGATGCGAGTACCGACGAGCCTGCGGCATTCGTGCTGCCCATCTCGCGCACCGAGGACGGCTCCGGCTGGGAGAGCTCGGACTGGAAGTTGCGCCGCGGCCGAATAGTGTTGCTGGAGGGCGATTCTCCCGCGGGCCTGCGGCTGCCACTTCGCGCGATCTCCTGGGACGGCGGTCCCGTCGAGAATCCGGCAGACCCCACCGCGCCCAAGCCGGATCTGCCGACACCGCAGCTGACCCAGCAACCGCCGCGTGCGGTGAACCCGGCCGAGTCGCGGTACGCGCAGTTGGTGAACGAGACGTCCGGGGTGGGTGGCACCGCCGTCACCGCACTGGTCGCCGAGGTTCGCGACGGCGTCCTGCACGTGTTCATGCCACCGATGGATCGGTTGGACGATTTCGTCGATCTCGTCTCGCGGGTCGAGCAGGCGGCGTCGACCATCGACACGCCCGTCGTGATCGAGGGCTACGGTCCGCCGTCCGATCCGCGTATCCAAACCCTCACCGTCACACCGGATCCCGGTGTGATCGAGGTCAACGTGCAACCGACCTCCTCGTGGGCGGAACAGAACGATCTGATGGAGCGTCTCTACCTCGAGGCGCGTCAGTCCCGTTTGAGCACAGAGGGATTCGACAACGACGGCACCACACGTGGAACGGGCGGTGGAAACCACATCACCCTCGGCGGCGTGACGCCGGTGGATTCACCCGTTCTGCGTCGGCCGGACCTGTTGGTCTCGCTGCTGACGCACTGGCAGCGGCACCCGTCGCTGTCGTACCTGTTCTCGGGCCGCTTCATCGGCACCACGTCGCAAGCTCCTCGCGCCGACGAGGGACGCGAGGAATCGCTCTACGAGCTCGAGGTCGCATTCAGCGAGATCGAGCGACTGACCGGGGCCGACCGATCGGCGTCGCCCTGGGTCGTAGACCGAGCGCTGCGGCACCTGCTCACCGACATCACCGGCAACACGCACCGCGCCGAGTTCTGCATCGACAAGCTCTACAGTCCCGATTCCACTCGCGGAAGACTGGGACTGCTCGAACTGCGCGGGTTCGAGATGCCGCCGCACCATCAGATGGCGATGGTGCAGTCACTGCTCGTGCGATCGATGGTCTCGCGGTTCTGGGACACCCCGCTGAAGGCACCTCTCATCCGGCACGGTGCCAATCTGCACGGTCGGTACATGTTGCCGCACTTCGTCATCAACGATATCGGTCGTGTCATCGAGGACCTCCGCGAGCACGGCATCGATTTCGACACCAGCTGGCTCGATCCGTTCACCGAGTTCAGATTCCCCCGAATCGGTACCACCGTGGTCGGTGACGCCGAGATCGAGCTGCGGGGTGCGATCGAGCCATGGAACACCCTCGGCGAAGAATCGACATCCTCGGGCACCGCCCGGTACGTGGACTCTTCGGTGGAACGAATCCAGGTGCAGGTCGCCGGAGCCGACGCGGGCCGATACATGGTGACGTGCAACGGGGTGCCGGTGCCGATGTTGCGGACCGAGCGTCAGGACGTGCAGGTCGCCGGCGTGCGTTACCGCGCTTGGCAGCCGCCGAGCGCTCTGCACCCGACGATCGAGGTGCAGAGTCCACTGCGTTTCGATCTGGTGGAAATGCAGACCGGACGTGCGGTCGGTGGGTGCTCGTACCACGTCGTGCACCCGGGCGGTCGCTCGTACGAGGGGCCTCCGGTCAACTCGGTGGAAGCCGAAGCACGCCGTAACGGCCGCTTCGAGGAGGGCGGGTTCACCTCGGGCAAGGTGGACGTAGCAAGATTGCTCGAGATGCACGCTCGCCAAGCGATCGATGTGTCCGCGCCCGGCATGCTCGACCTGCGCCGGACCGGAGTCATCACGTCCTGACGCGCGATTGCACAGGAGAACGAGTCGACCGGTAGCGATCTCGGTCCGACGCGTATCGGGTGGTTCCGCAGGCAGCGGAGTCACCCGGCGGCGGAGTGTGATCGACCGACGGAAGGAACAACGGCTCGATGGTGCCCGTGGATACCACCCTGAGTGGAGCCGGCAGGAACGAAGATGTTTCGAGTGGAGCCGGCAGGAACGACGATGTTTCGAGTGGAGCCGGCAGGAACGAAGACGTTTCGAGTGGAGCCGGGTCGCCGTGGCTCGCGTATCGCGGTCGGCGTGAGGCCGTGACCGGTCGTGTCGATCGGTTCGACGAGATGCTAGACGGCGACGACGTCCGTCCGCATTGGGCGGAATTAATCGACGGTATGCGCGAGGCCGGCTCGGGTGCCATGCAGACGTTGCAGTCGCGGGTGAGCCGTCTGGTCGACGACCACGGCATCACGTACAACCCGATTCCGTCGGGTGGCAGCGAGGCGTTGCCCAGTGCTGTTCGGTGGGGGTTGGACAGTGTTCCGTTGGTCGTCGCGGCCGACGAGTGGGACCGTCTGGAAGCAGGTTTGGTTCAGCGGTCGATGTTGCTCGATGCGATGCTCACCGACATCTACGGTGCCCAGGAAACCGTTCGTCGGGGGTTGATTCCGCCGGAGTTGGTCTTCGGCAACCCGGGCTATCTGCGGACGGCGCATGCGATCACCGTTCCGGGGCCGCATCAGCTGTTCATGCATGCCGCCGATGTCGCCCGAGGTTCCGACGGCGAATTCCGGGTCGTCGCCGACCGCACGCAGGCACCGTCGGGAGTGGGCTACGCGCTCGCCGATCGGCGGGTGATGTCGCGCGCGATGCCGGAGTTGTTCCAGGCCAGCAATCCCAGGCCGCTGTCCACGTTCGCTCGGGCGGTTCGTCTGGCGCTTCGCGATGCGGCACCCGCATCGGCGGAGAATCCGGTCGTGGTGGTGCTCAGTCCCGGTTCGCATTCCGAGACGGCATTCGATCAGGCCTATCTCGCAACGGTTCTCGGCTTTCCGCTCGTGGAGAATGCCGATCTCGTGGTGCGCGACGGCTGTTTGTGGATGCGGTCGCTCGGCAAGCTGCGGCGGGTCGATGTGGTGCTGCGCCGAGTCGACGCAGAGTTCGCCGACCCACTCGATCTGCGCCCGGATTCTCATCTCGGAGTCGTCGGTCTGGTCGAAGTGCTGCGGCGCGGGGCCGTGAGCGTGGTGAACACGCTCGGTAGCGGTGTGCTCGAGAACCCGGCTCTGCTTCCGTTGCTTCCGGCGTTGAGTCGTGCCCTGCTGGACGAGGATCTGATTCTCGGTTCGGTACAGACCTACTGGGGTGGCGACCCGGATCAGCTCTCGCACCTCGGAAGCCGGATGCGTTCGCTGGTGCTGCGCTCGACCACCTCACGTCGCACGGTGGTGGGGCACGATCTCACCGACGTCGCCGCGGAGGAGCTGTGGAAGCGAATTCTCGCCGAGCCGTGGAAGTGGACCGGGCAGGAAGTCCCCGAGTTCTCGTTGGCTCCGGTCGGTTCGTCGATCGACGGCGGCTCGGGTTCGCAGTTGTCGGTGGCGCCGGCGCAGGTGGGAATGCGGCTGTTCACGGTTGCGCAGCGGGGCGGGTACACGCCGATGCGCGGCGGCCTGGGGCAGGTGGTGCTCACCGCACCGGTCACCGAACCGCTCATCACGGTGGCGTCGAAGGATGTGTGGGTCAAGTCGGTGGAACGGGTCACCCCGGCCGACTCCGCTCCGCACACGCCGCCCGCCACGGTGGAGGAGTTGCCGCAGTACGCCGCGTCCAACGTCGATGTCGTCAGTTCCCCGCGTGTGCTCGGCGACCTGTTCTGGTTCGGCCGCTACAGCGAGCGTGCCGAGGACATGACTCGATTGCTCATCGCTGCGCGCGAACGCAATCAGGACTATCGATCGATGCCGTGGCTCGAAGGCAGCGAAAGTCTGCCGATCCTTCTCGAAGCGGTCACGAAGGTCTCGCGCACCTGGCCGGGGTTCCTCGACGAGAAGAACCGCAGTGATGCGAGCGTGGAAATGCGCTCGCTGATGCTCTCGACGGGACGTCTGGGTTCGCTGGCCCAATCGGTGGATCGGATGCAGCAAGCGGCGCGCGCGGTGCGCGACCAGCTCTCGAACGACACCTGGGCGGTGCTGAACCGCATCGACACCGCGCTCGAGGAGTTGGCCGAGTCGCCGGTTCACAACGGCGCGCAATTGGCGTCGTCGCAGTCGAGTGTGCTGCGCGGGTTGCTTGCGCTGGCCGGCTTGGCATCGGAATCGATGGTGCGAGACGCGGGCTGGTACCTGATGGATGCAGGCAAACGGATCGAGCGTGGTCTGCAGCTGACTGCGCTGCTCTCGGCCACGCTGAGCCACGCTCTCACGCCCTCCACCGAACAAGCGGTCATCGATTCGGTGCTGTCCGCGGCCGAGTCCTCGGTGATCTACCGCAGACGCAACAGCGGGCGCGCACGTCCGGCGGCCGTCGCGCAACTGTTGTTGTTCGACGAGGGCAACCCGCGAGCGTTGGTCTACCAGCTCGATCGGCTGCGGGACGACCTGGGTTCGTTGCCCGATGCCTCGGGTACGTCGCGGCCCGAGCAGCTCGTCGAGCAGATGCGGGTGCGGTTGCGGCGCGTTGACCCGGGCGATCTGGAATCGGTCGATGCGAACGGCAGGCGGGTGGAGTTGCTCGAGCTGGTGGACGGCATCCACGACTCGCTCGAGGAATTGTCCCGCGTCGTCCTCGCCACGCACATGTCGTTGCCCGGTGGCACGCAGCCGCTGTGGGGCAGCGCGAACATCCGAACTGCGAACGGGGTGCGGTGATGAGTCGTCGGTACCGAATCAAGCACATCACCACCTACACGTATTCCGACCGTGTCACCTCGTCCTACGGGCGCGGATTCCTCGCGCCGCGCGACATGGACGGGCAGCACTGCGTGGAGAAGTCGGTCACGGTGGAGCCGGCACCCACCGATCAATCCTTCGGCGTGGACGTCTACGGCAACGAGGATGTGTACTTCCACGTCACGCACGACCACGAGAAGCTGGTGGTCACGGCGGATTCGCTGGTGGAGGTCTATCCCCGTCCGGCGGACGAGACGACGTCGTGGCCGGCGACTGCATCCTGGGAGTCGGCTCGGATGGCGCTGTTCGGTGCGAACGTGCCGGCGGATCCGGCCCGTGCGTCGGCCGTGGAGTTCGCTCTCGATCTGCCGACTCCGGAGATCACCGACGAGGTGCGCGCCTACGCGGCCCCCAGCTTCTGGCCCGGTCGTCCCCTCGCGGACGTCGTCGTGGATCTGACACATCGGATCTTCACCGATTTTCGCTATCTCTCCGGCTCGACGACGGTCTCGACCACCGTTGTCGACGTCCTCGCCGCGAGATCGGGAGTGTGCCAGGACTTCGCTCGCCTTGCGATCGCGTGCTTGCGGTCCCAGGGTCTGGCGGCCCGGTACGTGTCGGGATACCTCGCAACCGAGCCTCCGCCCGGCAAGGAGCGGATGATCGGTGTCGACGCGACCCACGCGTGGGCTGCGGTGTGGATGCCGAACGATCGGTGGCTCGCCTTCGATCCCACCAACGATCAGCTGGTCGACGAGCGATACGCGACCGTGGCGTGGGGACGCGACTACGCCGACGTGCCTCCCCTGCGCGGAGTGATCTACACCGAAGCGGAGGAGAGCACCATCGCCGTATCGGTGGACGTTGCACCGCAGTAGCGAACCCGGCATACTTCGGTGGCTCGGGGTAACCGACCATCTGGTCGAATCTACGAATGCAACGTGCGAAAAGCCGCAAAACGGACAATCGTTTTCCATTCGTAGTCACCGAGACGGCACAGCAGAACACACCGAACGGGTAGCTTGGATATCGATGACCGCAACACTGGCAGACCCTGTATCAGAGGTAGTAGCAGCAGCCCAGCGACTCCTCACCAAACGCACCGGAGCTCCGGTGACGTTGATCGACCCGGTGAATCTGGGGGGTAGCGGCCAAGCGATCGTGTTGCGAGTCCGAGTGTCCGAGAACCCGTTTCAGCTGCCCCGCACCCTGGTGATCAAGCAGGTCCGGGACCTGCCCGCCGAATCGGAACTGCATGCCGAGCTCGCCGACATCTCCGGTTCCAGCGCCTTCCTGCGCGAGGCAGCGTCCTATCAGTTCGCCAACGCTCTGGCCACGGACAGCAGGCCCGGACCCGAGCTGCACGCGTACGACCTCGACGCGAGACTGCTGGTGCTCAGCGACCTCGGCGACGCCAGTCCCATCACCACTCTGCTGCGCAACTCGGACGAAGCCGCGGTGACCAATTCCTTGATGGCCATGGCGCAGGCGCTCGGCCGCATGCACGCCGCCACCGTCGGCCGTGAGGACGACTTCGCCGCTCTGCTGCGACGGGTGGGACAACCCGACTCCACCGACGGGATCTCCGCCCAGATACCCGACGCTCTCGCCGAGGTCCCCGGGCTGCTGACCGATCTTCTGGGCGTCGGAACGACCCCGGATGCAATTCTCGATCGCGTCTCTCGCAGCGGACGGCTGTTCGCGCATGGCGCCTTCCGCGCCTTCAGCCCGTCCGACCTGTGTCCCGACAACATCATCGTCAACGACGAAGGCGTGCGGTTCCTCGATTACGAGTGGGGCGGATTTCGTGACGCCACCCTCGACATCACCTACGCGTTGGCGTCGTTCCCCGGTTGCCTGTGCAGCTTCGACCTCTCGCACGCTCGAGAGCAGGCGATGATCGACGCGTGGCGTTCGGAAGTGGTGGGCATATGGCCCGCGTTGGCCGACGACACCACGCTGGCGAGCAAGATTCTCGACGCACGTCTGATCTGGGTGTGGCTCAGCACCTACTGGTTCCTGCCCGACGACCACACTCGCATCGCAGCGGCGCGTGCTCACCACCTGTCGGTTCCGCGGTCGCAGGCACTGATTTCGCGGTGGACGGCGCTGGCAGACAGTGCCGCGCGCGTCGGTGAGACCGATATCGCCGACTACGCGACGTCGGTCGCCACCGCTCTGCGCACCAAGTGGGAGCGCTGAGGAAGACGTCGTTCGCGCATCCGCCGGTCGCATCGGTAGCGTTCGACGGGTGAGCGGCGGCATCGGTAGTGACTTCTCCGGCGGGGACATCTCGGGAAGCGACGAGTTGGGCGACGGGCTGTTCGACGCGCCTGCGCCCCCGGAGGCGATGATCGCCGAGTCCCGTCCCACGTCCACCTACGTCAGGCCCGACGCACCTCTGGCGGTGCGTATGCGTCCGACGAGCCTCGACGAGGTGGTGGGGCAGTCTCATCTGTTGGCTCCGGGTGCTCCACTGCGCCGCCTCGTCGAGGGCTCCGGTGCGTCCTCGGTGATGCTCTACGGACCACCGGGAACCGGCAAGACGACGCTGGCGTCGCTGATCTCGGGAGCGACCGGACGCAAGTTCGAGGCGCTGTCGGCCCTCTCGGCCGGTGTCAAGGAAGTACGCAACGTCATCGAACTCGCGCGTCGCCGACTGCTCTCGGGCGAGCAGACGGTGTTGTTCATCGACGAGGTGCACCGATTCTCCAAGACGCAGCAGGATGCACTGCTCGCTGCCGTCGAGAATCGGATCGTGTTGTTGGTGGCTGCGACCACGGAGAACCCGTCGTTCTCGGTGGTGTCGCCGCTGCTGTCCCGGTCGTTGGTTCTGCAGTTGCAGCCGTTGGGATCCGAGGACATCGAGTTGTTGCTCACTCGCGCCGCGAACGATCCACGCGGCCTGGACGGTGCAGTGACCATCGCCGAGGACGCGATGGATCACCTGGTGCGTCTCGCGGCCGGCGACGCCCGACGGGCGTTGACGGCCCTCGAGGCGGCAGCGGGCGCTGCAACCGACGGGATGCTCGACCTCGCGACGGTCGAGGCCAGTGTCGACAAGGCCGCCGTGCGCTACGACCGCGACGGAGATCAGCACTACGACGTCATCAGCGCGTTCATCAAGTCGATCAGAGGGTCCGACGTCGACGCAGCCCTGCACTATCTGGCGCGGATGATCACGGCAGGCGAGGACGCGCGGTTCATCGCGCGACGTCTCGTGGTGCACGCCAGCGAGGACATCGGGATGGCCGATCCCACGGCGTTGCAGACGGCGACGGCCGCTGCCAGCGCCGTGCAGATGATCGGGATGCCCGAGGCGCGGTTGGCGCTGGCGCAGGCCACGATCCATCTGGCGACTGCGCCCAAGTCCGGTGCCGTGATCGGCGCACTCGGTGCTGCCATGGCCGACGTGGCTGCAGGCAAGTCGGGGTCGGTGCCGCCGCATCTGCGCGACGGCCACTACAAGGGAGCTCAAGGGCTGGGGAACGCCGTCGGGTATCGGTATCCGCACAGCAGTCCTGGCGGCGTACTGGGGCAGCAGTATCCGCCGGATGAACTGGTGGGCGTGAACTACTACGAGCCCACCGAGCACGGTGCCGAGCGGGAAATCGCGACCAGGGTCGGGAAACTGCGCCGCATCATCCGAGGCCGATAGGCCCTCGAGTCGGTGCGGGGTCCGACGACGCTAACCTGTATCCGTGCAGACCCATGAGATCCGCAGGCGTTTCCTCGACCATTTCGTGAAGGCGGGACACACCGAAGTACCCAGTGCGTCGTTGATCCTCGACGACCCCAATCTGCTGTTCGTCAATGCGGGCATGGTTCCGTTCGTGCCGTTCTTCCTCGGTCAGCAGACACCGCCGTACAAGACGGCGACGAGCGTCCAGAAGTGCGTGCGCACCCTCGACATCGAGAACGTCGGCATCACCACCCGGCACAACACGTTCTTCCAGATGGCAGGAAACTTCTCGTTCGGCGACTACTTCAAGCGGGACGCCATCCGGCATGCCTGGTCTCTTTTGACCGACAGCGTCGAGGACGGCGGATACGGGTTCGATCCCGAGCGGATCTGGGCCACCGCGTATCTCGACGACGACGAGGCGATCGAGCTCTGGAAGGAGATCGCAGGCCTGCCCGACGAGCGAATTCAGCGTCGAGGAATGGCCGACAACTACTGGTCCATGGGCATTCCCGGACCCTGTGGCCCGTGCTCGGAGATCTACTACGACCGAGGACCCGAGTTCGGTGCCGAGGGCGGTCCGGAGGCCGACGAGGATCGGTACATCGAGATCTGGAACCTCGTGTTCATGCAGAACGAACGCGGCAAGGGAATCAGCAAGGACGACTTCGAGATTCTCGGTCCGCTGCCGAAGAAGAACATCGACACCGGCATGGGCGTCGAGCGTGTCGCCTTCCTGCTCCAGGGCGTGGACAACGTCTACGAGACCGACCTCGTCCGACCGGTGATCGCCAAGGCCGAGGAACTCTCGGGACGCGCCTACGGTGCCGACCACGACAACGACGTGCGTTTCCGCGTCATCGCCGATCACGCCCGGACCGCCGCGCTGCTGATCTCCGACGGAGTAAATCCCGGCAACGACGGTCGCGGCTACGTGCTGCGCCGGTTGCTGCGCCGCATCGTCCGATCGGCACGCCTGCTCGGCGCACCCGACGAGACCATGGCGCAGTTCGTCACCGTCGTACGAGACACGATGGCCGAGTCGTACCCGAATCTGGTGACCGACTTCGATCGCATTCTGACCGTCGCAGTGGGGGAGGAAACGGCGTTCCTCAAGACCCTCACCTCGGGTTCGCGGCTGTTCGAGGGAGCGGCGGAGGCTGTCAAGGCGTCGGGTGCGAAAAAGATCGGCGGTGCCGAGGCATTCGCGCTGCACGACACCTACGGTTTCCCGATCGATCTGACGCTCGAGATGGCCGCCGAGGCCGGCTTGTCGGTGGACGAGGACGGTTTCCGCTCGCTGATGGCCGAGCAGCGCAACCGGGCCAAGGACGACGCCCGTGCCCGCAAGCACGCACACGCAGACCTCACGGTCTACAAGGATTTCGTCGACGGTTCGCCGACCGAGTTCACCGGATTCGACGAGCTCGGTTCCGAGGCAACGGTATTGGCCCTGATCTCCAACGGCGTCCGCGTTCCGACCGCGGTTGCGGGAGACTCGGTGGAGATCATCCTCGACCGCAGCCCGCTCTACGCCGAGTCCGGTGGCCAGATCGCCGACATCGGCACGATCACCGCACCCGGCCTCGGCGTCAAGGTCAACGACGTGCAGAAGATTGCCAAGAAGCTCTGGACGCACAAGTCGGTGGTCGAGTCGGGGCAGATCACCGAGGGCGACACCGTGCACGTCGACGTCGACCACGCGTGGCGTAAGGGCGCGACTCAAGGCCACTCGGGTACCCACATGGTGCACGCGGCACTGCGACAGGTACTCGGGCCGAACGCGACACAGGCCGGATCGCTCAACAAGCCCGGTTACCTGCGCTTCGATTTCTCGTGGCAGGGTGCGCTGTCCGACGCGCAGCGCGACGACATCGAGAATGTCGCCAACGATGCGGTCGGTTCGGACTTCGCGGTCAACACCATGGTCACCGACCTCGACAGTGCCAAGAAGATGGGCGCCATGGCCCTGTTCGGTGAGAACTACGGCGACGAAGTGCGCGTCGTAGAGATCGGCGGACCGTTCTCGATGGAACTGTGCGGTGGTACGCACGTGCAGCACTCGTCGCAGATCGGCCCGGTCACCATTCTCGGTGAATCGTCCGTGGGCTCGGGAGTGCGCCGAGTCGAAGCCTTCGTCGGCCTCGACTCGTACCGCTATCTCGCCAAGGAACGCGCGCTGCTGGCCGGCATCGCGTCCTCGCTCAAGGTGCCGTCCGAGGAGGTTCCGGCCCGCATCGAGACCCTGGTCGAGCGTCTGCGCGTCGCGGAGAAGGAACTCGACGCCGTCAAGGCCGCCGCAGTGCTGGCCTCGGCAGGTGAGTTCGTCGGCAAGGCCGAGCGATTCGGAGACGTGCGAGCGGTCATCGCGCAGGCACCGGACGGCGTCGGCGGCAACGACTTGCGCACCTTGGTCACCGACATCCGAGGACGGCTGGGCGCGGATCCGGCCGTGGTGGTGCTGTTCGGCACCGTGAACGGCAAGGTCCCGTTCGTGGTCTCGACCAACAAGGCAGCTCAGGATGCAGGCATCGCGGCAGGCGATCTGGTGGCGGCCTTCGGTCCGAGCATCGGTGGCCGAGGCGGCGGCAAGCCCGAGCTGGCACAGGGGTCGGGATCGGACGTCGCCGGAATCGAAGCCGGTATCGACGCAGCCCGGGCTCGATTGACCGAACTCACCACCCACTGACGATCGTGGTAGCTCAGGGGCGCGGCCCCGATCGGCCAGGAGTCGACGATCCCGGCCGCGGCCGTCGTATCGGCATCGACGTCGGTAGTGTCCGCATCGGCATCGCCTCGAGCGATCCCGACGGTGTACTCGCCACGCCTGTCGAGACCGTGCCGCGATCGAAGATCAAGGGTCCCGACGCCCCGGACGTGGCGCGGGTGGCGGAGATCGTCGCCGAATACGAGGCCGTCGAGATCGTCATCGGGCTTCCTCGGACGCTGCGCGGAGAGCGCGGCAATGCCGTCGACGCAGCCGAGAAATTCGGCCGCTCCCTGCACCGGCGATTGGGTGATGTGCCGATTCGGATGGCCGACGAGCGACTGACTACCGTGAGTGCATCGCGCGCGCTACGGGACAGTGGAGTGCGAGCCAAGAACCAACGATCGGTGATCGATCAGGCTGCGGCGGTCGCGATACTGCAGGGCTGGCTCGACGAGCGCCGTGCCGTATCGGATCGTGCAGCGAACAATTCAGGATCGACGGAGGTCGACGAGTGAACTACGAAGGGTCCGATCGGGACCGGCGAGATGCGCGCTCGGACGAGGCGCACACCGACCCGATCGGCTATCGCGTGGACGAGGGCAGCGAGTTCCACCGCACTGTGCACGGCCCGCCGCAGCGTCAGGAGCCGCATCCCCGGTCCTCTCGTGACGCAGATCGGGAGCCCGAGGCCGAGCGCGGAGCGTTGCCACAGGAGGTCGGCCGCAGCCGTGCCGCGACCCGGAAGGACCGAGCTGCCTCCAGCCGCAAGCGCCGCGGCCGCCTGGTCGCTCTGGTACTCGGGCTCGTACTGGTCGTGGCAGTCGCGGGAGGAGCGTATTTCGCGGTGAACAAGTTCGGCAATCGCACGACACCGAACGCCGACTTCACCGCGGGCTCACCGGGCGACGGCGTGGTGATTCAGGTTCATCCCAACGACACCGCGCAACAGATCGGTACCCAGGCAGCGGACAAGGGTGTGGTCGCCAGTTCGGGAGCCTTCCTCGAAGCGGCGCTCCTGAACAACGCCATCACCTCGGTTCAACCCGGTTTCTATCTGCTCGCCAGTAACGTGCCTGCCTCGCAGGCCGTGAACGAACTGGTCGACCCCGCCTCCCGGGTGGGCAACATGGTGATCTCGGAAGGCCGTCAGCTGCACGACGCGCGCGACGTGAACACCGGTGCCGTCAAGAAGGGCATCTACACCCTGATCTCCGAGGCCAGCTGCGTGGACCGAACCGGCAGTGGAACCCCCACCTGCGTGAGCTACGACGACCTCAACGTGGCCGGAGCCGTGGACGACCCGGCCGCCTTGGGCGTGCCCGACTGGGCCACCGATCGCGTCGAGGGAGTCCCGGACCGCGATCGCCAGCTCGAAGGCCTGATCGCCGCAGGAACCTGGGACTTCGATCCCAGCGCGGCTCCGACCGACATTCTGAAGCAGTTGGTGTCCGAGAGCGCGACCCGCTACGAGGACACCGGAATCCTCACCGCGGGCGCCAACTCCGGGCTGACTCCGTACGACACCCTCGTCGCCGCGTCGCTCGTCGAGCGGGAGTCGCTGCCGCAGGACTTCAGCAAGGTGGCCCGGGTGATCCTCAATCGGCTCGCGGTGCCGCAGAAGCTCGAGTTCGACTCGACGGTCAACTACTCGCTCGACACGACCGAGGTGGCCACCACCGACGCCGACCGCGCCCGCGTCACACCGTGGAACACCTATGCCAGCGAAGGGCTGCCGGCAACCCCGATCTCCTCGCCGAGTATCGGAGCGGTGCAGGCGGTCGAGATGCCCGCCGACGGTGACTGGCTGTACTTCGTGACCATCAACCAGGCGGGCGAAACCCTGTTCACCCGCAGCTACGAGGAACACCTGGCCAACATCACCAAGGTCGAGGGTGGCTTCCTCGACAGCGGCCGCTGACGTGCGCGCCGCTGTACTCGGAAGCCCTGTCGAACACTCGAAGTCGCCGGTGCTGCACTGTGCCGCGTACCGCGCGCTCGGCCTCGCCGACTGGACCTACGAGCGCATCGACTGCACCGGTGAGCAGCTGCCCGGCCTGCTCGACGGTTTCGGCCCCGAATGGGTCGGCGTGTCGGTCACCATGCCGGGCAAGGTCGCGGCTCTGGCGTACGCGACCGAGCGCACCACGCGGGCAGTTCTGGCCGGCTCGGCGAACACCCTGGTCCGCACCGAGTCGGGCTGGCGCGCCGATTGCACGGACGTCGACGGAATCGTGGGCGCACTGCGCGACGCCGGAATCGAGGACCTGTCCGGTCGCACCGTGACGGTGGTCGGCGCAGGAGGAACGTCGAGGCCGGCGATCGTGGCGCTGGCCGGACTCGGAGCGACTGCGGTCACTGTCGTCGCGCGGTCGGCCGACCGCGCCCGAGACACACTGGACTGCGCCGTCGCCGCGGGGATGCGCGCGGAGTTCGTGGACATGACCGACCCTCGGCTCGCAGCCGTCGCAGCGGAGTCCGCTGTGCTGGTCAGCACCGTGCCCGCGGCCGGGGCCGCGGACATCGCGTCGGAACTCGCCCAGGCACCCCTGGTCCTCGACGCCATCTACGATCCGTGGCCGACGCCCCTGGCAACTGCCGTGGACGCAGCCGGTGGAACCGTCATCAGCGGATTGTCGATGCTGCTCAATCAGGCGTACGGGCAGGTGGAGCAGTTCACCGGCAGGCCGGCACCGCGAGCGATCATGCGGGACGCACTGTTCACCGCGTTGTGAGTTCGAGCCGGCAGTAGTCCACGGGCCGGAGTAGTCCACGGGACGCGAGTTGTCCACAGGGTTCGAGTTGTGCACAGGGCAATGTCCCACCTGGGCTTTCGTCACAGTCGATCGCTGCCGTGGTGCCACCCTTCGCTCATGATTGTCGTGTGTGGTGCGGTCGTGGTCGGTGCCGTTGTGGGGCTGGCGATGCGCCGATGTTTGGTCCGATGGAGTCCTCGGCTCCTGCCGCTGCTGTCTGCGATCGGTACCGGATGGGTCTGGTGGCGATTCGGCGGTACCGAATACGCGGTTCCGTTGTGCGTGACGACGTGGTGGTTCGCCGCACTCAGCGCGGTCGACCTGCAGCGACGCCGGTTGCCGAACGCCTTGACCGTCCCCGGGGCGCTCGTGGTGACGATCGCGCTCGTTCTCACCGGCTCGCCGGGGGCACTGCTGGGCGGTGCTCTGTTGTTCGCGATCTACCTCGTCGTTCACCTTCTCGCGCCCGCGGCGTTCGGAGCGGGGGACGTCAAACTCGCCTGGTCGGTCGGCTCGATCGCGTGCGTCGGCGGCGGGGGAGGATGGGCGATCGCCGCGCTGTCGGCACCGGTGGCAACTGCCGTGGTGGGGTCGATCGCCGCGGCGTTGGGGCACAGGCGAGCCCGCATCCCGCACGGCCCGTCCATGTGCGCGGCCACCCTGCTGGCATCCGCGGCGTCCCTGGCGTGAAAAGATGTTCGAGTGCTGCGCTGGATAACTGCCGGAGAATCCCACGGACCCGCTCTCGTCGCCATTCTCGAAGGAATGGTCGCGGGAGTAGAGGTGACCTCGGACGACATTGCCTCTCAACTCGCTCGCCGTCGCCTCGGCTACGGCCGAGGTGCCCGTATGAAGTTCGAGGCCGACAAGGTGACCCTCACCGGTGGAGTCCGACACGGACGCACGATGGGTGGTCCGGTCGCGATCGAGGTCGGCAACACCGAGTGGCCCAAGTGGGAGCAGGTGATGTCGGCCGATCCCGTCGACGAGGCAGTGCTCGCGGATCTCGCGCGCAACTCCCCGTTGACGCGGCCGCGGCCCGGCCACGCCGACTACTCCGGGATGCTCAAGTACGGCTTCGACGACGCTCGCCCGGTGCTCGAACGCGCCAGCGCGCGTGAGACAGCCGCCCGGGTCGCCATCGGCACCGTCGCCCGCCTGTTCCTGAAGCAGGCGTTCGGAGTGGATGTCGTCTCCCACGTGATCTCCATCGGGGCATCCGACCCCTATGTCGGGCCGCCGCCCGCTGGCGCGGACCTCGACGCCATCGACGCATCTCCGGTGCGCGCCTTCGACAAGGCCGCCGAAGAATCGATGATCGCCGAGATCGAAGCAGCGAAGAAGGACGGTGACACCCTCGGCGGCGTCGTCGAGGTCGTGGTCCACGGTCTGCCCGTGGGCCTCGGGTCCTTCGTCTCCGGAGAACGCAAGCTCGACGCAAGACTCGCCGCGGCACTGATGGGAATCCAGGCCATCAAGGGGGTCGAGATCGGGGACGGCTTCGAGACCGCGCGTCGACGAGGAAGCGTCGCTCACGACGAGATCAAGCCCGGTCCGGACGGTGTGTTGCGCTCGACCAACCGGGCAGGCGGCATCGAGGGCGGTATGACCAACGGTGAGGCCCTGCGAGTGCGGGCGGCGATGAAGCCCATCTCGACGGTTCCGCGCGCGTTGGCAACGGTCGACATGACGACCGGCGACGAGGCCGTGGCCATTCATCAGCGCTCGGACGTCTGCGCTGTTCCGGCTGCCGGTGTCGTGGCCGAGACCATGGTCGCCCTGGTCGTCGCGCAGGCAGCGTTGGAGAAGTTCGGTGGGGACTCGCTGGCGGAGACGACGAGCAACGTCGACCACTACGTGAAGGGCACCGCCGCCCGACCTCCACGATGACCCCGTACGCGGTCCTCGTCGGACCGCCGGGAGCAGGCAAGTCGACGATCGGTCGACGGCTGGCACAGGCTCTCGACCTGGACCTGTTCGACACCGATGTGGCCATCGAGCGAGACACCGGTCGTACGATCGCCGATATCTTCTCGCACGACGGCGAACCGGCCTTTCGGCAGATCGAGGAGCGGATTGTCGCCGGTGCTCTGGCCTCGCACGACGGGATCGTCTCCCTCGGCGGTGGTGCTGTGCTGTCGCCCGCCACCCGCGCCCTGCTGTCCGGGCACACTGTGGTGTACCTGGAAATCAGTGTGGCCGAAGGGCTTCGGCGTACCGGTGCGAACACGGTTCGGCCGTTGCTCGCCGGTCCTGACCCGCGTGCGAAGTACCAGGAACTGATGCGCCATCGGCGACCTCTCTATCGATCGGTGGCCACGGTGCGCGTGCGCACCGACAGTCGCAGCCCCGCTCGGGTCGTGGGCCAGTTGGTGTCGAAGCTGACCGCCATCGCCCCTGTTCCCGGGCGCGATGCGAACGAGAAAAACCCCCAGTAGATGAAGGTGATTCGATGACAGAGCCAGTGCGCGTCCAGGTCGAGACTGCCAACCCGTACCCGGTGATCATCGGCCGAGGTCTGTTGACGGATCTCGTCGACCAGCTCGCCGGAACGGCCACCGTGGCGATCTTCCACCAGCCTCCGCTGGCAGAGACCGCGGAAGCAGTGCGAGCGGCGTTGGCGGACAAGGGAATCGACGCTCATCGCATCGAGATTCCGGACGCCGAGGACGGCAAGGATCTGGCCGTGGCCGGTTTCTGCTGGGAGGTTCTCGGCCGAATCGGTCTCACTCGCAGCGACGCCATCGTCAGTCTGGGCGGTGGAGCGGCGACGGACCTGGCCGGATTCGTGGCCGCGACCTGGATGCGCGGAGTTCGTATCGTCCACGTTCCGACGACGCTGCTGGCCATGGTCGACGCGGCCGTGGGCGGCAAGACCGGCATCAATACCGATGCCGGCAAGAACCTCGTCGGCTCCTTCCACGAACCGGCTGCCGTGTTGATCGATCTGGCGACCCTGGAGACCGTGCCGAAGAACGAGATCGTCTCGGGCCTGGCCGAGGTGATCAAGACCGGATTCATCGCCGATCCGAAGATTCTGGACATCATCGAAGCCGATCCTGCCGCGGCGCTGGATCCGACCGGCGACGTGCTCCCGGAGCTGATTCGGCGCTCGGTCGAGGTCAAGGCGAAGGTCGTGGCGGCAGATCTGCGTGAGTCGAACCTGCGCGAGATCCTGAACTACGGGCACACGCTCGCGCACGCCATCGAGCGGCGGGAGCAGTACCGGTGGCGTCACGGTGCCGCGGTGTCGGTCGGTCTGGTGTTCGCGGCCGAGCTGGGACGCCTGGCCGGACGCCTGGACGACGTTACTGCCGACCGCCACCGTTCGATTCTCGAATCGGTCGGCTTGCCGGTCACCTACGACGAGCATGCGTTCTCGGATCTGCTCAAGGGCATGCAGACGGACAAGAAGAACCGGGCCGGGCTGCTGCGGTTCGTGGTTCTGGACGGTTTGGCCAAGCCCGGACGGCTCGAAGGTCCGGATCCGGCACTGCTCGTCGCTGCATTCTCCGCGGTCGGCCGCGAGGCCCCGGCCGCAGGTGGGTCGGCCATCATGTTGTGACGCCGTCGGCCAGTCTCGGGGCCTGACGACAACGGGCGGTGATCGACGCGTACAGCGTCGATCACCGCCCGTAGGTCGATGTAGGGGAGTCAGGAACCGTCGGCGCTGCCGTGGCTGCCGCGCTTGTCCAGCCGCGGCTTGCCGTCCGCGTCCACTGCCGAGAACACCTCGGTGTCGGCGTCGCCGTGCTCGGGAGCCCACTGCGTTTCGGTCCGCGTGGGTTCGGTCCGCGTCGCCTCTGCCTGACCCGAACGGTTCTCCTGGCCGGCGTTGACCAGCTGGCGGTCGTGCGCGCGTTCGGCGTCCGAAGTGGCCAACTTCTTCTTGGCCTCGCGGTTGACGATCTGTCGTCCCACGAACACCGCGACGCTGGCGCCGATGAAGATGGTGAGAATCGTGAACGCGGCTCCGGACGTGAGCTCGAAGACCAGACCGTTCTGACCCAGGCTGAAATCGACGAAGAAGTCGACGATCCAGCTCAGGAGACCACCGAGGAGTCCACCGACCACAGCGGCTTTGAGCCAGACCATGGTGAGGTCCTCGCCGTCCTCGGGGTCGGGATGCTTGCGCCGGTCGCGGATTCCATCGATGCCGGCCCACACGATGATGACGAGCAGCACGAGGGCGTATGCCACCCAGCGCAGTGCCGATCCGCTCAGCGGCCACATCGACACTGCTGCCCCCAGCAGCAGTCGAACGACGACGTTGACCAATCCCATACTTATGCCACGCACTGCCCACCCAGTCATGCGGCACAGCATATCCGCACGTCGAAGTTTGTGTGTCGGGGCCCACAAGTTCGACGAGCCGGTCGAGGGAGGGGGAGCCTGTGGGGCGACCGGTAATGTCGGGCTCATGCCTGCCGATTTCGGTGCCCGTCGTGGTGCCCTACGAGAACTGTTGGCCGCCGACGGACTCGATTCGATGCTGATCACCGATCTGCTCAACGTGCGATATCTGACTGGATTCACCGGGTCCAACGCCGCGCTACTGGTCTCGGTGGCCGATTCGGCCGGTGACGAGGATCGGACGGTCATCTGCACAGACGGTCGGTACGTCACCCAGGTGGCCGAGCAGGTGCCGGATCTTCGGGCCGAGATCGACCGGGCGTCGGCGATACACCTGCTTCGATCGGGCGTGTCGGGTAGCGGCGGCCGGATCGGTTTCGAGAGTCATGTGGTGACCGTCGACGCCCATCGCGCGTGGTCCGAGCTCGACGGTGCTGCGGAGTTGGTGCGTGCACCGGGTGTCGTGGAGTCGTTGCGCATGGTCAAGGACGAGTTCGAGGTGGGATTGCTCCGGGACGCCTGCCGCGCCGCCGACGAGGCCCTGGCTCGATTGATCGGTGGGGGCGGTATCCGAGCAGGCCGGACCGAGCGTGAGGTGGCCCGGGAGCTGGAATCGGCGATGCTCGACCACGGTGCCGATGCGATCTCGTTCGAGACCATCGTTGCTGCGGGAGCCAACTCGGCGGTCCCGCACCACCGGCCCACCGATGCGGTGTTGGCCGACGGCGACTTCGTCAAGCTCGACTTCGGCGCACTCGTCGGCGGCTACCACTCGGACATGACTCGAACCTTCGTCATCGGGACTCCCGCGCAGTGGCAGCGCGATCTGTACGAGCTGGTGCAGCGGTCGCAGACTGCCGGTCGCGAAGCCCTGGCACCGGGAGTGACCACCGCCTCGGTCGACGCCGCGTCACGCTCGGTGATCGAGGACGCAGGGTACGGGGAGTACTTCCTCCACGGGCTCGGCCATGGCGTCGGCCTGGAAATCCACGAAGCGCCGGGAATCGCGAAGACGAGCACCGGTACACTGCTGAGCGGTGCAGCGGTCACCGTCGAGCCGGGTGTCTACTTCTCCGGTCGCGGCGGCGTTCGGATCGAGGACACACTCGTCGTTCGCGACGGGGGTCCGGAACTGCTCACCCTGACAAGCAAGGAACTCACGTCCGTCTAGCGCACGGGCGGGAGCGAATCCCGCACGTGACCGACGGCGCGTCACGCGCACAAACGATTGAGGAGACGCGAAGCAAGTGGCTTCCACCAGCGATTTCAAGAACGGACTGGTTCTCAACCTGGAGAACCAGCTGTGGTCGATCATCGAATTCCAGCACGTCAAGCCCGGTAAGGGACCCGCATTCGTGCGGACCAAGCTCAAGAACGTGCTCTCGGGCAAGGTCGTCGACAAGACGTTCAACGCCGGTGTGAAGGTCGAGACCGCAACGGTCGACCGCCGCGACATGACGTACCTCTACCACGACGGCAGCGACTACGTGTTCATGGACGCCGACACATACGACCAGCTCTCGATCGGTGAGGCCACCGTCGGTGACGGCGCACGCTTCCTGCTCGAGAACCTGCGCGTTCAGGTCGCCATGCACGAGGGCGTTCCGCTGTACGTCGAGCTTCCCGTCACCGTCGAGCTCGAGGTCAAGCACACCGATCCAGGCCTGCAGGGCGATCGCTCCACCGGCGGCACCAAGCCGGCGACCCTCGAGACCGGAGCCGAGATCTCGGTGCCGCTGTTCATCAACACCGGCGACAAGCTCAAGGTCGACTCACGTGACGGAAACTACCTCGGGCGTGTGAACTCCTAACGTGTCATCGAAGAAGTCGACATCCTCCGCCCCGCAGAACGGTGCCCCCGGTGCGAAGAAGCTGGGTGCGCGTCACAAGGCCCGCAAGCGGGCGGTGGACTTTCTGTTCGAGGCGGAGGCGCGCAACGTCGACCCGGTGAACCTGACCACCGAACGCATCGAACTCGCACGCGGCGACGACACGATCGCTCCCGTCAGTGATTACACCTCGACCTTGGTCGAGGGCGTAGCTGAGAATCTCGATCGCCTCGACGGCGTGATCGCCGATCACCTCAAGGACTGGACGCTCACCCGTCTGCCTGCAGTGGACAGGGCCATCCTGCGCGTTGCGGTGTGGGAGTTGTTCCACGCCACCGACGTCCCACCGGTCGTCGCCGTCGACGAAGCCGTCGAGCTGGCCAAACAGCTGTCCACCGACGATTCGCCCGGCTTCGTCAACGGCGTGCTGGGTCAGATCGTCCTGGTCGCGCCGCAGGTACGCGCCGCGGCCGCGGCCGTCTCGAGTCGTACGCAGTCCGATGCGTCCGGTGAAGCGTCGGTCGACGCCGAGCAGTGATCGCACGGTCGACGCACGTGTGACCGAACGCTCTGCGAGCCTGCTGGTCTCGGTTCGCAGAGCGTTGCTAGGCTCTACGCAGTTGTTGTCAGACATCCTTTAACGATCCGTCCAGAGAGGCGGAGAAGGAGGTCGTAGTTTGCCTGCGCCCGAAAGCTCGTCCGCGAACCCCGCCGTTCGCGAATTGCTGTCCTCGGCCGATGTGGGACGCACCATCTCCCGCATGGCCCATCAGATCATCGAGAAGACGGCCCTCGACGCCGCGGACTCGCCGCGCGTGGTGCTACTGGGCATCCCCACGCGTGGGACCACGCTGGCGGAACGACTCGCAGAACGTATCGAGGCATTTTCGGGCGTGCGGCCTCCGCTCGGGTCCCTCGACATCACCCTCTACCGCGACGATCTGCGGAACAAGCCGCACCGACCACTCGAACGCACCTCGGTGCCCACAGGCGGCGTCGACGACGTACTGGTCGTACTCGTCGACGACGTACTGTTCTCCGGGCGAACCGTACGGTCCGCGCTCGACGCACTGCGTGACCTCGGTCGCCCCCGTGCGGTGCAGCTGGCGGTCCTCATCGACCGCGGCCATCGCGAACTTCCGCTTCGTGCGGACTACGTCGGCAAGAACGTCCCCACAGCGCGCACCGAGGACGTGTCGGTGCTGCTCTCCGAACACGACGGTCGCGACGGGGTCAGCCTGTCCGAGGGAGGATCCGCTCGATGAAGCACTTGCTCTCGGTCGCCGACCTGACGGCCGAATCGGCCACCGAGATTCTCGACGAAGCCGAACGATTCGAGCAGGCGCTTCTCGGCCGCGAGGTCAAGAAACTACCGACACTGCGCGGACGCACCATCATGACGGTGTTCTTCGAGAACTCGACGCGCACCCGCGTTTCGTTCGAGGTCGCAGGCAAGTGGATGAGCGCCGATGTCATCAACGTCAGCGCCAGCAGCTCGTCGGTGTCGAAGGGAGAATCGCTCCGCGACACCGCGATGACGTTGCGCGCCGCCGGAGCCGACGCCCTCATCGTCCGACACCCGGCATCGGGTGCTGCACACCAGATCGCACAATGGACCGCCGATCAGGGAACTGGCCTCGACGGTCGTTCCGCAGGCTCCACTCCTGGTGGCGGCCCGGCGGTGATCAACGCAGGCGACGGTACCCACGAACACCCCACCCAGGCCCTGCTCGACGCCCTGACGGTTCGTCAACGACTCGGGGACATCGCCGGCCGTCGGGTGGCGATCGTCGGCGACATCCTGCACAGCCGGGTGGCGCGCTCGAATGCGATCCTGCTGGCCACGCTCGGTGCCGAAGTGGTGCTGATCGCACCACCTACCCTGCTGCCCGTCGGAGTGACCGGCTGGCCGGTGCGGGTCTCGCACGATATCGACGCCGAACTGCCCGGTCTGGACGCGGTGCTGATGCTCAGAGTGCAGGCCGAGCGAATGAACGGCGGGTTCTTCCCCTCCGCTCGTGAGTACTCCATCACGTACGGGCTCTCGCAGCGCCGCCTCGACCTGCTGCCCGAGCACGCCGTCGTCCTGCACCCGGGTCCGATGCTTCGCGGTATGGAGATCGCGTCCTCGGTGGCCGATTCTCCGAAAACTGCAGTTCTGCAACAGGTTACGAATGGAGTTCACGTGCGGATGGCGGTGCTGTTCCGATTGCTGGTCGGTTCGGACGGGGGTGCATCGTGAACGCACCTGAGACCTCCGTCCTGCTCCGCGGCGTGCTGCTGTACGGCGAGGGCCCCGAGACCGATGTTCTGATCACCGGCGAAGAGATCGCCGGAATCGGTGCGGACCTCGACGCCGACGGAGCCGAGGTGGTCGATGCCCGCGGCCAGATTCTGCTGCCCGGGTTCGTCGACATGCACACGCACCTGCGCGAACCCGGCCGCGAGGACACCGAAACGATCGAATCCGGTTCGGCGGCAGCGGCTCTGGGCGGCTACACCGCGGTGTTCGCGATGGCGAATACCGATCCGGTTGCCGACTCGGTGGTGGTCACCGATCACGTCTGGCGTCGGGGACAGGAAGTCGGCCTCGTCGACGTCCACCCGGTCGGTGCGATCACGGTCGGATTGAAGGGCAAGCAGCTCGCCGAGATGGCCACGATGGCAGCGGGAATCGGCCGGGTGAAGATGTTCTCGGACGACGGCCACTGCGTCGACGATCCACTGATCATGCGTCGGGCGTTGGAGTACTCGAGTTCGCTCGGTGTCCTCATCGCTCAGCACGCCGAGGAGCCCAGGCTCACCGTCGGTGCCGTCGCACACGAGGGGCCCACTGCGGCGCGGCTCGGACTGGCCGGTTGGCCACGCGCGGCCGAAGAATCGATCGTCGCGCGCGACGCCTTGCTGGCCCGTGATGCGGGTGCGCGGGTGCACATCTGCCACGCGTCCACCGCGGGCACCGTCGAGCTGATGAAATGGGCACGTGGACAGGGCATTTCGATCACTGCCGAGGTCACCCCGCATCACCTGCTGCTGGACGACTCACGGCTCGAGACGTACGACGCGATCAACAAGGTGAACCCGCCGCTGCGAGAGAAATCCGATGTCGACGCCCTGCGGAAGGGCCTGGCCGACGGTGTGATCGATTGTGTGGCAACCGATCACGCTCCGCATGCCGAACAGGACAAGTGCTGTGAGTTCTCGATCGCCCGTCCCGGGATGCTCGGGCTCGAAACCGCACTGTCGATCGTCGTCGACACGATGGTGACCCCGGGCCTGCTCGATTGGCGCGGCGTGGCGCGGGTGATGAGCGAGCGTCCCGCCGAAATCGTCGGACTGTCCGATCAGGGTCGACCCATCGAGGTCGGTGAGATCGCCAATCTGACGCTGGTGGATGCGAATTCGAGCTGGACGGTCTCGGGCAAGAAGCTGGCCAGCGTCGCACACAACACGCCGTTCGAGGACATGACCTTCTCCTCGAAGGTGACCACGACGGTGTTGCGCGGACGAATCACCGTTCGCGACGGAGTCGTGGCGAACAGAGCGGGAGAGTAGAGCCGTGGACAGAGTTCTCATCGTCATCGGATTCGTCCTGTTCTGGGCGCTGATGATCGCCCTGATCTTCTGGGGTTGGCGAGGACGGCAGAAGCGTCAGGAAGAGCGAATCGGTGAATTCCCGGCCGTGCCCGAAAATCTGGGTGCCACTCACATCGAGCCGGCCACCGGCCTGTACGTCGGCAGCACCATCGCGCCGAGCTGGCAGGACCGCATCGCCGTCGGCGACATCGGCCATCGCGCCACCGGCGAACTGTCGCGATACGAGAAGGGCATTCTGCTCGATCGAGACGGTGAATCTCCCATCTGGATTCCAGCGGAATCGATCCGTGCGATCCGCACCGAGCGCGGGTTGGCGGGCAAGGTCATGACCAAGGACGGGCTTCTGGTCATTCGTTGGGAGCTCCCGACGGGGACCGAGATAGACACCGGCTTCCGGGCCGACGACAAGCAGATCTACCCGGTGTGGACAGCGAGTTCCACCGGAGAAACCAAGGAGGAAACCGCGTGAGCAGCGCAGTTCTTGTTCTGGAGGACGGCCGGACATTCCGCGGCACCACATTCGGCGCACAGGGGCGCACCCTCGGCGAGGCCGTGTTCTGTACCGGAATGACCGGGTACCAGGAGACACTGACCGACCCGAGCTATCACCGACAGATCGTCGTCGCGACCGCGCCGCAGATCGGCAACACCGGCTGGAACCAGGAGGACGGTGAAGCCGCCAGCGCCCAGGATCCCAACAAGATCTGGGTCGCCGGATACGTCGTTCGAGATCCGGCGCGCCGCACCTCGAGTTGGCGCTCGACAGGAACTCTGCAGGATCAGCTCGAGGCCCAGAACGTGGTGGGCATCGCCGGAATCGACACACGCGCCCTGGTACGGCACCTGCGCACCCGCGGATCGATGCGAGCGGGAGTGTTCTCCGGCGACGCACTCGGCACCTCGGAGGAGATGCTCGAGCAGGTGGTCGGTCAGCCGTCCATGCTCGGTGCCGACCTCGCCGGTGAAGTGACCACCGGAGCCGGCTACACCATCGAGCCGTCCGGTGATGCTCGGTTCACCGTCGTCGCAGTCGATCTCGGTATCAAGACCAACACTCCGCGGATGTTCGCCGAGCGCGGTATCCGCGTGCACGTGGTGCCTTCGAACACCACCATCGAGCAGGTTCTGGAACTGAACCCGGACGGTGTCTTCCTCTCCAACGGACCGGGCGACCCGGCCACGGCGGACACCAGCGTCGCGTTGACCAGGCAGGTACTCGAACGTGAGCTGCCGCTGTTCGGTATCTGCTTCGGAAATCAGATCTTCGGGCGGGCACTGGGCCGTGGCACCTACAAGATGAAGTTCGGCCACCGCGGCATGAACATCCCGGTCATCGAGCACACCACCGGACGCATCGCGATCACCGCGCAGAACCACGGATTCGCACTCGAAGGCGAAGCGGGCGAGGAGTTCGACACCGACTTCGGCCGCGCCCGCATCAGCCACACCTGCGCCAACGACGACACCGTCGAAGGCGTCGAACTGATCAGTGGAAGCGCCTTCTCCGTGCAGTACCACCCCGAGGCCGCGGCCGGTCCACACGACGCCGCCTACCTCTTCGACCGTTTCACCAGCGTCCTTCAGGAGAAGAAGTAATGCCACGCCGCACAGACCTGAACCACGTCCTGGTCATCGGATCCGGCCCGATCGTCATCGGTCAGGCCTGTGAGTTCGACTACTCCGGCACCCAGGCCTGCCGAGTGCTGCGCGAGGAGGGACTGCGCGTCAGCCTCGTCAACTCCAACCCCGCGACGATCATGACCGACCCCGAGTTCGCCGACGCCACCTACGTCGAGCCGATCACCGCGGAGTTCATCGAGAAGATTTTCGCCCGCGAGGCCGAGCAGGGCCACCCCATCCAGGCCGTGCTCGCCACGCTCGGTGGGCAGACAGCACTCAATGCCGCTGTCGCACTGCACGATCAGGGCATTCTCACCAAGTACGGCGTCGAGCTGATCGGTGCCGACTTCGACGCCATCCAGCGCGGCGAGGATCGCCAGAAGTTCAAGGACATCGTGGCCAAGGTCGGTGGCGAATCCGCCAAGTCGGCCGTCTGCTACACGATGGACGAGGTCCGTGCGACCGTTGCCGAGCTCGGCTTCCCGGTTGTCGTCCGGCCGTCGTTCACGATGGGTGGTCTGGGTTCGGGACTGGCCTACAACGACGAGGATCTGACCCGGATCGCCGGCGGCGGGCTGGCCGCCTCGCCCACGGCGAACGTCCTCATCGAGGAGTCCATCCTCGGCTGGAAGGAATACGAGCTCGAGCTCATGCGCGACGGCCGCGACAACGTGGTCATCGTGTGCTCCATCGAGAACGTGGACCCAGTTGGCGTGCACACCGGCGACTCGGTGACCGTCGCCCCGGCCATGACGCTGACCGACCGCGAGTACCAGAAGATGCGTGACCTCTCCATCGACATCCTGCGTGAGGTGGGCGTCGACACCGGTGGCTGCAACATCCAGTTCGCGATGGATCCGGCGGACGGCCGCCTCGTCGTCATCGAGATGAACCCCCGCGTGTCGCGCTCGTCGGCACTGGCATCGAAGGCAACCGGTTACCCGATCGCGAAGATGGCCGCCAAGCTGGCCATCGGCTACACCCTCGACGAGATCGTCAACGACATCACCCGCGAGACCCCGGCCTGCTTCGAGCCGACCCTGGACTACGTGGTCGTCAAGGCACCGCGGTTCGCGTTCGAGAAGTTCCCCGGTGCCGACGGCACGCTGACCACGACGATGAAGTCCGTCGGTGAAGCGATGTCCATCGGCCGCAACTTCACCGAGGCATTCGGCAAGGTGATGCGCTCGCTCGAAACCAAGCGCGCGGGGTACTGGACCGGCCCCGAGGTCGAGGCCGAGAGCCTCGACGCTCTGCTGAAGGACCTGTCCGTTCCTCAGGACGGTCGGATGTACGGGATCGAGAAGGCCTTCGCGATGGGCGCCACCCTCGAGCAGCTCTTCGAGGCCACCAAGATCGACCCCTGGTTCCTCGATCAGTTCCAGCAGATCCACGAACTCGGCGTCCAGGTCCGCGAGGCGGCCGAATTCGACGAGGCGCTGCTGCGTCAGGCGAAGTACCACGGACTGTCCGACCGACAGATCGCCGCTCTGCGTCCCGAACTCGGCGGTGAGGACGGTGTGCGTGCGCTGCGTACCGAGCTCGGTGTGCATCCGGTCTACAAGACGGTCGACACCTGCGCCGCAGAGTTCGAGGCCAAGACGCCGTACCACTACGGCACCTACGAACTCGACCCCGACGCCGAATCCGAGGTGGCCCCGCAGCCGGACCGCCCCAAGGTGCTTATCCTGGGCTCGGGTCCCAACCGCATCGGTCAGGGCATCGAATTCGACTACAGCTGTGTGCACGCGGCGCAGACACTGTCCGAGGCCGGGTACGAGACGGTGATGGTCAACTGCAACCCGGAAACCGTCTCCACCGACTACGACACCGCCGACCGCCTGTACTTCGAGCCACTGACCTTCGAGGACGTCCTCGAGGTGTACCGGGCCGAGGCCGCGTCGGGCACGGTGCGAGGCGTCATCGTCCAGCTCGGCGGTCAGACCCCGCTCGGACTGGCCAAGCGACTGAAGGCCGCGGGTGTCCCGATCGTCGGAACGTCGCCCGAGGCCATCGATCTCGCCGAGGACCGGGGCGAGTTCGGCAAGGTGCTCGACGCAGCCGGATTGCCGGCAGCGAAGTACGGCACCGCAACGACGTTCGACGGAGCCCGTGAGATCGCCGCCGGAATCGGTTACCCGGTGCTGGTGCGCCCGTCCTACGTGCTCGGCGGACGCGGCATGGAGATCGTGTACGACGAGGCGTCGCTGGCCACGTACATCTCCAACGCGACGGAGATCTCGGACGACCGTCCGGTGCTGGTCGACCGGTTCCTCGAAGACGCAGTCGAAATCGACGTCGACGCACTGTGCGACGGCACCGAGGTCTACATCGGCGGCATCATGGAACACATCGAGGAGGCCGGTATCCACTCCGGCGACTCGGCCTGTGCGTTGCCGCCGATCACGCTGGGCAAGACCGACATCGAGAACGTCCGACGGTCCACCGAGGCGCTCGCGAAGGGCATCGGCGTACGCGGTCTGCTCAACGTGCAGTACGCACTCAAGGACGACATCCTGTACGTCCTCGAAGCCAATCCTCGCGCGAGCCGTACGGTTCCGTTCGTGTCCAAGGCGACGGCAGTTCAGCTCGCGAAGGCCTGCGCTCGCGTCATGCTCGGGGAGAGCATCGCCGAACTCCGGAGCGCGGGAATCCTGCCCGAGAACGGCGACGGTGGCACCGTCCCGGCCGGATCCCCGATCGCCGTCAAGGAAGCGGTGTTGCCCTTCAACCGGTTCCGCCGCGCGGACGGGACCGGAGTGGACACCTTGCTGAGCCCGGAGATGAAGTCCACCGGTGAGGTGATGGGAATCGACTTCGATTTCGGTACCGCTTTCGCCAAGAGTCAGACTGCGGCGTACGGCTCGTTGCCCGCGGGTGGCGCGGTGTTCGTATCGGTGGCCAACAAGGACAAGCGATCACTGATCTTCCCGGTGAAGCGACTGGCGGATCTGGGCTTCACGATCCTGGCGACCGAAGGAACCGCAGATGTGTTGCGGCGCAACGGAATCAAATGTGAGCAGGTCTACAAGCAGTCCGGTGAGGACGTGCCCGCAGGGGAGCGGACCATCGTCGACCGGATACTCGCCGGTGACATCGCCATGGTGATCAACACCCCGTACGGCAACTCCGGCCCCCGCGTCGACGGGTACGAGATCCGTAGCGCGGCAGTTGCGCAGAACATTCCGTGCATCACCACGGTGCAGGGTGCGTCGGCAGCAGTGCAGGGCATCGAAGCCGGCATCGCCGGAGGAATCGGTGTTCGCTCGTTGCAGGACCTGCACGCCGGTCTGAAGCAGGGGCTGGGAGTGGAGTGAGCCATCACACCTGGTCGGATCGGTTGCGCGCCGCGGTTGCGGCCCGTGGTCGACTGTGTGTCGGAATCGATCCGCACCCGGCGCTGCTCGAGGCGTGGGACCTGCCTCGCTCGGCGGACGGTCTCGAAGTGTTCGCCGAGCTGTGCGTCGAGGCGTTCGTCGGCGAGGTGGCCATCGTCAAGCCTCAGGTGGCGTTCTTCGAGGCGTACGGATCTGCCGGGTATGCGGTGCTCGAACGCACTGTCGGTGTGCTTCGGGATGCGGGCACCATGGTGATCTCCGATGCGAAGCGCGGCGACATCGGAACCACGATGGATGCGTACGCGCAGGCCTGGCTGGAACCCGATTCTCCGTTGTCCTCGGATGCTGTGACGGTGTCGCCGTACCTGGGCTTCGATTCACTGGGGGAGACCGTCGATCGAGCGGTGCGACACCGGCGCGGTCTGTTCGTGCTGGCTCGGACCTCGAATGCGGAGGGCTCGGCCCTGCAGCAGGCGGCGACCTCGGACGGCGAGACGGTGGCTCAGTCGATCGTCGACGCGGCGGGGAAGCGCAACCGCGTCGACGCCGACACGGTGGGCTTGGTCGTCGGTGCCACTCGTGATCACGGTCTCGACCTGTCGAACTACACCGGACCCATACTCGCGCCGGGTCTGGGAGCGCAGGGAGCAACGGTTGCAGATCTCGCGGAGATCTTCCGCGATTCGCGTGAGCTGTTGCTTCCCAACTCCTCTCGGGGTGTCCTGGCGGCAGGCCCGTCGGTGACGGCATTGCGCGACGCGGCGACGCGGTTGCGCGACGAGATCGAAGCCGGTCTCGCATAGTCGACGCTGCCGTGCTCCGGCATTCGGGGCCGGGTTAGCGGTGAGCGGCAGTCGTCGGTACGGTCGCTAGCGCTGCCGACGAACAGTGCGGATCGCCGGTGTGGAGCGCCGATGAACGTGGTCCGTGGCAGTGGAACATCGATGGTCGACGTGCCGACAGCGATCGTGCACGTCGTATCGCCCAGAACGAGAAGACGGAGGAACCGACAGTGGCCCTTCCCCAGTTGACGCCCGAGCAGCGTGCCGCTGCCCTCGAGAAGGCAGCGATCGCCAGGAAAGCGCGCGCCGAGCTCAAGGAGCGCCTCAAGCGCGGTGGCACCGATCTCAAGCAGGTGCTCACGGATGCCGAGACGGACGAGATTCTCGGAAAGATGAAGGTCTCCGCGTTGCTCGAGGCCCTGCCGAAGGTGGGCAAGGTCAAGGCCGCGGAGCTGATGACGGAATTGGAGATCGCGCCCACCCGTCGACTGCGCGGTCTCGGAGATCGGCAGCGCAAGGCGCTGTTGACGAAGTTCGATTTCGAGGCCTGACGACGGTGAGTGACACTGCGGCGACATCGGTCCCGGAGATCGAGCGCGGCCGGTTGGTGGTGTTGTCCGGCCCCTCCGGCGTCGGCAAGTCCAGTGTCGTTCGGCTCGTGCGTGCTGCGCTGCCCGAGCTGGTGTTCAGCGTGTCGGTCACGACGCGAGCACCGCGGCCCGGTGAGGTGGACGGTCAGGATTACCACTTCGTGTCGGCCGGCGAGTTCGATCGGATGATCGCCGACGACGAGTTGCTCGAGTGGGCGAGCATTCACGGTGGTCTGCAGCGGTCGGGGACTCCGGCCGCACCGGTGGAGGCCGCGCTGGAGGCGGGTAGCCCGGTGTTGCTCGAGCTCGATCTGGCCGGTGCCCGTGCCGTGCGGGTGTCCAAGCCCGAGGCGATGCTGGTGTTCATGGCTCCACCGACGTGGGACGACCTCGTCTCTCGTCTGGTCGGGCGCGCGACCGAGGAGAGCGCGGCCACCGAGCGGAGATTGGAGACCGCACGGGTGGAATTGGCCGCACAGGACGAGTTCGACACGGTGGTTGTCAATACCGATGTCGACCATTCGTGCGAACAGTTGGTATCCTTGTTGGTCGGTAGGTCGTCGGCCGGCAACAGCTGACCATTTTCACGGCGCACGAGGCCCCGACCAGCTAGTTCGTAGCACCAACGATGCAATTTCAGGAGATCATCAGTGAGCAGCATTTCAGCGGCCGTTTCCGACTTCGACGGACGCAGCGCTCTGCCGGCCTACGACACGCCGCTCGGCATCACCAATCCGCCCATCGACGAGCTGCTCGCCCGCACCTCGTCCAAGTACGCCCTCGTGATCTACGCAGCCAAGCGTGCCCGCCAGATCAACGACTACTACAACCAGCTCGGTGACGGCATCCTCGAGTACGTGGGACCGTTGGTCGAGCCGGGTCTGCAGGAGAAGCCGCTGTCGATCGCTCTCCGCGAGATCCACGCGGACCTGCTCGAGCACACCGAAGGCGAATAAGAACCTCACAGAGGACATCTGACTTGCACGTTGTCGTCGGAGTCGGCGGAGGTATCGCCGCCTACAAGAGTTGTTCGCTCATCCGCAGTTTCACCGAGAGCGGGCACCAGGTCCGGGTGATCCCGACCGCATCCGCCCTGGAGTTCGTCGGGCGCGCGACATTCGAGGCGTTGTCCGGCCAACCGGTGCACACCGGCGTCTTCGCGGACGTGCCGGAAGTCCCGCATGTGCGACTGGGTCAGGAGGCAGACCTCGTCGTCGTCGCGCCCGCCACCGCGGACCTCATGGCCCGCATCGCCGGGGGACGTGCGGACGATCTTCTGACGGCCACCCTGCTCACGGCGCGGTGCCCGGTGGTCCTGGCCCCGGCGATGCACACCGAGATGTGGGAGCACCCCGCGACGGTCGCCAACGTCGCGACCCTTCGTTCTCGCGGTACACACGTGATCGAACCGGCATCGGGGCGTCTGACCGGGCGAGACACCGGGTCGGGTCGGCTACCGGAGCCGGACGAGATCTTTGCGCTCTCCATGCTGGTGACCGAGCGAGGGGATGCGCTCCCTCGGGATCTCGAAGGACGTCGTGTTCTTGTCTCTGCCGGGGGCACTCGCGAGCCTCTCGATCCGGTTCGTTTTCTGGGCAACCGAAGCTCGGGCAAGCAGGGATATGCGCTTGCGCGAGTGGCAGCGCAACGAGGAGCCCAGGTGACGTTGGTCGCCGGGTACACCAGCGACCTCGACGCCCCGGCCGCGGTCGACGTGGTGCACGTCAAGACGGCGTCGGACATGCAGGAAGCCGTTCGCAAACTTGCCGTCGGTGTCGACGCCGTGGTGATGGCGGCCGCGGTCGCCGACTTCCGCCCCGAATCCATCGCGGGCAGCAAGATCAAGAAGGGGGCCGACGAACCGTCGTCGATCCCGCTGGTCCGCAACGACGACATACTCGCCGGCCTCGTGTCCGCTCGCCGCGACGGTGAACTCGAACCGTCGACGGTCATCGTCGGATTCGCCGCCGAGACCGGGGACGCGAACGGAGACGTGCTGACGTACGCGCGGGCCAAGCTCGAACGCAAGGGCTGCGACCTGCTCGTGGTCAACGCCGTCGGGGACGGCAAGGCGTTCGAGGTCGACCACAACGACGGCTGGCTGCTCGGTTCCGACGGTTCCGAAGCGGCGCTCGGCGAGGGCTCGAAAGCACTCCTCGCGAGCCGCGTGCTGGATTCTGTGGCGCAGATGCTCGATGCGCGGAGTGCTCGACCGAAGTCGAATTCGTGACGATGCCGAGAGTGCACGATCGATGTCGTACCGGCTACCGTGCTGGGCACCACGTGTAGTGCCGTAGAGGTTTGCGCGGCTCCGGCAGGGGCGATAACACCGAAGGAACGTCAATTTTCGTGGAGTGCCCGACCGGCGCGAGGCGTCGGGTCGGGCAGGAACATGCGTCGAGAGGAAGTCCGTGAGCAAGTCCGGTAGTCGGCTTTTCACCAGCGAGTCCGTCACAGAGGGTCACCCCGACAAGATCTGTGACGCCATCAGCGATTCCATTCTCGATGCTCTGCTGACGGAGGATCCGCGTGCCCGTGTGGCCGTGGAGACTCTGGTCACGACCGGCCAGGTGCATGTCGCGGGTGAGGTCAACACCACCGCATACGCCGACATCCCCAAGATCGTGCGCGAGAAGGTGCTCGAGATCGGGTACGACTCGTCGGCCAAGGGGTTCGACGGAAATTCGTGCGGTGTCAACGTCGCGATCGGCGCGCAGTCTCCCGAGATCGCTCAGGGCGTCGATCACTCGCACGAGGCCCGAGTCGAGGGACTGTCCGACGACGAGATCGACCGTCAGGGCGCGGGGGATCAGGGGTTGATGTTCGGCTACGCCAACACCGACACTCCCGAGCTGATGCCGCTGCCGATCGCGTTGGCGCACCGGCTCTCTCGGCGACTGACCGAGGTCCGCAAGAGCGGAGTGCTGCCGTACCTGCGTCCGGACGGCAAGACGCAGGTGACGATCGAGTACGACGGTGACAATGCCGTTCGTCTCGACACCGTCGTGATCTCGACTCAGCACGCAGCCGACATCGATCTCGACAACCTGCTCACTCCCGACATTCGTGAGAAGGTGCTGGGCTCGGTGCTCGCCGAGTTGGACGTGCCGACACTGGACACGTCCAACGTGCGTCTGTTGGTCAATCCCACCGGAAAGTTCGTCCTCGGTGGACCGATGGGCGACGCCGGACTGACCGGCCGCAAGATCATCGTCGACACCTATGGCGGCATGGCACGGCACGGTGGCGGTGCGTTCTCCGGCAAGGACCCGTCCAAGGTGGACCGCAGTGCTGCGTACGCGATGCGCTGGGTCGCGAAGAACGCTGTTGCTGCCGGTCTCGCCGATCGCATCGAGGTCCAGGTGGCGTACGCCATCGGCAAGGCGGCACCGGTCGGGTTGTTCGTCGAGACGTTCGGCACCGAGAAGACCGATCCCGCGCGCATTCAGGCGGCGATCAGCGAGGTGTTCGACCTGCGTCCCGGTGCCATCATTCGTGATCTGGACCTGCTGCGACCGATCTACGCGCCCACCGCGGCGTACGGTCACTTCGGCCGCACCGACATCGATCTTCCGTGGGAGTCCACCGACCGCGCCGGCAAGCTCCGGGAGGCTGCCGGACTCTGAGTTCGGTTTCGACCGTTCTGCACGTACCCTGCTCGCACCGACTCGGTGCTCCGACATCGAGTGTGGGGTGAGAATCGAGGAGGAGGTGCGGTGGCGGGCGTAGCGCGGGTGGCGGCGTCGGATCTCCCGATCGCGCGCATTCTTCCGATGTTGCCGCTGCCGCATCTCGACCGCGAGTTCGACTACCTCGTGCCCGAAGAGGTGAGCAATGATGCTCAGCCGGGTGTCCGAGTTCGGGTGCGGTTCGCGGGCCGGCTGGTCGACGGTTTCGTGCTGGCCAGACTGGCCGAGACCGAGCATTCCGGCAAGCTCGGCTGGCTCGATCGGGTGGTGTCCGCGGAGCAGGTTCTGACTCCGGAGATCGCTGAACTGGCCGTGGCGGTGGCCGATCGATACGCCGGGACCAGGGCGGACGTGCTGCGGCTGGCGATCCCGGCTCGCCACGCCCGAGTCGAGGCGGAACAGACACCCGCCGTCGAGCCCCCGGCCGAGCCCGACATCGACCGGGCAGCCTGGTCGGCCTACACCCACGGCTCGAACTTCCTCGAGGCGTTGGCGTCGGGACGCATACCGCGCGCGGTATGGCAGGCGTTGCCCGGTGAGCTGTGGCCGGTGCGGTTGGCGGAGGCCGCCGCCGTGACCGTGGCCGGCGGTCGGTCCGCGGTGGTCGTGGTGCCCGATCAGCGAGACCTCGATCGTCTGGAGACGGCCTGCACGGCTCTGCTCGGTGCCGACCGGGTGGTGGCGCTGTCGGCCGGTTTGGGCCCGGCGAAGCGGTATCGGCAATGGTTGCGTGGTCTGCGATCGGGCCCGGTCGTCGTGGTGGGGACACGAAGCGCCGTGTTCGCTCCGGTGTCCACTCTCGGCATGATCGCCATCTGGGACGACGGTGACGACAGTTTCGCCGAGCCCCGTTCGCCGTATCCGCATGCCCGAGAAGTGGCGTTGCTGCGAGCGCACGTCTCCGCAGCCGCGGTGGTCATCGGCGGACATGCGCGGACAGCGGAGGCGGAAGCTCTCGTGGATTCCGGTTGGGCACACGACCTGGTGGCTCCACGTGAGCTTGTCCGTGAGCGTCAACCCCACGTGGTGGCCTTGGCCGACTCGGACCATGCGCTCGCGCGGGATCCGGCAGCCCGTGTCGCCCGGTTGCCCGCGATCGCGTTCGAGGCGGCGCGGGCCGCGCTGAAGGCCGATTCGCCTGTGCTGGTTCAGGTTCCGCGCGGGGGCTATGTGCCGTCACTGGCGTGCGCGAAGTGTCGACATCCGGCTCGGTGTCGCCGGTGCAACGGTCCGTTGGCGCTGCCGTCGGCCCCGGGGAGCGACGGAGCAGGGAGTCCGACGTGCTCGTGGTGCGGAATCGCAGACACCGCGCATCGGTGCACGGTATGCGGATCGCGCAACCTGCGTGCGGTCGTGATCGGCGCGGGCCGCACCGCCGAAGAACTCGGACGGGCATTTCCCGGTGTACCGGTTCACAACTCGGGAGGCGCCGCCGTGCTCGACGCCGTCCGACCCGGTGCCGGTCTCGTCGTGTCCACCGTCGGTGCCGAGCCGACGGTCGACGGTGGATACGGTGCGGCCCTCTTGCTGGACGGCTGGGCCCTGCTCGGCCGGGCAGACCTGCGCGCGGCCGAGGAGACACTGCGTCGGTGGATGACCGCCGCCGCTTTGGTTCGGCCGGGCACGGCAGGCGGCCGAGTGGTCGTCGTCGCCGAGTCCGAGATACCCACGGTGCAGGCACTGGTTCGCTGGGACCCGCTGTGGCACGCCAGAAGTCAGTTGGACGAGCGAGTGGAGGTACGGTTCCCGCCTGCCGTGCACGTTGCGGCCGTCGACGGAACCACCGATGCGATCACCGCGCTGGTGGAGAGCGCAGATCTGCCCGAGTCGGTGGAAATACTCGGTCCGGTCGATCTGCCGGACGGCCAACGGGCGCCGGCGGGCGGCGGTGAGGACGCACTTCCCGGTGATGTGCAGCGGTTGTTGATACGCGTGCCGCGCAGCACCGGGGCGGCGTTGGCGCGGGCACTGGCCACCGCGCAGGCATCGCGCAGTGCCAAGAAACTCGGCGGCGGAGTGCGGGTCCAGATAGACCCGATTCGAATCGGCTGATTCCGCCGTCCCGGCTCGACGTGGCCTAGGGTTGCCTCGGGGCGGCGCACGGGGCGCCGATGAAAGGTGGGTCGGGGACATGAAGAGAAGGCAGCTCTTTCGCCGTGCGACAACAGGTTTGGCAGTGGTGATCGGTGCCCGTCTGGCCGCACCTGCCACCGCCGACGCCCTGCCCGGTACCGGCTCGGCGCAGCCACCGACACCGACCGTTCCGTTGGACCGACTGCTACGGATCGTGTCCCTGTCACACGTCAACGATCCGGCGCTCACCCCGATCTTTCCCGGCGATCCCGAATTCTCGCTCGAGACGGCGTTCACCGTCGCAGACGACGGCTTCTACCTCCAGTACGTCAAGGAGGGCGAGCACACCGGCACGCACTGGGGCGCACCCGCGCACTTCCAGGAAGGTGGGCTGACCGCCGACCAGCTCGATCCGGAGGATCTGTTTCTGCCCGCGGTGAAGATCGACATTCGTGATCGGGCGGCGGCCGACGCCGACTACGCCGTGACCGTGGCCGACCTGCAGAACTGGGAAGCAGTCAACGGTGCCATTCCGCCAGGGGCGGCTGTCGTTCTGTGGACCGGATGGGCGTCACGCTGGGGGACCGATGCGTACGCCAACGCGGACGCGGACGGTGTGACGCACCAACCCGGGTTCTCTCCGGAGGCAGCACAGTGGTTGATCGACACGGGCAGGCTAGCCGAAAGAGGTGCCCTCGGCACCGACACCTTCGGGCCCGATCTGGGCAACGACGACACCTATCCGGTGTCGGTCAAGCTCTACGACCGGCGTCGGATCAGCCTGGAGAACCTGACCAATCTGGAGTCGATTCCTACCACGGGTGCCTACGTTCTGGTCGGCGGCCCGATCAACCGAGCCGGATCCGGTTCACCTGCAACCATTTTCGGCCTGGTCCCCAGGGTCGCCTGATCGGAGGTGCTCGGCACCGCGGTGAGTGCACCCGCGGTGTCGTAGGCGTAGATGCCGGCCTTGCCCTCGCGTTTGGCCTCGTACATCGCTCGATCGGCCAGCCGCATCAGCTCGTCCTCGTCGGCGGTGTCGGAGCCGGCCACGGTCGTGGTGTCGTGGGGTGTGCGGTCGAGCTGACCGATCTGCACCACGCCCACGCACACGCCGACCGACACCGAATGGCCGTCGATCTCGTGGGCGGTCCGCATCGTCTCGGCGATGCGGACCGCCGTCGCGCGACCGGCATCGAGGTCGGCGTACACCAGGGCGGTGAACTCGTCGCCGCCGAAGCGCGCCACTACTCCGTCCACGACGCATCGGTCGAGGCGGCGTGCAAGTTCGACCAGTAGTCGGTCGCCGCCACCATGTCCGAATCTGTCGTTGACGCTCTTGAAGTCGTCGAGGTCGATCAGGAGCAGGACGGCGCGGCCCCGGCCCGCTCGGGCGTCGTGCACCGCCGCCCGAAGGTGCTCGTCGAACGACGACCGGTTGAGCAATCCGGTCAGCCCGTCGTGATGCGCGCGGTACGTCAACTCGGCCTGCGCCCGAGTCAGGCTCCGCAGCAGATTGTCGTTCTGCACCAGGGTGATCACCTGGCGAACGAGTGAGAGCAACACCACTGCAACCCCGAGTACCACCACAGTCGAGTCCAGCGCCCCGGTCTGCACACGCAGTATCGCCAACACGATCCCGATCGCACCCATGAGTGCGTACGGCAACAGCAATTGCGTTCTCGCGCCGGTGACGGCCTCGGTGCAGTCCGACTCGGTGGGCTCCGATCCGTACGGCGACGAGCCGTGTGTCGACGAGTCACGCGGTGCCGGGTTGTCGTCCACGGTCCTCGGGGCAGCGGCCGCGAGGGCGATGAGCGCTGTGCCTGCGATGAATCCGCCGTCGGTCAGAACCGGCATGAAGTCCGCACCGGTGGCGACGAGATACGCGTAGATGCTGTCGGATATCGCCATCATGAGGATTCCGGTGCCGAGCAGGGTGAGCTGCGTCCGATATCGCGCGGCGATCCTCGGGATCACGGCGAGCAGCACGATCATGGCCACGAGTACCAGGTCGGTGATGGGGTACATGATCGCCACCAGGAACTCGATCGAGTCGGATTCCGACGAATGCACGACCGCGCCGAGCACGGTTGCCCAGGAGAGAACGAAGAGCGACCCGACGACGACGGCCCCGTCGAGCAACGACATCACCCAGACATGGCGTGCACTCGAGGCAGCCCGCCAGGGCGAAGGGCCGACGAAGGCCAGCAGGGCAGGCACGGCGAAGATCGGGAAGAGAAAGAATCCGACGTCGGCGACGGACGCGGTCGGCAGCGGCATGTCGAGAGCGGATCGATAGAAGGCCCAGACCGCCATGCCTGCACTCCAGCAGGCCATTCCGGCGGCCATCAGAACGCGCCACTGCCGTTCGGTGCCCGTTCTTCTCGAGGCCGTCCGCCAGCAGACGATCGTCGCGGTGATACCTCCCGCGAGCTGTGCGATGTCGTCGATCAATACGGAGGTTCGTTGGCCGAGAACGTCGGAGCCGGCGAGCAGGACGATGGCGAGGACGCATCCGAGCACGACGGTCACGCGTCGCCTCGTCGATCCGGCCATACGGCCTCCCTCGTTGGTGCGCGAGCGCGGTTGCGCGAGCGCGGTAGAGCCGGCCGCTGTTTCGGTCCGTTGGACGAGAGCTCGTACCGACCGCGTCATCCTAGCGAGCGTGAGCCATCCGGGGCGCGTTCCTCGCAGTCGGGAAACGTGGAGGTTGCCTCTGGACCTTGCCAAAGATCTATTGTCGATATATCGTCGACATGTCAATCGATACGAAGGAGCAAGACATGAATTACGCATTCGAAGGATTCGCACACGAATTCGGACGTCGCGCAGGAGCACGTCGACACATGCGTGGCGCGCCGTTCCAGATGTGGGTCGCGCAGAGTGAGGACCGCGGCCCGTCGGACGATCACGGTCCACGAGAGCGCGGCCGCGGCAGGAGAGGTCACGGTGAACGGAGCAGGCACGGTGCCGGTGGGCCGTTCGGACGGGGACCGGAAGGCATGCGCCCCGGCTTCGGTCCCGGTGGTTTCGGGCCGAACGCAGATTTCGGTCGAGGTCGCGGTCGGGGAGGGCGAGGGCGTCGCGGGGACGTGCGCGCTGCAATCCTCCTGCTGCTCGAGGAACGTCCGATGCACGGATACGAACTGATCCAGCAGATCGCCGAGAAGAGCAACGGCACCTGGAAGCCGAGCCCGGGCTCCATCTATCCGGCTCTGTCGCAACTCGAAGACGAGGGCCTGGTCCTCATCGACAAGGTGGCCGGTCGCAAGACCGCTGCACTGACCGACGAGGGTCGAACGCATATCGAGGCCCATCGTGCCGAACTGGGCAGCCCGTGGGACGACGTGGCAGAGTCCGTCGGAGTCGACGCCCGGGATCTGCGGGCGCTCATCGGCCAGTTGATGGGCGCAGCCGGTCAGGTCGCCGGAGTGGGCACACCGAAACAGGTGGAGCAGGCCGCCGAGATTCTCACCGAAGCCCGCAGGTCGCTGTATCGGATACTCGCCGAGGACGGTTCGACCGATCGAGATCCCGACGACACGGTCGACGCCCCCGACGCGCCGTGACCGGCAGGTGCGGAATCGTCCGCAGTGCTCGCGACTCCCTAGGATGGACACCCGAGATCCTTTCGTCCATCCCAGGGAGTTGCTCGAGTGCGCGTCGTCTTTGCCGGTACACCGGAGCCCGCGGTCCCGTCGCTGCGGGCACTGCTCGAGTCCGAACGCCACGAGGTGATCGCCGTGGTGACTCGGCCCGACGCCGCTGCCGGTAGAGGTCGCAAGACGATGCGGTCACCGGTCGGGCAGCTGGCCGACGAGCACGGAATCCCCGTGTTCACGCCCGCGAAGCCCTCGGATCCGGTTTTCGTCTCACAGCTCACCGAACTCGCACCCGACGTGTGTCCGGTGGTCGCGTACGGGGCACTGCTGCCGCAGCCGGTGCTGGACATCCCTCGCTTCGGCTGGATCAATCTGCACTTCTCGTTGCTGCCCGCGTGGCGAGGTGCCGCGCCGGTACAGGCCGCCATCGCCGCAGGCGACGAGATCACCGGTGCCTCCACCTTCCTGCTCGACGCGGGAATGGACACCGGCCCGGTACTCGGCGTCGTCACCGAGCGGGTACGCGCAACCGACACGACAGGGGACCTGCTCACCCGGCTGGCGTCGAGCGGAGCGGACCTACTCGCTGCCACCCTCGACGCGATCGAGGACGGGACGGCATCGGCGCATCCGCAGCCCGAGGACGGGATCTCCTACGCGAGCAAGGTCAGCGTCGACGCCGCACGCATCGACTGGACGCGGTCTGCTGCATTCGTCGATCGGCACATCAGATCGGTCACCCCCGCACCTGGCGCATGGACGACGATCGGTGAACTCCGCGTCAAGATCTCACCGGTTCAGCACTCCGAGGACACGCTCGCGCCAGGTTCGATCGAGGTGCGCAAGTCCGGCGTGCACGTCGGAACGGGTACGACGGCAGTGGTTCTCGGCGAAGTTCAACCGCAGGGCAAGAAGCTCATGAAGGCACTCGACTGGGCGCGCGGCGCTCGGCTGGACGATACGGCGGTAGCGCGATGACAGAACCCGACAGGCCTCGAAAGCGCGAGTCGAGTCCGGCCCGAAAGACCACCAAGAAGTCGCCCGGTGCGCGTGGTCCGAAGGGAAACCGGCCCCCGCAGGGCGGGGGACCTCGTGCCGTCGACGCGATAGATCCGGCCCGTCGCGCGGCCAGGGACGTGCTGAAGGCCGTTCGCGAGCGGGATGCCTACGCCAACCTCGTGCTGCCCGGTTTGCTGCGAGAGCGCAAGCTGGACTCACGCGACGCGGCACTGGCCACCGAACTCGCGTACGGCGCGTCCCGAGCGCGTGGTGTGCTCGACGCCGTGATCGCCCACGCCGCCGGTCGGCCCGCCGCCGAGATCGACGGACCACTACTCGACATTCTGCGGCTCGGCTCATACCAACTGCTGCGTACCCGGGTGGCTCCTCACGCCGCCGTCGCCACGTCGGTCGACCTGGCTCGGTCCGAATTCGGTTCCGGCAAAGCAGGTTTCGTCAACGCCGTATTGCGGCGCGTGTCCGAACGCACGGCGGCGCAGTGGGTCGACGAACTTGCGCCCGAGGCGGGGGTCGATCCCGTCGGTCACCTCGCGTTCGAGTACGCGCATCCCAAGTGGATCGCGCAGGCCTTCGCCGATGCGCTCGGTGCCGACGCCGGTGAACTCGCCGCTGTCCTCGAGGCCGACGACGCGCGCCCCTCGGTGCATCTGGTCGCCCGGCCCGGTGAGATCTCCGCCGAAGAACTGGCGCTGATCACCGGGGGAGAAGAGGGGCCCTATTCGCCGTACGCCGTGCACCTCGACGGCGGTGATCCCGGCAAGATCGACGCCGTCCGTGACGGGTTGGCCGGAGTGCAGGACGAAGGCAGTCAACTCGTCGGCCGGGCGCTCACCCTGGCACCGCTCGTCGGCGAGGACGGTGGCCGGTGGCTGGACCTTTGCGCTGGACCGGGCGGTAAAGCTGCCCTGATCGGTGCCATCGCCGAGATCGACGGTGCCACGGTCGACGCCGTCGAACCGACCCCGCACCGAGCCGATCTGGTGTCGAAGACGACGAAGGATCTTCCGGTGACGGTGCACACCGTCGACGGTCGAGCGTCCGGACTCGACGGCGGCTACGACCGAGTGCTCGTCGATGCGCCGTGCACCGGACTCGGTGCCCTGCGCCGCAGGCCCGAAGCACGCTGGCGTCGACAACCTTCCGACGTGGCGGCACTCGTCACACTGCAGAAAGAACTGCTGGCAGCGGCAATAGAGCTGGTTCGCCCCGGTGGGGTGGTGCTGTACTCGACCTGCTCGCCGCATCTGTCCGAAACCACGGCCGTCGTCGCCGACGCGATCCGCCGCTACGGCGTCGAGCCGCTCGATACCCGTGAGCTGGTGCCGGGCGTGCCACAACTCGGTGACGGTACGTCCGTGCAACTGTGGCCGCACCGACACGGCACGGATGCAATGTTCATGGCGGCGCTGCGTAAACCGATGTGACCAGCAAACCGATGTGACCGGAAAGCCGATGTGATCAGTCGCCGGCCAGGAACGTCTCGGCCACATCCTTCGGGGCGTAGACGAGCCAGCCGTCGACGATCAGTTCTCGCAGTTCGTCGTCGCCGGTGTTGTCGATGTCGACCAGAACGGCGGCGAACCCGTCGAAATGCGGGATGGTGAAGCACGCCCGCGGGTGGGCTGCGAGGATGGCTTCCTTTTCGTTCAGATCAGCGGTGCGGACCGCGAGGATCGGCCCGCTGGGCGGGATCTCGCTGCCGAATCGCTTCAGATCGGCCTTGCTGAACGGCCGAATCCACGCGAACACGTTCTTGCCCACCGACCACGCCGGATGGCCGTACCGAACACCCTCGGTGACCTCGGGCAACTCGGCGATCACCGTCGCCGCGTAATCCATGGTGGTCATGGGCGAACGATACCGGCTGGGCTAGGCTCGTCAATCGTGGTTTCCCCGATGATTGCCCCCTCGATCCTGTCCGCTGATTTCGCTCGTCTGGCTGCCGAAGCCGAGGCGGTGGCCGGAGCCGACTGGCTGCACGTCGACGTCATGGACGCGCACTTCGTGCCGAACCTCACCCTGGGTCTGCCGGTAGTGGAGAGCTTGCTGAAGGCGACGAACATCCCCCTCGACTGCCACCTGATGATCGAGGACCCGGCCCGCTGGGCTCCGCCCTACGCCGAGGCTGGGGCGTACAACGTCACTTTTCACGCCGAGGCAACCGACGACCCGTCAGCCGTGGCACGCGATATCCGCGCCGCGGGTGCGAAAGCGGGCCTGTCCGTCAAGCCCGGAACACCCATCGAGCCGTACCTCGAGATCCTGCGCGACTTCGACACCCTGCTGGTGATGAGCGTGGAGCCGGGCTTCGGCGGACAGTCGTTCATGCCCGAGGTGCTCTCCAAAACGAAAGCTGTTCGGGCACTTGTCGATTCCGGTGATCTCAGACTGATTGTGGAAATCGACGGCGGCATCAACTCCGACACGATCGAGCAGGCCGCGGAGGCCGGAATCGACTGTTTCGTGGCCGGATCTGCCGTCTACAACACCGCCGACCCTGCGGTCGCCGTGCGCGACCTCCGAGCCCGCGCCGCCCGCGCATCACACCACCTGTCGTAATGAACGGCCGGGGCGCAGCACTGTCCGTCGCGGACGCCATGGCCCTCGCCGTCGAGGCATCCGAAGCCGCCCGGGGCATCAGCAGTCCCAACCCCCCGGTCGGCGCGGTGATCCTCGATGCCGACGGCATCGTCGTCGGCATCGGTTCGACTCGCCCGCCCGGCGGGCCACACGCCGAAATCGTCGCGCTGGCCGAGGCCGGGGACCGAGCTCGCGGCGGTACCGCGGTGGTGACCCTCGAACCCTGCAACCACACCGGCCGCACCGGACCGTGCTCACAGGCCCTGATCGCTGCAGGCATCGCCGCGGTCGTGCACGCCGTCGCAGATCCGAATCCGCTCGCATCGGGCGGCGGGGTAGCCCTGCGAGCGGCGGGCATTCGCGTCGACCAGGGGACCGGCGAGACCGAGGTGCGGCAGGGGCCGCTGCGAGCCTGGTTGCACAAGCAACGCACCGGGCGGCCGCACGTGACGTGGAAGTATGCCGCCACCCTCGACGGACGTAGCGCGGCTGCGGACGGCACGAGCCAGTGGATCACCGGACCGCAGTCCCGGGCGCACGTTCACGCCGAACGGGCCAAGCTCGACGCGATCGTCGTCGGTTCCGGGACCGTCTTGGCCGACGACCCGCGCCTGACCGCACGACGTCCCGACGGGACCCTTGCACCCCACCAACCGGTGCGCGTCGTCGTCGGATCGCGGCCGATTCCGTCGACCGCGGCAATCCGTGGATCCGACGCACCCACCGTGTTCCTGGACACACACGATCCCGCCGCCGTGATCGACGCTCTGCACGAGCACACCGACATCCAGCTCGAAGGCGGTCCGACGTTGGCCGGAGCGTTCCTCGCCGCGGGGCTCGTAGACCGCGTCGTGGCGTACGTCGCGCCGGCCGTATTGGGCAGCGGGCCCGCAGCGGTGGAGAATGCGGGTATCGGAACAATTGCCGACGCAATTCGGTTCCGCACGGAGACAGTGACCATGATCGGCAACGACATTCTGATCGGCGTCGTGCCCGAAGGAGCGAAGTAGATGTTCACCGGAATTGTCGAAGAGCTCGGCGAGATCGTGGCCAAGGACGAACTTCCCGACGCCGCGCGGTTCACCGTCCGCGGACCGGTGGTGACCTCCGATGCAGGCCACGGCGACTCCATCGCCGTGAACGGCGTCTGCCTGACCGTCGTCGAGGTGCTGCCGGACGGCGGATTCACCGCCGACGTCATGCAGGAAACTCTGAACCGCTCCAGCCTCGGTGCCCTCGACGTGGGCAGCCGCGTCAACCTTGAGCGGGCAGCCGCGCTCGGCAGCCGTCTCGGTGGGCACCTGGTGCAAGGCCATGTGGACGGCACCGGGACCATCATCGGCCGGTCCCCGTCGGAGAACTGGACGGTCGTGCGCATCGCGTTGCCCACCTCGGTCGCACGCTACGTCGTCGAGAAGGGCTCGATCACCGTCGACGGCGTCTCGCTCACCGTCTCCGGACTCGGCACCGACGACGGTGCGCACTGGTTCGAGATCTCGCTGATCCCCACCACCCTCGACCTGACCACTCTCGGCACGGCCGAGGTCGGAACGCCGGTCAACCTCGAAGTCGACGTCATCGCCAAGTACGTGGAGCGGCTGCAGACGATCGACGCGCAGTAAGTACTGTTGACGTGCACGCAATCGATGGTGCATCGGAGAATTTCCAGGGCGCTGAGCCAGGCCCGAGACGTATGGAGCACACCGTGGTGACCAGGTTCGACAGTATCGAGCGCGCAGTTGCGGACATCGCTGCGGGCAAAGCAGTGGTGGTCGTCGACGACGAGGACCGCGAGAACGAAGGCGACCTCATCTTCGCCGCCGAGAAGGCCACCCCCGAACTGGTCGCCTTCATGGTCCGCTACACCTCCGGTTACCTGTGCGTTCCGCTCTCCGGTGAGGACTGCGACCGCCTGGGCCTGCCACCGATGTTCGCCACCAATCAGGACAAGCACGGCACCGCGTACACCGTCACCGTCGACGCCCGCGAAGGCATCGGCACCGGAATCTCGGCCTCCGACCGGGCGGCCACGATGCGACTGCTCGCCGATCCCGACACCGGAGCCAACGACTTCACCCGACCAGGCCACGTCGTACCCCTGCGCGCCAAGGACGGTGGAGTGCTGCGTCGCCCCGGCCACACCGAGGCGGCCGTCGACCTCGCCCGCATGGCAGATCTGAGGCCTGCAGGCGTCATCTGTGAAATCGTCAGCCAGAAGGACGAGGGCGCGATGGCACAGACCGACGAACTGCGCGTCTTCGCCGACGAACACGACCTCGCTCTCATCTCCATCGCCGACCTCATCGCCTGGCGTCGCAAGCACGAGAAGCACGTCGTTCGCGTCGCCGACGCCCGAATCCCCACCAGCCACGGCACGTTCCGCGCTGTCGGCTACCAGAGCATCTACGACGAGGTCGAGCACGTCGCGCTCGTCCGCGGCGACATCGCGGGCCCCGACGGGGACGGCAACGACGTGCTCGTTCGAGTGCACTCCGAGTGCCTCACCGGCGACGTGTTCGGATCACTGCGCTGCGACTGCGGACCACAGCTGGACGCGGCGCTGGAAATGGTCGCCGCCGAGGACCGCGGCATCGTGCTGTACATGCGCGGACACGAAGGTCGCGGCATCGGTCTGCTGCACAAGCTCCAGGCCTACCAACTCCAGGACGCAGGCTCCGACACCGTCGACGCCAACCTGCAGCTCGGACTCCCCGCCGACTCGCGCGACTACGGAATCGGTGCCCAGATCCTCGTCGACCTCGGCGTGTCCTCGATGCGGTTGCTGACCAACAACCCCGCCAAACGAGTGGGACTCGACGGCTACGGGTTGCACGTCACCGAGCGAGTGCCGATGCCGTTGCGCGCCAACGCCGAGAACCTCACCTACCTGCGCACCAAGCGCGACCGCATGGGCCACGACCTCACCGGGCTCGACGACTTCGAAAATGGGACCACCTCATGAGCGGCGAAGGCGAACCCACCCTGCAGCTGGCAGGCGCGAGTGATCTCAAGCTGGCGATCGTGGCCGGTCAATGGCACCAGAAGATCTCCCAGGCGCTGCTCGACGGTGCACTTCGCAAAGCCGAGTCGGCGGGGATCGAGGACGTCACGGTCATCCGTGTCGCCGGAGCCATCGAACTGCCCGTCGTCGCGCAGGCGCTGGCCCGCAACCACGACGCCGTCGTCGCTCTCGGCGTCGTCATCCGTGGGGGCACACCACATTTCGAGTACGTGTGCGACGCCGTGACGGCCGGGCTGACGCGTGTCTCGCTCGACGAGGGCACTCCGGTCACCAACGGTGTGCTGACCACCAACGACGAGCAGCAGGCGCTCGATCGCGCCGGACTGCCCGGTTCGTTCGAGGACAAGGGCGCTCAGGCCACGGCGGCCGCGATCGACACGGCGCTGACTCTCAAGCACCTCCGCCAACCCTGGACGAATCAGGAGTTCACGTGACCGGCAGCGCACCGTCCGCCGAGTGGGACATGGTGGTGAAGTCGCGTAAGTCGGCCCGCTACGCCATCGCGACCGCGGTACTGCTCGTGGTGGCTCACTCGACCGTCGCCGTCCTGCTGCGAGTGTCGCCGACCGGGGTGTACTTCAGAACCGCCGACCAGCTCGCGATGGCGGGAATCGGAGTCCTTCTGGGAGGCCTGGCACTGGTGCTGACGCGCCCGCGCATTCGCGTCGGGCCGGCCGGTGTCGCGGTACGGAACCTGTTGTCGGAGCGTCTCATCGAGTGGGATCTGGTGCGTGGCCTGTCTTTCCCGGACGGAGCCATGTGGGCCAGAGTCGACATTCCCGACGACGAGTTCATCAACGTGATGGCCATCCAGTCCAACGATCGTGACCACGCGGTCGCGGCGGTGAGACAGTTCCGCACCCTCGAACGCAAGTACGCGCCCGCCGCCTCCGTTCCGGACATCGAGGTCGATCGGGACTGACGTCGGACCTCCGCACCACAGCTGAGCTGCGGATGCGGAGAACGTCGGACCCGACGGCTAACGTGGTTGCCGTGTCCGACCCCGCTACCTACCGCCCGGCCACCGGAACCATCCCGGTGGAGCCGGGGGTGTACAAATTCCGCGATCCGCACGGTCGCGTCGTCTACGTAGGAAAGGCCAAAAGCCTCCGCAGTCGGCTCAATTCCTACTTCGCCGACATCGCCTCGCTGCATCCTCGCACCCGCCAGATGGTGACCACCGCGGCGTCGGTGGAGTGGACCGTGGTGACCACCGAAGTCGAGGCCCTGCAGCTCGAGTACAACTGGATCAAGGAATTCGATCCGCGGTTCAACGTTCGCTACCGCGACGACAAGAGCTATCCGATGCTCGCGGTGACGATGAACGAGGAATACCCCCGGCTGTTCGTCTACCGCGGACCGAGGCGCAAGGGCGTGCGGTATTTCGGCCCCTACGCGCACGCGTGGGCCATTCGGGAGACGCTGGATCTTCTGTTGCGGGTGTTCCCCGCGCGCACGTGCTCGACCGGAGTGTTGAAGCGCCACAGTCAGATCGGCAGACCCTGCCTGCTGGGATACATCGACAAGTGCTCGGCACCGTGCGTCGGCCGAGTCAGCGCCGACGAGCATCGGCGCACCGTCGAGGACTTCTGTGACTTCCTGGCCGGTAAGACGGACAAGCTCGTTCGTCAGCTCGAGAAGAAGATGCAGGCTGCGTCCGAGGACCTCGATTTCGAGACCGCCGCGCGTCTGCGAGACGACGTCGGTGCGCTGCGTCGAGCACTGGAGAAGCAGGCAGTGGTGCTCGGCGACGGCACCGACGCCGATCTCGTCGCCTTCGCCACCGATGCCCTGGAAGCGGCAGTTCAGGTATTCCACGTCCGCGGCGGCCGTGTGCGAGGGCAACGCGGCTGGGTGGTGGAGAAGGCAGGCGAGGTGATCGAACGCCAGGACGAGGCCGATCTGCCCGCTCTGGTCGAACAGTTCCTGACGCAGTTCTACGGCGAGCAGGCCGCCCTGTCCGCACAGGCACCGGGCGGCGACGACGGTGGATCCAATGCCGTCCCGAGGGAAGTACTGGTTCCGGTCCTGCCGGACAACGCCGACGAGGTTCAGGTCTGGCTCAGTGAACTCCGGGGCTCGAACGTGACCTTGCGCGTTCCGCAACGCGGCGACAAGAAGGCGTTGGCCGAGACCGTCGAGCGCAACGCCAAGGAGGCCCTGCAGCAGCACAAGCTCAAGCGTGCAGGCGACTTCACGTCCAGATCGGCTGCGCTGCAGGGTATTCAGGAGGCGCTGGATCTGGATTCCGCACCACTGCGTATCGAGTGCATCGACATCTCCCACGTGCAGGGAACCGACGTGGTGGCCTCGCTCGTCGTCTTCGAGGACGGACTGCCCCGCAAGAGCGACTACCGCCACTACGCGATCAAGGAAGCGGCAGGCGACGGGCATTCCGACGACGTGGCGAGCATCGCCGAGGTGACTCGTCGCCGATTCCTGCGACATTCGGCCGACGGTACGGCCGAGGGGACAGGGGGCGATCTGGCCCCCGAAGCGGCCTTGGATCCGCAGACCGGCAGACCACGAAAGTTCGCGTATCCACCCAACCTCTTCGTCGTCGACGGCGGTGCCCCTCAGGTGGCCGCCGCCGCAGCGGTACTGGACGAGCTCGGCGTGACCGACGTCGCTGTGGTCGGTCTGGCGAAGCGTCTCGAGGAAGTATGGGTTCCGGGGGAGGAGGATCCGGTCATCCTGCCGCGCACGAGCGAATCGCTCTATCTGCTGCAACGGGTCCGAGACGAAGCGCACCGGTTTGCGATCACGTTCCATCGCAGCAAGCGATCACGGCGGATGACGGCGTCGGCCCTCGATTCGGTTCGCGGACTCGGTGAGTCGCGTCGAACAGCGTTGGTGGCACACTTCGGTTCGGTCGCCAACCTCAAGCGTGCGACGGTCGCGGAGATCGTCGAGGTTCCGGGAATCGGAGAGACCACGGCCAAGTCGGTGCTGGCCGCGCTGGGTTCCGACACGGACGACGCCGATGTAGGCGATGATGGCAACGCAAGTGCAACGACATCGGGCGAGAACACGGCGGAACATGCGATCGCACCGCGTGTGGAATCGGCGGGACAGGCTTCGTAGTGAGCGAACACCAGACACAGAGACATCCACCGTCCGAAGAACACCTCGAGCAGTCCATCGAGGGGGAGTCGCAGCACGACGAGATCGAGGTGGCGTTGGTCACCGGGGTGTCCGGCGCAGGATTGCGCACTGCGGCCAAGATTCTCGAGGATCTCGGCTGGTACGTCGCCGACAACCTACCGCCGGAGCTCATCTCCAAGATGGTCGATCTCGGACGCGAGTCCAAGCCCAGAATCGAGCGTCTGGCACTGGTGATGGACGTTCGAAGCCGCCTGTTCACCGGCGATCTGGGCTGGGTGGTGAAAGAACTCGACTCCAAGGGCGTGCGCAACAGAGTGCTCTTCCTCGACGCGTCCGACGCCGTGCTGATCCGTCGATTCGAGTCCAACCGGCGTAGCCATCCCCTGCAGAACGACGGTCAGGACGGAACGCTGACCGAGGGCATCACCGCCGAACGGTTGCGACTCGCTCAGGTCAAGGCAGCTGCGGATCTCACGGTGGACACCACGTCCCTGTCCGTGCATCAACTCCGGCGCAAGATCGAGACGGTGTTCGGTGCGGCCGAGACCACAGGAGTGGGCGTCACCGTGCAGTCGTTCGGCTTCAAGTACGGCCTGCCGATGGACGCCGACCTGGTCTGCGACGTGCGCTTTCTGCCCAACCCACACTGGGTGCCCGAGCTGCGCGAACACACCGGCCAGGACGCGGACGTTCGCGATTACGTGTTGGGGCAGGACGGGGCACGCGACTACCTGCAGACGTACACGCACCTGCTGAATCTGACCATCGAGGGATACGTGCGGGAAGGCAAGAGGTACATGACGGTGGCCGTTGGCTGCACCGGAGGAAAGCATCGAAGTGTCGCGATGACCGAGGCACTGGCGGCAATACTCGCCGACCAGGGTGATGTGTCGGTGCGCGTGCTGCATCGGGATCTGGGTCGCGAATGAGCGAGGTCGACACCGAAGTACCGGCAGCGGGCCCCAGGATCGTCGCGCTCGGCGGCGGGCACGGCCTGTACGCCACGCTGTCGGCGGCCCGGCTGCTCGGTCCCGACGTCACCGCCATCGTCACGGTCGCCGACGACGGGGGATCCTCGGGGCGTCTGCGGGCCGAGCTCGGCGTCATTCCGCCCGGAGACCTGCGCATGGCACTGGCTGCGCTGGCACGATCGGACGAGAGGACGCAGCTCTGGACGGACGTCCTGCAGCACCGCTTCGGCGGCACGGGCGCTCTGGCCGGACATTCGGTGGGCAACCTCATCCTCGCCGGCCTCACCGAGGTACTGGGCGATCCGATCGCCGCACTCGACGAGATGGTGCGGATGCTCGGAATCGACGGACGGGTGCTTCCGATGTCGCCGATCGCACTCGACATCGAGGCCGATGTCTCCGGTCTGGAGGACGACCCACGCGTGAGCCGCGTCATTCGCGGACAGGTTGCGGTGGCGACGACTCCGGGCAAGGTTCGCCGCGTTCGACTGTTGCCACCCGAACCGCCTGCCTCGGCGGATGCACTCGCTGCGATCGAGAAGGCCGACCTCGTGGTGCTCGGACCGGGATCGTGGTTCTCCAGCGTCATCCCGCACGTGTTGGTGCCCGATCAGCTCGCCGCGCTCGCTCGCACGAGCGCGCCGAAGGTACTGGTGTTGAACCTCGCACCGGAGCTGGGGGAGACCACCGGATTCTCCGCCGAGCGCCATGTCCACGTACTCTCCCAACACGCACCGGATTTGGGAATCGACTACGTGTTGGTCGATTCCGCCTCGGTCCCGGAAGGCAGCAACCGCGAGCACGTGGCGCGGGCAGCGGCCCGGCTCGGTGCCGAGGTCGTTTACGTCGACGTTGCCGAAAACGGCACCCACGCACATCATTACGGCAAGCTTGCTGCGGCTCTCGGTTCCATCGTGTCGTCCACCGACGGCACCGCACCGACTACCGCACGCAGAGAGGGGATCACTTCGTGGCCATGACAGCGGAGGTCAAGGACGAGCTGAGCAGGCTCACCGTCAGTCAGGTCAGTTGCCGCAAGGCCGAGGTGTCCGCACTCCTGCGATTCGCCGGTGGATTGCACATCGTGGCAGGCCGAGTGGTGGTCGAGGCAGAGGTGGACCTCGGGTCCATTGCGAGACGGCTGCGTCGGGAGATCTTCGAGCTGTACGGCTACTCCTCCGACGTGCACATGCTCGGAGCGGGCGGGCTCCGCAAGACCTCTCGCTACGTGGTGCGCGTGGCCAAGGACGGCGAGGCACTGGCGCGGCAGACCGGCCTGTTGGACCTGCGCGGTCGCCCGGTTCGCGGCCTGCCCGCCCAGGTGGTCGGCGGCACGGTGGGGGACTCCGAGGCGGCATGGCGGGGCGCATTCCTGGCGCACGGTTCACTCACCGAACCGGGTCGGTCCTCGTCTCTGGAGATCAGCTGCCCGGGTCCCGAGGCAGCTCTCGCGCTCGTCGGAGCCGCTCGACGCCTCGGCGTGGCCGCCAAGGCACGCGAGGTCCGCGGCACCGATCGAGTGGTCGTCCGCGACGGCGAGGCGATCGGGGCACTGCTCACCCGCATGGGCGCACAGGACACCCGGCTCATCTGGGAAGAACGACGGATGCGACGCGAGGTCAGGGCCACCGCGAACCGGCTCGCCAACTTCGACGACGCCAACCTGCGCCGCTCGGCCAGGGCCGCCGTCGCCGCCGCAGCGCGCGTCGAGCGGGCCCTGCACATCCTCGGCGAGGATGTGCCGGATCATCTGGCCGCCGCGGGCTCGCTCCGAGTGCAGCATCGCCAGGCGTCGCTCGAGGAACTCGGCCAGTTGGCCGACCCGCCGATGACCAAGGACGCCGTGGCAGGCCGAATTCGACGCCTGCTGTCCATGGCCGACCGCAAGGCGAAGGAAACCGGAATTCCGGACACCGAGTCCGCCGTCACCGCCGAGTTGCTCGACGAGGCATGACCGGCCCGATCACGTGATGCGCGCGCTCTGCCTGCGCGCACACTAGGGTGGGAACCGCGTGTGGCACCCCGCACGCAGGCACAATCAGACATCTGCTTTCACAACTTTTAGGAGCGAACAGTGACGATCCGGGTAGGCGTCAACGGCTTCGGCCGCATCGGGCGTAACTTCTTCAGGGCTGTCGATGCGCAGAAGGCGCTCGGTACCACCGACATCGAAATCGTTGCTGTCAACGACCTGACCGACAACGCATCGCTCGCACACCTGCTCAAGTACGACTCGATCCTGGGTCGCTTGCCGCACGATGTCTCGCTCGAGGGCGAGGACACCATCGTCGTCGGTGGCCAGAAGATCAAGGCGCTGTCGCTGCGTGAGGGCCCGTCCGCACTTCCGTGGGGTGACCTGGGTGTCGACGTCGTCGTCGAGTCCACCGGCATCTTCACCGACGCTGCGAAGGCACAGGGCCACATCGACGCCGGTGCCAAGAAGGTCATCATCTCCGCGCCCGCCAAGGGCGAGGACATCACCATCGTGATGGGCGTCAACGACGACAAGTACGACGGCAGCCAGAACATCATCTCCAACGCGTCGTGCACCACCAACTGCCTCGGCCCCATCGCCAAGGTTCTCGACGACGAGTTCGGCATCGTCTCGGGTCTGATGACCACCATTCACGCGTACACGCAGGACCAGAACCTGCAGGACGGCCCGCACAGCGATCTGCGTCGCGCCCGCGCCGCAGCCCTGAACGTGGTGCCGACCGGCACCGGCGCGGCCAAGGCCATCGGCCTGGTTCTCCCGCAGCTGCTCGGCAAGCTCGACGGCTACGCGCTTCGGGTACCGATCCCCACCGGCTCGGTCACCGACCTGACTGCGCTGCTGAAGAAGAAGGCCAGCGCCGACGACATCAACGCCGCCATGAAGGCCGCAGCCGAGGGCCCCCTCAAGGGCATCCTGAAGTACAACACCGATCCGATCGTCTCCTCGGACATCGTCACCGACCCGCACTCGTCGATCTTCGACGCGCCGCTGACGAAGGTCATCGACGACCAGGTCAAGATCGTCTCCTGGTACGACAACGAGTGGGGCTACTCCAACCGCCTCGCCGACCTCATCGGTCTCGTCGGCAAGTCCCTCTGACACCGATGGCTGTCAAGACACTGCAGGATCTGCTCGATGCCGGTGTCGAAGGCCGTGGCGTCCTCGTGCGATCGGACTTCAATGTCCCGCTCGAGGACGGCACGATCACCGACCCCGGCCGCATCCAGGCGTCGATCCCGACTCTCCGGGCACTGGTCGAGGCGGGTGCCAAGGTCATCGTGACCGCGCACCTCGGTCGTCCCGACGGCAAGCCGGACGCGAAGTACAGCCTGGCTCCGGTCGCAGCGAAGCTCGGCGAACTGCTGGGCCGCCACGTTCAGCTCGCGGGCGACGTGGTGGGTCAGGACGCCGAGGCTCGGGCCGAGGGTCTGACCGACGGCGATGTGCTGCTGCTCGAGAACATTCGCTTCGATCCGCGCGAGACCAGCAAGGACGAGTCCGAGCGAGCTGCTCTGGCTCGTGAGCTCGTTGCTCTGGCCGGCGACGACGCAGCATTCGTCTCCGACGGATTCGGCGTCGTGCACCGTAAGCAGGCATCGGTCTACGACGTGGCGCAGTTGCTGCCGCACTACGCGGGCACTCTCGTCGCTGCAGAGGTCGAGGTGCTGGCCAAGCTCACCGAGGACGCCGCGCGTCCGTACGCGGTGGTGCTCGGCGGCTCCAAGGTCTCGGACAAGCTCGGCGTCATCGAGGCGTTGGCCCCCAAGGTCGACACCCTCGTCATCGGCGGCGGTATGGCGTTCACTTTCCTTGCCGCGCAGGGGTATTCGGTCGGCAACTCGCTGTTGCAGGAGGATCAGATCGAGGTCTGCAAGGACCTGCTCGAGCGTTTCGGCGACGTGATCCACCTGCCCGTCGACATCGTCGTCGGAGACAAGTTCGCGGCAGACGCCGAGGCGAAGACCGTGAAGGCATCCGAGATTCCGGACGGCTGGATGGGTCTGGACATCGGACCCGATTCGGTCAGCCGCTTTGCTGTCGTCCTCTCGAATGCCAAGACCGTCTTCTGGAACGGACCGGCCGGAGTGTTCGAGTTCGACAAGTTCTCGGCCGGCACCAAGGGCATCGCCGAAGCGATCATCGGAGCCACCGAGAAGGGCGCGTTCAGCGTCGTCGGTGGCGGCGACTCGGCCGCGGCGGTACGCACCCTCGGACTGCCCGACGACGGCTTCTCGCACATCTCCACCGGCGGCGGTGCATCCCTCGAATACCTCGAAGGCAAGCAGCTCCCCGGCCTATCCGTCCTGGAGGCGTAACGCATGGCACGTAAGCCGCTCATCGCGGGCAACTGGAAGATGAACCTCAACCACCTCGAGGCCATCTCGCTGGTGCAGAAGATCGCATTCTCGTTGCCCGAGAAGTACTTCGACAAGGTCGACGTGACGGTGATCCCGCCGTTCACCGACATCCGCAGCGTGCAGACCCTGGTCGAGGGCGACAAACTCCTGCTCACCTACGGTGCACAGGACGTCTCGTCCGAGGACAAGGGTGCCTTCACCGGTGAGATCAGCGGATCGATGCTGGCCAAGCTGGGGTGCACCTTCGTCGTCGTCGGTCACTCCGAGCGACGCACGCTGCACAGCGAGGACGACGCCGTCGTGCTCGCCAAGACGAAGGCGGCCCTGAAGAACGGGCTCACCCCGATCGTGTGCATCGGCGAGGGTCTGAACATCCGTGAGGCCGGCGAGCACGTGGCCTACAACGTGGCACAGCTGCGCGGGTCGCTCGAAGGACTGTCGGCCGACGACATCTCCAAGGTCGTCATCGCCTACGAGCCGGTATGGGCCATCGGTACCGGCCGGGTCGCGTCGGCGTCGGACGCTCAGGAAGTGTGCGGTGCCATTCGTGAGGAACTGAAGGCGCTGTCCTCGGACGAGGTCGCCGCGGGCGTGCGAGTGCTCTACGGCGGCTCGGTCAACGCGAAGAACGTCGGCGAGATCGTCGGACAGCCCGATGTCGACGGTGCCCTCGTCGGTGGCGCTTCGCTCAAGGCGGACGAGTTCGCCACGTTGTCGGCCATCGCCGCAGGTGGACCCCTGCCCTGATCGGCCATCGGCAACGCTGTACCGAACGGTTTTCGGACACCTCGCTTCGGCGGGGTGTCCGAAGCCGTTCGCGGGGCCAGGTAGGCTGCTGAAGGCATCGAATCGAGTTTGAGGTGGACATGGATCTGTTTCTGGATATTCTGCTGGTCGTCACCAGCCTGGCACTGATCTTGCTGATCCTGCTGCATCGCGGCAAGGGCGGCGGATTGTCCAGCCTGTTCGGTGGCGGAGTCCAGTCCAGCCTCTCCGGTTCCACCGTTGTCGAGAAGAACCTCGATCGCCTCACGGTCTTCACCGGCATCATCTGGCTCATCGCCATCCTCGGTATCGGTCTGGAGATCAAGTACACCTGATCGGATTCGGCTCCGAGTGCGAGTTGGTGACGGAGCGACGATACTGGGTGGATGAGCGAATCCTCCTACGAGTCAGTCGGTTCCCCAGCCTTCGTCCCACCGACAGCTCAGGGTCGGGAGTTGACAGAGCCTCTCCGTGAGGACATCCGCTATCTGGGCGGCATCCTGGGTGAGATCATTCGCGAGCACGAGGGCGACGACGTCTTCGAGCTGATCGAGTCGGCTCGCGTCGAATCCTTCGCGGTACGCAGGTCGGAGATAGAACGCGACGATTCCGTCGGTCGCTACACCGACGTCGAAGTGGCACAGGCAGTTCCACTGATTCGCGCGTTCAGTCACTTCTCGCTGCTGGCCAATCTTGCCGAGGATCTGCACCGCGAACGTCGTCGAGCGATTCACCTCGATCGCGAGGACCCGCCACAGGACAGCAGTCTCGACGCCACCTGGCTCAAGATCGATGCCGCAGCACCGTCGCGTGAGCAGGTGGCCGCGGCCCTGACAGATGCGTTGGTCGCGCCGGTGATCACCGCGCACCCCACCGAAACACGTCGACGCACCGTGTTCGATGTGCAGTCGAAGATCACCGAGCTGATGCGGCGCCGCGATGTCGCCGCTGCGGCACGTGAGGGCAAGGCCGCCACTGCGGCGAAGGAACTGGCCGCCATCGACGTGCAGATCCGCAGGCAAGTACTGACCCTGTGGGAGACGGCTCTGATTCGGTTGTCGCGGTTGAGGATTCAGGACGAAATCGAGGTCGGCCTCCGGTACTTCGAGTCCTCCCTGTTCGATGTCATGCCGGCGTTGAACGCCGACGTGCGGGCAGCGCTGCGGGCACGGTGGCCCGAGGACGATCTACTGCCTCGACCCATTCTCCGGCCCGGTTCCTGGATCGGCGGCGACCGCGACGGCAATCCGAATGTGACCGCAGAGGTGGTCCACACCGCGACCCATCAAGCGGGATACGTGGCGTTCGAGCATTACCTCGACGAATTGGTCGCGCTGGAGAAGGAACTGTCGATGTCCGCGCGTCTGGTGGATGTCACCGAGGATCTCAAGGCGCTGGCCGGCGCATCGACCGAGCCGGACGACCGTCGATCGGACGAGCCGTATCGCGTCGCCGTCGCCGGTATCCGGGCGCGGCTCACGGCCACCGCCCGGGCTGTGCTCGACGCGGTGCCGGTCTCCGGGATCGACCTCGGTGCGCAGAAGTACGCCGGTCCGCAAGACGTTCTCGACGACCTCGACGTCATCGATCGGGCTCTGCGGGCCGACGGGGATGCATTGATCGCCGACGATCGTCTGCTCCGGCTTCGGCAGTCGGTCGAGACGTTCGGATTCCATCTGCAGGCGTTGGACATGAGGCAGAACTCCGAGACACACGAAGAGGTGGTCGCCGAGCTGTTGGCCTGGGCCGGTGTCCACTCCGATTACATGTCCCTCGGGGAGGACGAGCGGGTCTCGGTTCTGTCGCAGGAACTTGCGACCAGGCGGCCGCTCGTCGGCCCCAACGCGCAGCTCAGTGAGCTCGCCACCAAGGAACTGGGCATCGTCAGGGCCGCCAAGGAGGCCATCGACCACCTGGGCCCCGACACCATCCAGAACTACATCATCAGCATGTGTCAGTCGGTCAGTGACATGCTCGAAGCGGCGTTGCTGCTCAAGGAAGCAGGCATCTTCGACCCCGGCACCGACGGCTCGGCACCCACGTCGACGGTGGGTGTCGTGCCACTGTTCGAGACCATCGAGGATCTGCAGCAGGGTGCCGCGACCCTGCTCGCCACGCTCGACGTTCCGATCTATCGCGCGCTGGTCGCTGGGCGCGGCATGAACCAGGAAGTCATGCTGGGGTATTCGGACTCGAACAAGGACGGTGGATACCTCGCGGCGAACTGGGCGCTGTACCGCGCCGAGTTGGATCTGCTCGAGGCCTCACGCAAGACGGGTATTCGTCTGCGGCTCTTCCATGGTCGCGGCGGTACGGTCGGCCGCGGCGGCGGTCCCAGCTACGACGCGATCCTGGCGCAGCCGCCCGGAGTGGTACAGGGATCGTTGCGGCTCACCGAGCAGGGCGAGATCATCGCGGCGAAATACGCCGAGCCGTCCATGGCGCGCCGAAACCTCGAGTCTCTGGTTGCGGGAACTCTCGAATCGACTCTGCTGGATGTGGAGGGTCTCGGAGACGGCGCAGAAGCCGCATACGACATCCTGGACGACCTCGCCGCGAAGGCGCGTGCGGCCTACGGCCGGCTGGTGCACGAGGAGCCCGGTTTCGTCGAGTACTTCCGAACGTCGACGCCGGTAGCCGAGGTCGGTGAGCTGAACATCGGCTCCCGTCCGGCATCGAGAAAGCCGACGAACTCGGTGTACGACCTGCGTGCCATTCCTTGGGTGATGTCGTGGAGTCAGTGCCGCGTGATGCTGCCCGGCTGGTACGGCACAGGTTCGGCATTCGAGGAGTGGGTCGGCGACGACGATTCCAAGCTCGAGGTGCTGACCGAGCTGTATCGAAAGTGGCCGTTCTTCCAGACCGTTCTGTCCAACCTCGCGCAGGTCATGGCCAAATCGGACTTGGGCATCGCGGCTCGGTACGCGGAGTTGGTTCCCGACGCGGACCTGCGCGCGCGGATCTTCGGGATGATCGAAGCCGAACATGCCACGACGGTGCGGATGTACCTGAAGATCACCGGTCACAGTCGTCTGCTCGAAGACAACCCGTCGCTCGAGCGCTCGGTGCACAATCGCTTCCCGTACCTCGAGCCGCTCAATCAGATGCAGGTCGAGATGCTGCGTCGATACCGCAACGGTGACGACGACGAACGGGTCAAGCGAGGAATTCTGCTGACGATGAACGGTCTCGCGACGGCGCTGCGCAACAGCGGTTAGCCACGCACGAGGGGCGAGGAACCGGTTGTCGGTCGATCGCGTCCAACGAGGTATGACGCAGTGCAGCAGTTCGATCGATACCTGGAGAGACGGATCCGCCTACCGCATGAGCAGTAGGCGGATCGGTCGTTCGATATCAGGATATGCCCGGAGCGTCGGCGACTACGACTGCGAGCGGCCCGGATGTGACCCCGACGCTGCCGACCCCGATTAGTCGGGTGGGATCAGACCGTGTCCAGCTTTGACGCAGCGCCTGCATCGACGAACCAGACCGTCGATTCGGTGCCGAGCGCGCCTGCCGACGGGACGTCGTCGGAATCGGCTCCGCCCACCGCAGCGGCGACGGCGTCGGCTTTGTTCGCTCCCGAGACGAGCAACCACACGTGCTGTGCGCGGCGAACCGCAGGCAGCGTCAGTGTGATGCGCACCGGCGGGGGCTTGGGGGAGTCCTCGACCGCCACGACGAAGCGGTGCTGCTCACGCACTGCATCGGTGTGGGGGAAGAGTGAATTGATATGGCCTTCGCCGCCCATTCCGAGGAGATGGACGTCGAACCGGGGCGTCGGCTCACCCTCCGATCCGGAATGCAGGATCTGTGCGTACGTTGCGGCGGCCACCTCGGGGTCGCTGCCGTGTGGTCCGTCGGATGCGGCCATCCGGAACACCCGATCCGGGTGAACATCGACGTGATCGAGCAGCGCCTCCGAGGCCTGGACCTCGTTGCGTTCGGGATCACCCGAGGGCAGGAAGCGTTCGTCGCCGAAGTAGATGTCGACCTTGCCCCAGTCGATCGATCCGGAGTCCTCACGTAGCGCTTCCAGCAGCGCGATTCCGGTGCCACCACCGGTGAGCACCACCGATGCGGAGCCGCGCTCGGCCTGCGCGGCCGTGACCACGTCGACGAAGCGAGATCGTGCAGCGTCGACCAGGGCCTGCGCGTCCAAGTACTGGAGTACCGATGTCTTACTCATAGCTCACTTTCGACAGTCCGTGCAGGGCGAGTTCGTAGATCTCGTCCGTGTCGAGTCTGCGCAGTTCCTCGGCGAGGCACTCGCGAGTGTTGCGACGCGCCAGTGCGACCTCCGCGTCGGGCTGACCGGTGCGTCGCAGGGTTGCGGTCTTGCCGGTCTGCGGACGCGTCAGCGAGATGCTGCTGTTCTCTCTGATCAGCTCCACCTTCAGCTCACCCGCACGGCGGTGGACCGGCACGTCGAGTTTGGCGGCCAGCCAACCTGCCAGGATGTCGAGTGCGGGTTCTTCGGCCAGTCCGGACACAGTGGCCGAGACGACCGCCTCGAACGGAGCCTGGTCGAGCGCGGTGGCCAACAGGCCGCGCCAGTACGTGATGCGACTCCAGGAGAGATCGGTGTCGCCCTCGGTGTAGCTGCTGAGCCGACCCTTGATCGTCGCCGTGGTGTCGGGCGAGTTCGTGGCATCGGTGATCCGGCGAATTGCCAAGCGTCCCAGCGGATCCTTCGCTGGAACGGTCGGTGCCTCGTCCGGCCACCACGCCACGATCGGGGTATCGGGCAGCAGGAACGGGATCACCACACTGTGCTCGTGATCGGCGAGTTCGCCGTTCAGGCGCAACACCACGACCTCCGATGCACCGGCGTCTCCGCCCACACGGATCTGTGCGTCGAGGCTCGATTCTGCGGATCGGTCTCCGTGAATGAGCACGATGACGCGGCACGGATGCTCGCGGCTGGCCTCGTTCGCTGCGTCGATCGCCCGTTCGGCCTTGGCCGGATCACGGCTGGCGACGATCAGTGTCAGCACCCGGCCGATGGTCACCGCACCGCCTGCTTCGCGCACCTCCACCAACTTCTTGCCGACCTCGGCCGTCGTCGTGGCGGGGATGTCGACAATCACGGTCTTCTCCATTCGCGTCCGGTGCGGTGCATCATCTCGTCACCCGAGGAAGGCCCCCAGGTACCGGCTTCGTACGGTTCCGCGGTGCCGCCGGAAGCCCAGAATTCCAGAATGGGATCGAGGATCTTCCACGACAGTTCCACTTCGGCATTGACCGGGAACAGCGACGGCTCACCGAGCAGCACGTCGAGGATGAGGCGTTCGTACGCCTCGGGCGAGGATTCGGTGAACGCCTGGCCGTAGCTGAAGTCCATGCTGACGTCGCGCACCTGCATGCTCGAGCCCGGCACCTTGGAGCCGAACCGCATCGTCACGCCCTCGTCGGGCTGGACTCGGATCACCAACGCGTTCTGACCGAGTTCCTCGGTCATCGTGGCGTCGAACGGTAGGTGCGGAGCGCGTTTGAACACCATCGCGATCTCGGTGACTCGACGCCCGAGTGCCTTGCCGGTCCGAAGGTAGAACGGCACCCCACCCCAGCGTCGCGTATCCACCTCCAGGGTGATGGCGGCGTAGGTTTCGGTGTTCGACTCGGAGTCGAAACCCTCTTCCTCCTTGAGCCCCTTCACTTTCTGGCTGCCCTGCCACCCCGCGGAGTACTGACCGCGCGCCGAGGTTCGATCGAGTGGCTCGGCAAGTTTGGTTGCCGAGAGCACCTTGATCTTCTCCGACTGCAGTTCCTTGGGGTTGAAGCTGACCGGCTCCTCCATCGCGGTGATGGCGAGAAGCTGCAGAAGGTGGTTCTGGATGACGTCGCGGGCGGCACCGATTCCGTCGTAATACCCCGCGCGACCGCCCAATCCGATGTCCTCGGCCATCGTGATCTGAACGTGGTCGACGTAATGCGCATTCCAGATCGGATCGAACAGCTGGTTGGCGAAGCGCAGTGCCAGGATGTTCTGCACTGTCTCCTTGCCGAGATAGTGGTCGATCCGAAACACGGTGTCCTCGGGGAACACTCGGTTCACGACCGCGTTGAGCTCTTTCGCGCTCTGCAGATCGTGTCCGAACGGCTTCTCGATCACCACGCGTCGCCAATTGCCGTCCTTGCTCTGCGCCAGTCCCGAGCGCGAGAGCTGCTCGAGGACGACGGGGAACGCGCTGGGTGGGATGGACAGATAGAAGGCGTGATTGCCGCCGGTGCCGCGGGTCTCGTCGAGCTCGGTCAGTGTTCGTGACAGCTCGTCGAACGCGTCGTCGTCGTCGAAGGAGCCTTGGACGAACCGGAATCCCTCGGCGAGGGTGTTCCACACCTCCTCGCTGAACGGCGTTCGCGCGTGATCGCGCACGGAGTCGTGCACGATCTTGGCGAAGTCCTGGTTCTGCCATTCCCGCCGGGCAAACCCGACCAGGGCGAAACCGGGGGGTAGAAGCCCCCGGTTCGCCAGGTCGTACACCGCAGGCATGAGCTTCTTACGCGCGAGATCGCCGGTCACTCCGAAGATGACCATGCTGCACGGGCCCGCGATGCGGGGGAGCCGCTTGTCTCGCGCGTCGCGGAGAGGGTTGAGCCAGTCCGCGGAATGGAGAGGTTCGGTTTCTGCGGTGGGCACAGTCGATCAGCTCTTCTGACCTGCTTGGCGAAGCTGCTCGCCGGTGGCCTCGAGCAACTCGTTCCAGGCGGCCTCGAACTTCTGGACGCCTTCGTTCTCCAACGTCAGGAAGACGTCGGTGATGTCGATACCGAGCGCCGAGATGCGGTCGAAGATCTCCTGCGATTCCGGTCCCTTGCCCGAAACGGTGTCGCCGACGACCTCGCCGTGATCGGCAACCGCGTCCATGGTCTTCTCCGGCATCGTGTTCACCGTGTTCGGTGAGACGAGCTCGGTGACGTACATGGTGTCGGGGTAGGCGTCGGACTTCACGCCGGTCGACGCCCACAGCGGACGCTGCGGACGCGCGCCGCTACCGACGAGCTCGCGGAATCGAGGAGCGACCTCGAAGATCTGCTGGTACGCCACGTAGGCGAGGCGCGCGTTCGCCAGAGCGGCCTTGCCCTTGAGTGCCTCGGCATCGGGGGTGCCGATCGCATCGAGTCGGGAATCGATCTCGCTGTCCACGCGGGAGACGAAGAACGACGCGACCGAGTGGATCTTGTCGAGGTCGTGACCGGCTGCGCGCGCCTTTTCGAGACCCTCGAGGTAGGCGTTCATCACCAGTTCGTAGCGCTCGACGGAGAAGATCAGCGTGACGTTGACGCTGATTCCCTCGCCGATCACCTTGGCGATTGCGGGGATTCCGGCCTCGGTGGCCGGGATCTTGATGAGCAGATTCGGGCGGTCGACGATCTTCCACAGCTCGACGGCCTGCTCGTACGTCTTGTCGGCATCGTGCGCCATGCGGGGATCGACCTCGATCGACACCCGGCCGTCCACGCCTGCACTTGCCTCGTACTGAGGCATCAGGATGTCGCAGGCCTCGCGAACGTCGTCCGTGGTGACCGTGCGGATCGTGGTCTCGACGTCGGCACCTTCACCGGCGAGCTTGGTCACCTGCTCGTCGTAGGCATCGCCCGTGCTCAGGGCTGCCTGGAAGATCGACGGGTTGGTGGTCACTCCGACGACGCTCTTGGTGTCGATCAGGTCTTTCAGGTTGCCCGAGCGGATGCGATCACGGGACAGGTCGTCCAGCCATACCGAGATTCCGGCGGCGGAGAGCTCTGCGAGATTCTTGTTCTGGGTCATGAACTATCCCTTCACATTGGTGATGGAGCGCTGTGCGGCTGCGGTGACGGCCTCGGCCGTGAAGCCGAACTCGCGGAAAAGTGTTGCAGCGTCGGCAGATTCGCCGTAGTGCTCGAGCGAGATGATCTCGCCGAAGCCGCCGACGATCTTCCACCACGGCATCGCGATGCCGGCTTCGATCGACACCCGGGCCTTGACGGTGGGCGGGATCACCTGGTCGCGGTAGTTCTGATCCTGGCTCTCGAACCACTCGACGCACGGCATCGAGACGACGCGGGCGGCGATGCCCTGCGCCTCGAGCTGCTTCTGCGCCTCCACGGCGTACTGCAGCTCGGAGCCGGTGCCGATCAGGACGACGTCCGGGGTCGCCTTGGACGACTCGACGAGAATGTATCCACCCTTCGAGACGCCCTCGTAGCTGGTGCCCTCGAGAATCGGGATGCCCTGACGCGTCAGCGCGAGACCGACGGGTCCGCTGCTGCTGGACTTGGCCAGCACGGCCTGCCATGCGAATGCGGTTTCGTTGGCGTCACCGGGGCGTACCACCGACAGGTTGGGGATGGCCCGCAGCGCGGCGAGATGCTCGACCGGCTGGTGCGTCGGGCCGTCCTCGCCGAGGCCGATGGAGTCGTGCGTCCATACGTAGATGGGGTCGATGTCCATCAACGACGCGAGTCGAACTGCCGGCCGCATGTAGTCGCTGAACTGCATGAACGTTCCGCCGTAGGCACGGGTCGGGCCGTGCATGACGATGCCGGACAGGATGGCACCCATCGCGTGCTCACGGATGCCGAAGTGCAGCGTGCGGCCGTACGGCTCGGCATCCCAGTCGTCGGTGGAGATCGACGTGGGGCCGAAGGACTTCGCACCCTTGATCGTGGTGTTGTTGCTGCCGGCCAGGTCGGCGGAGCCGCCCCACAGCTCCGGGAGAACAGGTCCGACGGCGTTGAGGACCTCGCCCGACGCCGCACGCGTCGCGACGGCCTTGCTGCCGGGCTCCCAGGTGGGCAGAACGTCGGTCCAGTTCTCGGGCAACGTGCCCTGGGTCAGGCGGTCCAGCAGCTTCTTGCGCTCGGGCTCGCGCGCGGCCCAGGCGTCGAATTCGACGGTCCACTCGGCGTGGGCCGTACGGCCGCGTTCCTGAAGCTTGCGGGTGTGACCGATGACCTCGTCGGTGACCTCGAACGTCTTGGCGGGGTCGAAATCGAGTGCCTGCTTGACCTTCGCGATCTCCTCGTCGCCCAGTGCGGCACCGTGAACAGCACCGGTGTTCATCATGGTGGGGGCCGGGAAACCGATGATGGTGCGCAGGACGATGATCGACGGCTTGTCGGTGACGGCCTTGGCAGCCTCGACGGCCTCTTCGATCGCGGTGACGTTCTCGCCGCCCTCGACCACCTGGACGTGCCAGCCGTAGGCCTCGTAGCGCGCGGCGGTGTTCTCGCTGAGGGCGATGTCGGTGGAGTGCTCGATGGAGATCTTGTTGTCGTCGTAGAACAGGATCAGGTTGCCGAGCTGCTGTGTACCGGCCAGCGACGACGCCTCGGACGTGACGCCTTCTTCGATGTCTCCGTCGGAGGCGATCACGTAGATGAAGTGATCGAACGGGCTCTCGCCCAGAGCGGGCTCGGGATCGAACAGGCCACGCTCGCGGCGCGCCGCCATGGCCATGCCCACGGCGGAGGCGAGTCCCTGGCCGAGCGGACCGGTGGTGATCTCGACGCCGTCGGTGTGGCGAAACTCGGGGTGTCCGGGTGTCTTGGACTTGTAGGTGCGCAGTGCCTCGATGTCGGCGAGCTCGAGTCCGAAGCCGCCCAAATAGAGCTGCAGGTAGAGGGTCAGGCTCGAGTGCCCGCACGAGAGCACGAACCGGTCGCGGCCGATCCAGTGCGTGTCGGTGGGGTCGTGGCGCATGGTGCGCTGAAAGAGGGTGTAGGCGAGGGGAGCCAGGCTCATCGCGGTTCCGGGGTGGCCGTTGCCGACCTTCTGCACTGCGTCCGCTGCCAGAACACGAACGGTGTCGACCGCTCGGGTGTCCAGGTCCGTCCAGTCGCTCGGGTGGTGCGCCGTGGTGAGGACGTCAATATCGTCTGTGATCGACACGAGCAGAAATCTCCTGACATTCGTTCGAGTTGTGGCTCCGAGGAATCGTCGCTCGGCGGCGACTGCGATGCGCCTGGTTGGAGCACGCATGTGGTCGGTGCCGAAGGACGTCCTCCACCAGCCTAGTTCTGTCCGACCCTACTGTCGTGCCTTCCCCCGGGCGATTGCGCGGGGGTTACTCGTAGGCGACATATTCCTCACTTTGGGTGCCCTGCGAATTGGAGGTGCAAACCCAGCCGTCTACCATCGGTCGTAGTAGGCGTACGTTCGTCGGCTCCCGCGGTAGCAATTGCGGTCGGCCGCGCGTGCGCGCAGGCGCCGAACTGTCGCCATGGAGAGTCAACCGCGTGCCGGTGGCACGCGAGCAAGTGGCCGAGCGCCAGAGAACAACAGTCGTGCGAGGAGTAGCAGTGCGAATTGGGCAGCAGCCGGGCGGACACGGTTTCGCCGGCGGCCCCGGATTCGGAGCAGACGACACGGGTGAGCCCACGCAGGCCGCGCCGACGACGTCCGCCCCGCGCAGAGCATTCGCACTCTTTCTTGCGTATGTCGCGCTCACGAAGCCCCGGGTCATCGAACTCCTCCTCGTCACGACCATTCCGGCGATGCTGCTGGCCGACCGAGGAAACGTCGATCCGTGGCTGATCCTCACCACGCTCTTCGGCGGAATGCTGGCCGCGGCCAGCGCCAACACGCTGAACATGGTGGTCGACGCAGACATCGACAAGGTGATGAAGCGCACCGAGAAGCGCCCACTCGCCCGCGGTGCCATGCCCGTCTCGCACGCCCTGATCTTCGGGCTCGTCCTGGGTGTGTTCTCGTTCTTCTGGCTGTGGGCCACCACCAACATGCTCAGCGGTGTGCTTGCCGTCGTCACCATCTGCTTCTACATCTTCGTCTACACACTCGTGCTCAAGCGGCGCACCTCGCAGAACGTGGTGTGGGGTGGCGCGGCCGGTTGCATGCCGGTGATGATCGGCTGGTCCGCCGTGACCGGCACGATCGGGTGGCAGGCGCTGGTGATGTTCCTGGTCATCTTCCTGTGGACGCCGCCGCACACCTGGGCGCTCATGCTCCGCTACAAGGAGGACTACCAGGCCGCCAACGTGCCGATGCTGCCTGCGGTCGCCTCGGAAACCAAGGTCACCAAGCACATCGTGCTCTACGCGTGGGCCACCGTTGCCGCAACGCTCGCGTTGGCACCGGGCTCGGGCATCGTCTACGCGGCCGTCGCCGTGGCGTCGGGAGTGTGGTTCCTCGTCGTGGCGCACCGCCTGTACGCAGGCGTCCGAGCGGGAACTCCGGTCAAGCCCCTCAAGCTGTTCATTCTCTCCAACGAATACCTGGCACTGGTGTTCTGCGGCCTTGCCGTCGACTCGGTGCTCGGCTGGCAAACGCTCGCCCAGATCTTCTCCTGAGCGAGCGTCCGCCGAGAGCCGAATCAGGGAACCAGAACGATGGAGCCGGTCGTCCTGCGTGACTCGAGGTCGATGTGGGCCTTCCCCGCGTCCTCGAGTGCGTAGCGCGCACCGACCCGGACCGTGAGCGCTCCGCTTGCGATCGCTGCGAATACATCTCCGGCGCGCCACTCCAGTTCGGCTCTGTCCCGTATGTGATGCGCGAGCGTGGGCCTGGTCAGGAACAGAGATCCTGCGCCGTTCAGCCGCTGCGGATCCATGGGCGGGACCGGACCGCTCGCGGCACCGAACAGAGCCAGCGTGCCCCTGATTCGGAGCGACGCCAGACTTGCCTCGAACGTGTCCGCACCGACGCCGTCGTACACCGCATGGACGCCCTCGCCGTCGGTGATCTCGCGAACGCGTGCGGCGATGTCGTCGTCGTACCGGAGCACGTGCGCTGCGCCGGTCTGTTTCGACAGTTCGGCCTTCGCGTCCGTGGATACCGTCGTGATCACGTTCACGCCCTTGGTCACCGCCATCTGCGTCAACAGCAGTCCGACGCCTCCTGCGCCGGCGTGTACCAGGACGGTGTCACCCGGCTGGGCCGGGTAGGTGGATTCGATCAGATAGTGCGCCGTCATGCCCTGCAGCAGTGCCGAGGCGGCCTGATCGGCAGGAACGCCGTCGGGAACCGCGATGGCCGAGGAGGCGTCGACCAGGACGTATTCGGCGTAGCTACCCGGTGCTGCGGCCCAGGCGACGCGGTGTCCCGGCGCGAAGCCGGTGACGTCCGCTCCGAGTTGTTCGATCATCCCGGATCCTTCGTCGCCGGGAACGTACGGCAGCGCGCGGGGATACAGTCCGCGCCGAAAGTACGTATCGATGTAGTTGATGCCGATGGCGTCGATCCGGACCAGGAGTTGACCGGGTCCTGGTGTCGGTGTCGGAACGTTGACGACGTTCATGACCTCGGGTCCGCCGGTGTTGTCGATTCGAATGGCACGCATGAACACCGTTCTACACGGGCGCGTCGCACTGGGGTGTACAGATCTGCTCGATGCGCGCACGCGAGCGAAGTTACCGATCAGTAACGACTCGACGGGTCGATGCGGGGATCGTGAACGACCTCGGTATCGTGTCGGCATGGCTACCGAAATCGACAGTGCGGGCATCGAGAAGAACGAGTCGGACGAGGTTCCCAAGGGAACGCTCGCGGCCGTGAAGAGCTTTCTCGCCGACCACGGCAACTCTGCCAACGTGGTGATCCAGCCGGTCGGTCGGGCCGGGACTCGGCTCACCATGGTCGGTGCCGATGGAGTTCTGGGGGACCAGGTGGTGGCGACGACCGCCATCGCCCGCGCGATCGTCGACGGTCTCGACCAGTTGACCGAGGCCGAATGGGACCGCGAGCTGGTCAGTTCGGTCAATCCGGCACCCGGACACCACGAGAAGATGGCCGGGTGGGTGGCGAATCAGAAGAAGTTCCCGAAGGCGCGCAACCAGGCGATCGTCTGAGCGGAGACAAGTCGCAAAACTTGTTGGATCAGGCGGGAACCATCTCGGTACCCGGTGCGTCGAAGTCAGTGGAGGGGCAGTCGGCCATCTGAGGGGGAGGTCGGCTGCCCCTCCACCCTGTTCGAAGTTCGGCCGATCGTCAGGAGCGAACTGCAACGTCCTCGGCGGTCTCGATCTTCTCGGACGTTGCCGGGCCGCGAGTTCGGCAGGCCGCCCAGACGGCCGCGGTGGCGGCGGTACACGCGCCCGCACCGGCCACGTGGAAGGCGACGAGCACGGCCGGAACCCCGGTGAAGTACTGGACCAGTCCGATCAGAGACTGTGCGAGCACCAGAGCGATCAGGACGTTGAGTCGAAACGTGACCGCCTTCGGCGCACGCACTGCATACAGCGCGAATGCCAGTCCGACGAGCAACGCCAGGTAGCCGACGAGGAACTGCGAGTGCGCGTGCACCAGCGTCACGATCTCGATACCGAGGCGCGGTACCGGTTCCTCGATGCTCTTGTCGCCTGCGTGCGGACCGGCTCCGGTCACCATGGTGCCCGCGATCAGCACACCCGCCAGAGCAATCCCGGACAGTCCCGTCAGCGCTCGCAGAGCACCGGGCACCGTCGGCGTCGACTCCGATGCCGCATCGCTCTCGCCCACCTTGGCGTACAGCAGCGTGGCCAGCCACACCATCGCCATCGAGACGACGAGGTGAACGGCGACGGTCCACCACAGCAGTCCGGTCAGCACGGTGAATCCACCGATCACGGCCTGCACGACGGTACCGAGTGGCATCAGCCATGCGAAGAACAGCACTCCGCGACGACGCCGCGCCCTGGTGACGGCGATCACGACAGCGGCGGCCGCGAGAACGACCACGAATGTGAGCAGGCGATTGCCGAACTCCACGGCCTGATGCAGAATCGGCACCTCGGACACTCCGACGGGAGTGAAGCTACCGGGGAAGCATTGCGGCCACGTGGGGCAGCCGAGACCGGATCCGGTGACGCGAACGACTGCACCGGTGACGGCGATGCCGCCCTGCGTCAGGATTGCGATGAAAGCCAGAATTCGCTGCACACGAAGCGACGGCAGTGGCAGGAGATCGACGACGCGCAGGAATACGCCATAGAGCTTCCGTAGGAGGTAAGGCACTCCACGATGGTAAACGCCGATCAACTACAGAGCGTCGTTGGGTAGCGAGCGTGACTCAGGTGAACTTGAACGTGCGCACGGCGAGCGTGCTGCACACCGCAGCCCACACCAGCAGTACGACCACACCGAACACGTCGAACGACGACGCCACACCCCTGCTCAGTGCCTCGCCCAGTGCGCCGGACGGAACGATGCGTGCCACGTTCTGCAGTCCCTGGGGGATCTGGTCGTCTACGAACACCACGCTGCCGACGCCCAGCATCACGAACCAGGCGATGTTCGCCAGCGCCAACACGATCTCGGCGCGCAGGGTGCCGCCCAGCAGCAACCCCATGGACGCGAAGGTGACGGTTCCCAGAGCGATGATGACGGCACCGAGCAACAGACCCGTCACGCTCGGGCGCCATCCGAGAGCGACGCCGATCGAGCCGAGCAGAACCGACTGCAGAATCACCACGATCACCACGGCAGCGGATTTGCCGCCGATGATGCCCCAACGAGGGAGCGGTGTTGCCCCGAGCCTCTTGAGGGCACCGTAGCGACGATCGAACCCGACGGCGATCGCCTGCCCGGTGAACGCCGTCGACATGATGGCCACCATCATCACGGCCGGGACCACTCGGGCAACTCGGTCGTCGCCGAGCTCGCCGAAGGGCAGCAGGGTCAATCCGATCAGCAACGTGATCGGGATGAACATCGTCAGCAGCAACTGTTCACCGTTGCGCAGCAACAACTTCAGCTCGAGGCGGGTCTGCGCGAGCAACATACGTGCAGCCGACGCGGGCTGCGGGCGAGGCGTGAACAGACCTGTCTCGAATCGGTTGTCGGCGAGCCGGGCTTCTCTGCGCACGGTCACTTCCTCAATTCTCTGCCGGTCAGTTCGAGGAACACGTCCTCGAGGCGGCGCTGGTCGACCTGCAGTTCGGTCGCCAACACGTCCTGCTGTGCACACCAGGACGTGACGATCACCAGGATCTGCGGCTCGATCACACCGGCGACCACATAGGAACCGGGAGTCGGTTCCGACGGTACGTACCCCGGGGGAAGAGCCGCGTCGAGCATGGAGAGTTCGAGTCCAGGGGGTGCGGTGAAGCGCAGTTGGCCCTCGGCACCCTGCTTGGTCAGCTCCGAGGGAGTGCCCGAGGCGACGACGCGACCGTTGTCGATGATCGTCAGCCGGTCTGCGAGCTGCTCGGCCTCGTCCATCAGATGTGTCGTGAGCAGAATGCCGACTCCGTCGCGGCGCAGGGCGTCGATCAGCTCCCACACGAGCAGCCGGGCCTGGGCGTCGAGCCCGGCGGTCGGTTCGTCGAGGAACACCAGTTCGGGTCGTCCGACGATGGCGCAGGCCAGGGCGAGCCGCTGCTGCTGCCCACCGGAGAGCCGCCGGTACGGGGTGCGGACGGCCGAGGTGAGGCCGAGGCAGTCGAGCAGCCACGCCGGATCGAGGGGGTCGGCCGAGTACGAGGCGACGAGTTGGAGCATCTCGCCGGCTTTGGAACCGGGGTACGCACCTCCGCCCTGGAGCATGACGCCGATGCGTGGCCGCAGCTGCGCCGACTGCGCGACGGGGTCGAGTCCGAGGACTCGGACCGAGCCGCCGTCTGGTACGACGAATCCTTCGCACATCTCGACGGTGGTGGTTTTTCCGGCACCGTTGGGGCCCAGCAGTGCGAGAACCTCGCCGGGGCCGATGTTCAGGCTGAGTCCGTCGACGGCACTGACACCGTCGTACGACTTGCGTACGTCGGTCAGCTGTACGACAGGTTGCGTCGCGTCGGACGTCCCGGAGATCACGAGGACTCAGCGTATTCGTCTGCGCTGCGGTCGCGTGCCGGTGGTCCGGTGCGGGTGGGCCACGGCAGCCGGTTTCGCGTGAACAGGTAGAGCACTGCGATCGTCAGGATGGTCATGACTGCGGCCTGCACGATCTGGAACGGCTGGTACTCACTGCCGTTCGGCATCAGGATCACACTCACCAACGACGAGAAGGCGATGGCCGGACGCCGGAACGAGGAAGTGGTGGCCCATGCCGCCAGCGGAATCACCGCCCACAGCAGGTACCAGGGTTGGACCACGGGGAACAACAGGACGACGGCACCGAGCGCGACGCCGAGTGCGCCGACCGGATGCAGACGGCCGCGCAGAACGGCGATGAGCATGCGGACGACGATGATTCCCGCGACGACGGCAGCGATCGGGCGAGTGAGACCCAACACAGCGGTGGTGTGGTCGCCGAGGCCGAGGAGTACGCCGACGAAACCGGTGCCCAGCCCGAGAATCGTGGGAATCGACATCCAGCTGCGCACCACGCCGGCGGTCCCCAGAGTGTTGATCCAGCCGAAGCCGAGCCCACTGCCCAGGCTCACCGCGACTTGGACCGCGACGGCTATCGAGCCGAGCAGGATTGCGGCGTACACCACGGATCTGAGGGTCCCGCCCCACCTCCTCGACAGGGCCATCCCCACGAAGCCGAGCGCGATGAGCGAGGGAATCTTGATCGAAGACGACAGCGCGATCAAGCCTGCACCGCCGACGAGGAACGCGATATCGCTGTTGCGGAGGGGACCCGAGCGCTCGATCGCGCGAAGCGCCAGTTCGGTACCGGCCAGCATCAGCCCGATCATCAGGGCCTCGTTGTGGATACCGGCCACCAGATGGAAGAGCAGCAACGGATTCGCGGCACCGAGCCACAGTGCCGTCACCGACGCAACCCCGCAGCGTCGGGCGAGGCGGGGCAGCGACCAGACGATCAACGCCACGCCCGCCAATGCGAGCAGGCGATGCAGAAAGATGCCGGCGACGATGTTCTCGCCGGTCAGGTACGTGATGCCACGCCCCATCCACAGGAACAGCGGGCCGTAGGGTGCCGGGGTCTCCCGCCAGATGTTGGGAACCGTTCGGGTCAGTACGTTGTCGGCCCCGAGTGCATCGACCGGACCGACCTCGTACGGGTCGAGTCCGCGTGCGGTGATCTCGCTCTGAGCCAGGTACGAGTAGACGTCGCGCGAGAACATCGGCGGTGCCACGCACAACGGCAGGATCCACAGCAGCAACGTGCGGTCCATCTGGGAGCGGGTGAGTCGCCGCGGGGTCGCTCCCGATCGCAAGCGTCCCAACGCGAATCTTCCCAGCAGCAACCACGCGAGCACCACGATGACGGTTCCGGTCATCGTGACGGTCAGTGCGGTGGTCGCCATCCGGGACGGCAGGCTCAGGAGTCGGACGCCTGCGATCGGGTTCTGCAGCACCGGCTGCGCGCCTGCGCCGAGTGCTCCGATCGCCATCAGCAGTGCGCCCGCGGCGCCGAAACGGCGGATGTTCCTGAGCTGGTTCGTCTCCGCCGGATTCAGCCCCGGTGCCTCCTGCTCGTCTCCGTGCAGGGTTGCCACCACCCCGCCCGGAGGCGTGGGCTCGAGGCCGATGACTCGACGTGCCGGGGCCACGACGAACCTGTGGACGAGTGCGGCCGGCGTGGACTTCGATGTGCCGGACACCGGGGGAGAACCGGGACCGCCCGCGGAAGGTGAGCTCTCGAAACTGGGCTCACTGTCGGTCGATGGCACAGTGGGAGCGTAGCGGGGCACTCGGTCACCACCTGCACGGTGCTCCACCCGACGACATGCGCATCGGCCACCGCGCTGGGTGAGTAGCCCGCATAGGGCACCCTTGCTGGACCGAGTACAGCAATTCCGTCACACTGGTGTTGTGAAAACAACCGAGAGCTCGCTCGTGCGTCCGGGAAGTGTCGAGTCGTCGGCCTCCGGCGCAGGCGTTTCGTCGGTGCGACCCACGTCGGCGCCCGAGGGGCAGACGCGGAGCGCTGTGGTCACGCTGCTGCTGGAGGAAGGCCCCATCACCGCCTCCGACATCGGCACTCGACTGGGGTTGAGCGCGGCGGGTGTCCGACGTCACCTGGACGCACTCATCGACGCGGGCGAGGCCCGCATCACAACCCCCGCAGGTGCCCGGCAACGGGGCCGAGGCCGACCGGCGAAGCACTTCCAGCTCACCGCAGCCGGGCGTAACCGTCTCGGCCACACCTACGACGATCTTGCCGGTGCCGCCATGCGGCAGTTACGCAAGATCGGCGGGGACGCGGCCATCGAGACATTCGCGCGGCAACGCGTCAACACCATCGTGGCCGACGTGGAGCCGGCCACGGGTTCCGATGCGCATGCCGTGGAGGACGCTGCCGACCGGATCGCCGACGCGTTCAGCGCGGCGGGCTTTTCTGCCACCACCCGTCAGGTGGGCAACGGTGTGCAGATCTGCCAGCACCACTGCCCGGTGTCGCACGTCGCCTCCGAGTTTCCGGAGCTGTGCGAGGCCGAGCAAACCGCGTTCGCCGAGATCCTCGGCACGCACGTGCAGCGTTTGGCGACCATCGCAAACGGCAATTGCGCCTGCACGACGCACGTACCGCTGTCACCGACGCGGTACTCGAACACCGATAGTTCCGACAAGAAGACTCCCGACGCGCAGCCCCGTGTCGGAGAACGCCCACGCCTCCGGAAGGAGCCCGCATGACCGTCACACCAGACCAGGTGACACCCACCGCGCCGCTGACCCAGGACGAGACCATCGCCTCGCTCGGCACCTACGGATACGGCTGGGCCGACTCGGACGTAGCCGGTGAAAGTGCCAAGCGCGGTCTTTCCGAGGCCGTCGTTCGGGACATCTCGCAGAAGAAGAGCGAGCCCGAGTGGATGCTCGAGGCACGCCTGAAGGCGCTCAAGACGTTCGAGCGCAAGCCGATGCCGAACTGGGGTTCCAACCTCGACGGCATCGATTTCGACAACATCAAGTACTTCGTGCGGTCCAGCGAGAAGCAGGCTGCCACGTGGGAAGACCTGCCGGAAGACATCAAGAACACGTACGACAAGCTCGGCATCCCCGAGGCGGAGAAGCAGCGCCTCGTCTCCGGTGTCGCTGCTCAGTACGAGTCCGAGGTGGTCTACCACTCGATCCGTGAGGACCTCGAGGCCCAGGGAGTGTTGTTCCTCGACACCGACACCGCCCTGAAGGAGCAGCCGGAGCTGTTCCGGGAGTACTTCGGCACCGTCATCCCCGCAGGCGACAACAAGTTCTCCGCATTGAACACCGCGGTGTGGTCCGGTGGATCCTTCATCTACATCCCGCCGGGCGTCCACGTGGACATCCCGCTGCAGGCCTACTTCCGGATCAACACCGAGAACATGGGTCAGTTCGAGCGCACGCTGATCATCGTCGACGAGGGTGCCTACGTGCACTACGTCGAGGGCTGCACCGCACCGATCTACAAGTCGGATTCGCTGCACTCCGCCGTGGTCGAGATCATCGTCAAGAAGGGTGGTCGCTGCCGCTACACGACCATCCAGAACTGGTCGAACAACGTCTACAACCTCGTCACCAAGCGTGCCAAGGCCGAGGCGGGCGCAACCATGGAGTGGGTCGACGGCAACATCGGCTCCAAGGTCACCATGAAGTACCCGGCCGTCTGGATGACCGGTGAGTACGCCAAGGGTGAGGTTCTCTCGGTCGCGTTCGCAGGCCCGGACCAGCACCAGGACACCGGCTCGAAGATGCTGCACCTGGCACCGCACACGTCCTCGAACATCGTCAGCAAGTCCGTCGCTCGCGGCGGTGGCCGGACGTCGTACCGCGGTCTGATCCAGATCAACAAGGGTGCGCACGGCTCGCGCTCGACGGTCAAGTGCGACGCGTTGCTCGTCGACACGATCAGTCGTTCCGACACGTACCCGTACGTCGACATCCGCGAGGACGACGTGTCGATGGGCCACGAGGCCACCGTCTCGAAGGTCAGCGACGATCAGTTGTTCTACCTGATGAGCCGCGGCATGACCGAGGACGAGGCCATGGCGATGGTCGTGCGCGGCTTCGTCGAGCCGATCGCTCGCGAACTGCCGATGGAATACGCGCTCGAGCTCAACCGGCTCATCGAGCTGCAGATGGAAGGGTCGGTCGGATAAGTGAACAACCCCCTCACCGGAGTCATGGGTGCTGTGGCATCCGAGAATCCAGAGTCGGCCAAGGAAGACAAGTCGAAGCTCGTCGAGAACAAGGGCACTCAGTTCACGTCCTACGACGTGAATGCATTCGAGATCCCGTCCGGCCGTGACGAGCTGTGGCGTTTCACGCCGCTGCGTCGGCTGCGCGGCTTGCACGACGGTTCCGCTGTCGCCGACGGGGCCGCTCGGGTCACCGTCGGCGCCCCGGAGTCGGTGGTCGTGGAGACCGTCGGCCGCGACGACGAGCGACTGGGCAAGGCCGGTGTCCCGGCCGATCGTATTGCCGCACAGGCATTCTCGGCGTTCACCGAGGCCACGATCGTCTCCGTGCCGAACGAGGTCGAGGTGGCCGATCCGATCGAGATCACCGTCGACGGTCCCGGGGTCGACCACGTCGCCTACGGCCACGTGCAGATCAGGCTCGGCACGTTCGCTCGCGCCACCGTCGTGATCGACCAGCGGGGTAGCGGAACGTACGCCGAGAACGTCGAGTTCGTTCTCGGTGACAGCTCGCAGTTGCACGTCGTACTGATCCAGGACTGGCAGTCCGACGCCGTGCACGTCGCCGCACACCACGCGATGCTCGGACGCGACGCCGTGCTGCGGCACTACAACGTCAGTCTCGGCGGCGACCTGGTGCGCATCAGCCCGACCGTGCGCTACAGCGCACCCGGCGGCGACGCGAACATGCTCGGTGTGTATTTCGCCGACGCAGGCCAGCACCTCGAGCAGCGACTGCTCGTCGACCATTCGGCACCGCATTGCAAGTCCAACGTGATGTACAAGGGCGCGCTGCAGGGCGAAACCGGACCCGGAACCGTCGACGCGCACACCGTGTGGATCGGCGATGTTCTGATCCGAGCCGAGGCCGAGGGCACCGAGACCTACGAGCTCAACCGGAACCTGGTCCTGACCGATGGCGCTCGCGCCGACTCGGTGCCGAACCTAGAGATCGAGACCGGGGAGATCGTCGGAGCAGGCCACGCCAGCGCCACCGGCCGGTTCGACGACGAGCAGCTGTTCTACCTGCGCGCTCGTGGCATCTCGGAGGAGGTTGCTCGCCGACTCGTCGTCCGGGGCTTCTTCCACGAGATCATCGACAAGATTCCGGTCCCCGCCGTACGCGAGCGTCTCGACGCCGCCATCGAGACCGAACTCGCCGTCGCCGGCGCGTAGGTCTCACCCGAACCTTTCTCGACTGCACAAAGGAACTGTGATGTCCACACTCGAAATCCGCGATCTGCACGTCAGCGTCGCCAACTCCGACTCGACCGCGGAGCCCATCAACATCCTCAAGGGTGTCGACCTCACCGTGAAGTCCGGTGAGACGCACGCGATCATGGGGCCCAACGGTTCCGGCAAGTCCACGCTGTCCTACGCCATCGCAGGCCACCCCAAGTACACGGTGACCTCCGGCACCATCACCCTCGACGGTGAAGACGTGCTCGAGATGAGTGTCGACGAGCGCGCTCGTGCCGGCCTGTTCCTGGCGATGCAGTACCCGGTGGAGGTGCCCGGCGTCTCGATGTCGAACTTCCTGCGTACCGCCGCCACCGCCGTGCGCGGTGAGGCCCCCAAGCTTCGGCACTGGGTCAAGGAAGCCAAGACCGCCATGAGCGAGTTGGAGATCGAGGCCAACTTCCTCGAGCGCAACGTCAACGAAGGCTTCTCCGGCGGCGAGAAGAAGCGTCACGAGATTCTCCAGCTGGGACTGCTCAAGCCGAAGATCGCCATCCTCGACGAGACCGACTCCGGCCTCGACGTCGATGCTCTGCGCGTGGTGTCCGAGGGCGTCAACAAGTACAAGGAGCGTGAAGACGGCGGAGTGCTGCTGATCACGCACTACACCCGCATCCTGCGCTACATCAAGCCCGACTTCGTCCACGTCTTCGTCAACGGCGAAATCGTGAAGTCCGGCGGTGCAGAGCTGGCCGACGAGCTCGAAGCCAACGGATACGCCGGTTACGCGCAGGCCGCGACCACCGGAGCATGAGTATGGCTGCACCCGCAGCTGCGGCGGTGGCGACATCGTTCGATGTCGCCACGGTTCGTCGCGATTTCCCCATCCTCTCGCGCACCGTCCGCGACGGGAAGCCGTTGGTGTACCTCGATTCCGGTGCCACCTCGCAGCGGCCCGTGCAGGTACTCGACGCCGAGCGTGAGTTCCTGACCACGTGCAACGCCGCTGTGCATCGCGGGGCGCATCAGTTGGCCGAAGAGGCCACCGACGCCTACGAAGGTGCGCGCGCGGCCATCGCGTCGTTCGTCGGGGCGGATGTCGACGAGATCGTGTTCACCAAGAACGCGACCGAGTCGCTCAACCTCGTGACGTACGTGCTTGCCGATCAACGATTCGATCGTCACCTCGGTCCCGGCGACGAGATCGTCGTCACCGAACTCGAGCACCACGCCAATCTCGTTCCGTGGCAAGAGCTTGCTGCTCGAACCGGTGCAACGCTGCGCTGGTATGGCGTGACCGACGACGGACGCATCGATCTCGACTCGCTCGAATTGTCTTCCGCCGTCAAGGTTCTCGCCTTCACGCATCAATCGAACGTGACCGGCGCGGTGGCCCCGGTCGAGGAATTGGTCCGTCGAGCCAGGGCGGTCGGTGCGCTCGTCGTCCTCGACGCATGCCAATCGGTGCCACACATGAAGGTCGATTTTCACGCGCTCGATGTCGACTACGCCGCGTTCTCGGGTCACAAGATGCTCGGTCCCTCGGGAGTGGGCGTGCTCTACGGCAAGGCTGCGCTCCTCGCGGCGATGCCTCCGTTCATCACCGGCGGTTCGATGATCGAGACCGTCACCATGGAGAAGACGACGTTCGCAGCGCCTCCGCAACGATTCGAGGCCGGGGTTCCCATGACCTCGCAGGTCGTCGGACTCGGGGCCGCTGTGCGGTACCTGGAGAACATCGGCATCGACGTCATCGCCGCGCACGAAAAGGCTTTGGTCGCAGCAACTCTCGCTGAGTTCGCAAAAATCGACGGTGTTCGCGTGATCGGCCCGACCGAGAACGTCGACCGCGGTTCGGCAGTGTCGTTCGTGGTCGACGGCATTCACGCCCACGACCTCGGACAGATCCTGGACGACGAGGGCGTCGCCATTCGCGTCGGGCATCACTGCGCGTGGCCCTTGCACCGACGGTTCGGTGTGGCTGCGACAGCGCGTGCCTCGTTCGCGCTGTACAACACGGTCGAGGAAGTGCAGGTTCTCGCACAGGCGATTCGCCGCGCACAATCGTTCTTCGGAACCGCTCGCTCCGACGATCACGGCGGGGGAGGGCAGCTCTAGATGCGGATGGAACAGATGTATCAGGAAGTGATCCTCGATCACTACAAGCACCCGCACGGCCGCGGACTGCGTGAGCCGTTCGGCGCGGAGGTCCACCACGTCAACCCCACCTGCGGCGACGAGGTCACCCTGCGCGTGCAGATCGAGGATGGCGCCGTTGCAGACGTCTCGTACGACGGCCAGGGTTGCTCGATCAGTCAGGCAGCGACGTCCGTTCTCACCGATCAGGTCGTCGGCCTGAGCGTGGCCGACGCGCTGAAGACGGTCGACGCGTTCAGCGACATGGTCGGCAGCAGAGGTACCGTCGAGGGTGACGAGGACGTCATCGGCGATGGCATTGCGTTCGCCGGTGTGGCCAAGTATCCGGCTCGCGTGAAGTGCGCATTGCTGGGTTGGATGGCTTTCAAGGACGCGGTTGTTCAAGTAGTGGACGCAGATTCGACAGCCACGACGGGCGAGACCGCCCAGTCGGCACTTTCCGGAGGACAGCAATCATGACCGAAGCAACAGAGACGACGCAGGCAGTGACGACTACAGCCGAGACCACGCCGGTGGAATTGACCGCCGACGAGATCAAGGTGCTCGAGGACCTCGAAGAAGCGATGCGCGACGTCGTCGATCCCGAGCTCGGAATCAATGTCGTCGATCTGGGACTGGTGTACGACATCAAGATCGACGCCGACGACATCGTGACCGTCGACATGACGCTCACCTCGGCGGCATGCCCGTTGACGGACGTCATCGAGGATCAGGCGCGGGGCGCGCTCGTGCGCAGCGGACTGGCCGCCGATCTCAAGATCAACTGGGTCTGGATGCCGCCATGGGGCCCGGACAAGATCACCGACGACGGTCGCGAGCAGCTCAGGGCCCTCGGCTTCACCGTCTGACGCACGGCCGAATCGGCCCCCTCACGCACCCTTCGCTTCGTCGGCTTTCGAGTCGGCGGACTTGGCCGAGGCTTTCTTCGCAGCCGCCTTCTTGGCCGGAGCCTTCTTCGCTGCTGCCTTCTTGGCGGGTGCCTTCTTCGCCGGAGCCGATGCGGCCGACCCGGACTTCGCGTTCTTGCCGGCCGCCTCGACGCTCCGCTGCAAGGCCGCCACGAGATCGACGACCTCGGCGTCCTCGCCGTCGTCGTCTTTTTCCGTTTCGGTGTGGATGACCTTCTCACCGCCGTTGGCGAGCGTCTCGTCGATCAGCTTGCGCAGTTCGGTCTGATAGTCGTCCGTGTACTCGGTCGGATCGAATTCCGAGGACATGCTTTCCACCAGGGACGTCGCCATTTTCACTTCCTGCGGGCGCGCGGACGGCGCGTCCTCGAGCGAAGGAAATTCAGCTGCCCTGACTTCGTCCGGCCACAGCAGTGTCTGGATCACCAGGACGTCGTCGCGCACACGCAGTGCGGCCAGGCGGGTCTTCTGTCGCAGAGTGAAATGCACCAACGCGGTGCGCTCTGTTTCTTCGAGAGTCTCGCGCAGCAGCACATAGGCCTTCGGTGAGGCAGAGTCCGGCTCGAGGAAGTAGCTCTTGTCGTACAGGATCGGATCGATCTGCTCGGTCGGCACGAATTCCAGAACCGGAATCTCGTGTTTCTCCGCCGCAGGCAGCTTGTCGAAGTCGTCGTCCGTGAGAATGACGCGTTCACCGTCGGGGGAGTCGTAGGCCTTGTCGATATCGGCGAACTGCACCGACTTGCCGCATTCCTGACAGATCCGGTCGTACTTGATGCGACCGCCGTCCTTCGCATGCACCTGATGGAACCGAATGTCGTGCTGCTCGGTGGCCGAGTAGACCTTCACCGGAACATTGACCAGTCCGAAGGCGATCGAGCCCTTCCAAATGCTGCGCATCTGTCCATGATCGCCGACCGGGCGCCCGCGTGTCGACCGTTGGCGAGAAACTCAGCCGCGGCCCGGCGTGCGCACTATCGTGCGCGCGATCGCGAGCCTGGCCGACGCCGGAAGCGTCGGAAACATCTTCAGCATCGCGGTCATCGTCCCGAATGCGTCGTCGTGGCCGGACAGGTACGAGCGTTGCAGTTCGACCGGGAGCGAGAAGAAGCTGGAGAAGAACTGGGGGACCATCTCGGGTTCGAGAGCCAGTGCCGTGCGCAGTCCGAGGTTACGAAGCTTCTGGACCGTCCAGACGTGCACCGGGCGGATCGGGCGCGACCGACCGCCACCTCGGAATCGCTCGACGAGGTGATCCGCCGACGCCAGCGACGCCGCGACGCTGTACCCGGTGGCGGGATGCATCAGATTCGAGCGAGAGCCGAACAGCACCGGACCGCCTCGCCCGGTGTGCAGTCGGGACCGAGGCGGCGGTTCGACCGAGAAGCGGACTCGTTCGACATCCTCGTGGCCGGTCGGTTCCAGATTGCGATGGGTCAGACGGTGGTGCAGCCGCGATCGAAGAACTGCGAGTTCCAGCGGGGGTCGGCCCACCAAGCATGTCTCTTCGAGGAGGATTCGATCGTCGTCGAGTGCCACGGCGTACAGAAAACTCGGGGCTTCACCGTGCCGAGCCCCGTTGTCGGTGCGCCAGTCCATGAACCACGCGTCGGCCCCTTCGAGGATCGGTTCGGCGCGGTCGCGTTCGACGACGATCCCGTAGGCGGTCTGCTGGGCGAGGTCGCGCGAGTCGAGTGTGCCACGGGCGTCGACGACGTGACGGGCATCGACGATCGAGCCGTCGGCGGTCGTCACCCGGGAACCGGTGACGTCGACAGCTGTCGCGGCCAGCACCCGCACGCGGTCGACAGACAAGGCCGCTTGCAGCGCAGGTGTGTCCAGCACGCAGTACGTCCGGTCGATGATCCGCTGGTGATCGGTCCACACCGCGGGTTTGCGCGCAGTCGAGGCGACCGCGGTCTCGGGCAACCACGACGGCAACTCGTCGGCCCAGGCGGAGTACGTCGGTGTCCACGTGCGCGACGGGTGTGGATCGACTGCGATCACATCGAGTCCGGCCTCGGCACATCGATGGGCGACCGCCCGCCCGGCTGGACCGAGTCCGACGACCGCGACGTCGGCCGAGAAATCGTTCACATTCCGCCGGTGGCGAGCAAACCACCGTCCACGCGCACGGTCTCGCCGGTGATCCAGGAGGAGGCGTCCGAGACCAGGAAGGCCACCAACGCAGCCACGTCCTCCGGGTTTCCCAGACGCTTCATCGGGTAGCCGGCCGCTGCCGCGTCTTCTCCGTTGGCGACGAGGGCCTCGGCGAATTTGGTTTTCACCACGCCCGGTGCCACGGCATTGACGCGAATGTTCGGACCGAGCTGCCAGGCGAGCTCCTCGGTGAGGCGGATCAGAGCGGCCTTGGATGCGCCGTACGCGGCGATCACCCCGGTCGAGCGGATGCCGGCCACGCTCGCGATGTTGACGACCGCGCCGCCGTGCTCGCCCATCCAGGCATGGAACGCCTGCTGGACGAAGCCGAGAGTCCCCACCACGTTCGTGTCGAAGATCTTGCTCACACCCGCCAGGTCGGCATCCATCAGCGAGCCGTAGACGGGATTGATACCGGTGTTGTTGACCAGGATGTCCAGCGAACCGAAGGTCTCCACCGTGCTCGCCACCGCGGTGCGTCGGTGCTCCGGGTCGCCTGCGTTGCCGTCGATCGCGAGCACGGAATCGCCGAGCTCTGCTGCCGCCGCAACGAGTGGTTCGCGCTTGCGTGCGGTGATGGCGACGTTCGCGCCGCGAGCGAGCAGTTCCGCGGCGATGGCCTTGCCGATGCCTCGGCTGCCGCCGGTGACGAGTGCGGTGCGCCCGGCGAGGTCGGGGATCGGCGCGCTGGACGGGCTGACGGTTTCGGGGGCGTCGGTCATCGATCAGACGTTACCGGTGTCACCGTCGTTCCTGGGTGAGGGCACGTGAATGCTGAGCTAAAATGGGAGTTTGCTGTGCCGTTCGACGGCACACCTGAGTTCGCTCGTCGGTCGACGGGCAACGGTCTTGTTCGGCAATCGCTAGGAGCGCACGCGTGATCACCGCCACCGACCTGGAAGTTCGTGCCGGTGTGCGGACCCTTCTGTCCACCGAGGGGCCCGCGCTCCGCGTACAGGCAGGCGACCGCATCGGGTTGGTGGGCCGCAACGGGGCAGGCAAGACCACCACGCTGCGCATCCTGGCAGGTGAGGGAGAGCCGTATGCGGGCGAGGTCGTACGTACCGGAGAGCTCGGCTACCTTCCACAGGATCCCAAAGAAGGCGACCTCGACGTGCTGGCCAAGGATCGAGTGCTCTCGGCCCGGGGCCTGGACACCCTCCTGCACAGCATGGAGAAGCAGCAGGCACTGATGGCCGAGGTGGCCGACGAGGCGCTGCTCGACAAGGCCGTGCGCAAGTACGGCGAACTCGAAGAGCGGTTCGCATCCCTCGGCGGCTACGAGGCCGAGAGCGAGGCGGCCCGAATCTGCAACAGCCTCGGTCTGGCCGACCGCATCCTCGGTCAGCCGCTGCGGACCCTCTCCGGTGGTCAGCGCCGACGCGTCGAACTGGCTCGAATTCTGTTCGCCGCGTCCGACGGCAGTGGCGGACGCTCGAACACCACATTGCTGCTCGACGAGCCCACCAACCACCTCGACGCCGATTCCATCACCTGGTTGCGCGGATTCCTGCAGAGCCACGAGGGCGGACTCATCGTGATCAGTCACGATGTCGAACTGCTCGGAGACGTGGTGAATCGGGTGTGGTTCCTCGACGCAGTGCGCGGCGAAGCCGACATCTACAACATGAACTGGAAGAAGTACCTCGACGCCCGCGCCACGGACGAGCAACGGCGTCGTCGCGAGCGCGCCAACGCCGAGAAGAAGGCGGGCGCACTACGCGTCCAGGCCGCCAAGATGGGGGCCAAGGCGACGAAAGCCGTTGCGGCACAGAACATGGCGAAGCGCGCAGACAAGCTGATGGCCAACCTCGATGCGGAGCGCGTATCCGACAAGGTTGCGCACATTCGCTTTCCCGAGCCGGCTCCGTGCGGCAAGACACCGTTGATGGCCAAGAACCTCACCAAGATGTACGGGTCGCTGGAGATCTTTGCCGGCGTCGACCTGGCCATCGACCGAGGAAGTCGAGTTGTCGTGCTCGGCCTCAACGGTGCGGGCAAGACGACGCTGCTGCGGATCCTCGCGGGCACCGAGAAAGCCGACACCGGCGAGATCGAGCCGGGCCACGGCATGCGTGTGGGCTACTTCGCCCAGGAGCACGACACCCTCGACGATCACGCGTCGGTATGGGAGAACATCCGGCATGCGGCACCCGACACCGGCGAGCAGGAGCTCAGATCGCTTCTCGGTGCCTTCATGTTCACCGGGCCCCAGCTCGAGCAGCCGGCAGGAACACTCTCGGGCGGTGAGAAGACCCGCCTGGCACTCGCCGGCTTGGTGTCCTCGGCGGCGAACGTGTTGCTGCTCGACGAACCGACCAACAACCTCGACCCGATCTCACGCGAGCAGGTCCTCGACGCACTCCGCAGCTACAAGGGTGCCGTCGTACTGGTCACCCACGATCCCGGTGCCGCCGAAGCGCTCTCACCCGAGCGGGTGATTCTGCTTCCCGACGGTACCGAGGACCACTGGTCGCAGGAGTACCTGGAACTGATCCAGTTGGCCTGACCTGCTCGCCAGGGTCATTCCGATCGGTCTTGCCTGCGAACCGACTCCTCGACCAAGTCCAGGATCGCCGAGAGGTTGGACCTACCGTGGCCCGACGCGATGCGCGCCACCAGGCCGTCCAGCACGAGATCCAGGTAGTCGGCGAGGACGTCGTTGGGAATGTCGTCGCGCAGTCTTCCTGCGGTCTTCTGACGCTCGAGTCGCCCCAGCGTCGCGTCGGTCAGCTCTGCAGACCGTTCGGCCCAGCTGCTCCGGAAGTCCGCGTCCGTGCGTAGTCGTCGGGTGATCTCGAGCCGCGTTCCGAGCCACTCGAATTGTTCGGGTTGCGCCAACATGTCTCGCATCACCTGCACCAGGCCCTGGGTGGACGCGACCTCGGCCATGCGTCGGGCATCTTCCTGCGCCAGCGCGAGGAAGAGACCGTCCTTGTCCTTGAAGTGGTGGAATATGGCTCCGCGCGACAGGCCGGTGGCCTCTTCCAGGCGCCGTACCGTCGCGCCCTCGTAACCGAACTCGCCGAAGCACTTGCGCGCGCCGTCGAGAATTTCGCTTCGACGGGCGGCCAGGTGGTCTTCGCTGACCTTGGGCACGTGTGGGTTTCCTACTTTCGATGAGGGCCTCGACCGATACGGCGATGGGCCCGGAAACACGTTGTCGGTTCCGGGCCCATCGCCGTTCGAGGCATACGTCAGACGACGCGCACTCAGCCTCTGATCATGTTGCGCAGCACGTACTGCAGGATGCCGCCGTTGCGGTAGTAGTCCGCTTCACCCGGGGTGTCGATGCGAACCACGGCCTCGAATTCGACCTTCGTGCCGTCTTCCTTGGTGGCGATGACGGTCATCGTCTTCGGGGTGGTGCCTTCGTTCAGCTTCGCGACGCCGACGATGTCGAACGTCTCGGTGCCGTCCAGCTTGAGCGACGCTGCGCTCTCACCGGCCGGGAACTGCAGGGGAACGACGCCCATGCCGATGAGGTTGGAGCGGTGGATGCGCTCGAACGACTCGGTGATGACGGCCTTGACTCCGAGGAGCGAGGTGCCCTTGGCCGCCCAGTCGCGCGAGGAGCCGCTGCCGTACTCCTTGCCGCCCAGCACGACCAGCGGGATGCCGGCCTTCTGGTAGTTCTGCGACGCGTCGTAGATGAAGGACTGCGGTCCACCGTCCTGCGTGAAGTCACGGGTGTAACCGCCCGAGACGTCGTCGAGGAGCTGGTTCTTCAGGCGAATGTTCGCGAACGTTCCGCGAATCATGACCTCGTGGTTTCCACGACGCGAACCGAGCGAGTTGTAGTCCTTGCGCTCGACACCGTGTGAATCGAGGTACTGCGCGGCAGGCGTGCCTGCCTTGATGGGGCCTGCCGGGCTGATGTGGTCGGTGGTGACCGAATCGCCGAGCAGGGCCAAGACGCGTGCGCCCTTGATGTCCTCGACCGGAGCCGGATCCATCGTCATGCCGTCGAAGTACGGAGGCTTGCGCACGTACGTGGAGTTGGGATCCCACTCGAACGTGTCGCCCTCGGGGGTGGAGAGATTCTGCCAGCGGCTGTCGCCGGCGAAGATGGTGTCGTAGGACTTGGTGAACATGTCCCGGCTGATCGAGGACTGGATGGTCTCTTCGATCTCCTGCGTGGACGGCCAGATGTCCTTCAGGAACACCGGGTTGCCCTCGTGATCCTCACCGAGGGCGTCGGTCTCGAAGTCGAAGTCCATCGTGCCCGCGAGGCCGTAGGCGATGACCAGCGGCGGTGAGGCCAGGTAGTTCATCTTGACGTCGGGGGAGATGCGGCCCTCGAAGTTGCGGTTACCCGACAGCACAGCGGTGACCGAGAGGTCGTTGTCGTTGATCGCCTTCGAGATCGGCTCGAGCAAGGGACCGGTGTTGCCGATGCACGTGGTGCAGCCGTAACCGCCGAGGTAGTAGCCGAGCTTCTCGAGGTACGGCCAGAGGCCGGCCTTCTCGTAGTAGTCGGTGACGACCTGCGAGCCGGGTGCCATGTTGGTCTTGACCCAGGGCTTGGTGGACAGGCCCTTCTCGACGGCGTTGCGGGCGAGCAGTGCCGCGCCGAGCATGACCGACGGGTTCGAGGTATTGGTGCAGGAGGTGATGCCCGCGACCACGACGGCGCCGTGATCGAGCACGAATTCGCCTGCCTCGTCGGTGGTGACGCGAACCGGCTTGCTCGGACGACCCTCGGAGCCGTATGCGGCAGAACGAACGTCGACGGAATCCTCTTCGGCGAAGCTCAGCGAAGCGGAGTCGCTGGCCGGGAAGGATTCGTCGAGGGCCTCGTCGAGCTTGCTGTCACCCTCGTGCTTGGGGTGGTTCTCCTCGACGTAGTTGTGGATGTCCTTGCGGAACGCAACCTTGGACTCGGACAACAGGATTCGGTCCTGCGGGCGCTTCGGGCCTGCGATGGACGGCACGACCGTGTTGAGGTCGAGTTCGATGTACTCGGAGTACACGGCCTCGTTCTTCGGGTCGTGCCACATGCCCTGTTCCTTGGCGTACGCCTCGACGAGAGCGAGCTGCTCGTCGCTGCGGCCGGTCAGGCGCAGGTAGTTGATGGTTTCCTCGTCGATCGGGAAGATCGCTGCGGTGGAACCGAACTCGGGGCTCATGTTGCCCAGGGTGGCGCGGTTCGCCAGCGGAACCTCGGCCACGCCTTCGCCGTAGAACTCCACGAACTTGCCGACGACGCCGTGCTTGCGCAGCATCTCGGTTGCGGTCAGCACCACGTCGGTCGCGGTGACGCCGGGCTGGATCTCGCCGGAGAGCTTGAAGCCGACGACGCGGGGGATGAGCATCGAGACGGGCTGGCCGAGCATGGCCGCCTCTGCTTCGATGCCGCCGACGCCCCAGCCCAACACGCCGAGGCCGTTGACCATCGTGGTGTGCGAGTCGGTGCCGACGCAGGTGTCGGGGTAGGCCTGGCCCTTGCGGGTCATGATCGTCGGTGCGAGGTACTCGATGTTGACCTGGTGCACGATGCCCATGCCCGGGGGGACGACCTTGAAGTCGTCGAATGCGCCCTGTCCCCAACGCAGGAACTGGTAGCGCTCACCGTTGCGCTCGTACTCGAGGTCGACGTTGCGCTCGAGAGCATCGGCGCGGCCGAAGACGTCGAGGATGACCGAGTGGTCGATGACCATGTCGGCGGGGGAGAGGGGGTTGACCTTGTTGGGGTCGCCGCCCAGGGTGGTGACGGCTTCACGCATGGTGGCGAGGTCGACGATGCACGGAACACCGGTGAAGTCCTGCATGATGACGCGTGCAGGGGTGAACTGGATTTCGAAGCTCGGCTCTGCGGACGGATCCCACGAGGCAATCGAACGAATGTGGTCGGCGGTGATGTTCGCACCGTCCTCGGTGCGAAGGAGGTTCTCCGCGAGGACCTTCAGTGCGTAGGGCAACTTCTCGGCACCGGGCAAAGCCGACAGTCGGAAGATCTCGTACGAGTTCTCGCCGACTTCGAGGGTGCCCTTTGCACCGAATGAATCTTTACTTGCGGTCACTTCAGCTCCACTCGTCTATGAGGCACACCGCCGACGGGGCTGTGTCGACGGTTGAAGCGAGGCTCCGACTGCGGGCCTCGGCCTCGAATCTCGGTAACGAGAGTTCGAGGCGGACGCACAGTCGGTGTCTCGATGGAAGTCTAACAGTACGCTTGTCCTGTGAAAACCTGCGGTCCGGTCCTCGGTGGGTGTCGCGAGACCGATCCACAGGACGATCCTCACGTAGTGCTCCCGGCTGCGCAATGAAGGGCGACCTCAGTAGTTGCGTCGGACCTGCGGGCCTACCAGGTACGGGCGCGGCGGTGACGTAGGGTTCGATCCGACTGGTTCCTACCGACTGGACGAGAGATGCCTGAGCCGATTCACGCCGTTTCCCCACTTGCCACCGACATACCGGCAGGTCTGGACGTCGACAGCATCGTCGCCACGGTCCGCGAGTCCGGTGTCAGTGCCCCCGCCGACGAAGAAGCAGGGTTGTCTGCGGCCGTTGCGCGCGCCGAGGACCACGGCATCGACCTGAGCATCGTGATCGTGCCGACCGAACCTCGCCACGACTCGCAACTTCGCGACCTCGCCACCGCTATCGGAGCGCGTGAGGGTGGCACGGTTCTCGTGCTCAGTCCCGGTCAGGTGGGCACGTTCAGCGACTCGATCAGTCGGGTGACCCTCGAAGCAGGCCAGGACCGTACCTACACCGGCAACCACGTCGTCGCCGCGGACAACTTCGTCGACACCCTCGTCGAGGACCAGACGCCGTGGGGCCTGCTCACCGGCGGCCTGGTCATCGTCGTCGCCGCGGTTGCGACCCTGACCGCTGCCGTTAAGGTCCGCAGATACCGTTCTCGTTCGGAGTCGAAGGATCACGCTCACAGCGAGTCCGTCAGCGACTGAGCACTCTCCTGCGCGTGTCGTTCGAGTGACCGACACCCGCACTGTCGGACCCGGTCGCGATCGTGACCGTGAGGTCGTCCGAAAAAGTCGGAAAAATTGTTTCCGGTAAACCCCGAGTTCACGGCGTTGTGCCTGGTGGAATTACCAATGTGTCATTTGTGACTGGAGTTTCCTTAGGGTGCGAAGTGTCGTACGGTGCCATTGGCACTGCTGGGGAAGGAGTGTCGCAGAAGGCGGTTGTCATCCGTGGGGAACTCGGGAGGCCACTGCTTCGGGTGTGACTGACGTGGTTCGCACCTGTCGTATCGCTGCGTGTTTCTTTCCTGCCCGGCGAGAACGCTCACCGTCACCTGCGATCGGGGTGGAGGACGGAGAGCACCTCGACGGCACGACGGTTCGACGCGAACCCGAGTGAGTGCCGGACCCGAGGGAGACATTTGTGAGCCGACGTCAAGTCCGCGGAACTCACCGCCGTGCACTCGTCCGTACCCGATTCGTGCTGGTGGGCGTAGGCCTCGTTCTCGCGTTGACGGCGACCCTTCCCGGGGTTGCCGCCGCGGTACCTCCGCCACCGCCCAACCCCTCGGACACCGATCTCGCCGCCGCAGGCAGCGCCGTCGATTCGAGCCTCGGCCAGGTGGGTCAGCTGATCGACGCGATCGCGTCGGCCAACCAGCAACTCGCCCAACTCGACGACGAGGTGGCGTCGAAGCGGGAAGGCGTCAACAAGGCCCTCGTCGATCTGCAGAATGCGCGTGACGCGGCCGATGTCGCTGCGGCCGTCGTCGGTGCCGCGCAGCAGGCTCTTGCCGATGCGGGCACCCAGATCCAGGCAGCCCAGAAGAAGTTCGACGAGTTCGCCAAATCCAGCTACACCCAGGGCTCCGGGGTTGCCTCGATGGCATCGTTCCTCGGATCCAGCGGACCCGACGATGTCCTGGACCGCGCCCAGGTCCTCAAGGTGCTCTCCAACAGCCAGAACGCGGTACTCGACGGCTTGCAACGGGCCCGTACCGAGCAGGCGAACCGCGATTCGGCGGCGCGTGAATCCAAGCAGCAGGCCGACGCGGCCGCCTCGGAAGCCGAGGCCAAGAAAGCAGAGGCCGAACAGGCCATCGCCGAGGCGCAGGCAGCGCTGCAGGCAGAGGCCGACCGGAAGGCCACGATCGAATCACAGCGCGACTCGGCGCAGTCCGAACTCGACGCCGCCCGCAGCAACGTCGCCGGTCTGCAGGATCAGCGTGCGGCGTACGGCACCTGGGAGGCGCAGAAGGCGGCCGAGGACGCGGCCATCGCCGCCGCCACGGCCGCAGCGAAGGAAGCCGCCGTGCAGGCAGCGGCGCGAGTATCGGCCAACCTGGCGGCGCAGCAACGCGCGGCGGCCATCGCCGAGGGCCAGCGTTCACACGTGGACGTGGACGAGGATTCGAGCGCATCGACCGACTCGGACAGTTCCACCGCGACCACCCCGACCACGCCGAGCACTCCCACCACGCCGAAGACGCCCGCCAAACCGAAGACGTCCACGACCCCGTCGGTGACCGGAAGCGCAGCCGTCGAGTTGGCGATCGACCGCGGCATGAGTCAACTCGGCGTGCCGTACTCGTGGGGTGGCGGCGACGAGAACGGACCGACCAAGGGCATCAGGGACGGCGGAGTCGCGGACAGCTACGGCGACTACAACAAGGTCGGCTTCGATTGCTCGGGGCTGATGATCTACGCCTTCGCGGGCCTGGGGATCTCGCTGCCGCACTACACCGGTTACCAGTACACAGCGGGTAAGCAGGTGCCGTCCTCGGAGATGAAGCGGGGCGACATGATCTTCTACGGACCCAACGCCAGCCAACACGTCGCGCTCTACCTCGGCGACGGCAAGATGCTCGAAGCTCCGCAGTCGGGTTCGGTGGTCAAGGTGTCCGACGTGCGATACAGCGGAATGACGCCGTACGCCGTGCGCATGGTGTCCTGAGCGCGGATCCGGCGCGCGCGTCGGGGGTGCCTTTCGGCGCGCGTGCCGAACACCTGGAATAGTTGATTGCGGCGGTATGAAACGTGCCCGACGACGATCGACTGAAAGCGGTGAATTCTTGGTGACATCACGTGACGGCCGGATTTCGAACGACGAGGGGTCGACGCGAGTCGAGTCCGAGACGTCGAATCCACCGGGTGTGGAGCCGAAGCGGGTGGACAGTCCGGCCTTGGCCGAGGACGTCCAGCTTCTCGAGAAAGCCGTGTACGAGGTCAAGCGCGTGATCGTCGGTCAGGATCGGCTGGTCGAGCGCATTCTGGTGGGGTTGCTCGCCCGCGGACACGTGTTGCTCGAGGGTGTTCCCGGCGTCGCGAAGACCCTTGCCGTCGAGACGTTCGCACGTGTGGTCGGTGGCTCGTTCTCGCGAGTTCAGTTCACGCCCGACCTGGTTCCCACCGACCTCGTCGGCACTCGCATCTACCGTCAGGGCCGTGAGGAGTTCGACACCGAACTCGGACCCGTCGTGGCCAACTTCGTGCTGGCCGACGAGATCAACCGTGCACCGGCCAAGGTTCAGTCCGCTCTGCTCGAGGTCATGGCAGAACGACACGTGACCATCGGCGGCAAGACGTTTCCGATGCCGGATCCGTTCCTGGTGATGGCAACGCAGAACCCCATCGAGAACGAGGGTGTCTACCCCCTTCCCGAAGCGCAGCGAGACCGATTCCTGTTCAAGATCGTGGTCGACTACCCGACGGTCGAGGAAGAGCGCGAGATCGTCTACCGCATGGGAATCAAAGCCCCCGAGCCCAAGCAGATCCTGGACCCGGTCGAGTTGGTTCGCCTGCAGAATCTGGCCAGCTCGGTGTTCGTGCACCATGCGCTCGTCGACTACGTGGTCCGGGTCATCTCTGCTACTCGAACTCCCGAGCAGTTCGGCATGGACGACGTGGCCAGCTGGATCGCCTACGGTGCATCGCCGCGTGCGACGCTCGGCATCATCGCCGCCTCCCGCGCACTGGCTCTGCTCCGTGGTCGCGACTACGTCGTTCCCCAGGACGTTCTCGAGGTCATCCCCGATGTGCTCCGGCACCGTCTCGTGCTGTCCTACGACGCTCTGGCCGACGAGGTGACCCCGGAGACGGTCATCTCCCGGGTGCTGCAGACCGTCGGGTTACCGCAGGTGTCACCGCAGGCGGTACCGGTGCCGCAGAGCAACGGAGCCGCTCCGGACGGCCCGCACTTCGACGGACGTCAGCCACAGGGCCCCTACCCGAGCCAGGGTCAGCATCCCGGCCAGTTTCCCGCTCCGGGGCAGTTTCCCGCGCAGGGCCAGATGCCTCCGTCGCAGCAGCCCGGACCCCAGCAGCAGCCGGGACCTCAGCAGCAGCCGGGACCTCAGCAGCCACAGGGCGGTCAGTACGGTCAGCCGGCACCGTCGTTGCAGAAGCCGTCGGGTGACGGATCGGCGATCGGTACGCCGGGGCAGTGAGCGGATCCGACACCGCTCCCGTGACCGCATCCCGTGCCGTCGTCTCTCGGCCGCCGTCCTTCCGATCGGGTGAACTGCGCGATCCGAAACTGGCTGCCGCGCTGCGGACCTTGGAGCTGACCGTCCGCCGCCGATTGGACGGGGTGCTGCACGGCGATCATCTCGGGCTGATTCCCGGTCCCGGTTCGGAACCGGGCGACGCCAGGGAATACCAGCCGGGCGACGACGTCCGCCAAATGGACTGGTCGGTCACCGCGCGTACGACGCATCCGCACGTGCGGCAGTCCGTGGCCGACCGCGAGCTGGAGACCTGGCTCGTCGTCGACTTGTCGGCCAGCCTCGACTTCGGCACCACCGGGTGCGAGAAGCGCGATCTCGCGGTCGCGGCCTCGGCCGCCATCACTCATCTTTCCGGCGGCGGCGGTAATCGAATCGGCGCGGTGGTGGCCACCGGTTCCGAGACCAACCGCATTCCGGCACGCGGCGGCCGCGTGCACACTCAGTCGATGCTCCGTGCCATTGCCACGACGCCGGCTGCGGCCGACGGTGTGCGCGGTGACCTGCGCGCTGCCATCGAGGCGCTGCGACGGCCCGAACGCCGCCGCGGTATGGCTGTGGTTATCAGTGACTTCCTCGGGCCGATCGATTGGGAGCGCTCGCTTCGGGCCATCTCCGCTCGACACGACGTGCTGGCCGTCGAGGTACTCGACCCACGTGATCTGGAACTGCCCGACGTCGGTGACGTGGTTCTCCACGATCCGGAATCCGGCCGCACTCGCGAATTCAGTACCACGCCTCGGCTGCGTGCAGATTTCGCGCGCGCAGCTGCAGCACACCGCGACGATGTCGAGAAGGCGCTACGTCGGTGCGGTGCACCCCGATTGACGCTCCGCACCGACGGTGACTGGATCGCAGACGTCGTTCGGTTCGTGACCGCACGCAGGCACACCATCGGGTCCGGGTTCACCAACACTGCGCGGGCACCGCGATGAGCCTGACCGATTTCGCCTCGCCGTGGTGGCTGGGCTTTCTCCTCGTCGTCATCGCACTGACGGTCGGCTACGTCGTGATCCAGCGGCGCAAGCAGAAGCACGTGCTGCGGTTCTCCAACATGGAACTGCTCGAGTCCGTTGCGCCGGATCGGCCCAATCGACTGCGACACCTGCCGACGGCACTGGTTCTGGTCGGCCTGATGTTCCTGACCGTCGCGTTGGCCGGTCCCACGGCGGACCAGCGGGTGCCACGGAACCGAGCGACCGTCATGCTCGTCATCGACGTGTCGCTGTCGATGGAGGCCACCGACGTGGAGCCGACTCGGTTGGCAGCCGCGCAGGAAGCAGCCAAATCCTTCGCCGACGGTCTGACGCCCGGCATCAATCTCGGGTTGGTCGCGTTCGCCGGAACGGCGTCCGTCCTGGTCTCGCCCACGGCCAACCGCGAGGCCACCAAATCCGCCATCGACAGGTTGCAACTCAGCGAACGAACGGCCACCGGCGAGTCGATCTTCACCTCGCTCCAGTCGATCGACACTCTCGGCGCGATACTCGGCGGCGGCGACGCGGCGCCGCCTGCGCGCATCGTGCTGCTCTCGGACGGTAAGCAGACCGTTCCGCAGAACCTCGACGACCCCCGCGGCGGGTACACCGCGGCGCGTGCCGCCAAGGACAAGAACGTGCCCATCTCGACCATCTCGTTCGGCACGAGCTACGGCTCCGTCGAGATCGAGGACGAGAACGGCGTCGAACGTGTACCCGTACCGGTCGACGATCCGTCATTGCGGGAGATCGCGAATCTGTCCGGCGGCAGCTTCTTCTCCGCGTCGTCGCTCGAGGATCTCAGAGACGTCTACGACACCCTCGAGGAACAGATCGGGTTCGAGATCACCCGCGGAGACGCGTCGCGTCCGTGGCTGATACTCGGCGTCCTGTGCATATCGGCTGGCCTCGGTTCGGCATTGGTGATGCGGCAACGTCTCCCGTGATCGTTGTTCTTACTCACCAGTAAGTTTCGCTTTGTCATTCCAGGACGAACAGATAGGTTGCTAGGCATGTCCACACCTGACTTCATCGCGCGATCGGTACTCGTCACCGGAGGTAACCGGGGAATCGGTCTTGCCATCGCCCAGCGGCTCCAAGCCGACGGCCACAAGGTGGCCGTCACCCACCGTGGCTCCGGCGCTCCCGACGGGCTGTTCGGAGTCGTCTGCGACGTCACCGACTCCGCCTCGGTGGACGCGGCCTTCAAGGAGGTCGAAGAGAAGCAGGGACCGGTCGAGGTGCTCGTGGCCAACGCCGGCATCACCGACGACACGCTGCTGATGCGTATGACCGAGGACCAGTTCCAGCGTGTGATCGACGCGAACCTGACCGGAGCCTTCCGCGTCGCCAAGCGCGCCAACCGAGCCATGTTGCGCGCGCGCTGGGGTCGGATGATCTTCCTGAGTTCTGTCGTGGCCATGGCCGGCGGACCGGGGCAGATCAACTACGCAGCGTCCAAGGCGGGCGTCATCGGAATGGCTCGATCGATCACGAGGGAACTGGGTTCGCGTTCCATCACGGCGAACGTCGTGTCCCCGGGTTTCATCGAAACCGACATGACGGCAGAACTCTCGGACGACTTGCGCGGCAAGGCAAAGGAATACATCCCCCTCCAGCGTCTCGGTCAGCCCGAGGACGTCGCGGCAGTGGTGAGCTTCCTTGCCGGACCTGACTCGTCGTACGTGTCCGGTGCGGTCATTCCCGTCGACGGTGGTATGGGCATGGGGCACTGAAGTCCTACTCGCACAACGATTTCGACAGACGTACACCTCCGAATTAAGGAATACAGCACTATGGGCGGATTGCTCGAAGGCAAGACCATTCTCATCACCGGCATCATCACCGACGCCTCGATCGCTTTTCACGCTGCAGCCATGGCGCAGGAGCAGGGTGCCAAGGTGATCATCACCGGGTTCGATCGACTCCGACTCATCGACCGCATCGCGCAGCGTCTGCCCAAGGAGGTGCCCCCGGCGATCGAGCTCGACGCCACCAACGAAGAGCACCTCGCGGCGCTGGCCGACCGCGTACGCGAAGTGGCACCGGAAGGTATCGACGGGGTTCTGCACTCGATCGCATTCGCGCCCCGCACCCTCATGGGCCCCGATGCGAAGCCGTTCCTCGACGGCCCCGGACCCGATGCCGCGAGGGCATTCGAGATCTCTGCGTGGAGTTACGCGTCGCTTGCGCGCGCCGTGCTCCCGGTCATGAACGAGGGTGGCTCCATCGTCGGAATGGACTTCGATCCGCGCACCTCGATGCCGTACTACAACTGGATGGGTGTGGCGAAGGCCGCCCTCGAGTCGGTGAACCGTTACGTGGCACGGGAAGTGGGCGCAGCCAAGCGCATCCGCTCCAATCTTGTTGCAGCAGGGCCTATCAGGACTCTCGCCGCCAAGGCGATTGCGGGTACCGCGACCGGTGATGCCGCCAAGATGGACCAGCTCAACGTCTACTGGGACGGCGCCGCTCCCATCGGTTGGGACGTCAACGATCCGACCGTCGTCGCGAAGTCGATCGTCGCGTTGCTGTCCGATTGGCTGCCCGGCACCACCGGATCCATCGTGTACGTCGACGGTGGAGCCAGCCACAACACGTACCTCCCCGAGAACATGTGACACCGCGGTGGGCGGAACCGCACGTGGTTTCGCCCACCGAGAGGTTTCGATCGCCGATCGGACCCCCACCGGGGCCGGTCGGCGACGGGGGCACAATGGACACATGACCACCCCTGGAGACTTCGACGCATTGTTGGTGCTCTCGTTCGGCGGGCCGGAACAGCCCGCCGACGTACGCCCTTTCCTGGAGAACGTCACTCGCGGACGTGGAGTGCCGCCCGAGCGGCTCGACGCGGTCGTCGAGCATTACATGCACTTCGGGGGCGTCTCGCCGATCAACCGGCTCAACCGAGACATCATCGACGCCCTCCGTGTCGAATTCGATTCCGCCGGAGTGGATCTGCCGATCTACTTCGGAAACCGCAACTGGCATCCGATGATCGAGGACACCGTCGCGACCATGAAGTCGGACGGAATCAGGAACGCACTCGTGTTTCCCACCTCCGCGTGGGGCGGATACTCCGGATGCAGGCAGTACCACGAGGACATCGCCCGGGCCCGCGCCGCCGTCGGTGACGATGCGCCGCATCTGCTCAAGATCCGGCAGTACTACGATCACCCGCTGATGGTCGACGCGTTCAGCGACGCCGTCGCATCGGCGCGAGCCACACTGCCCGAGGAGCACCGCGCCGGCGCGCGTCTGGTGTTCACCGCACACTCCATTCCCTCGGCCGCCGACGCCAACGCCGGCCCGCCCGAGGACGGCGGTCACCTCTACAGCCGTCAGGTGGCAGAGGCCTCGAGGCTGGTCGCAGCCGCGTCGGGCGTCGACGACTACGACCTGGTCTGGCAGTCCCGCTCCGGGCCCCCGCAGGTGCCGTGGCTCGACCCCGACATCTGTGATCATCTCGAAGCGCTGTCGGAGAAGTCCGTCGACGCCGTGATCGTGTGTCCGATCGGATTCGTGTCCGACCATCTCGAGGTCGTGTGGGATCTGGACACCGAAGCGGAGGAGAAGGCCCGCGAACTCGGCATGGCCTTCGCGCGCGCAGGCACTCCCGGATCCGACGCGCGTTTCCCACGGATGATCCGCGAGCTGGTGGACGAATACCGAGTAGGCGGCCGATGCCGCGGTCTCGGCAGTGTGCCCGGCTACGGCTCGACACTGGACGGCAGTCGCTGCGCCGTCGGTTGCTGTGAGCAGCCCACCAGGCCCTCCCGGCCCGCCGCTGCCACGTCGTGAACGTTGCCGCCTGACACCGCGTCCGGACGTCGGTGTCAGGCGGAATGCATCGCCGCTTCGATGCTCGTCGCGACCGCGATGGTGCGTGCGGTGCGCACCGCAGCCCAGAGCGGTCGAACGAGTTCTTCCCGTGCTGCAGCTGCCGACGCGGTCGGTGCCTCCGACGGAGCCGATCCCGCCGCGACCGTCAGAATGGCGGCCACCCGATCCGCCGATTCGAGGACGCGGAACGCCCTGTCGGACATGTCTGCGGGGTAGCGATGCCGCGCCGCGTCGGCGATCAACTCGGCGATACGAGTGCGCGGATCGGCGTCGAGGGTTCGGGTGGGTAGCGACTGCATCCGTGCGAGAGCGTCGGCCGCACCGCGGACGGCCTCACGCATCTCGTACTCGGCCTCACCCAACCCCCGATCCCGATGACCGTGCTCGGGGACGACGATCGAGTAGACGGTCCAGCGCAACACATCCGGCCCCTCGACGACGGGTACCAACCCGATCCCGGTGTTGCCCGAGGTACCGATCACCACCGCTTGACCGGTGTTCAGGGCAGCTCGGGAGCAGTCCGTGTTGGCGGGGAGGCCGCTCACCGCGCCCGGGGCGGGCAGAACGAGCTTGATCCGATCGTCCCCGGCCGTGGGCGTCGACGCAGTTGCGGCCGCTCTGATCGCATGCAGCAAGCCCGCTATTCCCTCGGCGTAGCCGGGGTACTGCAGCCCGAAATCGTTGGCAGCGTCCGGATCACCCGCACCGACGAGATGCATCGGTGCCCACTCGGACATCGCGTCGATGACGTCGTCGGGCGAGCTGGAACCGGCCAGCCAGGAACCGGCCCACAGGGCGAGACTTGCGCTAGAGGAACACACGACTCACGAGCATAGGTCGGCGTGGCGAACCGTGCTGGAGACGCCGGTGTCGCTAGCGTTGGTCGCCGTGAACGACATGTACGGCGGAGACATTCTCAGAGGGCACAGTCGCATGCGCAAGGTTCCGGCACCGGAGGTGTCGGCCGACCGTGGATTGGTCGTCGAAGATGCCGGTACCGGGTACTGCGGTGCCGTGGTCGGCTTCGAGCGCACCTACGACGGAGATTTCGTCCGTCTCGAGGACGGTGCCCGAACGACGCGGCTGTTCGCCCTGCGCGAGGCGGCATTCCTGATCGACGGACGCCGGGTGACTCTGGTGCGTCCGAAGCCTGCCGCTGCAACGCCGCAGCAGACGCGCTCCGCGTCCGGGTCGACAAAAGTCGAGGGGCTGCGGGCACGGACGGCCCGTGCCAGCCGCATCTGGGTCGAGGGCGTGCACGACGCGGCCCTGGTGGAAAGTGTGTGGGGACACGATCTTCGGGTGGAGGGCGTGGTCGTCGAACATCTGGAGGGTCTGGACAATCTGGGGGAGCGGTTGGCCGATTTCGGTCCTGGCCCCGGCCGTCGCGTCGGAGTGCTGGTGGATCATCTGGTGACCGGGTCCAAGGAGTCGAAGCTGACGAGGTCGCTGGGTGAGCACGTGTTGGTCACCGGTCATCCGTTCATCGACGTCTGGGAAGCGGTGAAGCCTGCGGCCGTGGGAATCGCTGCGTGGCCGAAGATTCCGCGCGGCGAGGATTGGAAGACCGGGATCTGCCGAGAGCTGGGGTGGGGTACTCCCAGGGAGGGGTGGCGTCGGGTGTATTCGTCGGTGTCGAGCTTTCGGGATCTCGAGGCACCGTTGATCGGTGCCGTCGAACAATTGGTCGACTTCGTGACCGAGTAGGGCTGTGTCCAGCAACGCACCGGCAATTGTCCGATTCATGATTGTATGGAGGCTGTGGCAGCGATCATTTGGCTCATAGCGGCAGTGGTGCTCGCCGGTGCCGAGGCACTGACGGGCGACTTCTTTCTTCTGATGATTGCCGGCGGTGCGCTCGGCACTGCCGGTGTCTCTGCTCTGACGGATTTCCCGGTGTGGGCCGATGCGATCGTCTTCGGTGTCCTGTCACTGGCGTTGGTGCTCGGGTTGAGGCCGATTCTGTTGCGGCGCTTCGCGAATCCGCCCGATACCCCGATGGGCATGGCGGCGCTCACCGGTAAGAGTGCGGTCGTTCTCGAACAGGTCACTGCCCACGAAGGCCAGATCAAGCTCGGTGGTGAGGTGTGGACGGCTCGTCCTCTCGACGAGACCGAGGTCTATGCCCCTGGCACCACCGTGACCGTGATGGAAATTGACGGCGCTACCGCCGTCGTATGGAAGGGACCGTAGCCAGTGGAAGCACTCATCGCACTGGCTGTCATCGTCGCGTTCGTTGCGGTGTTGATGGCCAAGTCCATCTCGATCGTCCCGCAAGCCGAGGCCGCCGTCATCGAACGGCTGGGCCGCTACACACGCACCGTGTCCGGACAGCTCACGTTCCTCGTGCCGTTCGTCGACCGCATCCGCGCCAAGGTCGACCTGCGCGAGCGGGTCGTGTCGTTTCCCCCGCAGCCGGTGATCACCAAGGACAACCTGACCGTGTCGATCGACACCGTCGTGTACTTCCAGGTGACGAACCCGCAATCGGCCGTGTACGAGATCAACAACTACATCGTCGGCGTCGAGCAGTTGACGACCACCACACTGCGTAACGTCGTCGGCGGAATGACGCTGGAGGAGACGCTCACCTCGCGTGATTCGATCAACGGTCAACTCCGCGTCGTGCTGGACGAGGCGACCGGCCGCTGGGGTCTGCGAGTGGCCCGAGTGGAGCTCAAGAGCATCGATCCGCCGCCCTCGATCCAGGAATCGATGGAGAAGCAGATGAAGGCCGATCGCGAGAAGCGAGCGACCATCCTCACTGCCGAGGGCCATCGCGAATCGGCGATCAAGACCGCCGAGGGCGACAAGCAGAGTCGGATTCTCGCGGCAGAGGGTGGCAAGCAAGCGTCCATCCTCACCGCCGAGGGTGAGCGGCAGTCCCGCATCCTGCGGGCGCAGGGTGATCGAGCTGCGAAGTATCTCGAGGCCCAGGGCCAGGCCAAGGCCATCGAGAAGGTGTTCGGTGCCATCAAGGCCGGCAAGCCGACCCCCGAGTTGCTCGCGTACCAGTACATGCAGACCCTGCCGCAGATGGCGCAGGGCGATGCGAACAAGGTGTGGATGATTCCGAGCGATTTCGGCGATGCGCTCAAGGGCTTCGCCAAGACCCTCGGTGCGCCCGGCGAGGACGGTGTCTTCCGCTACGAGCCCAACGAGTCGGCGGGCAACGAGCCCAAGCCGGAGGACGACTCCGACGAGGTCGCCGAATGGTTCGAGACCAAGACCGATCCGGCGGTCGCCGAGGCGGTCAAGGCGGCAGAAGCAGTGGCGCGCAAGCCGGTCGACACGTCGCTGGCTGCGTCTCCCGAACTCTCCAAAGGGCTGGACCTCGGTGCCCTGGCGGCGTCACCCGAGGCGGAGCCGGAACAGCGCTGAGGTCCGCCTTGATCAGCTGATCAGGGCAGTTCCGACGCCGGCAGCGGCCAGGGCCCACAGCACGCTGGCGAAGGTGCCGATGATGAACTGTTCGGAGGCATGGGATTCGCGCAGTTCGGGATAGCGCGCGAGTCCCTTGACTGCCAGCACGATGGCGATCCCTTCCGGCCAACCGGCGAGAATCGACACGGCAACGGCCACGCGTTCGAGGATGCCGATGGTCAGTCCACCACGAAGCGGCTCGACCGGATCTTCTCCGGTCGAGTCGCTTCGTCGTCGTGCGACGCGAAAAACGGTGGGCACCATCGCTGTTCCACCCAAGGCCGCAGCGACGACGCTCAGGACCACTCCGATGGCGTGGCCGAGACCGTAGGCCGGTCCGGCGACAGTGGCCAGGACTGCCGCTGCCGCGAGCAGACTCGACGCGGCGGCGGTGGGCAACCATCGGCGAATTCCGGTGCCGGCGGGGACCGTAGCGGCGATTGCGGTCAGTGCAAGCAGCACGAGGGTGGCGACGGTCATGACCGATGGCTTTCCGTCGTGTTCGCGGTGTCGAGCAAGCGAGTCGCCAGGGTGCGGCCCGCGTTCTCGACGTGCCAGCCGGCTACCGAGAGTCGTTGCGACATGGCTTGTTTGCTGATCTTCAGTCGTTCGGCCGCGTCGGTCTGCGACAACCCGCGAGCCATGAGTTCGACTGCTTCTCGGCCCTGGTCCGAGCGCCTGCCGACGAGCAGCGCAACCAGGGTCGATGCGGTCTCCGCATCCTCGGCGGCAGCGGCGTCGGGGCCGCTGACGGCGAGTGCAGCCGGTGCGTTCTTGGCTCTGGTCACGGCGTCTCGGGCTGCCTCGAACGCCGGTCCGCGTCCGGCGCGCGTGGTCTCGGGCAGCGGAAGTTCGACGGAGCCGATGCCGATGCCGACGCTCCAGTGCGGGGTGGACACCAGTTCGAGGGCGATCGAGACGACGATGGCGGCCTCCTCGCAGACGGCTTGCACTTCGTCTCCTGCGGTTCGCTCGAAGGGACGGATCAACTCGTGGTCGCGGTAGCGATCGAGCAGTTCGGGTACGCGATCGATATCGCGCCTACTGCGGCGCTGGTCCACGGTCAGTACGAACATCGGACAAGGCTAGATCGTTGATGTGAACCAGTCAAGCTTCAAGGCTTGATTAGTCAGAATCAAGGTTCCCGGCCTGTCGACTGCCCGCGGGTGTGGGCTCGGGTCGCGAACCGCGCGACAGACGCCAATCCACGACCAGCCCACTGAGGCCGATCGCGATACAGACCGCGGACAGCACCAGCAGCGCCGGATGTGTCTCGCCCCCGATCGCTCCGCCGATCACGACGATTCCGAGAGTGCCCGGCAGCATCCCGACGGCCGTCGCCAGCGCGAACGGGACGGGCCGAACCGCCGACACGCCACACGCGTAGTTCACCACCGAGAACGGCACCGGCGCTATCAGGCGTAGAGAGCCGACGGCCAGCCATCCGCGCCGCCGCAGACTCTCGTCCACCGAATCCAGGACCGAGTGCGACATCCGCGCTGCCACGGCTTCTCGACCTATCGCGCGGACCAACAGCAGAGCCAGAATCGCACTGACCGTCGACGCGCCGATGGTGACCGCCAATCCGGTCAGGGGCCCGAACAGCACTCCTGCGCTGAGCGTGAACAGTGTTCTCGGGACGGGTGCGACGGTCACGATCGCGTGCACGCCGAAGAACACGAGCGGGAATGCCGGGCCGACGGAGGTGCCCCAATCGCGAATCTGTTCGACACTCGGATGGGGAGCGAACACCGCCACGAGAGCGAAGACGGCAACAACCGCCAGCAGCGCGATCAGTCGAACGTCACGCAGGTGCCGGGTCACGAGAGACCAGCGTACCGGCGCGAGACGACACCTCGGTGTTTCGGCGAGTGCGAGAGCTGAGCCGTCCTACCGAACGTGAGGTGATCCTCACGATAACCTGCAAGGCGGTGGGGTTAGCATCACTTCAAGTCGGGCGCAGGACTACCCGCCGAACCGAGGGAGCAGCACACGTGTCCATCGCGTCGCACGAAGATGCCGCACGCAGCGCTCATGCGGCCTGGCAGAAGGCAGTGGCCGGTGTCCTGGCCAAATCTCGTCGGGTCGAGGTGGCCGATCTGCCCGCCGACGCCGAACATCTACTCGATTCGACGACGTACGACGGGGTCACCGTGTCCCCGCTGTACACCGCGTTCGACGAGCGCCCGGAAGGTCCACTGCCGGGGCAATTTCCCTACTTGCGGGGCCGCGACCCCCACCGCGACGTCAACGCCGGCTGGAAGGTGTGCACCCGCCACGGCTCGGTCCGCGGCGACGGTGCCGACGACGCGTCGACCCTCAACACGCAGATACTCGATTCCCTCTCCAACGGCACCAGCGCTCTGTGGTTGACGGTCGGCACCGGTGGTGTGGATCCGACTGCGCTCCCGGAGGTTCTCGGTGGAGTGTTTCTCGAGCTCGCACCGCTGACGCTCGATGCGCGCGGGGATGTTCGGGCAGCAGCTGCAGCAGTGTTCGGGGTGCTCGACTCGGCCGATATCGACGATCGCGCCGCAGTCGACATCCGACTCGGCGCGGCCACTCTCACAGCGCCGTTGGGTGGAACCGAGTCGATCGAGATGGACGAGGCACTCGAACTGGTTCGTGAATCGATCGGTCGCACCGAGACAGTTCGTGCGATCACCGTCGACGGCACCGTGTTCCACAATCTCGGAGGCGGCGACGCGCAGGAGCTCGGTGCTGCGATCGCCGCAGGCCTCGAGTACCTCCGGTCCATGACCGATGCCGGTACGGGCATCTCGGATGCCCTGAGACAGATCGAGTTCCGATTCTCCGCCACCGACGACCAGTTCCAGACCATCGCCAAGTTCCGGGCCGCTCGCACGTTGTGGGCACGCATCGCGCAGGTCTGCGGAGCCCCCGACGCCGGTGACGCTCCTCAACACGCGGTGACCTCGGAGGCGATGATGTCGCAGCGGGATCCGTGGGTGAACATGCTGCGGACCACGCTGGCGTCGTTCGGCGCGGGAGTCGGCGGTGCCGATGCGGTGACCGTGCTCCCGTTCGATGCGGCACTCGACGGCGGCGCAGCCGGGGTGTCGAAGACGTTCGCGGCACGCATCGCCCGGAACACCCAGCTGCTGCTGCTCGAAGAGGCGCATCTCGGACGGGTCCTGGATCCGGGTGCCGGGTCCTGGTACATCGAAGAACTGACCGCTGCGGTCGCCGCGAAGGCCTGGGAGTTCTTCCAGACCATCGAAGCGTCGGGCGGATTCCGTGCCGCTGTCGCCGACGGTTCGCTCGTGGCCGCGATCGAGAAGACCCGCGCCGAACGCGATTCCGACATCGCTCACCGAGTGACCCCGCTGACCGGCGTCAACGAATTTCCCAACCTGGCCGAGGCACCACTGACCCCGGAGCAGACCGAGCCGCAGGATTCGGCAACCGTGTACAGGTACGCCAGGGCTTTCGAAGCTTTGCGGGATCGCTCGGATGCTCATCTGGCTCAGCATGATTCAAGGCCGACCGTGCTTCTGGTACCGCTGGGCAGCGTTGCCGAACACAACGTCCGGACGACATTCGCGTCGAATCTGTTGGCGTCGGGCGGGATCGAGGCCGTCAACCCGGGTCCGCTGACCGTCGAGGCTGTTGCCGGAGCAGTGGAGGCGTCCGGAACTCCTATAGCGGTGGTGTGTGGAACCGACAAGAGGTACGCCGACGAGGCCGCCACTGCCGTGGAGGCACTGCGGGCAGCAGGCGTCACGCAGGTGCTGCTCGCCGGCCCCGAGAAGATCTTCACCGGCGTCGAGGGTGACTCGCGTCCCGATGGATTCCTGACCGCGAAGGTCGACGCCGTCGCCGTGCTGACCGAACTTCTCGACACCCTGGGAGCCTGAGATGAGCGAGCCTGAAGTGAATACCGACGAGCGCAGAATCTCGCACACCATCGGCAGTTTCGCCGAGGTGACACTGGTCGATCCCGACGAGCCGACTCCGCCGCCGCCGTCGGCCGAGGACGTCGCCGCTCACGTGGAGAAGGGTGCGAAGGCCAACTTCTACACACCCGAGCAGGTGGTGTGGTCCACCCCCGAGGGCATCGACGTCAAGCCCGTGTTCACCGAGGCCGATCGAGCCGCCGCCGAGGCCGAGGGCTACCCGCTGCACAGTTACCCGGGTGCCCCGCCGTTCCTTCGCGGGCCGTATCCCACGATGTACGTCAACCAGCCGTGGACGATTCGTCAGTACGCGGGCTTCTCCACCGCCGCCGAGTCCAACGCGTTCTACCGTCGGAACCTCGCGGCCGGCCAGAAGGGTCTGTCGGTTGCGTTCGACCTGGCCACCCACCGCGGCTACGACTCCGATCACCCGCGAGTGCAGGGCGACGTCGGAATGGCCGGTGTCGCCATCGATTCCATCTACGACATGCGTCAGCTTTTCGACGGCATCGACCTGGGCAGCGTCTCGGTCTCGATGACCATGAACGGTGCGGTGCTGCCGATCCTGGCGCTGTACGTCGCGGCCGCCGAGGAGCAGGGCGTCGGGCCGGAGAAGCTCGCCGGCACCATCCAGAACGACATTCTCAAAGAGTTCATGGTGCGCAACACCTACATCTATCCGCCCAAGCCGTCGATGCGCATCATCTCGGACATCTTCGCGTACACCAGCGAGAAGATGCCCAAGTACAACTCGATCTCCATCTCGGGCTACCACATCCAAGAAGCAGGTGCCACAGCCGATCTCGAACTCGCGTACACCCTCGCGGACGGTGTGGAGTACATCCGGGCCGGTCTGGATGCGGGCATGGACATCGATACGTTCGCACCGCGTCTGTCGTTCTTCTGGGCCATCGGAATGAACTTCTTCATGGAGGTCGCCAAGCTGCGGGCCGGGCGTCTGCTGTGGGCCGAGCTCGTCCAACAGTTCGAGCCCAAGAGCGCCAAATCCCGTTCGCTGCGCACTCATTCGCAGACGTCGGGTTGGTCGTTGACGGCACAGGACGTGTTCAACAACGTCGCCCGCACCTGTGTGGAGGCGATGGCCGCAACCCAGGGCCACACTCAGTCGCTGCACACCAACGCCCTCGACGAGGCACTCGCCCTGCCGACGGACTTCTCGGCGCGAATCGCCCGCAACACCCAGCTGCTCATCGCTCAGGAGTCCAACACCGTTCGCCCGATCGATCCGTGGGGCGGCTCGCACTACGTCGAATGGCTCACCCACCAGCTCGCGAATCGGGCCCGGGCACACATCGCCGAGGTCGAGGAAGCAGGCGGCATGGCTCAGGCCATCGGCGAGGGCATCCCCAAGCTGCGCATCGAGGAGGCCGCGGCCCGCACGCAGGCGCGCATCGACTCCGGTCGTCAGCCCCTGGTGGGCGTCAACAAGTACGTGCCCGACGAGCCCGACACCATCGAGGTGCTCAAGGTCGAGAACTCCAAGGTTCGACGTGAGCAGATCGAGAAGCTCGAGCGGCTGCGGGCCGAGCGGGACACCGCCGAGGTCGAAGCCGCTCTGGCGAACCTGACCAGAGCTGCGGCGTCGGATCAGCCGGGTATGGAGAACAATCTGCTGGCCCTCGCCATCGACGCGGCACGCAAGATGGCCACCGTCGGCGAGATCTCCGACGCGCTCGAGAAGGTCTACGGGCGCCATCAGGCCGAAATCCGGACAATCAGTGGTGTGTATCGCGACGAGGCAGGCAAATCCGAGAACATCACCCGCGCCACCGCGCTGGTCGAGCAGTTCGCCGAGGACGAGGGCCGTCGGCCTCGCGTCCTGGTGTGCAAGATGGGTCAGGACGGACACGACCGCGGTCAGAAGGTGATCGCCACGGCGTTCGCGGACATCGGCTTCGACGTGGACGTCGGCCCGCTGTTCCAGACCCCCGAGGAGGTGGCCCGCCAGGCCGCCGACAACGACGTTCACGTCGTCGGAGTGTCGTCACTGGCGGCAGGCCACCTGACGCTGGTGCCCGCCCTGCGGCAGGCCTTGGCCGACGTCGGGCGCGAGGACATCATGATCGTCGTCGGTGGCGTCATCCCGCCCGGCGATTTCGACGAGCTGTACGCCGCGGGTGCCGCGGCGATCTTCCCTCCGGGCACCGTCATCGCCGACGCAGCGATCGGCCTGGTGGAGAAGCTGTCCGTTGCGCTCGGGCACGCACCACGCGAGGCCAACGCCTGAGCATGGGTTCTCCGAACGGCAACACGAGTTCCTCGACCGGTGCAGCGTCGCCGAGAGGCCGAATCATCGACATCGATGCGGTGGCCGACGCTGTCCGAGCGAACGAGCGATCCGGTTTGGCGCGTGCTATCACCTTGGTCGAGTCGACCCGATCGGATCATCGAGACCTGGCTCAGCAGTTGCTGCTGCGGGTTCTGCCCGATGCCGGTGGCTCCCATCGAGTCGGCATCACCGGCGTGCCGGGGGTCGGCAAATCGACCTTCATCGACGCGCTCGGAATGCGGTTGATCGAGAAGGGGCACCGAGTCGCGGTGCTGGCCGTCGATCCGTCGTCGACGCGGACCGGTGGTTCCATCCTGGGTGACAAGACCCGGATGTCGCGTCTCGCCGTGCAGGAGAACGCATACATTCGGCCGTCTCCGACGTCGGGAACCCTGGGCGGGGTCGCACGTGCGACGCGAGAGACGATCGTGCTCCTCGAAGCGGCAGGTTTCGACGTCATTCTGGTGGAGACGGTGGGCGTCGGGCAGTCCGAGGTGACGGTCGCGAACATGGTCGACTGCTTCACGTTCCTGACGCTCGCGCGCACCGGAGATCAGTTGCAGGGCATCAAGAAGGGCGTTCTCGAACTCGCCGATCTGGTGGCCGTCAACAAGGCCGACGGCAAGCACGCGACCGACGCGAAGAACGCGGCGCGGGAACTGGCGGGCGCGCTGCGGCTGATCTATCCGCACGACGCGATCTGGAAGCCCCCGGTGTTGACGATGAGTGCCATCGAGGGCACCGGACTCGACGAGTACTGGGACACCGTGCTGCGTCATCAGCAAGTACTCAGTGACGCAGGCAAATTCGCCGAGAAGCGTCGCAAGCAGCAGGTCGATTGGACGTGGACGATGGTCAACGACCAACTGCTACGAAGGCTGGCGCAGAATCCCTCCGTCAAGGCGATACGCGGCGACGTCGAGGCCCGGGTGCGAGACGGTTCGCTGACCGCCGCGTTGGCCGCGCAGGAACTACTCGACGCCTTCGATTCCTGAATCTCCTCCGCCCGCCGATACCGCGGGGTAGAGCCGGGCGGCGAGCGCTCCGACCCGTTCGATCAAGCGGTCGAAGAATGCCTCGGGATCGGTGTGCATGGCGATCGCGGCATTGGGGGCCTTGCCCCACATCCCGCGCCAGTCGGCCACTGTCGTTCCCCGTGTGAGGGTTCCGACGAGTTCGACGTCGACGGTCGCGTGCCGGTAGGTGGCGATGTCCGCGTCCAGCGCGACAGCGGCCGCAAACGGATCGTGCATGTGCGCCAGGAAGCCTTGATCGTGATCGCGATGGAATTCCAGGTAGAACCGCACCGCGTCGGAGAAGTGCCGCACGATCGGGTTCGACGCGATCGATCGGACACCCGGAGCATCGCTCGACGAGATCGATTCGGCCGGAACGCTTCCGGCGCGTTCGGCAAGACGCCGGATGTGTTCGGGGGTCATTTCGACGGTCTCGGTGATGTCGAGCGCGCAGACGATGGGATGGCGTTCCGGCGGTAGTCCGGAGAAGGCCGCGAACACCTCCGCGGCGGCCTCGGGGTCGACGGCGATGTTCCACTCGCTGGTCGGCGTCGTGTTGCCCTGGTGCTGAAATGCGCCGCCCATCAACACCAGTCGCTTCAACAGTCGAGGTAGCTCGGGATCCCGACGGATCGCCAGAGCGAGATTGGTCAGCGGACCGGTGACCAGTCCGGTGATCTCGCCCGGCCGCGAACGAACCAGCTCCACCCACATCGTGGTGGCGTCCCGGTCGGACAGCGGCCGCGTCGACACCATAAGCTCCGCGTACCCGATGCCCTGCGGACCGTGGGTGTCCTCGGTGGTCATCAGTGGTGCCACGAGGGGTACCTGTGCGCCGAGCGAGACCTCGACATCGCCCGCGCGGCACAGGTCGAGCCAGGCGAGATTGTTCGCGGCAACCTGGTTCACCGGCACATTGCCCGCGGTGGATGCGATGCCGAGGACCTCGGCATCCTCGCTGGCGAGCAAGTAGAGCAAGGCGAGAGAATCGTCGATTCCGGTGTCCACGTCGACGATCAAGGGGACGGTCACGACGCCACCTCCGTCGTCGGGGTGTGCCGCACCGGAAAGTTGACCGATCGCGCGATGAAGCACTTCGAAGACGCCGATGCGTGCAGTTTCTCGGCGCGCGGCACCATCGACGGGTCCACGACGGTCACGACCGGAGCGAGGGTGACCTCGACGAACTGACCCGAACCGTCGGATTGCTCGGTCATCACTCCGGTGGGGGAGTCGGTGTAGTCGGTGACGACCACTCCCGAGGCGGCGGCGAGCCCGAGGTACCACAGCATGTGGCAACTGGACAGCGAGGCGACGAGCATCTCCTCGGGATTCCAGCGTGCGGGGTTGCCGCGAAAGCTCGGATCGGAGCTCGCGTGGAGGTCGGGCTTGCCGGGTGCCGAGACGATGTGATCGCGGTCGTAGGCGGCGGCACCGGTGGTACCGACGCCGCGGTTGCCCGTCCAGTTCACCGTGAGTCCGTAGTTGTGGTTCGGCACGGGTCCATCCTGCCAGCTGTGCGTCGATCGGTGTCGTTGCCCCGCGACGGTCTCTGTCCGGATTGGCCGAATTGCTCCAATTGTCAACGTGGTGTGGCACATTCGACGTCCTGCCGTTCACCTGGAGGAACATCGGTAGACCGAGTTCGGTCGTTTGAAATCACATCGTTTGTCTGGCTAACGTTGCTGGAATGACCGTAGCCCGAGAGCCTGAGACAACCCCGCAGCACACGCGGTGGGGACATCGACACGTCCAGCTTCTTCGACGCGACGCGTTCACGAACCGAATGCGCAGGAAGCCGGCGCTGTCGCAGGAGAGCATCACCGTCGTCGATCAGCCGATGCTCAAGCGTGCGGTGTCGGCAGCTGCTCTCGGCAACACGATGGAGTGGTTCGACTTCGGTGTGTACGGCTACCTGGCCGCGACATTGGGCAAGGTGTTCTACCCCGACGCCACGCCCGCAGTGCAGCTCATCTCGACATTCGCCACGTTCGCGGCAGCGTTCGTCGTCCGTCCACTCGGAGGCCTGTTCTTCGGACCACTGGGGGACCGAATCGGGCGGCAGAAGGTACTCGCCGCGACGATGATCATGATGGCGATCGGCACGCTGGCCGTCGGACTCATCCCCAGTTACGCGACCATCGGGATCTGGGCACCGATTCTTCTACTCGTCGCGCGCCTGGTCCAAGGCTTTTCCACCGGCGGCGAGTACGGCGGTGCCACGACGTTCATCGCCGAGTACTCCCCGGACAAGCGTCGTGGTTTTCTCGGTAGTTGGCTCGACTTCGGCACTTTCGTCGGTTATGCCATGGGCTCGGGCTTGGTGACGATCCTCAACGCGGTGTTGGGTGACGCCACGATGGTCGAATGGGGCTGGCGCATACCGTTCTTCGTCGCAGGACCGATGGGTCTGATCGGGCTGTACCTGCGGCTCAAGCTGGAAGACACGCCTGCGTTCCGCAAACAACTCGACGAACACGACAGCAAGGTCAAGGCGCAGGAGAGCGGTCGGAGGTCGATCGGAAAGATCTTCACCGACCATTGGCGGGCTCTGTTGATCTGCATGGGAATCGTGTTGCTGTACAACGTGACCAACTACATGGTGACGTCGTATCTACCCACGTACTTCACCGAGGTCGTCGGCCGCAGTCAGCTCAGCGCCGACTTGCTCGTCCTGTCGGCGATGGTCGTCGTGGTGAGTGTCATCGTGGGTGTCGGCAGGCTGACCGATCGAATCGGCCGCAAACCGGTGTTCGTCTTCGGTGCCGTCGGACAGATCGTTCTCGCAGTGCCGTGCTTCCTGTTGCTGCGCAGCAGTGGGTTGCTGGGGCCGCTGATCGCATGCGTGCTGCTGGGCCTCGTCCTGGCCTGTTTCGCGGCACCGAGCGCATCGACGCTACCGGCCCTGTTTCCCACCCGGATTCGCTACGCGGCGCTGTCGATCGGGTTCAATCTGTCGGTGTCGATCTTCGGTGGTACGACGCCGCTGGTCACCTCTGCGTTGGTCAGCGCAACGGGTAGCCCGATGATCCCTGCGTACTACCTCGTCGTGAGCGGTGTTATCGGCCTCGTCGCGGTCGGGTTTCTGCGCGAGTCCGCCACCCAACCGTTGGAAGGCTCACCGCCACAGGTCGACTCGACCGCGGAGGCCGAGGAGCTCTACTCCGAGCTGTCCTCGGCCTCCCCGCGGTCGTAGTTCGCGGTCGATCAGTTCCGCTTGGCCCAGATCTCCATTCCGGCAGCATTGAGACGATCGACGAGAACGTCGCCGATCGCAGTGGCGGGAGTGAGAACTCCTGCGGCCTTCGGCAAGGCGTCGCCGCCGTACACGAGCGCGAGTGCCGACTCCGCCAGCATGACGGCGGTGGCCTTGTAGCCGGGGTCTCCCGAGGCCTTGACCCGGGCCCGGTAGCGAGCCCCCGACGTGGTGAGGGTGTACAGGTCGACCGTGAAATGTCCCTTCTCGCGGGCTTTTTCACTGGGGCCGGTGCCCGGCTTGGGCAGAATGCGGTCGAGCACCTTGGCCGGAAGCACAGTCATCGCAGACACGCCGACGAACAGCCCGGCAGACAGAGCACCGGCGAGGACAGGGCTGGCGAACGACGAGCCAACGCTCATCACCTCGCTGTAGCGAAACTGCTTGCCGTAGGCCCAGTCGCGGAGTGCATTGGTGCGCCGGACGACTCGTGTGTTGTACGAGGCCATCACGAAGGGAGCTTTCCAGCCACGCAGGCTCGGGTCGATCTTCTTGCCGTCGATCAGCACGGTGTCGAGTTGGCGACCGAGTTGCGGCTCGAGGCCGCGATCGGGACTGAGCGAGTACGGCCGCGCGGCGATGCGTCGGGCCCGCTTGTCCTTCTTCATCGCCTCGATCTGCCCGCGCAGCGAGTCGATGGTGCCGCCGCTGACCCCACCGGACATCGACGTCACCACCAGGGTCGTGTCGGTCAGCTCACCGGCGTTGTCTGCGGTGACGGCCTCGTACAGCGCGTGTACGCCGATGTCGGACGGGATGGAATCGAAGCCGCACGAGTGAACGATGCGGGCCCCGGTGCGCTGAGCGATCTCGTGGTTGGCATCGATGCTCTCGCGAGCGAACAGGACCTCGCCGGTGAGGTCGACGTAGTCCGTCCCGGCCTCGGCGCACGCCGTTGCCAATTCCAAGCCGTACTTGGCGTAGGGACCGACCGTGGTGATGACGACTCGGGTCGATCGGGCCATGTCCTCGAGCGATGCGAGGTCGGTGGCGTCGGCCTCGAGAACGGACCACTGCTGAGCCCTGGAGCCCAGTTCTTTCCTGGCGGCCTCCACCCTCGCCGTAGAGCGCCCGGCGAGGGCGATGCGGGTGTCTGCCGGTGCATGCTCGGCGAGGTACTTCGCCGTCAATTTCCCGACGAAGCCGGTGACGCCGTAGACGACGATGTCGTGAGTGCGATCGGGGCCGATGGTCGAGTCGGATGCAGGCGAATTCATACCAGCGACACTAACGCGGGTCACCCCGGCGAGTCGACGCGCCGTCAGTTCGTCCAGGTGTGCACGGGTTCTCCGGCATTCATGAGGGTGACGTAATCACCGAGCATTCCTGCGAGTGCGCGATCGCGCTTCTCACCGGCGCGTTCACGGGCGACGACGGCGTTGCGCTGCCATACCGAGCCGGACTGCTTGGCCAGGCACCGCGCCTCGATCACCCCCAGATAGCGGTCGCGGACCGCCGCGTCCACGCCGTAGGCGGCCAATCCGGCGTCGGCCAGGGGCAGCAGCCGACGCAGCACCAGTTCCTGCGGACTCACCCAGCCCACCTCGGGCCAGTAGAGCATCGAATCGAATCCGCCGCGGGCGGCGGAGTGCACGTTCTCCTCGGCGGCGTCGAACGACATCTGCGACCACAGCGGGCGGTCGGCATCGGCCAGCGCGCGGACGGTTCCGTAGTAGAACGCCGCGTCCGCGAGGGTGTCGACCACCGACGGTCCGGCCGGCAGAACGCGATTCTCGAGCCGGATGTGGTGGCCGTCGCCGGACCGGTCGTAGATCGGCCGGTTCCACCGGTAGACGGTTCCGTTGTGCATGCGCAGTTCGGACAGCGACGGTGTCTTGCCCTCGGCCAGCGCAGCCTTGGGATCCTCCTCGCTGCAGACGGGCAGCAACGCAGGGAAGTAACGCGAATTCTCCTCGAACAGATCGAAGATCGACGTGATCCACCGTTCGCCGAACCACACCCGCGGCCGGACTCCCTGATTCTTGAGCTCCTGCGGCCTGGTGTCGGTGGCCTGCTCGAACAACGGAATACGGGTTTCGTGCCACAGCGCGCGTCCGGCGAAGAACGGCGAGTTGGCGGCGAGCGCCACCTGTACACCCGAAAGGGCTTGCGCTGCATTCCAATACGACGCGAACTCGTCCGGAGCCACCTGTAGGTGCAGCTGAACCGACGTGCAGGCCGCCTCGGGCAGGATCGTGTCGGTCACGATGTCCAGGTCCTCGGCGGCAGCGGCACCCGGCAGCCGAACTCCGCCGATCTTCAGTTCGATGTCCTCGCCGCGCGCGGCGAAGATCTGTTGATTGAGGAGGTCGTAGCGCGGATTCGCCGAGAGCCACCGATGCTCGAAGTGCTCCTCGTCCAGAGTCGGGAGCATGCCGATCATGGCGAGACGACTACCCGAGGTGCGGGCGCGTTCGTCCGCTGCATTCAGCGATCTGCGCAGGTCCGTCTCCAACTCGGCGATCGAGGCACCGCGCAGTGGCCGAGGGTCGACGTTGATCTCGATGTTGAACTGGCCGAGCTCGGTTTGATAGTCGGGGTCGGCGATGGCGTCGAGCACCGCCGCGTTGGCCATCGACGGCTCCATGTCGTCGTCGACGAGATTGAGCTCGATCTCCATGCCGATCTGCGGTTCACCGACGTGGAAGGTCTCGTCGGCCAACATGATCGCCAGGGCATCGAGACAGTCCTGTACCTTCTGGCGAAACTCGTGCCGGTCCTGCCTGGTGAACTTACGGCGCTCGACGTCCTCGCCCATGGTGCCCGCCTATCGGTGCGTGAAGAAGGGCCGTTCGCTCGCGCGCAACGACTTCGGCTTACGAGTATCGCAGCCCACGTTCACCGACGGGCACGCACGCGAAAATCACCAGGGTGACGGCTGGTAGTCCTTGAGGAACGAGCCGTACAGATCGACTCCGAGTTCGCCCTGCACGATCGGGTCGTACACCCGGGCGGCACCGTCGACCAGGTCGAGTGGAGCGTGGAAACCTTCGTCGGCGAGCCGCATCTTGGTGGGGTGTGGCCGTTCGTCGGTGATCCAGCCGGTGTCGACGGCCGTCATCAGGATTCCGCTCTCGAGCATCTCCTTCGCGCTGGTGCGCGTCAGCATGTTCAGTGCGGCCTTGGCCATGTTGGTGTGGGGATGGCCCGGCCCCTTGTATGCACGGCCGAACTGGCCTTCCATGGCCGAGACGTTGACGACGTACTTGCGCCGCGCGTCCGAGGCCTCCATCGCGGTGCGTAGCCGCGAGACCAGGATGAAGGGTGCGACGGAGTTGCAGAGCTGCACCTCGAGCAGTTCGACCGGGTCGACTTGCTCGACGGTGTGGATCCAGCTGTTGGTCTCGGCGAGATCGGGTACCAGGCCGCCGGCATCGATGGCGAGCCCGCTCTCGATCCTCTCGGCCGTGACCGAGCCGGCGACCATGGCGAGCGAGGCCACGTCGTCCGCGCTCAGGGCAGCAGTCGATCGGCCGCCGATCGCGGTGGCGGGCAACGAGCTCGCCAGTGACGCGGGGTGCGCATCACTGGTCTTGCCGAACGTGATCCGCTCCGGTCCTGCGCCCTCGGTCAGGGCTGCGGGCAATGGTTCGGCCTCCGCATCGGCCAGTGCGCTGTAGGAACCGGGGGAGCGTTTGACGGTCTGTGCGGCGTTGTTGATCAGGATGTCCAGAGGTCCCTCGGCCGCGACCGAATCGGCAAGCGCCACAACCTGAGCCGGATCGCGAAGATCGATGCCGACGACGCGCAGACGGTGCAGCCACTGGTCACTGTCGTCCATCGCGGCGAAGCGACGCACGGCATCGTTGGGGAATCGGGTGGTGATGGTCGTGTGTGCACCGTCGCGCAGCAGTCGAAGTGCGATGTACATCCCGATCTTCGCCCGACCACCGGTCAGCAACGCCCGCCGGCCGGACAGATCGGTTCGAGCGTTGCGCTTGCCTCGATTGAGCGTCGCGCACTCCGGGCACAGCTGGTGATAGAACGAGTCGACGTGGGTGTAGCGCTGCTTGCAGATATAGCAGGGACGAGCCTTGATCAACGTGCCTGCGATGTCTCCCTCGGCGCGGGAGGTCAGGGACAGTCCTGCGGTCTCGTCGTCGATCCGGTCCGGGGATCCGGTTGCGGTGGCGGCGACGACGGCACGGTCGGCCGCGTTGACGGCGTTGCGCGCCGCGACGCGTCGAGCACGCTTGAGATCTTTGAACATGGCACCGGATGCGCGCTGCACAGCGATCGAATCCGGATGGTTCTTGTCCAGCTCTGCGGCCTGCTTCAGCACGCGCAGGCACGTCTCGAGATCGGTCGGGTCGATCGCGTCCATCGTCGGTCTCCTAGCATCGGCCCCTTCGAGCCGAACGAAAGCGAGTGCAGAACGAAAAAGACCCCGATTCCGAAGAATCAGGGTCAGTTTCGTCTGTCTCAACTCAGATCTGTGAAAATCTTTGTCTGACTACATCTTTCAGACGGTGTCCGAGGGGGGACTTGAACCCCCACGTCCGTTAATAGGACACTAGCACCTCAAGCTAGCGCGTCTGCCATTCCGCCACTCGGACAAGTGCGACCTCTGCCGCATATTCTTTTGTTGCTTTCACAGCCGGCCGCTGTGTGCTGCGTAAGATTATCCGACGGGTTCCCGATAACCCAAATCCCCACGTCAGTTCATGCTCGAGGCCGTTTCTCATGGTGCCCGGAGCGGATTCTGGTGGTAGGAACGACGTGTGCCCAACGATGTGAGCAATCCCGGAAACACAACCGATATCGACGCCACCGTTGCCCTCGACGAAGTCGTGGATCTCGTCAGTTCCCTCATCCGGTTCGATACCTCGAACACGGGGGAGCTCGACACGACCGTCGGCGAGAAGGAATGCGCCGAGTGGGTGGCGAGCAAGCTCGAGGAAGTGGGCTACGAGACGGAGTACGTCGAGTCCGGTGCCCCGGGTCGAGGCAACGTGTTCGCGTGGCTGCGCGGAGCGGACTCCTCTCGCGGTGCGCTGCTGGTCCACGGACACCTGGATGTCGTACCGGCCGAACCCGCCGACTGGAGCGTGCATCCGTTCTCCGGGGCCGTCGAGGACGGTTACGTGTGGGGCCGCGGCGCGGTGGACATGAAGGACATGGTCGGCATGGCTCTCGCGCTGGCCCGCCAGTTCAAGTCCAACGGAACCGTCCCACCCCGCGACATTCTGTTCGCGTTCCTGGCGGACGAGGAGGCGGGCGGCAAGTACGGATCGCACTGGTTGGTCGACAACCGACCCGATCTGTTCGAGGGCGTCACCGAGGCGGTCGGTGAGGTCGGCGGGTTCTCGCTCACCGTCGCTCGTCCGGACGGCACCGAGAAGCGGCTCTACATGGTCGAGACGGCGGAGAAGAGCCTGGCCTGGATGCGGCTGACGGCCAAGGCCCGCGCCGGACACGGATCCTTCCTGCACGACGACAACGCCGTGACGTACCTCGCCGAGGCAGTGGCCAAATTGGGCAATCACACGTTTCCGCTGGTGCTCACCGAATCGGTCTCGCAATTTCTGCAGGCTGTCTCGGAGGAATCGGGTCTCGATTTCGACCCGACGTCACCGGACATCGACGGCACCCTGCTCAAACTCGGCAGCATCGCCCGCATCGTCGGAGCGACCCTTCGCGACACCGCGAACCCGACGATGCTCTCGGCCGGCTACAAGGCGAACGTGATTCCGCAGACGGCGACGGCAGTGGTGGACTGCCGAGTGCTGCCGGGGCGGCAGGCGGCCTTCGAGAAGGAGGTCGACGAGTTGATCGGCCCGAACGTCGAACGCGAATGGATCACGAAACTCGAACCGTACGAGACCACGTTCGACGGCGATCTCGTCGACGCGATGAACGACGCAGTCCTGGCACACGACCCGAACGGTCGAACCGTTCCCTACATGCTGTCCGGCGGAACCGACGCAAAAGCGTTCGCGCGCATCGGAATTCGCTGCTTCGGCTTCGCTCCGCTGAAGTTGCCACCGGAACTGGATTTCGCGGCGTTGTTTCACGGCATCGACGAACGAGTACCCGTGGAATCGTTGGAGTTCGGTACACAGGTACTCGAACACTTCTTGTTGCACAGCTGATACGAAAGGAACCATCGTGGCGTACAACCCATACGACTCGCTTCCGGACCTACCATCCTTCGAGTTGACGTCCGAGGACGTCGAGGACGGCCAGACATTGGCCGCTCAGCAGGTCAGTGGAATCATGGGAGCCGGTGGGCACGACAACTCTCCGCAGCTGTCCTGGTCCGGATTCCCCGAGGGCACCAAGAGCTTCGCCGTCACCGTCTACGACCCCGACGCGCCGACGGCATCCGGCTTCTGGCACTGGGCAGTGGCGAACATCCCCGTCGAGACGACATCGCTGGTCTCGGGCGCGGGCGACGACGGCGGGACCGGGGTACCGAGCACCGCGGTGACGCTCAAGAATGACGCCGGCCTGTTCCGCTACATCGGTGCTGCTCCACCCGCAGGCCACGGCCCGCACCGCTACTTCATCGTGGTTCACGCGGTGGACGTCGAACGGCTCGAAGTGGACGAGACGGCCACCCCGGCGTACCTCGGCTTCAATCTGTTCTCGCACGCCATCGGTCGTGCGGTCCTCACCGGCATCTACGAGGCCTGAGCTCGAACGTCGGGTGTCGGAACACCGGTTCCGACACCCGACGGTTCAGGGCTTGTTCGCCGAGCCCACCGCATCGGTGATCGTGGCGAAGCCGTGTTCCTCGAGCCGAGTTGCCAGTCCCCGGTGAATGTTCTTGATCCACAGCGGGCCACCGTAGATGAACCCGGTGTAACCCTGCACCAGTGACGCGCCCGCGGTGATGCGTTCCCACGCCTGCGCCTCGGTCTCGATTCCGCCGACGGAAATCAGCGTCAGCCGGGTGCCCACTCGGCGGTAGAGACGTCGCAGCACCTCGAGCGAGCGGTCTGCCAGCGGAGCACCGGACAGGCCACCTGCTCCTGCTGTGGCGACCACGTCGGCGTCGGTGCGCAGCCCGGTGCGGGAGATCGTCGTGTTGGTGGCCACGATTCCGTCGAGACCGAGTTCGACGGCCAGATCGGCCAGGGCGTCGATGTCCTCGTCGGACAGGTCCGGGGCGATCTTGACCAATACCGGCACCGTCACCACGGACTGAACCGCCTCGAGGATCGGCCGCAGCGATTCGACGGCCTGAAGGTCACGTAACCCAGGGGTGTTGGGGGAGCTGACGTTGACGACCACGAAGTCCGCCAACGGGCCCAGAAGCCGGGCGCTGGCCGTGTAGTCCGCGGCGGCATCCACCGGCTCCACGATCTTGGTCTTGCCGATGTTGGCACCGATCGGGATACCCGTGCGCCTGGCGCGGACACGCTGGGCGGCGTGCTCGGCACCGTGGTTGTTGAAGCCCATGCGGTTGACGATGGCGCGGTCCTGAGGCAATCGGAACAGCCGCGGCGTCGGATTGCCCGGCTGGCTCTGCGCTGTCACGGTGCCGATCTCGGCGAAACCGAATCCGATCGGCCCCCATGCGTCGATTCCGTCGGCATTCTTGTCGAACCCAGCCGCGAGGCCGAGCGGAGCCGGGAAGTCGACGCCGAACACCGTCGAGCGCAGTCGTGGATCGTCGACCACGAACGCCTTCTCGGCCAGGTAGCGGAGCGGCGGCACGACGGCGACGACGCGGAGCACCCGAAACGCCAGGTGATGGATCCTCTCCGGTGGCACGAGGAACATCAGGCGCAACAGAACTCGGTACAGACGGTCTCCCACGGTCTTCTCTCCGGTCGATCTGGCTCGGTCGAACTCATGCGGTGGTGTCAACGATCGTGCGGTCGAACAGTACTGCGACGGGCTCAGATTCCGGGCTCGGGGATGTGATGCGCGGTTTTCTTGCGTTTGAGCAACACACGCCTGCTGCCATCGGTGTACAGCCGAACCCGCGACAGTTCCCAGCCGCCGAACTCCGCCTGAATCGCCAGCCGCATCGAGGCCGTCACCCGGGTCACATCCGGCGGCAGCCGCAACGGCACGTACTCCCAATCGTCGGACGCAGACACTTCCCATCCGACGGGCATCTTCGCGCGCCCCGGTGCCGAATTGTCATGCGCGTTCATATGCCTCCTCCGTACGTACGGGTCGTTCCTGCAGGCTCCACTCCCGCGTCCACGCGGGTCAACGACCGGCAGCAGGGATGCGCTGCAGACCGTCACCGGTTGCCGATCCCACGTACAGGTCGCCGGTGTCGGCGTCGACAGCGACCGAATTCGGCTGCCGCACAGTGGCCAACCGCCCGGCCTCGACCGGAATTCCGGTATCGAGTGTGTACCCCACCACCTCGTTGAGAGCGGGAAGCGTCACCCACACGACACCGGACTGCTCATCGTAGGCGATCGCCCACGGCTGCGACCCGACCGGAAAGCGTTGCCGCATCAGCAGATCGTGCGAGGTGAAGACGAGCAACTCGGTCCCCGTCGAATCGGTGACCAGCAAGCGGCCGAACTCGTCGCTGGTCATCTCCGCGGCACCTTCGCCTGCGCGCAAGGCCACTCCGAGTGTGCCGTCGTCCAGATTCAGGTCGGTCACCGACGTCTGGCGACGATCGAGAACCGAGACCCCGTTCGGTGTACTGGCCAGAGCATCGGCAGAGGTCACGCTGCCGCCGGAGACCGTGGTGGTGACGTCACCGTTCGTGTCGAGTACACGGACCGCTCCGGTGTCGTCCCCGACAGCCGTCGTGCCGTCGGGTAGGTCTGCTGCGGACAGCGCGTCGCCGTCGACAGGCAGGGCAGTCCGCTGTCCGTCCACCACGGAGATCCTCGCGACGGAACCGTCCATGGGCACCAACACTGTCGAGTCCCGTCCGGCGACGAGTGCTGCTCCCGTGGCGCCCAGATCGACCACCTGGGTCTGCGCTGCGGCTCCGTCTCGGGCCAGGGTCACGGTTGTCGATGCGTCGGTCAGCGCCACGAGGGTGCGGGTGACGGGGTCGAACGTGAGGGCGTCCACGGGCGCGAACGCGCTGACGGTTCCGGCGGGGGTGACAGTGGCTTCGGGGGACTCGGCCGGCGGTCGGGGGTCGACGGAGATGTCGTCGGCGTTCTCGTCGTCGCTGGAACACCCGCCGACCGACAGGACTGTGACGACGGCGAGCGCGGACGCGACTGCCGCTCGAACGGACCGAGCCGACGGTGTTCGCATGAGGCCGAACCTACTTCCTCGAGAAGACGCTGCCTGTGGAGGCGTTGCCACATCTGTACCAGCGTGCAGCGACCTCGGCGAAATCGACCGCGCCGGATCGGTTGTCGTTCGGTCTCGCCCGAACAGGCGGTAGCGTGATCGGGCGAGGTGAGTACACGACATGGGAGTGGACGTGGGAACCGAGGAAACACACTTCGTCGTCGAGGAAGTGAACGCGGGAACGCACCCGAACGGCTTCGGACGCACCGATGACGGTCGGGCGTTCGCGTTTCGTGTGCATCGAAGCACCCTGTACGTGGAGATATACCGCGCCGATGTGCAATCTCCGGTACCGGATCGGTCCGAGGTCGAGGCGGTTGCCGAGCATTCGGTCACCGAGGTCGATCTGACGGACGAGCGCAGCATCGTCGGTGTGGTTCGTGACGCGGTCGCCCATGCGCAGCAGCTGTCCGATGCGTCACAGCGGGACACCACCGCAGTTCGAGCCTTCTTCAACCGGGTCAATTCCGTGCTGGAGGGTTTCTGACACGGTGGGGAACCACCAGCTGTTCGCCCGTCACGGGATGGTCGAACACGTCGACGGGGTGTCGGTAGACCCGGGCCAGCCGTTCGGCGGTGAGCACCTCCCGCGGCGGACCGGTTGCGACCAGTTCACCCGAGTCCAGGATCGCGACGCGGTCGGCGTAGGCCGCCGCGAGGCCGAGATCGTGCAGCACGACGACTACAGCGCGGCCGGCGGCCGCGAGTGAGCGCACCACAGCCATGACCGACTCCTGATGTCCCAGGTCGAGTGCGGCAGTGGGCTCGTCCAGCATGATCGTCGCGGTGTCCTGGGCTATGACGCGCGCCAGCGCAACTCTGGCCTGCTCGCCACCGGAGAGCGACGCGAACGGTCGATCAGAGAAGTCCGCTACGTCGCACGCGGACATGGCTGCGGCGACGCGGTCGTCGTCGTTGCGCGCCGCTGACGTACCGACCCAGGGGGCTCGACCCATTCGAACGATCTGTCCGGCCGTGAACGCGAACCCGACGCTGTGTTGCTGAGGCAGCACCGCACGCCGCCTGGCCACGTCGACCGTGCGGAGGCGGTTCAGGTGCTTCTCGTCCAGTAGAACCGACCCGGCGCTGGGCTCGGTGTCTCCCGCCATGACCGACAGCAGCGTGGATTTGCCCGCGCCGTTGGGGCCCACCAGCGCCAGTATCTCGCCGGCGACCACGTCGAGGTGGACGTCGGACAACACCGTCGCGTTCCCGCGCCGTGCGGAGACTCCGCGGGCGACCAGGGTCTTCGAACCCGGTTTCGGGATGACCGGGATGTCGTTGCGTGCCGTGCCGATTCGCTTCGTCACGCCCAGCCGCCCTGGCGAGCACGGGTACGGCGGAGCAGCCAGAAGAAGAACGGGGCACCCGCCAGTGAGGTCACCATGCCGAGCGGCAGGTCGACGTTCGCGACGAGGGTGCGGGTGACGAGATCGGCAGCGAGCAGCACGACGGAGCCGGCGAGGGCGCTGGCCGGGATCAGGAGTAGATGGGCGGGACCGAGCACCATCCGCACGGCGTGCGGAACCACCAGCCCCACGAACAGAATGATTCCGGTGAAGGCGACGCCGGACGCGACCAGCAGGGCGACGACGACGATGGCGAACTGTCTGAGGCGTTCGACGTTTACTCCCAGATGGCGTGCGACGTTCTCTCCGAGCGCAAGCAGGTCGAGTCGGCGCGCGATCGCCAGGGAAGCTCCGATTCCGAGCAGTGCGAGCGGGCCGACCACGGCCACCGACTGCCAGGTCGCGCCCGCGAGTGACCCCAGTTGCCAGAACACGATCTGATCGCGGGCTGCGGGACTGGCGACGAACGTGAAGAACGCGATGGCACCGCCGGCGAATGCATTGACTGCAACGCCGGTGAGGATGAGCGTCACCACCTCGGTGCGTCCCGCGTTGCGGGCCAGGAAATACACGGCGATCGTGGTGACGAGCCCGCCGACGAATGCTGCGAACGCCACACTCCAGACTCCGGCGAAGCTGCCGCCGAGCACGATGACCGAGCTGGCACCGACGGCAGCGCCCGAGGAGACCCCGACGACACCCGGCTCGGCCAACGGATTGGCGAACACCCCCTGGAGCAGCGCACCCGCGCACCCCAGACACGCGCCGACGACGATTGCCAGAGTCAGGCGCGGGAATCGGACCTGCCACAACGTCACCTCGCCACTGGGGTGTGCGGGCATCGGGCCGATGTCGAGTCCCACCCGATGCGCGAGGCTGCCCAACACTTCCAGCGGTGTCGTCGGCACCTGCCCCACGACGGCCGAAATCAGGGCCAGACACACCAGTGCCACGACCAGGGCTCCGAATGTTGCAAGAACCCGCCCTCGGCCCGAGCGCGTTTCGGCGAGTGCGCGGTCGGTCATGACGCCGGGTCGTACACGGCCTTCGACAGTGCGCCCAACACCTTTCCGGTGTTCGGGCCGAAACTGAGGATGGTGCCGTCGTCCATGTCCACCACCCGGCGATCTCGGCCTGCTGGGGTCTGCGCGATTCCGGGGATCTGCTCGAGCCCCTCGATTCCGCCGATCGATTCCAGGCCCTTGGTCATCATCAGAATGACGTCGGGTGCCGCGGCGATCAACGCCTCGCTGGTGACCGGCACGAATTGTTCGGTCAGACCCGATTCGACACCGGCGTCCCTTGCACCGAGAGCCTCGATCAGTGCATCCGCTCCCGAGCCGGGTCCGGCGAGCATCTTGGTCGCCGGACCGCGCATGTACAGAAACGCGATCTTCGGCGGTTCCGAGGACTCGGGTGCGGCGTTCTCCGCTGCCGAGATCTCGGTGTGCGTTCGTTCGGCGAGTGCGGCACCGGCATCGGGCACACCCAGGGCAGCTGCGACGGCCTCGATCTGAGGGGCGACGCCGGCCAGAGTGCGCGTGGGATCGAAGTACACGAGCGGAATGCCCGCGGCTCGGATCTGATCCTGCACGGCACGTGGACCGATGCTGGTATCGGTCAGTACGACGGTCGGCGACAGCGCCAGAATTCCCTCGGCGCTCAGCGAATGGCCGGTCGGGGTGACGTCGGGCACGTTCTCGGCCGCGGGGAATGCAGCCGAGGTGTCACGCCCGACGAGGTTGTCGCCGAGTCCGAGCGCGAAGACGGTCTCGGCCAGCGTGCCGTACTGGTCGGCGGCGACGATGCGGCTGTTGTCCGTCACCGTGACGGGGACGCCGTCGAATCCGGTCACGGTCACGGGAAGCACCTCCGCCGGATCGTCGACGACGGGTTCCGGATTGGGATCGTCGACGACGGCGGTGCGGGGGCCGACGGAGTCCGAGGATGCGGTGCCGGGGGTGTTCGCCGAGCAGGCGACCAGGACTCCGGCGACGAGGAGCACGGCGGCGAGACGGTTGACGGTCACCACGGAAGGTTAGCCTGTCCGATGTTTGTGCGTGATCAGGCGCTGACGTCGTCCAGAGCCGACGCGATCGCTGGCGGCAGCTCGAGTTCCTCGGCCATCAGTGCGCCCATCAATTGTGCGAGGTCCCGCGCTCCCACGATCGCGCTGCTCACTCCCGGTCGGTCCCGCGCCCACGCGAGTGCGACCACCAGGGGAGAGGTGGCCAGACCGTCTGCAGCGGTGACGGCCGCGTCGACGACGCCCACGGCGGAATCGGTCAGGTACGCGTGCACGGCCTCGGCGTGCAGCTCGTCGGCCCCGCGGGAGTCCGCGGGTACTCCGCTGCGGTACTTGCCCGTCAGGACGCCGCCTGCCAGGGGTACCGCCGCGAGGATGCCGATGCCGTGGTGGTGCGCGGCGGGAACCAGTTCGTCCTCGATTCCGCGCGCGAGCAGTGAGTACTCGGCCTGAGTGGCCACGATGCGCCCGGTACCGGCTGCGCCCGCTGCCGTCGCCAGTTGCCAGCCGAGGTATCCGCGGGCTCCGGTATAGCGAACCCGTCCGCTGGTCACGGCGTAGTCGAGCGTTGCGGCGACCTCGTCGACCGGAGTCATCGGGTCCCAGGTCGCGACCTGCCACAGGTCCAGGTAGTCGGTTCCCAGTTCGCGCAGCGTGGCGTCGAGTTGGCCGAGCAGTCCGCGCCGCGAGCAATCCACGTGATAGCGGCCGTAGCGTGAACTCAGGCCCGCTGCGCTGCTGATCACCAATTCGTGCCGCGGGACGACGTCGTCGAGCAACTCGGCGAGTACTCGTTGTGCCCGTCCGTCGCCGTACGCCGGAGACGTGTCGACGAGCGTGCCGCCGGCCTCGGCGAACGCCGACAACTGTGCTGCGGCGTCGTCACCGTCGGTTCCGCTACCCCATCCGAGGGTGCCGAGGCCGAGTCTCGAGACTCGAAGTCCGCTGGTGCCGACCGATCTCTGCTTCATATGTGCCGAATGTCCTTTTACGTGTGATCGTCGGTGTCGAACTGCACTGCCGCCAGTGCACAGTAGTGCGCCGCGCCGCTCGGTGCGTACGTGCCGCGCCGGGTACGGTCGTGCCCGTGAATCGCGAATTCAGGGGGCAGGCCGGCGGCCGCGCATCGACAGTGGACAGTCCATCGACGCTCATCTCGGAGGGTGGCCCCGCATGATCGACATGACGTGGCTGCAGGCGATCATCCTCGGTGCGGTGCAGGGCATCACCGAATTCCTGCCGATCTCTTCGTCCGGGCACCTGCGCATCGTGTCCAGCGTGTTCTGGAACGAGGATGCGGGCGCGTCCTTCACCGCCGTGACCCAGCTCGGCACCGAAGCCGCTGTGCTGCTGTTCTTCTGGCGCGACATCGTCAGAATCGTCAAGGCCTGGTTCGTCGGACTGAAGCAGAAGGACGAACGCGGACTCGACTACCGAATGGGGTGGTACGTGATCATCGCCACCATCCCCATCGGCGTTCTCGGCCTGCTGTTCAAGGATCAGATCCGAACCGGTGCCCGGAACCTCTACCTCATCGCGTTCATGTTGATCGCGTTCGCCGTCGTCATCGCGATCGCGGAGAAGGTCGGCCGCAAGGAACGTCCCATCGAGAAGCTGACCACCCGCGACGGCATCGTCATGGGTCTGGCGCAGTGCCTCGCGTTGATCCCCGGAGTGTCCCGTTCCGGGGCGACGACCAGCGCAGGCCTGTTTCTCGGACTCGAACGAGAAGCGGCTGTGCGCTTCTCGTTCCTGCTCGCCATCCCGGCGGTCACCGCCTCCGGTCTCTTCTCGCTGCCGGACGCCTTCGAGCCGGTCGGCACGGGGCTGGCCGCGTCGGGCCCGCAGCTGCTGGTCGCCACGATCGTCGCCTTCGGTCTCGGCTACGCCTCGATCGCCTGGCTGCTGAAGTTCGTCGCGAACCACTCGCTGTACTGGTTCGTCGGATACCGCATCGTGCTGGGTGTCGTCGTGCTCGGGCTGCTGGCCGGCGGGGTCGTGTCGGCAACGTAGGTTCACCCTCATTAGGCTCGATGCAATGACAGTCATCTTGCTTCGGCACGGCCGCTCGACGTCGAACACCGCAGGCACGCTCGCGGGTCGAAGCGCGGGAGTCGAACTCGATGATCGGGGGCGTGAGCAGGCGCAGGCGGTGGCGGATCGTCTCGGCGAGCTTCCCGTGGCCGAGATCGTGCGCTCGCCGTTACTGCGGTGCGAGCAGACAGTGGAGCCGTTGGCGGCCAAGCTCGGGCTCTCGCCGGTGGTAGAGGACCGGTTGGTCGAGGTCGACTACGGACAGTGGACCGGCCGGACGATCAAGGAGTTGCTGGCCGAACCGCTGTGGAAGGTGGTGCAGCAGCACCCGTCGGCTGCGGTGTTCCCGGAGGGCGAGGGCTTGGCGACGGTGCAGCAACGCGCGGTGCAGGCCGTGCGTGAACATGACGCCCGGTTGGCCGCGCAGCACGGCCGCGACGTGCTGTGGGTGGCGTGCTCGCACGGTGACGTCATCAAGTCGGTGCTCTCGGACGCCATGGGGGCCCACCTCGATTCCTTTCAGCGGATAGTCGCCGACCCGGCCTCGATCAGCGTCGTCCGCTACACCTCGACGCGGCCGTTCGTACTACGGACCAACGACACCGGGTCCGATCTGAGTGCGTTCGTGCCGAAGGCCGAGGAGCCCGCCACGCCGGAATCGGTCGATGCGGACTCTTCCGACGCGGTCGTCGGTGGTGGGGCAGGCAGCTAGAGCGCCCTTTCGGCGCTGACACCCCTATCGGTGGCAGGCTGGAGGGCAAGCAATACCGTCCACGGTCGATCCGTGGCCGATAATGAAAGTTCCGAGAATCACTTCGCGGAGCTGTTCGAGTCGTTAGGAGGTGCAATGCCGCGCGCCATACACGTTTTTCGCACCCCTGATCGTTTCGTTGCCGGGACCGTTGGGGAACCGGGCGACCGAACGTTCTTCCTCCAGGCGGTGCACGACGCCCGCGTGGTGTCGGTCGCGCTGGAGAAGCAGCAGGTCCAGGTACTCGCAGACAGGATGGGGCTGCTACTCGAAGAAGTGCACCGCCGGTTCGGAGCCGACGTTCCGGCCGAGGAGACCGATTCGGTCGACACCAGTCCGCTGCTGACTCCGATCGACACAGAATTCCGCGTCGGAACGATGGGACTCGGCTGGGATGCCGACGCCAACGCCGTCGTGGTGGAACTTCTCGCCGTCAGCGAAGTCGAGGTGGACGAATCGGTCGTTCTCGACGACACCGACGAGGGCCCGGATGCCGTCCGGGTGTTCCTCACTCCGGTGCAGGCCCGCGAGTTCGCGGTGCGGTCCGAGCGCGTCATCGCGGCCGGCCGTGCGCCGTGCCCGCTGTGCGGACAGCCACTGGCCCCCGAGGGACACGTGTGCATCAGAACCAACGGCTACCGCCGCGGTGCGACGTTCGGACCGGTGACCGAGGTCGACGAGTCTTGACCGTCGAACTGCCGCCGTTCGAGGGCCGCGAAACCATGGAGACCGGCGACCTGACGATCGTCGGTCGGGTGGTGTCGGCCAGCAACGCCACGCTGGTGTGCGAGGCGGGCGAGGGCGACTCGGCCGTGCGGTGCGTGTACAAACCCGTTCGCGGGGAAGTTCCGCTGTGGGATTTTCCGGACGGCACTCTCGCGGGCCGCGAAGTGGCATCCTACGAAATCTCCGAGGCCCTCGGTTGGGGAGTCATCCCGCCGACGGTTCTGCGCGACGGGCCGTTCGGTCCCGGCATGGTGCAGAAGTGGATCGATACGCCCGACGATCATGCCGAGGGACGCGTCGACCTCGTCGATATCTGCCGTCCCGATCTCGTACCGGCTGGATGGATTCCGGTACTGCAGGCGTACGACGGCGAGGGCGAGGAGATCGCGCTGATCCACGCCGACGATCCGCGACTGCAGCGGATGGCGGTTCTCGACGTGATCCTCAACAACGCCGATCGCAAGGGCGGGCACGCCCTCGAAGGTCTGGACGGCTACGTGTACGGAGTCGATCACGGTATCTGCCTGCACGCCGAGAACAAGCTGCGCACTGTGCTGTGGGGGTGGGCAGGCCAGGCGGTGGACGACGCGTTGATGACCGACGTCGTGCGGTTCGTCGAGACGTTCGACGCGGTCATCGCACCACGATTGGTCGACAAGATCACCCTGACCGAAACGGTCGCGGTTCTCGATCGGGCGCAGGCGCTGATCGCGCGGCCGGTCATGCCGGAGCCGCGCTCGAGCAGACCCATACCCTGGCCCGCCTTCTGATCGGGCTCGGATAGGCTCGGTTGCATGCATTCTTGGTCGAGCCCGGAGATCCCGACAATTCCAGGACAGGGTCCAGCGCTTCGATTGTTCGATACCGCAGACCGTCAGGTTCGACCCGTCACCCCGGGTTCGACGGCTCGGATGTACGTCTGTGGAATTACCCCGTACGACGCCACCCACCTCGGACACGCAGCGACGTATCTGACGTTCGACCTGATCAACCGACTGTGGCGAGACGCGGGCCTGGACGTGCATTACGTCCAGAACGTCACCGATGTCGACGACCCACTGTTCGAGCGCGCCGACCGCGACGGTGAGGACTGGCGCGATCTGGGAGCGCGTGAGATCGAGCTCTTCCGTGCCGACATGGAAGCGCTGCGCGTGCTCCCTCCGCGCGACTACATCGGCGCCGTCGAGTCCGTCGACGAGGTCGTCGAACTGGTGGGCAAGCTCGTCGCGTCCGGTGCCGCGTACGTCGTCGACGATGCCGAGTACCCGGATGTGTACTTCCGTGCCGATGCCACCGAGCAGTTCGGTTACGAGTCCGGCTACGACCGCGCCACGATGGACACGTTCTTCGCCGAACGCGGAGGTGACCCCGATCGGGTCGGTAAGGGGGATCCGCTCGATGCGTTGCTCTGGCGCGCGGTTCGGCCGGGCGAGCCGTCGTGGCCGTCGCCGTGGGGTCCCGGCAGGCCCGGGTGGCACATCGAATGCGCGGCGATCGCGCTCAACCGCATCGGTACCGGCTTCGACATCCAGGGCGGCGGAAGCGATCTCATCTTCCCGCACCACGAATTCTCGGCCGCCCACGCGGAGGCGGCGACCGGTGATCCGCGTTTCGCGCGGCACTACGTGCACACCGGAATGATCGGGCTCGACGGCGAGAAGATGTCCAAGAGCCGCGGCAATCTGGTGTTCGTCTCCAAGCTCCGGGCCGAGAACGTCGACCCCGCAGCCGTGCGACTCGGTCTGCTGGCCGGGCACTACCGGCAGGATCGGCCGTGGTCCGACGAGGTTCTCGAACGGGCTCACACTCGGCTCGCACTGTGGCGTCGGGCCGCTGCGCTCGAGAACGCAGCGTCGGCCGACGATGTGATCAATCGGTTGCGGCAGCATCTGGCCGACGATCTGGACACCCCCAAGGCCCTCGATGCGCTCGACGCGTGGGCGAGTTTCGCAGTCGAGCGCGGCGGATCGGATGCGGGTGCACCCGCCGCCTTCGCCGATGCAGTCGACGCGTTGCTCGGAGTTCCGCTGCGTTAGGACGAATCCCCGGCTCGCAGATCCATCAACAGATCCGGGACGAGTCGTTCCTCCATGACTGCCCGGCCCGAGTCACGCAGGGCGACAGCCAGTTCCGTGTCCCACGGACTGTCCGTCGGATGGCCCTTCAGCGGTTCGGAATTTCGTGCGTCGAGCGCATGTCGATAGGAGTCGACGTCCATGCGCCACGGCACCGCGTCGTACCGGGAGAGTGCTCGTTTCACCATGTGCAGTCCGGCCCAGTCGAAGTCGGCACGCCAGCGAATCGTGGTGCCGGGTGCGCGGGAGGCCAGCAGTCGGTGTACCGCTGCGGAGGGTTGGCCGTCCGTGCAGATCAGGCTCGCGCAGTTCGAGCCGAGGATCCGGGCTGCGGTAGAGAGCACGGCGGCGTTCTCGCAGACAAACACCGTGGATGAGGTGTTAGTGAGCGTCCCGCGCATGAGCATGTTCACGGTGACGGGGAAGGGGATGCCCTCGTCGGCAGCCTGGTTCAGCCACCCCGCCACCGTGTGGGTCTCGTCGACTCGGTAGCCGAGCACCAGCACCCGGCTGGACACTGCGTCGACCGACACACCCGCGGTCTCCCACAGCGCCCTGATACCGACCGGATCGACGGGCCGAGGGACGTTCTCGCGCAACGACAGTGCATCCAGAACAAGTTTCGGGGCACCGCCGGCCGAGAGCGCCTTGGTGTCCCCGCATGCCTGGTCCGCAAGCTTCGTGAGCTCCATTCCGTCCACCGGCAGCATTGCGAGGACCTTCGTGGCCACCTCGAGCGCGTCGACCGCGACGCGGCCGCCGAGGGTGCCGTCCTGGTTGAGCAACGATGCGATCCAGTGCTCGATCCATTCTCGGTCGGTGCCGCCGCCGAGCACCTCCCTGGCCCGATCGAGTGCATCGGCACGCACCTGAGCCTTGTCGGCGGCGATCCGTTTCTTGTCCTGCAACGGGGCCTGCCGCGTGAGGGTGTCGATCAGTCCGAGCCCGCCGTTGAGTGGATGGCTCAACCATGCGTCGAACCGCTCGAGGTCGAGCCTTGTGCTGCGCGCCCGAGAATGCAGACTGGAGTTGGACCGAGAGATCGCGCTGCACAGACGCCACAGCTCCTGGGCGTCGCTCAGATCGACGGTGATGTTGCCGCCGACGCGAAGCCAGTTGGACTCCAACTTCTTTCGTGCCGCATCGAGCAACGCATCCAGTTCCGCGCTACCGCGCCATTCGCTGTTACCGTTCAAACTCCAGCCCACCTTCGGTTCGGGTCGGCACACGACGCGTCAGCGGTGAACCGAGTGCGGCAGCGAGGTCGGTACCGTCGTGTTCGGCGAACAGTTCGCCGTTCTCCCACACCAGAAGTGCTGCGCTGACGGTGTTCTCGGCCGTCGAATGCGCCAGGTCGTAGTGCGCGCAGCCGGGGACGTCCCCGTAGGTGATCCACAGGTCGTATCCGGTCATGAACAGGTCGAGATCGAATTGCACACTCAGGCCGAGCAATTCGCTGCGGCCGTTGTCGTCGACACCGGCGAACGCCTCGTCCAGCGCCAGCAGCCGAGGTGAATGTGGATCGGCGGAGGACAGCATCACGTGCGCCGCGGCGAACAGCGGCAGGTGCAGCGACACCGATTGCTCACCGCCCGAGAGCGCACTGTGGCGTGCGACGGTGAGACGATCCTCGTTGCCGTCGCCGCTGATGAGTGTGAAGGCGAACACGCGCCAGCGGCGATAGTCCAGTGTAATGGACAGGATCTCGGGGTAGGACCGTTCCGGATGCGCCGCGCGAGCGATCCTGATCTCCGACGCGAAGTGGGCGCGCATCGCGGCCAGATCGTCCTGGTTCAACGCCGAGGCGTCACGGTCGAGCAGTTTGGACACCGCCCGGGCCCCGTCGTCGAGGTTGTCCGCGAGCACCCAGTGCACACCGATCGTGTTGCCCGACGACATGCGGCGCTGCTTCATCTCCGCAGACATCTGGGCGATCAGCTCGCGTGCGTCGACGGTGCGCTCGTGAATCTGCTGCGCCAGGCCGGTCAGCAGTGCATCTTCGAGTATTCGGCGCTCCTGCTCGGTCAGCAGCAACTCCTGATCGGCCCTCGCCGCACCGATGCGGTCGGCGAAATCTCCGACCGACGAATAGCCCTGCTCGTCCTGAACTCGTACGACGGTCAAACCGTCCGGCGCATCCCACTGCAAACGGTAGTCCTGACCCGATGCGGCGAGTTGCGAGTCGAACTCCTGCAGCGCACTCGTCAGCGCCGTCCGGGTCGACTTGCGGCTCGAGTCACTGACTTTCACCGACGCCGTCGCTGCGTCGAGTGCCGAATGCAGTGCGCTCACGACCGGCGGTAGTACCGGAACCTCGTCGTCGGGACCGTCGGCCTGCTGAACTCGATACAGAATCTGCTCCACGGTCAACCAGGCAGAATCACTGGCCGGCCAGGCGTACGCCTCGTGGACACCGAGGATGCCGAGCAGGTCCTTGCGAGCGTAGGGCGCCAGCCGCACGGCGTCGCCCAGGGTTTCGGTGACGGCACCGCGCAGGCTTTCCAGCGCTGTGTTGCAGGCACCCTCGGCCTTGCCGATCGCTTCGCCGGCTTCCTTGTCCGCTTTGCGCGCGGCCCGCTGCTCGGCGCGGCATTTCTCGATGCGTTCGCGTGCGTTCTCGAGATCGGTGTCGATCTGTTCGGCGGTGGCACCGAGCTTCTCGCTCAGGAGCTCGAGCCGTTGCACCTGCTGTCGGTAGTTCTCTTCGGCTATCGCCGCTTCCTCGGCGAGCTCCTCGGCCAGGCCGGTCGCCTCTTCGAGCCGGTTGGTTGCTTCGCGGGCGCGTTCTGCTTCGCGCGTGTGATCGCCACGCTTGCGGATCACCACCGAGCCCTGATGCTCGAAATGACGAATCGCAGCGGCGAGGGCATCGATGTCGCGACCGATGTGGGGGGTGCGGTGAGCCACGGCGACGGTGCGCAGCTGCTTCTCCTTCGCCGACAGGTCTGCGATCGCCTGGTCGAACTCACGGTCCGCCGCGGCAGCACCCTCCGTGGAGGTGCGTAGCGCTCCAGCGGCAGCGGTGACGGCGCGTTGCGCTCTCACGATGGCCGAGACCCGGGGGAGCTGCTTGGCGGCCGCACCCAGTGCCTGCACCGATTCGCGCGCAGATCGTTCGTCGGCCGTCGCGGTCTCCAGCGCGGCCGTTGCGGTATCGATCGCGGCACCGAGCTCGGCGATGCGTTGCTCACGCCGACGAGCCCGCGCCGTCGCACCGATGTACTCGGCATCGGCCTTGGTGTGGCGACCCTGCTGCACACCCTGCCAGTACCGACCGTCGACGCCCACCGAGACGGCACCGCCGGAGACTGCGCTCTGGTCCTGTTGCAGTGCAACCGAATTCAGCACGTCGAGTATGCGCGATTCCGATACGGCGGTGCCGGGCTCGGGTTCGAGGACGGACGCCAACGTGGTCCCGGTCGGCCTCGAGGCCTCCGGCAGCGGCGACAGATACTGCTCCGAGTTCGAGTCGACGGGTAAATCCGCGATCGGATGGATCCAGCCGTCGAGCAGATTCGCCGCCTGCAGCGCGGATTCGATTCCGGCGGCGTCGGCAGGGGAGACCGAATCCGCGAACCGAACCAGCTGCCACAGTGGCGCTCCCGACAGATCCGCACGCGAGTCGGTCCGCGCGGCGAACGGCGGCGGCGCGTCATCGTGCTGGGCCCGCACCAGGGACAGTTCGTCGCGCAGCGCGTTCAGCTCGGCCGTGCGGGTCGATACGTTCACGCGGGCCTGTGCCTGCCGGGCACGAAGCGCGTCGATACCGTCCGCGGTCTGTTCGGCCAGCACCGATTCCAGGCTCGGGGCGTCGTCGTCGCCGACGTGTGCCAACGCCGCGTCGAGGGCCTCGAACGCGGCGGAGGTGATGCCCGCAGCAGAGTAGAGCGCCGAATTGTTCGACCACCAGGCTCGCAGTCCCGAAGCGACCTGCGCCTTCTCCAGGTCCACGGTCGCCTCGGCCTCGGTGACCGCAGCCGACGCGGCCTCGAGCATCTCTCTGGCCTTCGACGCGGACTTCTCTGCACGAGCGCGTTCCGTCGACGCCTTCTCGACGGTTCCCAGCGCCTCGCGAACCGCCCGCACGTCGCCGTCGCGTTCCTCGGCGTGGCCACGCAGCGCGGTGCTGATCTGGTCGCTACGGGCCGTTCCCGGCAGTGGTGTCCAGACGATCCCCGCGTCCTCGGCTGCAGTCTGCAGTTCCTCCTCGGCGCGGGTGACCCCGGCAACGGAATCCCGGTGTGCGGAATCGGCCCGAGCCGCTTCGGTGGTGCGCTGCTCCAGTTCTACTCGAGCCTTGCGGGCGCGGTCGGCCTGCTGGGCGGTCGAGATCTCCAGTTTCGCAGCGGATTCGGCCAGATCGTCGAGTTGCTGCTTGCCCTCGTACGCGCTCGAGCGCTGTAGGGTCTCGCGGTCTGCGACGGCCTGATCCAGTGCGCGTTCGGCCTCGTCGAATCGGGTTTCCGCAGCCGCACGTTCGAGCAGACGTCGGTCCCTCAGAGCGGCAGCGGCGAAGTGTGCGGTGGTCGCATGCGTGACCGCCTCGAGCCGGCGCGAGACCTGCTCGACATCCGAACGGGTCTGCACCCGAAGGTATTTGGAGTACACCGAGACGAAGTTCTTGGCGGCGTGATCGGCCTGCGCCAGTCCTTCGAGCGCCCGGCCCACCTCTTCCATGTCGCTGAAGGAGCGCGCTGCTTCGAGCACCAGCTGCTCGTCCAACGGACGCAGGCCGTCGGTCAACGCCTGCGAGAGCCCCTTCGGGTCGAGGTTCTTGGCCAACTGTGGACGGCGAAGTGTCAGAATGAGATTGATCAACTGGTCGTAGCGCTGCGCCCCGAGCCCGAACATGCGGGCGTCGATCGCGGCGCGATAGTCCACCGGGCGATCGGTCAACGCGTCGGTGCCCAGCTGCTCCGCAAGTTGCTTCTTCGTCAACGGACGGTCGTCGGATCCCAACAACGAGAAGTCGACGCCCACTCGGCCGTCGGCCACGAAGTACCAGCGGGTCACCTTGTCGTTGTGGCGGCTCGCCCGCATACCGATTCCGACCGTCACCGATTCGGGGTCCTCGCGTGACCCGCGGCCGAACTCCATCCATACGTACGAGTGCGCGCTTTCCTGCCCTCGGTAGAGAAGATTCGACTTCATCGTCCGCTCTTCTCCGGCGAACGGATTGAGCCGGCGCGGTTCGATACGACCGTCGAGGACGAACGGGAACAGCACTTCGAGAGCCTTGGTCTTGCCGGAACCGTTGGGCCCACGCAACACCAGACGACCGTCGGCGAAGGAGAACTCCTGATCACGGTAGTCCCACAGGTTGACGATCCCTGCTCGCGTCGGCCGGAAACGTGACGAGTGTGCGGTCATCTACTCAAGCCTCTACTTCGGACGGATCGGTGCTGCTTGACTGGTCGGTACTGGGGGACTGTTCGGTACCGAACAGCGAATCCTGCGGGGTCCGATCGCGCACGCTGACCATCACGTCGCGGTAGCGCGCGATCACCGGCAGCACCAGCACGCCGCCGGACACGCTGTGTATCAATCGAAGTCGATGCAGCATCGCGATCGCTCGGAGCCGCAGGCCGTCGCGATCGGTCTGCCACTGCGCGGCGAACGTACGACCGAACCGTTCGACGAGATCGTCGACCACCGAGACCAACCAACTGTCCTCGATCAGCGGATACTGCTTCTTGCCCACCGCATCGTCTAATGTCCCTGCATCGGAACCGAACCCGAATTCTGCGAGATCACCGAAGACTCCACCGTCGGGAATTGCACCGTCCAACTGCTCGATCAGGGCGTCACCGTCGGGAAGGGGGTAGGTCGCCAGCGCGGGTGCATCCGGATCGATCACCCGGTCCGAGATCTCGCCCGCGATCAGCAATGCGACCTGGGCAATGGTTCCGGTGCTGGGGAATCGGTAGTCCGAGAGTCGTCCCGAGGTGTCGATGAGGGCCACTCCCTCGGCGCGACGCTCGGCGACGAGGCCGGTCAGCAACTCGACGTCGGCAACGGTGCGCGACGCGGCGAGGGCCGTGCGGCCGTCCGGGTCGACATCGTCGAAATAGACCACCGGTTGCTCCACCAACGCACGGCGTACCGCACGCAGCGTTTCCTTCGGATCTGCCTCACGCCCGGAATCGGTCTGTCCCGCATCGGATTCCTCGGGGTCGATCGCGGCGTCCGAGCCGGCCAGCAAACCGCGAATCGATCGCAGATGCTGCACGGCGCGGGGCGGCCTGAACATGGCAACGACGACGGGACGGTCGATGTCGTAGAGCGCCTCGCCCGCGGACGGGTTGTTCGCCCAGCCGCTCGCGTCACCGTCGGCCAACGCGATGGCCCCGCGTGTCGCGAGCCACCCGATCGCGTCGACGAACGCGTCTCGGTCGCTTGCCCGGTCGGTTGTCAGCTCGACACCGTCGACCTGACTCGCCTCTGCTGCAACATGATCGGCGAGTTCGGACAGGGTGATCTGGTTGCCCGCCCGGCCGAGTGCCGCCAGCGCCAACGCCAGGTACGCGTACCTGCGGCGGTCGAAGATTCGGTCGGTGGGCGTTCGCGCGGGTTGACTGTCGTCGAGTGCGTCGATCACCGGGAACAGGCGAGCCGTGGTCTCGGTGACCTCGAGGCGATACCCGAACAGCTCGAGCAGATCCTCGCGCAACTCGGTGGCCCATCTGCGCAGCAGTGGCAGCGCGATCCGATCGGGGTACGTCGTGGTCACCAGGTGATTCGACAGCGCAACCCGGGCGGCCCGCTGGTAGGAATCCAGTGCGAGGGTGGAGATCTCGCGAGCTCTCATCGGCGTGCCACCTCGCTGACCTCGAGCGCGAGGCGGTCCAGATGCAGCCGGCCTCTGCTGGTCCGCACGATCGTCGAACGGTCGCTGTCGCTGAGTGTCAGGCGTACGCCGCTGTCCGATCCGGACGAGTCGGTGGTGCGTCCGCTCACGCGTACCCGGGCGGTCAACGCAGCATTCAACAGACTCAACAGCACCTCGGTTTCCTGCTCGTCGAGAATCCGGTCGTGGATTCCGGCGGAGGCAAGCGACTGCGCTGCGGCACTGCGTGATCGCTGCGACTCGAGTTGCTGCTCGCGAAGCCGTCTGATGCCGCCGTCGTTGCGCTGCACCCGTCCCGGAACACCGGGGGTCGGGGTGCGTCCGGTCTCGGCCAGGGTGCGCGAGATCTCGACCGGAGGTGCCTCCCACCACGATCGGGATGTCGGGATGATGTCGGCGTCGGGATGCACCATCGACAGATGCCGCGGTCTGCCCAGGCCGAACACGGCATGGAACAGAGCGTGCGCGCTGTCTTCGGTCGGTGCGGCAGCGAACCAACCGGCCAGGTGGCGCAATTGGCTCTCGCGACTGACTCCGCCCTTGCGGGTCTCGGTGACCCGGCGCAACAGCGACAGCACGGCGGCGATCGCGCTCATCGTGCCCTCGCGGAGTCGCTCGGACTCGCTGAGTTCGGACTCGGCCGAGACGAACCAGTGCGAGAGACCGGCCCAGCGATCGGTCCAGTCGGCGCGGCGTTCGGCGACAGTGAGAAAGACTCGTTCGTCGCTGATCGCGGCTCGCTCGACGAGTTCCTCGATTCCGGTGCTCTCGACGAGTGCTATCGCCTCGGCGAGCTTCGGTGCGTAGCGGGTCAGGTCGGAGCTGAATTCACGCATGTGCGTCAGCAGGGCGTCCTTGTGGACCAGGAACGACTCCGGCGTGATCTCGGTGGTGCGCACGAGGTCGCCGAGCACCAGGTAGAAGTGGGCGGCGCGGGTCGCCATCTCCGACAACGTCGAATCGAGTCGACTGAGCTTGCGGTAGATGCGATCGCCGTCGGCCTGACGGTTCGCCTCGGCCAGCTCGTGCATGTCGGCCAGTAGCTCGGGCAGCACCAGCCGCGACAGTGCGGCGTCGTCCAGGCGGGCCCCGAGCACGTCCTCGACCGCTCGGTAGGCCTTGTAGCCGGCTTGGCCGAACTGGTAGACGAAGTGACGGTTGCGGTACTCGGCGAGGGTGGCGGCGCGGGTGCCGTCGTAGCTGCGTTCGAGCAGGCCCCAGGCGTGGAGCTGATCGAGCAGAGGCGCGATGTCGAGGGTGCTCAGCGCTTCGTGACGCCCGGAGCTGCGTGCGATGAGGTCGGCGACGTCTCCGGAGTGCAGCAGGACGACGTAGTTGGCTCGTGCGGTGTCGAATGCCCGGAGAACAGCCAGGTACTCGGAGCGCTTCTCGGCAACGGCGAACGAGAAGAGACCGAGGCGATCTTCCTCCACGAACGCATTCACGACACCCTGCCGTGCGTCCTCGCCTGATTCGCTCACTGGAACAGGGTAGGGGGTAGGAGTGGAGCCTGCGAAACGACCAGGCGGTGCAGCGGTGTCGGTCGTTCAACCGTGCCGGTTACAGCTCGACGGTCACTTTTCCGTCCACCACTGCGGCGGGGTAGGTGCGCACCGAGTCGATGCCGCTGGGGCAGGTGCCGTCGTCGAGCGAGAAGGTGTACTGGTGCAGCGGACACACGACGATGGATCCGTCGATCTGACCGTCTGCCAGCGGTCCGCCCTTGTGCGGGCACACGGCATCCATCGCCCGGACCGAGCCGTCACCGAGCAGGAACACCGCCACCTGTTTGCCGTCCACCACGTAGGCCCGTCCCTCGCCGGGCGTCAGGTCCTCCACGGCCCCGACCGGCACGCTCATCGGACAGGTACCTGTGGCAGCGGGAGCAGGGGCAGCGATGGGGTGAACTGGGCGGGTGACTTCGGTGCGGCGCGGTCCTGCCACGGGTCGATGTACCCGTCCACCGATGCCTGCATTCGTTCGTCGAGTCCGGCGACGATGCCGTCGCGGTCGTCGATCAGCACGCTCTGCAGTTCTTCGAGACCGACACGCGGAACCCACGCGTACGTTCGCTCGAGCCACTGGGCGTTCTCACGGTAATGCTGAATGAACCTGCCTGCCACGGTCAGAACCTCCTCGGACCCCGTCACGGTGGCCAGTAGATCGCCCTTGCGGATGTGTGCACCGGCTGCACCTCCGACGTAGATCTCCCATTTGTCCTCACCCACCGAGACGACGCCGAAGTCCTTGCACAGTGCCTCCGAGCAGTTGCGCGGGCAGCCCGCGACCGCGAGCTTCAACTTCGCCGGGGTCTCCAAGCCCTGGAACCGTTCTTCGAGGGCGATGCCAAGTGCCGTCGAGTCGCCGAGGCCGAAGCGACAGAAGTCGCTGCCGACGCAGGTCTTCACCGTGCGCATGCTCTTGCCGTAGGCGAAGCCGGAGGGCATGTCCAGATCGCCCCACACCTTCGGCAGGTCTTCCTTCTTGATGCCGAGGAGGTCGATACGCTGACCGCCGGTGACCTTGACCAGCGGAACGTGGTACTTGTCCGCGACGTCGGCGATCTTGCGCAACTGATCCGGGGTGGTGACGCCACCCTTCATCTGCGGCACCACCGAGAATGTGCCGTCCCGCTGGATGTTGGCGTGGACTCGGTCGTTGATAAACAGCGCGCCGCGCTCGTCCACCCAGTCCGGGCCCCACACCGTCCGCAGCAACGACGCCAACGGCATCTTGGCCGCGGCATCCTCCGCTCCGCCGGTCGCCAACGCGGCGAAGACCGCAGACACCGCCCGGAGATCCTGCGCGCGAATCGCGTCGATCAGCTCCGGCTTGGTCATCGGAATACACGGCACGTACCAGTCTGCGGTCGGGTCGGCCTCGACGGCACCGCCTGCTGCACACGCGATGATGTCCTTCACCAGTCCCTTGCACGATCCGCACCCCTTGCCCGCCCGGGTCTTCGCGGTCACGTCGCCGAGGTTCTTCGCGCCTGCGTGTACGCAGGCCACGATGGCTCCCTTGGTGACGCCGTTGCAGTTGCACACCTGGACATCGTCGGCCAATTCGGCGGCTCCTGTTGCCGCAGAGGGGGTTCCCATGTCGAAGAGCATGCTGATGCGCTCGTCGGGCAACGGCACTTTCTCGTCGAACGCCTGGGTGAGGAAGTTGGCCTTGGAGATGTCGCCCAGCAGGGTGGCACCGACGAGTTTGTTGTTCCGCACGATCACCGACTTGTACGTACCGCTGCGCGGCTCGTAGAACTGGACGAACTCGTCGTCGTCGCGTTCGGGGGCGGTGATCCCCATCGAGGCCACGTCGACACCGGCGACCTTGAGCTTGGTGGTCAGACGCGAACCGTGGTACGCCGCAGTGGGATCGGCTCCGGTGAGCACGTCTGCCAACACGACGGCCTGCTCCCACAGCGGAGCGACGAGGCCGTAGACCTCGCCGCGGTGTTGGCAGCATTCACCGACGGCATAGATGGAACCCTCGTCCTCGCAACGTAATTGGTCGTCGACGACGATTCCGCGTTCGATCACAAGTCCGCCGGCGCGAGCGAAATCGACGCTGGGACGAATGCCCGCGGTGACCACCACCATGTCAGCGGCGAGCGAGGTGCCGTCGTTGAACCCCACGCCGGTGACGACGCCGTCCTCGGAGCGCAACACCGAGGTGGTTCGCTTGGAGGTGTGCACGCCGACGCCGAGTGACTCGATCTTGTTACGCAGTACGCGGCCGCCACGCTCGTCGAGCTGCTGATTCATCAGGTGACCGGGGGAGTGCACCACGTTCACTTCCAGGCCCTGCGTGCGCAAGCCGTATGCGGCTTCGAGTCCGAGCAGACCGCCGCCGATGACGACGGCGCAGACGTCGTCACGCGACTGAGCCATCTGCAGCATGCCGTTGGTGTCGGCGATGGTGCGGAAGCCGAACACGCCGCGCGCCAGCCTGCCGTCGGACTCGCGGAGACCGTCCATGTTGGGGAAGAACGTGTTGCTGCCGGTGGCGATGATCAGCACGTCGTAGTCGACGGACCGACCGCTCTCGCAGACGACGGTCTTGGAGAACCGGTCGAGTGAGATCGCGCGGTCTCCGGCGTGCAGCGTGACGCCGTTCTCGCTGTACCAGCTCATCGGGTTGAGGATCAGGTCCTCGTCGTCGACGGTGGCCTCGCCGGACAACACGTGCGAGAGCATGATTCGGTTGTAGTTGCCGTACGGCTCGTCGCCGATCATGGTGATCTCGAACGACGAACTGCCGCCGCGTTTGATGATTTCCTCGACCGCCCTGGCACCGGCCATCCCGTTACCGACCACCAACAGCCGCTGCTTGCCCGCGGTCATCAGATCAGCACCAGACCGAAATCGACGACGACCTCTCCGCTGGTTCCGGCAGGGGCGGCGACGACCAATTCGAGCACCGTGTCGGGATCGACGTCCTCGACCACCCGCAGCGGAATGTTCACCCCGCTCTTGGCACCCATCGGGAACATGCGCATCGGACTGCCGTCGCGCAGCAAGGTCACGACCACCAGCTCGTCGCTCGAATTCCCGCCGCGAAAGTACAGCGGCTGAGCCGTCGCACCCTCGGGGACGACGAAGCTGAGGCTGGGATCGATCAGCTCGGGCTTGTCCAGACCGTGTCCGGTGAACGAGAAGACGCCTTGCAGGAATCGCGGTGTGCTGGCCATACCCACGAGGTTGCGGGGTCGGGGTGACGTCACCGCTGCGGTGACGTTACGTCGGGATCAGAAAGACCTCACCGGCCCCCGGCTCCTCCTGTGCGGTCGATCAGAGCCCGAAGTTGCCCGGACCGCGTCGCCTCAGGTACTTCTCGAATTCGGCCGCGATGGCGTCGCCGTCGATCTTGGCGATCGCATCGGACATGTCCACCTCGGCGTCGCCGCGTTCCTCGAGGCTGCGGACGTATTCGCTGATCTCCTCGTCTTCCTTCGTCATCTCGGTCACCGCCTCTTCCCATTCCTCGGCCTGGGTGGGCAGTTCGCCGAGCGGTACCTCGATGTCGAGCACGTCCTCGACCCGCTGCAGCAGCGCCACGGTGGCCTTGGGGTTGGGCGGCTGGGAGACGTAGTGCGGGACCGCAGCCCAGAAGGAGACCGCAGGCACCCCGGCCTTGACGCACTCGTCCTGCAGCACACCGGTGATCCCGGTCGGTCCCTCGTAGCGAGTCTGTTCCAGGTTGAACTGTTCGGCCGATTCGGTGCTGTAGGCGGTGCCGGTCACCGGAACGGGTCTGGTGTGGGGAGTGTCCGCCAGCAGTGCGCCCAGGATCACCACGGTCTCGACGCCGAGCTGTTCGACGAATTCGAGGAGGTCGTCGCAGAAACTGCGCCAGCGCATGTTCGGCTCGATGCCGCGTAGCAGCACCACATCGCGCGAGCTGCCGGGAGGCGAACACACCGACAGCCGAGTCGAGGGCCACTCGATCTCGCGCGTGACACCGTCCACCTGCCGGACCGTCGGGCGGTTGACCTGGTAGTCGTAGTAGTCCTCCGAGTCCAGTTCGGCCAGCGGGCTCGCGTCCCAGATCAGCTCCAGATGCTCGATCGCGCCGCTGGCCGCATCTCCCGCGTCGTTCCAGCCCTCGAAGGCAGCGACCAGGATCGGGGAGCGCAACTCGGGAATGACGTCGTCGAGATCGTCGAGATCGTCGAGGTCTGTGGCATTGGCCACAGCATCGTGGACGGCCTCGATCAATGCAGTATCCAGAGGCACATCCGATCCGGCACCTGAAATGTCCGTATTTTCGTTTCCGTCGTCGATCGGGGACTGGCCATCGAGGTTTCGGGGACTCACCACGACAGCCTACGACCCGACGTAACTTCGGTGCCCACTACTCTGTAGTGATGCCCGCTCAACACAAGCCCAGTCTGCTCGATGCGATTTCACGTCGTGTTGTCATCGGCGACGGAGCGATGGGCACGATGCTCCAGGACGCCGACCTCACTCTCGACGACTTTCTCGGTCTGGAGGGATGCAACGAAATCCTGAATGCCACCAGGCCCGACGTGCTGCGTGAGATTCACCGCGAGTACTTCGCGGCCGGTGCGGACGCCGTCGAGACCAACACCTTCGGCTGCAATCTGCCCAACCTGGCCGATTACGACATCGAGGACCGCATCCGCGAGTTGGCCGAGAAAGGCACCCGGCTCGCGCGTGAGACCGCCGACGAGATGGGCCCGGGCCGCGACGGGATGGGCCGCTTCGTGTTGGGTTCCATGGGCCCCGGTACCAAGCTCCCCACGCTCGGCCACGCTCCCTTCGCCCGACTGCGCGACGCGTACACCGAAGCCGCCCTCGGCATGATCGACGGCGGTGCCGACGCCATCCTGGTCGAGACCTGCCAGGACTTGCTACAGGTCAAGGCCGCGATCATCGGCAGCCAACACGCGATGGACAAGCTGGGCGTCCGCATCCCGATCATCACCCACGTCACCGTCGAGACGACGGGCGCGATGCTCGTCGGCAGCGAGATCGGTGCCGCACTGACGGCACTCGAACCCCTCGGTATCGACATGATCGGGCTCAACTGTGCGACCGGCCCGGCCGAGATGAGCGAGCACCTGCGCCATCTGTCCAAGCATTCGCGTCTTCCGGTGTCGGTGATGCCCAATGCCGGCCTGCCCACCCTGGGCGCGAAAGGGGCCGAGTACCCACTGACCGCTCCCGAATTGGCCGAGGCCCTGAGCGGTTTCGTCAGCGAGTACGGGTTGGCTCTGGTGGGCGGTTGCTGTGGCACCACGCCCGAGCACATCCGCCAGGTTGCCGACATGGTGCACGGGGCAACGAAACTCGAACGGCAGCCCGCGCCCGAGCCGGGCGTCTCCTCGCTCTACACCGCCGTTCCGTTCGAGCAGGATGCCAGCATCCTGATGATCGGTGAGCGCACCAACTCCAACGGGTCCAAAGCATTTCGCGACGCGATGCTCGCCGAGGATTACGAGAAGTGCCTCGACATCGCCAAGGACCAGACCCGCGACGGCGCGCACATGCTCGACCTCAACGTCGACTACGTCGGCCGCGACGGCGCCGCGGACATGGCCGCGCTGGCCAGCCGACTGGCGACGGCGTCGACCCTGCCGATCATGCTCGACTCCACCGAACCTGCCGTTCTCGAAGCAGGTTTGGAGCACCTCGGTGGCCGCAGCGCGGTCAACTCGGTCAACTACGAGGACGGCGACGGACCCGACTCGCGATTCCAGAAGATCATGCGTCTGGTCAAGGAGCACGGCGCCGCCGTCGTTGCGTTGACCATCGACGAAGAGGGACAGGCGCGGACGGCCGAGTGGAAGGTGCGCGTCGCAGACCGGTTGATCACCGACATCACCGAGAACTGGGGCCTGCGCCACGAGGACATCATCGTCGACACCCTCACCTTCCCGATCTCCACGGGCCAGGAAGAGGTGCGACGCGACGGCATCGAGACCATCGAGGCGATCCGGCAGCTCAAGGAGAAGTACCCGAAGGTGCACACCACCCTCGGGCTGTCGAACATCTCGTTCGGCCTCAATCCCGCTGCACGCCAGGTGCTGAACTCGGTGTTCCTGCACGAGTGCACACAGGCCGGCCTCGACACCGCCATCGTGCACGCGTCGAAGATCCTGCCGATGAACAAGATTCCCGACGAGCAGCGCGAGACGGCCCTCGATCTGGTGTACGACCGCCGCAGCGAGGGCTACGACCCGCTGCAGAAGCTCATGCAGCTCTTCGAGGGGGTCTCCGCGGCGTCGGCGCGTGAATCTCGCGCCGAGGAACTCGGCCGTTTGCCGCTGTTCGAGCGCCTCGAACGACGCATCGTCGACGGCGAACGCAACGGCCTCGACGTCGATCTCGACGCCGCGATGGCCGAGAAGCCGCCGCTGGAAATCATCAACGAGACCTTGCTCTCGGGGATGAAGACCGTGGGCGAGCTGTTCGGCTCAGGTCAGATGCAGCTGCCGTTCGTGCTCGCCTCCGCCGAGGTGATGAAGGCTGCTGTGGCGTATCTCGAACCGCACATGGAAGCGACCGACGACGACGGCAAGGGTCGCATCGTGCTCGGTACCGTCAAGGGCGATGTGCACGACATCGGTAAGAACCTCGTCGACATCATTCTGAGCAACAACGGGTACGAGGTGGTCAATCTCGGTATCAAGCAACCGATTTCGACCATTCTGGAAGCCGCGATCGACAAGCGCGCCGATGTGATCGGCATGTCCGGACTGCTGGTGAAGTCGACGGTGGTCATGAAGGACAACCTGATCGAACTCAACTCCCGCGGCGTGGCAGAGCAATTCCCGGTTCTGCTCGGCGGTGCGGCGCTGACCCGGTCGTATGTCGAGAACGATCTGCAGGATGTCTACGAAGGTGACGTGCACTATGCGCGCGACGCGTTCGAGGGCCTGCGGTTGATGGACACCATCATGACCACCAAGCGTGGTGGCGGACCGGCCCCGGACAGCCCCGAGGCACTCGCTGCGAAGGCCAAGACGGCCGAGCGCAAGGAACGCCACGAGCGGTCCAAGCGCATCGCCGAGAAGCGCAAGGCCGCCGAAGCGCCGGTGGTCGTGCCCGAACGATCCGATGTCGCTGCCGACATCGACATCCCGGTGCCGCCGTTCTGGGGCACGCGCATCGTCAAGGGCGTATCACTGTCGGAGTACTCGGGGCTGCTCGACGAGCGGGCCCTGTTCCTGGGGCAATGGGGTCTGCGCGGTGCCCGCAAGGGCGAAGGTGCCACGTACGAGGACCTGGTGGAATCGGAAGGCAAACCGCGCCTGCGGTATTGGCTCGATCGACTGAGCACCGACGGCATCCTCGCACACGCGGCATTGGTGTACGGGTACTTCCCGGCGGTCTCGGAGGGCGACGACGTCGTCGTGCTCACCGAACCCGAACCCGATGCGCCCGAACGCTTTCGGTTCACTTTCCCACGGCAGCACCGCGACCGTTTCCTCTGCATATCGGACTTCGTTCGGTCACGTTCGGCGGCACGGGAATCGGGCAAGGTCGATGTTCTGCCGATGAACCTGGTGACGATGGGCCAGCCCATCGCGGACTTCGCCAACGAGCTGTTCGCCGCCGACTCGTACCGCGACTACCTCGAGGTCCACGGAATCGGCGTTCAGCTCACCGAAGCCCTGGCCGAGTACTGGCACCGCAGGGTACGCGAGGAACTGAAGCTCTCCGACGGCAATTCCGTCGCCTCGGAGGATCCCACCGAGGCCGAGGGCTTCTTCAAACTCGAATATCGTGGTGCGCGTTACTCGTTCGGCTACGGCGCATGCCCCGATCTCGAGGACCGCATCAAGCTCGCCGCACTTCTGGAACCCGAGCGAATCGGCGTGAAGCTCTCCGAGGAACTGCAGCTACACCCCGAACAGTCGACCGATGCGTTCGTACTTCATCACCCGGAGGCCAAGTACTTCAATGTCTAGAACCCACCTGCAGGGTGTCCTGTGGGACATGGACGGCACACTGCTCGACTCGGAGAAGATCTGGGACGTCGCCATCGGTGAGTACTCCCGCTCACTGGGAACGGAACTCAGCGCGGAGGTGCGTGAAAGCACCCTCGGCAACTCGATGTGGGATGCACTGCGGAAGGTCTTGGCGAATGCCGGGGTCGAGGTCACCGACGAGCGCCTGGTCGAGGGCCGCGAGTGGCTGACGGCCCGCGTTGGAGACCTGTTCGCCGAGGGGATTCCGTGGCGACCCGGTGCCAAGGACGCTCTTGCGCTCGTGCGCGAGATGGGTCTGTCCACCGGGTTGGTCACCAACACCGAGCGGGGTCTGGTCGAGCGAGCTCTGGATACCCTGGGGCGCGAGTACTTCGACATCACGGTCACCGGCGACGAGGTCGAGGCAGGCAAACCGCACCCGGCCCCGTACCTGCGTGGTGCAGCGTTGCTCGGACTCGACGCAGCCTCGTGCCTTGCGGTCGAGGATTCGCCCACCGGCTCGCTGTCGGCGCACACCGCCGGTTGTCCGGTGCTGGTGGTTCCGTCCGAAATCGCGGTGCAGGCCGCACCGGGGTACACCATCCGCGATGGTCTCGTCGGATTGACCGCCGACGAGGTGCGACGAGCCTGGGCATCCTGATCTCGACCGATTCGTACCCCCGAGCGACGACGTGAAAGAATATCCATCCGTGAAGACTTTCGATTCGCTGTTCGCCGAGCTCACCGACCGCTCGAAGACCCGCCCCGAGGGTTCGGGCACCGTAGCAGCGTTGGACGCGGGAGTTCATTTCCAGGGCAAGAAGGTCCTCGAAGAAGCCGGTGAAGTGTGGATCGCCGCCGAGCACGAGAGCGACGAGGCACTCGCCGAGGAGATCTCGCAGCTGCTCTACTGGGTCCAGGTGATGATGGTGGGTAGAGGCCTCGAACTCGAGGACGTCTACAAACATCTGTGAGTTCGATCCGCATGTCGCTCACGAACTCGTCGAACAAGGAAAACTCCATGCTGCGCGTAGCCGTACCCAACAAGGGCGCTCTCTCCGAGTCCGCCGCCGAGATTCTCAGTGAAGCCGGCTACCGACGCCGAAGCGATTCCAAGGACCTGACGGTTCTCGATCCGGCGAACGGCGTCGAATTCTTCTTTCTGCGACCCAAGGACATCGCGATCTACGTCGGATCCGGGCAGCTGGATCTGGGCATCACCGGACGCGACCTGGCTCTCGATTCGGGTGCTGCTGTCGAAGAGCGGCTGGCACTCGGATTCGGCCGATCGACCTTCCGCTATGCCGCACCCGCGGGCAAGGAGTGGGCACCCGAGGATCTGGGCGGATTGCGCATCGCGACGTCCTATCCCAACCTGGTGCGCAAGGATCTGGCCGCCAGAGGACTCGAAGCAACGGTCATCCGCCTCGACGGTGCAGTGGAGATCTCCATCCAGCTCGGGGTCGCCGACGCGATCGCCGACGTCGTGGAGTCGGGTCGCTCACTGCGTCAGAACAACCTCGTGGCATTCGGCGAATCTCTGTGCGATTCCGAGGGCGTCTTGATCGAACGAGCAGGCACCCCGGGCACCGACTCCGCACGCAAGCAACTCATCGCCCGCGTACAGGGCGTCGTCTTCGCGCAGCAGTACCTGATGCTCGATTACGACTGCCCCAAGTCGATCCTCGACGAGGCCGTCAAGATCACTCCTGGAATCGAATCGCCCACCCTGGCGCCGATGGTCGACGACAACTGGGTTGCCGTGCGCGCCATGGTCTCTCGTAAGGTCCACAACAACGTCATGGACCAGCTCGCCGATCTCGGTGCCAAGGCGATCCTCGCCTCCGACATCAGGTCCTGCCGCGCGTTCTGAATCCGAATTCATGTCGTCACAGCGCTGACGTCTCGATCGGACGAGACGTCAGCTGCGACGTCGAACCAACACCGTCTGAGCGATGCGACCGACAGGTCCTCGTTCGTCGCTGAGGGTGCCCGCGCACATTGCGATTCCGTCCGGCCCGGTGGAGGTCTCGGCGGACACCCCGATCCAATCTCCCTGCGGCACGCGGAACACGTGCACGGTCAGATCGGTGTTCAGGAACGTCCATTCGTCGATCGGGAGCTTGGCTCCGATTCCGTTGGCGATGTCGGCGATCGAGAACAGTCTCTCCAACGGAGTCATCGATTCACCCTGCACCAGAACGGGTCTGGGCCTTGCCCACACCTGGCCCGGCCCCGGCTCGCCGAGTCCGGTGAGAGTCCTGAACTCGACGGCGTCGAGATAACCCGACGACCAGGTGCCACCGAAGGTGTAATCGACACCGTCGCTCACCGGTCGCATCACCGGATCCCCGGAGTGTGCAACGTCGTCGGTCGGCGTGGTGCGCAATCGCCATGCGCTGCCGCGGGCCACCGCCCGCGCAGTTCCCGACGTGCCGTCCGCCCAGAGTTCCGCGACGACGAGCTCGATATTGGCACCGGGACGCTCCGTCCATGACCGGATCTCGATGTCCCCGACCGGAACCGGTCCGAGGATGTCGACGGCTACGCGACTGATACGGGTGTCCTCCCTGGCGTCGACTCGCTCGAGCGCCCGGACCAACAGGGCCGACGGCGGAGCGCCGTGTTGCATCGTCGGTGCCCACAGGCTGACGGTGTGCTCGGTAGCGGTGACCCGCTCGTGGCCTTCGCTGCCGACACCGGCGGGAACGAAGAAGGCGTTCGGAACCGTCACAGCTCGGCGCCCGCCGATTCGGCAGCGGCCGTGGGCCAACCCGGATACGCCGGGGGAGTACCACCGAATTCCGGACACAGCGCCTGGTGGTCGCACCACTTGCACAACGCGCCCCGTTTGGCGCGGAAATCGCCGGTCTCGCCCGCAGCCAGAATCGCTTTCCAGATGGCCGAGAGCATGCGCTCGAACCTCCGCAACTCGCCCTCGTCCGGGGTGTAGGTCAGCTCCTGCTTGTCGGAGAGGTACATCAACTTCAGTTGTGCCGGAACGACTCCGCGCATCCGCATGATCATCAACGCGTAGAACTTCATCTGGAACAGCGCCTTGGACTCGGTGAACTCTCGCGGTGCCCGGCCGGTCTTGTAGTCGACGACGCGGATCATCCCGTTCGGTGCCACGTCGATCCGATCGATGAATCCGCGCAGCGGCGTACCGTCGTCCAGCACTACCTCCACGCGCTGTTCGCAGGACTCGGGCTCGAATCGAGTGGGGTCTTCGAGCTCGTAGTATCCGGCGACCAGCGCGCGAGCCCGGTCGAGAAACGCCGGTCTTTCGTCCGCCGGAACCAGACTCTCGATGTCGGGTGACCGAGCGACCACTCGCTCCCACGCAGGATCGACGAGTTCTCGCGCAGTGGCCGGAACACGATCCTGTGCGGGCAACGCGTACAGGGCCTCCAATGCGGCATGCACCACAGTTCCCTTCACCTGAGCTTCGGTGGAGACCTCGGGAATCCGGTCGACGGCACGCAGGCGATAGAGGAGTGGGCACTGCTTGAAATCACCTGCGCGCGAAGGCGACAACGCCGGTGTACTGCGGGAGCCGGACGTCGCCGGCGACGTCTGCTCGCTGTCGCCGAGATCGAGTAGAGGCAAGTCGACGGGCGTCGACGCGGAAATACTCACGACTGCGACCCTATGCCGTTGGTCCGACATCTTCGGTCAAGGCCGTAGTCTGGCACGTCGAGTCGTCCCGGGTGTCGGACCGCAACAGGTCGGGCACCGAACAGAGCTACGAAAGCAGGTTCCGCTGTGCCGTCCGGTGATGCTGTGTCCTTCGGTGATTCCGCGTCCGCGTCGACCGACGGGCCCGAGGTCGACGCGATCGTCGATGCCCCGGTCATCGGTGCGGACGAAGTGGTCACCGCAACTGTCGACGAAATCGAACTCGACGAAGCTCTCGCGACCGATGACGACGTGCCGGTCGAGTCGGTACCGACCGGACCCGCCCGCAGCGGACCGTTCCGCGTCGGAGATCGAGTCCAGCTCACCGACGGGAAGGGCCGCCACTACACGGTGGTGCTCGAGGCGGGCAAGGAGTTCCACACCCACCGGGGCGGAATCACGCACGACAAACTGCTCGGTGCCGACGAGGGCAGCGTCGTCACCTCCGTCAACGGCACCCCCTACCTCGCGCTTCGGCCGCTGCTGACCGACTACGTGCTGTCGATGCCGCGCGGCGCGCAGGTCATCTACCCCAAGGACGCAGCCCAGATCGTGCACGAGGGCGACATGTTCCCCGGTGCGCGCGTGCTGGAGGCCGGTGCCGGATCGGGCGCTCTGACGTGCTCGCTGCTGCGTGCCGTCGGTACCGCAGGGACGGTCATCTCCTACGAGATTCGCCAGGACCACGCCGACTACGCGATCAAGAACGTCGAGACGTTCTTCGGCGAGCGGCCGGCCAACTGGCACCTGACGGTGGCGGACGTGGACCAGTTCGGTGTCGATCGTCCCGGTGAGCAGGTAGATCGCGTCGTCCTCGACATGCTCGCGCCCTGGGACGCACTGCCTGCCGTATCGAAGGCTCTCGTTCCCGGCGGCGTGCTGCTGGTCTACGTCGCAACGGTGACGCAGTTGTCGAAGGTCGTCGAAGCCCTTCGCGCGCAGGAGTGCTGGACCGAACCTCGTTCCTGGGAGTCGATGGTGCGCGGGTGGCACGTCGTCGGACTGGCCGTTCGCCCCGAGCATCGGATGCAGGGACACACGGCATTTCTCGTCAGTGTCCGACGCCTCGCCGAGGGCACCGTCACGCCGAAGCCGCAGCGTCGGTCCGGCAAGGGCTGACGATCCCAGCGGCGTCGCCGAGGATTCCCGGCCTCTATGCGCAGGGTGCCTGCCCCATGGCGAGAATCTGGCACGTACTGGCATCGGAGAGCTTCCAGTCGCCGTCGATCAGCACCCAGGTCTGCGGGGACGGTGCTGCCGTTCCCCGCGGAGTGGCGATCGCGACGTCGGCGGTGGACGTCTCGCCCTCGACCGTCGGTTCGGCAACCTCGAACGTGATGGTGCCGTAGTTCGCCAGAGCCGCGGTCATCGCTTCGAGGTTGGTCAGGCGTGCCTGCCCGTTCTCGACCGAAGCCGCCTTCCTCGCCGCGTCGACATCCGGTGCCACCAGTTGCAGCAGAGATGCTTCGAGTTCAGCCGCGGTAGGTGCTGCGACGGTGGGTGCATCGGTTGCGGGATCGCTGATTTCGGCGGCCGCCGTCGAATTGTGATCGGTGTGATCGGAATCGTCGGCCGAACTGCAGCCGGCCACCGAAATCATCGCTGCCGCGAGCGCGACACCTGCCGAGAAAATGCGCATCTTCACTGGTGAAGCCCCTGATTCCATGGTCGGTCCGCTGCTTGGTCAGGTGAGGCTAACATGAACTCGACCGACGCTCGGGTGCGGTCGAGACACACTGCTTCTCCGTCCCGATCGTGGTGTCGGTCCGCACATTCGGGCCGGTGCCGGTAGCGTTGATAGATCGTCACTGGGAGGAGTCGCTCATGAGCTCAACAGACAATCCGGATGTGGCCGCGGCCAGAGCCGAACTGGACGCCGTGCGAGCCGAAGCTGCTTCACTGCGCCGTCAACTGGGGGAGTCCCCCGAACAGGTACGCGAACTCGAAGGACGCGTCGATTCTCTGTCGCTGCGCAACGCGAAGCTGATGGACACCCTGAAAGAGGCCAGGCAACAGCTCATCGCACTTCGCGAGGAAGTGGACCGCCTCGGCCAACCGCCGAGCGGCTACGGCGTTCTGCTGAGCGTCTTCGACGACGGCACGGTGGACGTGTTCACCTCCGGACGCAAGATGAGGCTGACGTGTTCACCCAACATCGAGGCGGACTCACTGGCACCGGGACAGACGGTGCGCCTGAACGAAGCGCTGACCATCGTCGAGGCCTGCACCTTCGACCAGGTCGGCGAAATCAGCACTCTGCGTGAGCTTCTGGGCGACGGATCCAGAGCACTCGTCGTCGGTCACGCCGACGAGGAGCGAGTGGTGTGGCTGGCCAAGCCGTTGATCGACATGGTCAACGACGAGGGCCCCATCGACCCGGACGAACCGTCCCGCAAACTCCGCCCCGGCGACTCCCTGCTCGTCGACACCAAGGCCGGCTACGCCTTCGAGCGTGTCCCCAAGGCCGAGGTCGAGGACCTGGTCCTCGAAGAGGTGCCGGACGTCGGATACGAGGACATCGGTGGTCTCGGTCGGCAGATCGACCAGATTCGCGACGCCGTCGAACTCCCGTTCCTGCACAAGGATCTGTTTCGCGAGTACTCCTTGCGTCCGCCCAAGGGTGTGCTGCTCTACGGCCCTCCCGGCTGCGGAAAGACGTTGATCGCCAAGGCGGTTGCCAACTCGTTGGCCAAGAAGATCGCCGAGGCCCGCGGCCAGGACGCCAAGGAAGCGAAGTCGTTCTTCCTCAACATCAAGGGCCCCGAGCTGCTCAACAAGTTCGTCGGCGAGACCGAGCGTCACATCCGCATGATCTTCCAGCGTGCACGGGAGAAGGCCTCCGAGGGCACCCCGGTCATCGTGTTCTTCGACGAGATGGACTCGATCTTCCGCACCCGTGGTTCGGGCGTCTCGTCCGACGTCGAGACGACGGTGGTCCCGCAGCTGCTCGCCGAGATCGACGGCGTGGAGGGCTTGGAGAACGTCATCGTGATCGGTGCCTCCAACCGTGAGGACATGATCGACCCCGCGATCCTGCGGCCCGGTCGCCTGGACGTGAAGATCAAGATCGAGCGGCCGGACGCCGAATCGGCACAGGACATCTTCTCCAAGTACCTGACCGACTCGCTGCCGGTCAACGCCGACGATGTCGCAGAGTTCGGCGGAGATCGCGCTGCCTGCATCCGAGGGATGATCGACCGCGTCGTCGAGCGCATGTACGCCGAAAGCGACGACAACCGCTTCCTCGAGGTGACGTATGCCAACGGAGACAAGGAAGTTCTGTACTTCAAGGACTTCAACTCCGGTGCCATGATCCAGAACATCGTCGACCGCGCCAAGAAGTACGCCATCAAGTCGGTACTCGAGACCGGCAACGGCGGGCTGCGCATTCAACACCTCTTCGACTCCATCGTCGACGAGTTCGCCGAGAACGAGGACCTACCGAACACCACGAACCCGGACGACTGGGCTCGAATCTCCGGCAAGAAGGGCGAGCGGATCGTCTACATCCGCACGCTGGTCACCGGCAAGAACGCCAGCGCGAGCCGGGCGATCGACACCGAGGCCAACACCGGTCAGTACCTGTAGCTTCGTCGAACACCACTTTCGGGGCGCGTCCGCACAGGGCGCGCCCCGAATGCGGTCTGTAGCCGACGTCTAGGCTCGACATATGCAGCGCATCATCGGTATCGAGGTCGAGTACGGCATTTCTTCGCCCACCGAACCCACCGCCAACCCGATCCTGACATCGACCCAGGCAGTGCTCGCCTACGCGGCAGCCGCCGGGGTACCCCGGGCCAAGCGCACACGCTGGGACTACGAGGTCGAGTCGCCGCTGCGTGATGCCCGCGGATTCGACCTCGGGCGCTTCAGCGGCCCGGCACCGGTGATCGACGCCGACGAGATCGGCGCGGCCAACATGATTCTCACCAACGGGGCTCGTCTGTACGTCGACCACGCGCACCCGGAGTACTCCGCCCCGGAGGTCCGCGATCCGTTGGACGCAGTGATCTGGGACAAGGCCGGCGAGCGCGTCATGGAGGCCGCCGCTCGTCACGCCTCCAGTGTGCCCGGTGCCCCGCGCCTGCAGCTCTACAAGAACAACGTCGACGGTAAGGGCGCGTCGTACGGCACCCACGAGAACTACCTGATGTCGCGCGAGACGCCGTTCTCGGCGGTCATCGCCGGTCTGTCTCCGTTCTTCGCCTCCAGGCAGGTCATCACCGGATCGGGACGCGTCGGAATCGGCCAGTCCGGTGACGAAGCGGGCTTCCAACTCTCGCAGCGGGCGGATTACATCGAAGTGGAGGTGGGCCTCGAGACCACCCTCAAGCGCGGCATCATCAACACGCGCGACGAACCACACGCGGACGCGGACAAGTACCGCCGCCTGCATTGCATCATCGGCGACGCCAATCTCGCCGAGATGTCGACCTACCTCAAGGTCGGCACCACCGCGCTCGTGCTCGATCTCATCGAAGCAGGGGTCGATCTGTCCGATCTGCAGCTGGCCAGGCCGGTGACCGCAGTCCATCAGATCAGCCACGATCCGACGCTGCGTAAGGCCGTCGCGCTCGCCGACGGCCGCGAGCTGACCGGGCTTGCGCTGCAGCGGATCTACCACCAGCGTGCTGCGAAGTTCGTGGCCGCCGAGGGCAGCGACGACGCGCGCGCTCTGGATGTGCTCGACAAGTGGGCGATGGTCCTCGACCTTCTCGAACGGGATCCGATGGAGTGCGCCCATCTGTTGGACTGGCCCGCGAAATTGCGCCTGCTCGAAGGGTTCCGCCAGCGGGAGGGGCTCGGGTGGTCGGCTCCTCGGCTGCATCTGGTGGACCTGCAGTATTCCGATGTTCGCCTGGACAAAGGCCTGTACAACCGGCTGGTTGCTCGTGGGTCGATGGATCGACTGGTCACCGAGCAGCAGGTGCTCGATGCCGTCGGCACGCCGCCGGATGATACGAGGGCGTACTTCCGCGGTGAGTGCCTGCGCAAGTTCGGTGCCGACATCGCCGCCGCGAGCTGGGACTCGGTCATCTTCGATCTCGGCGGCGACTCCCTTGTCCGCATCCCGACCCTCGAGCCGCTTCGAGGCACGAAATCGCACGTCGGTGCGCTGCTCGAGTCGGTCGACAGTGCCGCCGAACTCGTCGATCAGCTCACCAACTGACGCGCCCGAAGACCGGTACCGACTATTCGCGGTGTCTTGCCGACCGACGGAGTCGGTCTGTCGGTAGGGTAAAGGTCCGTGCACTTTCGGCGGAACGTTCGGTTGCACTTGCACATCCACGACGGTGCACCTCGGATCGACCGGTGAGAGTGCAGTAGATCTGTTTTCTCGATATACGGAGGAGGTCGGCGACTATGGCACAGGAGCAGACACGGCGCTCTGGCGGCGGCGACGACGATGAGGTTCCAGGCGACACCGGAGCCGGTGGTCAGGAACGACGCGAGAAGCTGGCCGAGGAGACCGACGACCTTCTCGACGAGATCGACGACGTGCTCGAGGAAAACGCCGAGGACTTCGTGCGCGCCTACGTTCAGAAGGGCGGCCAGTGACGGTGGATCGTTCGGACCCACGGTCGGCCGGCGACGGAACGGCGATTCCGTTCGGGTCGAGCAGCTCGTCGTTCTCCGATTATCTTCGTCAGCACGCCCCTCATCTGTTGCCCGAGAGCGGTATCGCAGCGGACCTGGCGTCCCACACCGCGAACGGCGGGTCGGACAAGTCCGGTATCGCCCCGCACGGGACGACGATCGTCGCGCTGACCTACGCGGGCGGCGTTCTGATCGCGGGTGACCGGCGAGCCACGCAGGGCAATCTGATCGCCAATCGCGACATGCAGAAGGTCTACGTCACCGACGATTACTCCGCAGCGGGTATCGCCGGAACTGCCGGCATAGCGATCGAACTGGTGCGGCTCTTCGCCGTCGAACTCGAGCACTACGAGAAGATCGAGGGCGTGCCGCTCACGTTCAACGGCAAGGCCAACAAGCTGTCGTCGATGGTCCGAAGCAATCTCGGTGCCGCGATGCAAGGGCTCGCCGCGGTCCCGCTGTTGGTCGGATTCGACATCGACATCTCGGATCCGGATCGTGCCGGACGAATTGTGTCCTACGACGTGGTCGGCGGGCGATACGAGGAGCGTTCGGGCTACCACGCGGTGGGATCGGGCTCGCTGTTCGCCAAGTCCGCGCTCAAGAAGCTCTATCGCCCCGGAATGACCGAGGAGGAGGCGATTCGCGCAGCGGTGGAATCGCTGTACGACGCCGCCGACGACGACTCGGCCACCGGTGGTCCTGACGTCACCCGCGGGATCTACCCGACGGCTGTCGCCATCACCAGCGTCGGTGCGGACGATGTTGCGCACGACAGGATTTCGGCTGCAGCTCGGTCCGTCCTCGCGGAGCGAACCGAGAGCGCCGCACATTCCGGCGGTGCCGAGCATCACACCCGGGCCGGTCAGCAAGTGAGCGAAGGGGGTAGCGCACCATGACGATGCCGTACTACGCATCTGCCGAACAGATCATGCGCGATCGTTCGGAGTTGGCGCGCAAGGGAATCGGCCGCGGCCGCAGCGTCATCGTGCTGACGTACGCGGACGGGGTGCTCTTCGTGGCCGAGAACCGTTCGACCGCGTTGCACAAGGTGAGCGAACTGTACGACCGGATCGGCTTCGCGGCCGTGGGCAAGTACAACGAGTTCGAGAACCTGCGCAAGGCCGGAATTCAGCACGCCGACATCAAGGGATACACCTACGATCGGCGTGACGTGACCGGTCGTTCGCTCGCCAAGACGTACGCCCAAGCACTCGGCACGATCTTCACCGAGCAGCTCAAGCCGTACGAGGTCGAGATCTGTGTCGCGGAGGTCTCGCATCAGGACGAGCCGATCGCGACCCAGCTCTACCGCATCACCTACGACGGATCCATCGTCGACGAGCAGGATTTCGTCGTCATGGGCGGAACGACCGAGCCGATCGTGGCTGCGCTCAAGGACACGTACCGGTCCGGACTCGATCTGGCCGACGCGGTCCGTGTCGCCGTCGACGCACTCACGGCAGGTCCGGCGACGCCGCCTGCGGCGGGCGGTGAGCCGGAGAAGAAGGTTCTCGAGGTGTCGGCGCTCGAGGTTGCGGTGCTGGACCAGGGTCGGCCGAGGCGAGCGTTCCGACGCATAGCCGGAGCTGCGCTGGAAGACATGTTGCCGACGCCGTCTGCGGCGGCCGAGGCAGTGACCGATACCGAAGCGGCACCGCCCTCCTGATCGGTGGCCCCGATTTTCCCACGGTCTCGCGCTCTATCGCTTCCGATAGAGCGCGAGACCGTTCTTGTCACTGGTGAACTCGAACCACGTTCCGTCGCCCACCACTTCGCCGTCGGCCGCCAGCGCAACCGGGGCGCCCTCCACCTCGACGGTCAGTTTCTTCACCGCTCGACGGACGTAGGCAGGTGACGAGCCGAGGGTGCCGGTCAACGTTGCCCACAGCAGTCTGGTTCTCGATGCCTTCGGCTCCGACGGTAGAAACCTGACATCGAGGGTTCCGGTGTGAATGCTGCTGCGAGACATGGGAACTTGATCTGCCGGTACGTAGTTGCCGTTGCCCACGAACAACATCCAGACCGAATGCCTGGTGCCGTCGAGCCCGATGTTCAGTGGTTCCGCAGCCGCCAGCACCCTCGTCATCGCAATGGCGGCTGCCGGCCATTTGCCGATTCGGCGCTGCAACTTCTGACGCAGTCGCACAGAGTCGGGGTAGCCACCGAAGGTAGCGGTGTTGACGAACGACACGCTACGGCCGTCGACGGACACCTCGGCGATGTCGACCAGTTCTGCGGTGCCTGCTTCCACGGCGGCAGCGGTGTCCTCCACGACGGTCAGCCCGGTGTCGCGAGCGAAGTGGTTGAGGGTGCCGCCCGGAAATGCTGCAAGCGGCAATCCGTTGCGCACCGCCGACGCGGCGACGCTGACCACAGTTCCGTCGCCGCCGCAGACACCGAGCGCACGCGGGAAGGTGCTCCGAATTCGCTGCTCGAGTTGCTCGTTGAAGTCCCGGTCGGGATCGGGTACGAACAGATCTGCCTCGGGAAGTGCTCGACGGATCGAGTCGGGCACGGCTTCCGAGTCGTCGCCCGAACCCGGATTGACGAGCACCAGCAGCCCCCGGCCGCCCGGCAGCGGCTCGACGTCGACCGGCGAGCCCAGATCGGCGGGCTTGCCCGACCGCACGGCCCACCAGCGACGGGTCGACAACGCGATGGCCGAGCCGAGAGCGGCACCGGCGATGACGTCTGTCGGCCAGTGCACCCCGACGTGGACCCGCGAGTAACACACCGCAGCCGCAACGGGCGCCAGCAGCACACCCGCTACCGGGGATTCGATCGCCACCGCCGTGACGAACGCAGCCGCGGACGCCGAATGACCGGACGGGAACGACGACGACACCGGTGGAGCCAGCACCTGACGCAGAACGGGAACCGACTCGGAATCCGGGCGAATTCGCGGAAACAACGGTTTGAGCAGGCCGTTCGCGACCGAGCTCGCACCCGCCAGAGCGACGAGACCCCGAACGCCCCCGCGTCGGGCCGGGCCACCCGCAGCAACGAGAAGCGCAGCCGCGCCGAGCCACAGACGACCGTGATCGGCGGCGTTGCTCAGCGCGCGCAGGCCGCCGTCCGCTCGGCTCTGCCGCAGAGCAGCACTTCGTGCCACCAGGGACAGATCCCACGCGTGAACGGCCGTCGAGATCGAGGTGCGCGTGGAAGTCATGACGCCCAGCCTAAGCACGCGCGACAGCATCCTCACCGACGGACGACATCGGGGCGCTCCGACACATCGTTTCCAGGGTTGCGTTGTAGTGTCGAAGTGTGCAGCGACGAATTATGGGCATCGAGACAGAGTTCGGTGTCACATGTACTTTCCACGGACATCGACGCCTGAGTCCGGACGAAGTGGCTCGCTATCTGTTCCGTCGAGTCGTCTCGTGGGGTCGCAGCTCGAATGTGTTCCTTCGCAACGGTGCCCGCCTGTACCTCGACGTGGGCTCGCACCCCGAGTACGCCACCGCCGAGTGCGACAGTCTGCTGCAGTTGGTCACCCACGACCGCGCCGGCGAACGGGTACTGGAAGATCTGCTGATCGATGCCGAGCAGCGCCTGGCAGAGGAGGGCATCGGCGGCGATATCTACCTGTTCAAGAACAACACCGACTCGGCCGGCAACTCCTACGGCTGCCACGAGAACTTCCTGGTTCAGCGGGCGGGGGAGTTCTCCCGAATCTCGGACGTTCTGCTGCCGTTCCTGGTCACGCGTCAGTTGATCTGCGGCGCAGGCAAGGTACTGCAGACGCCGAAGGCGGCGACGTTCTGCCTGTCGCAGCGCGCCGAGCACATCTGGGAGGGCGTCTCCTCGGCCACCACCCGTTCGCGGCCGATCATCAACACTCGCGACGAGCCGCATGCCGACGCCGAGAAGTACCGCCGGCTGCACGTCATCGTGGGCGACTCGAACATGGCCGAGACCTCGACGATGCTCAAGGTCGGAACGGCAGCCCTCGTTCTCGAAATGATCGAGGCGGGCGTGTCCTTCCGAGACTTCGCACTGGACAATCCGATTCGCGCCATCCGAGAGGTCAGCCACGATCTCACCGGACGCCGTCCCGTTCGACTCGCCGGGGGACGACAGGCCAGCGCCCTCGACATTCAGCGCGAGTACTACGCGCGAGCCGTCGAGCATCTCAAGACGCGCGAGCCGAACACTCAGGTGGAGCAGGTCGTCGATCTGTGGGGACGCACGCTCGACGCCATCGAGACACAGGATTTCGCGAAGGTCGACACCGAGATCGACTGGGTCATCAAGCGCAAGCTGTTCCAGCGTTACCAGGACCGGTACTCGATGGAGCTGTCCGATCCCAAGATCGCTCAGTTGGACCTGGCGTACCACGACATCAAGCGTGGCCGGGGGGTCTTCGACCTGTTGCAGCGCAAGGGTCTTGCGAAGAGAGTCACCGAGGACGAACAGATCGACGAGGCCGTCGATCTACCGCCTCAGACCACCCGAGCCAAGCTGCGCGGAGAATTCATCACGGCCGCCCAGGAGGCAGGTCGCGACTTCACGGTCGACTGGGTGCACCTCAAGCTCAACGATCAAGCTCAGCGAACCGTGCTCTGCAAGGACCCGTTCCGCTCGGTCGACGAGCGGGTCGAGCGGTTGATCGCGTCGATGTAGCCAGGTGGACCTCCGGTAGCTCGGGTCGCTACCGCTCGGTCCTCCGATGAGCAACTAGGCTCGACTGTCGTGGCCACCACCAAAGTCGAACGCCTGATGAACCTGGTCATCTGTCTGTTGTCGACACGTCAGTTCCTGACCGCGGAGTGGATCCGCGAGAGCGTTGCCGGATACGACGACTCCACCAGCCACGAGGCGTTCAGCCGGATGTTCGAGCGGGACAAGAACGAACTGCGCGATCTCGGAGTCCCGTTGGAGACCGGCACTGCCACCAGGTTCGGGGGCGTCGAGGGCTATCGCATCAACCGCGACGCGTACGAACTGCCCGACATCGACCTCACCAGCGCGGAATCGGCCGCCGTCGCGGTGGCCGTCAAACTGTGGGAATCACCGGAGCTCACTTCCGCGGCGCAGAGCGCGCTGCTCAAACTTCGAGCGGCGGGAATCCAGGTCGACCAGAGCGAGTCCGCTGCGGCGGTGACCGCGGTTCCCGCACGCACCAGGGGCTCGGAACCTGCGCTGGGTGCCTTGCTGGCCGCGATCGACGACGGTAGATCGGTACGTTTCCAACACCGACCCTCGCTGACCGAGCCGTTCACCACCAGAACCGTCCAGCCGTGGGGTGTCGTGACATTTCGCGGCCGCTGGTATCTGGTGGGACACGACGTGGATCGCAACGACACCCGCACGTTCCGCCTCTCCCGAATCGGCGACGACGTCAAACCGTTCGGCGCCGCGCAGAGCGTGCGCAAGCCCGACGGCATCGACCTGCAGGACATCGTCCGCCGAGTGGCGGGCACGTCCTCGGTCTCGGGCACGGCCCGGGTATGGCTGCAAGACGGCAAGGCGCTGGAATTACGCAGGATGGGGACGGTGGTGGGTGTGCAGAGTCTCGGTGCCCGCAGCGGCACCGTCGTGGAGGTTCCCGTGCGGTCCTGGGACTGGATCTCGCGGTTGATCGCAGGTCACGGCGCGGATGCGGTGGTACTCGAACCCGCCGAACTGCGCGCCGATGTGATCTCGACACTGCGGACAGCGGCCGATGTGGAGAACGAGCGATGAGCGCGCGACTGTCGGTTCGGCTGGCCAGGTTGCTCAACATGGTGCCGTTCTTCATGGCCAATCCCGGGTTGAGCGCCGAGGAGGCCGCGCGGGAGCTGGGGGTGTCGACGGCAACGCTGATGGCCGATCTCAATCAGCTCTGGATGTGCGGTCTGCCCGGCTACGGCCCGGGTGATCTCATCGATCTGTCGTTCTCCGAGGAGAGCATCGACGTGACGTTCTCGGCCGGCATCGATCGACCGCTGCGCCTGACGTCGACCGAGGCGACGGCCCTGTTGGTTGCGCTTCGATCTCTGACGTCGATGCCAGGGATGGTCGACCCGTCCGCTGCTCAGCGCGCCATCGCGAAGATCGAGACCGCGGCAGGATCGGCGGCGGCCAACGTGCCACTCTCGTCCGATCACGACGGCACGGATACGGAGGAGGGGCCGGTCCCTGCCACCGTCCGATCCGCATTGCGGCACCGGCACGCTCTGGAACTGACCTATTACTCCGCGTCGCGGGACGTCCTGACCGAGCGGACCGTGGACCCGATCAGGACGGTGGTCGTCGACGACAACAGCTATGTCCAGGCGTGGTGCCGAAGCGCCGAGGGTGTTCGGCTGTTCCGGTTCGACCGCATCGACTCGGCCACCGAACTCGACGAACCGGCCGCGCCGCCGGAATCGGTGCAGGACGAGGACGCCTTCGAGATCTTCAACGACGATCCCTCGCTGTCGCAGGCGCGGCTGAAGGTCTCACCTGCATTCACCTGGATCCTGGACTACTACCCGATGACACAGGTCGCGGCGGATGCGGACGGGTCGATCGTGGTCACGATGCGATTCGCCACGCTGCAGTGGATGACACGGTTGACGTTGGGCTTCGGCGGCGGAGTCACGGTACTGGCACCTGAATCCTTGGTGAACTCCGTCCGCGACCGAGCACGTTCGGCCCTGGACGCGTACGCAGAGTTCGACGCCACCAGCGCGGACGGTCCCGTCGCCACATGAACACCGGGCAAACCCGGACCCGCCGCTGCCGAAGTCGGCACCCGTGGTCGGGTACGCTCGATTCATCTGATCTGTAGGAGGTTCACATGGGATTCACCAGTCCCTGGCACTGGGCCATCGTTGCGGTGGTCGTCATCATTCTGTTCGGTTCCAAGAAGCTGCCCGAGGCCGCTCGCGGACTCGGCCGGTCGTTGCGCATCTTCAAGAGCGAGGTGAAGGAAATGCAGAACGACGGCAAGTCCGACGCCGACACCGCTCCCGCTCAGCAGCCCGTCGCTCCCGCTCAGCTGCCCTCGCCCGCCCCGGTCGCGCAGCCGAACACCGAAACCCAGCACGACGCGAAGTCTGCCTGAGCGCACGGCCGCTCAGCACACCTTCGGTGCCAGTTCGGCACCGAAGGTTCACTGCTGTCGGTGACGGCTTCTCGCTGTCGTCCGACCGAAGAAGGCTGACCGTAGAACACCATGCGCATTCCGTTCGATCCGCGGCGAAGCAAGCGCCGAATCAATCCCGACGGCACCATGTCGTTGGTCGATCATCTGTACGAGCTGCGAACCCGGCTCCTGTGGTCGCTGGTAGCAGTCGCAGTGACGACTGCCTTCGGGTTCTTCTGGTACTCGCACACCATCTTCGGCGTCGAGAGCCTCGGCGACCTCCTACGGGGTCCCTACTGCACGCTCGACCCGAGTCTGCGTGCGAATCTGAGCAACGACGATCAGTGTCGTCTGCTCGCGACCGGACCGTTCGATCAGTTCCTGCTGCGGTTCAAGGTCGCGTTCACCGCCGGTGTCGTACTGGCCTGCCCCATCTGGCTGTATCAGATCTGGGCTTTCATCACCCCCGGCCTGTACGCCAACGAACGGCGACACGCAGTCTCGTTCGTCTCCGGAGCGGCTGCGCTGTTCGTCGCCGGAGCGGTCCTGGCCTACTTCGTGGTCGCCAAAGGCCTGCACTTCCTGCTCTCCATCGGCGACAACGTGCAGATCACCGCTCTGAGCGGTGATCAGTACTTCGGATTCCTGATCAACCTCCTCATCATCTTCGGCGTCAGCTTCGAGATTCCGTTGCTGGTCGTTGCCTTGAATTTCGTCGGCGTACTCACCTACGAGCGACTCAAGGCGTGGCGTCGAGGTCTCATCTTCGGATTGTTCGTCTTCGCGGCCATCGCAACTCCTGGCCAGGACCCGTTCTCCATGCTGGCCTTGGCCTTGGCGTTGACGGTGCTCTTCGAGATGGCAGTGCAGATTGCGCGAATTCACGACAAGCGTAAGTTGCGCAAGAGAAGAGACGAATGGGGTGATGTGTCAGATGACGAAGCAACGCGCATCGACGGCGCAAGTTCGATCGAATCACCGGATGCTGTCGCTCCGACACCGCCGTCCAGCGGTCTCGGTACCGCGACCCGAGTACAGGCGCAGTACGACGACACGATCTGACATCGACCGGCCCGTAGGGTCGAAAGCATGACCGAGACGGTTCTCGATACGGGGACGAGCCCCCGACCCACCCAGCTGCAACGATTCTCCGCCGAGCTCGGCTTTCCCCTCGACCGGTTCCAGGTGGATGCCTGCACAGCCCTGGAGAACGGTCACGGGGTACTGGTCTGTGCCCCCACCGGTGCGGGCAAGACGGTCATCGGCGAATTCGCGGTGCACCTGGCGCTCGCCGCGGGACGTAAGTGCTTCTACACCACCCCGATCAAGGCGCTCAGCAACCAGAAGTTCGCGGAGCTGACCGCACGGTACGGGCGCGACACGGTTGGGCTGCTGACCGGAGATTCGTCGATCAACCCCGACGCGCCCATCGTCATCATGACGACCGAAGTGCTGCGCAACATGCTGTACGCATCCTCGGATGCATTGCGAGGACTCTCGCACGTCGTCATGGACGAGGTGCATTATCTTGCCGACCGTTTCCGTGGGGCGGTGTGGGAAGAAGTCATCCTGCACCTGTCCGACGACGTTCGACTGGTCAGCCTGTCGGCAACGGTGAGCAACGCCGAGGAGTTCGGTGCCTGGATGAGCACGGTTCGCGGTGACACCGCGGTCGTGGTGGACGAGAACCGTCCGGTGCCCCTTTCGCAGCACATCATGGTCGGCCGCCGACTGTTCGATCTGTTCGACACGCGAGCCCAGTCGGCCGACGGCAGTCAGAAGATCGTCGTCGACCGAGAACTCGTCCGACACGTCAAACAACGCCAGTCCCTCGACTCGATGGACCGCTGGCACGCGCCACACAGCAGGGGCCGCGGCGGACGTTCGGGTGGCGGAGGTCGCGGTGGCGGTCAGGGCAGCGGTGCCAACAACAGACCACTGGCCAGACCCGATGTGATCGCCAAACTCGACGAAGAGGGTCTGCTCCCGGCCATCACATTCATCTTCAGCCGTGCCGGCTGCGACGGCGCGCTGACCCAGTGCATGCGTTCGCGGCTGGTGTTGACCACGCCCGAGCAGGCCGAGGAGATCCGGTACATCGTCGAGAAACACACCTCGGAGCTGCCGCGCGAGGACCTCGAAGTTCTGGGCTTCTGGGAGTGGCGCGACGCACTGGAACGGGGATTCGCCGCCCACCACGCCGGGATGTTGCCGGTCTTTCGGCACACCGTCGAGGAGTTGTTCGTCAAGGGTCTGGTCCGAGCGGTGTTCGCCACGGAGACCTTGGCTCTCGGGATCAACATGCCGGCCCGAACCGTCGTGCTGGAGAAGTTGGTCAAGTTCAACGGTGAGACACACGCCGAATTGACGCCGGGGGAGTACACCCAGCTGACCGGCCGGGCCGGACGCCGCGGCATCGACGTCGAAGGGCATGCCGTCGTGCTGTGGCAGCCCGGCACGGAGCCGACCGAGGTCGCGGGGCTGGCGTCGACGCGTACGTTCCCGCTGCGCAGTTCGTTCGCGCCGGCATACAACATGTCGATCAACCTCATCGAACAGTTCGGTGCGGCCGATTCGCGTCTGCTGCTCGAACGGTCCTTCGCACAGTTCCAGGCGGACCGCTCCGTCGTCGGGATGGTTCGCGGTATCGAGAAGAACATGCAGACGTTGGAGGCACTCGGTGCACGCCTCGGTGGCCCCGAGGGCGAGTACTTCGAGTATGCGCGGCTGCGCGAGCGATTGAAGGATCGGGAGAAGACCCTCGAACGCCAGAGCAGGTCCGATCGGCGGGACAAGGCCGTCGATTCGCTGCGTGCCCTGCGCCGCGGCGACGTGATCTCGGTGCCGACCGGTCGCCGCAGCGGCCTTGCCGTGGTTCTCGAGCCCGATGACGACCGGGCCGATCCGCGTCCGCTGGTGCTGACCGAGGACAAGTGGGCCGGCCGGCTCTCGGCAGCGGACTTCCCATCGCCCGCAACGTCTCTGGGAACAATGCGACTGCCGCGATTCGTCGACCACCGCACCGCGAAGACCCGGCGCGATCTCGCGGCCGCCCTGGTCACCCGCGGAATTTCGCAGCCGTCGGACCGTATCCGACGCAAGTCGACGGCAGCGGACGACAAGGAGCTCGCCACCCTTCGGCGAGCAATCCGCTCGCATCCGGTGCACGCTCGTCCCGACCGCGACGAGCTCGGCCGCACCGGTGAACGCTACAACCGGTTGGCGCGAGAGACCGAGACGATGCGCCAGAAGGTGTCGGCCACGACGAACTCCCTCGCCCGAACGTTCGACCGCATCCTGGCTTTGCTCGCCGACCGCGGTTACGTGACGGCAGGCAAGGATCCGAAGGTCACCGAGGACGGTGCCAGGCTGAGCCGAATCTATTCCGAGTCCGATCTGCTGGTCGCCGAATGCTTGCGCGGCGGCCTGTGGCAGGGGCTTTCTCCGGCAGAGTTGGCGGCTGTGGTCTCGGCGGTGGTCTACGAGTCCAGATCGGAGGGTGACATCACCCCGCACGGACCGACGGGTCCGATTCGGCACGCGCTGACCGAGACCGTCCGGGTGTGGCACGAGCTGCGGTCCGACGAGGTGCGACACAAGCTGCCGCCGACGAGAGAACCCGACATGGGCTTCGTGAAGGCGATCTACAAGTGGGCGTCGAACCATTCGTTGGTCGATGCGCTCGTCACCGCGGGTGACAACGGCAAAGCACTCTCGGGTGGAGACTTCGTGCGCTGGTGTCGGCAGGTGATCGACCTGTTGGACCAGGTTCGGCTCGCGGCACCGGAGCCGGAACTGTCGCGAACTGCGGCGCGCGCGATCGCGGCCTTGCGCCGCGGCGTGGTCGCCGTAGATGCCGCATGACAGCGCCGAATCGGACTGCCGGGTCGGTACAGCGGAGAGTCGTACGGGCGGGTTACTGTACCCCCGACGAATCCGAATTTTCAGTGGAGGCGAGATGAGCGGCCCATACGGTCCGACCGATCCGGACAACAGCTGGTCGCGCACGCCCGATCAGCAGGACGGTGCCGCGAACGACACACCGGACACGCAGCCCGCTCCTTCCGCCGAGTCGCAGACTCCGACGCCGTCGGCGTGGGGTCAGTACGGACAGCCGCAGGCCACGCCGTACGGCGAACCCGGTCAGAGCTACGGGCAGAACCCGCAACAACCCGGCGGCCAGTACCCGCAGGGGCAATATCCTCAGGGTCAATACCCACAGGGGCAATATCCTCAGGGTCAGTACCCCCAGGGCCAGTACCCCCAAGGTCAGTACCCACCTGCCGGCTATCCGCAGGGGCAGTACCCCTCGGCCCCGAATGCACAGGGCGGCTACCCCCAGGGGCAGAACCCCACCGCGCACTACCCCGCCGGTCAGCAGTACGGCGCGCCTGCATCGGGCGATGCGGCGTACCAGAATCCTTACGCACCACAGCAATTCGGTGGTGGGCAATACGGGCCGGGTCCGTACGGCCAGCAACCACAGCAACCCTGGAATCCCAACCAGCAGTATCCGAACCAGCAGTATCCGAATCAGCACGGGCCAGGGCAGGTCGGGGCTCGATCGAAGAAGCCCCTGATCATCGCGGGTGCCGTGGTAGCAGTGCTCGCCGTGATCGCTGTGGTGTCGTTCTTCGCTTTCGGTCGAACGACCACCCTCGATACTGCGGCGGCCGAGGAGGGTGTTCGCACGGTCGTCACCGAGTCCTACGGTGCGTCCGACGTCTCCGGTGTGTCCTGTCCCCAGGACATCGTGGTCGAGGCCCAGACCAGTGTCGAATGCACCCTGACTGTCGACGGTGCGTTCAAGACCGTGACTCTGACCTTCCTCGACGACGACGCCAACTACGAAGTCTCCCTGCCCGAGTAGACCCGATCAGGTCGCACGCTCAGGTCGTCGACGCCGTGGCCGCCATCGCGGCGACGAGGCGCGCCACGGCGTTCTCGATGCCGAGAGTCTCGGCGAGCGAGTTCAGTGCATCGACGTCGGCGGGCTCGGCGGGAATCTCGTCGGACTTCGACAGGACGACATCGGCGTCGGTGACGACTCGGACAACCGGCAGCGCCGCGTCCAGGTAGTCGCTCGCATTGGCCAGTTTCGCCCGGATGCCCTTGGCCATGTCCGACGACGGGTCGAGTGCAGCAGCGCGCAACGCTTCCACGGATTCGTACTGCAGCATCAGCGTCGACGCTGTCTTCTCCCCGATGCCCTTCACTCCGGGCAGACCGTCCGAGGCATCGCCGCGCAGCAGGGCGAGTTCCGCATACGCCGCGCCCGCACGATGGAGCGGCACCCCGTAGCGCTCGGAAACCATTGCGGGATCGAACAGTTCGGCTTTCGCCAGGCCGCGTCCCACGTACAGAACGCGCACCTCGTTCGGCTCGTCGGCGGCAACTTGAAGCAGGTCTCTGTCTCCGCTGACCACGACCACCGGGTCCTGACGCTCGCGCGCGGCCAGGGTTCCCAGCACATCGTCGGCTTCGAGACCGTCTGCGCCTGCAGTCGCGATCCCCAACGCGGCGAGCACATCCATGATCATGTCCACCTGTGGTGTCAGCGTTTCCGGCACCTCTTCGCTCTCGGCGACCTCCGGCGTGGCCTCGGCAACACGATGCGCCTTGTAGGACGGCACGAGGTCGACGCGGAACTGTGGCCGCCAGTCCAGATCGAGACACACTGCAAGTCGGCCGGGTTCGGTGCGCGCAATCAACGCCGAGATCATGTCGAGGAAGCCGCGCACGGCATTGACGGGTCGCCCGTCGGGGGCCGTAATCGACTCGGGCAGTGCGTAGTAGGCCCTGAACCACAGGCTCGCACCGTCGAGGAGCAGCAACGGAGACTTTCCGGGGGCGGTCATGGGGCTCATCTTGCCGTACGGCATTAGCCTGAAGGTATGAGTGTCGATTCTTCGGTCAGTTCCTCACGTTTCTCCAGCGATGTCTACGCGTCCAGACTCGCCCGCGCGGCTCGCCTGACGTCGGATGCAGGCCTGGATGCCCTGCTGATCACCCCGGGGCCGGATCTGCAGTACCTGATCGGGTCGAAGGCCAGCTCGTTCGAGCGGCTCATCGCGCTGGTCGTTCCGGCGGACGGCAGCACCCCCACGGTCGTCGTTCCGCGACTCGAGCTCGCCGCACTGGGCGATTCCGCAGCGCAGGAACTGTCTCTGACTCTCGTCGACTGGGTCGACGGTGTCGATCCGTACGCACTGGTGGCAGCGGCAGTTCCCGGCGGAACGAGAACAGCCGTTGCCGACGCCATGCCCGCCCTGCATTTCGTGCCGCTTGCGGGTGTCTTCGGCACGGTCCCGGTTTTGGCCACCGACGTGCTTCGCGAACTCCGAATGGTCAAGGATGCGGCCGAGATCGACGCGTTGCGGCGAGCCGGATATGCCATCGACCGCGTGCACGCCCGGATGGGCGAATGGCTTCGGGTGGGCCGAACGGAAGCGCAGATCGCCGCGGACATCGCTGCCGCGATCGTCGAAGAAGGCCACACTGCACCGGAATTCATCATCGTCGGTTCCGGGCCGCACGGTGCCGATCCACACCACGAGGTATCCGATCGAGTCGTCGAGGCAGGAGACATCGTGGTGATCGACATCGGCGGACCCGTCGCACCGGGATACAACTCCGACTCGACCCGCACCTACAGTCTCGGCGAACCGTCGGCGGAGATCGCCGAGCAGTACGCGGTACTCGAGCGTGCGCAGCAGGCGGCTGTCGACGCGGTGGTGCCCGGTGTCACGGCGCAGTCCATCGACGCGGCCGCCCGCGACGTCCTGGTCGACGCCGGTCTCGGCGAGGCGTTTCTGCACCGCACCGGTCACGGGATCGGCCTGTCGGTACACGAGGAGCCGTACATCGTTGCGGGCAACGACATCACGCTGACCGAGGGGATGGCGTTCAGCATCGAGCCGGGAATCTATTTCCGCGGGCAGTGGGGTGCACGCATCGAAGACATTGTCGTGGTCACCGCAGACGGGTGCGAGTCGGTCAACCTCAGGCCTCACGCTCTGGCCGTCCTGCCGGTGTGACGCGTCCGGGCGAGGACGAGTTCGTCTCGGTCGTCAGGTCCAATCCGGCTGTCGCCGAAATACTGGGGCGCGCGCCGCAACTCGGGCTTCCCGGGTGGTATCTGACGGCAGGTGGCCTCTTCCAGACTGTCTGGAACCACCTGGACGGCCGGGACCTTCGTGCCGGCATCCGGGACTACGACTTCTTCTACTTCGACGACTCCGATCTGTCCTACGACGCGGAGAACGAGGTGATCGAGCGCGCGGCCTCGGTGTTCGACGACCTCGGGGTGAACGTCGAAGTGCGCAACGAGGCGCGCGTACACCTCTGGTACGAACAGCATTTCGGCACTCCGATCGCGCCGTACCGAAGTACCGAGGATGCGATCGATCATTTCGTGTCCACCACGTGCTGCTTCGGCATCACCACCGACCAGGGAGGAACCGATGTCGTGTACGCACCGCACGGATTCGACGATCTCTTCGGGGGAATCGTGCGGCCGAACCCGCGGCTGCCGATGCGACACGTGTACGAGGCCAAGGCTGCCCGGTGGACGACGGAGTGGCCGAACCTGACGGTTCTGCCGTGGCCGACGGAGCCGACGACGCGCTAGCGGTTCAGCAGAGAACGGCTACCCAACACCCGCTGCACCTGTATCTCGATGACGACTCGGGTCGGGTTCTCTCTGGGTACGCGGTAGCGCTGCGCATAGCGGTTCTCCGCATCGACGACCGATTCACGGTCGTTCCGGACCGACGCGGGCCCTTCCAACGTCAGCCAGCGGGCGCCGTCGATCTGAGTGACGGCGGCGTAGGCACCGCGGCCGGCGTTGATCGCCTTCTGTGACACGTCGTTGGTGATCACCCGAGCACACCGGGCCTCGGCGTCGTAGGTGAAGCCGACGGCGACGACGTGCGGGGTTCCGTCGGGTCGCAGTGTCGTCAGAGTGGCGAGGTGCCGCTCTGCAAGGAACTCGAATGCGTCGTCGGCGAGGGCAGTCGCGTCTGCGGGGATGGCGGCCATGCCCCGACTGTAGTGAATGCGATTTCATCGGCAAGACTGGTCGTCGTGAGCAGACGAGCAGAACCCGCGGCCGGAACGCTGTTGCTGTTGGGCGGGCGCAGCGAGATCGGACTCGAGGTCGCCACCCGACTCGCCTCGGGGCGAACCGTCGTACTGGCAGCTCGGCGCAGTACCGACCTCGATGCTCAGCAACGACGAGTGGAGCAGGCAGGCGCGGACGCCGTTCACACCGTCGAGTTCGACGCGAACGAGATGGACACTCACGCCGAGCTTCTGAGCCGGGTGGCCGAGCGATACGGCCCGATCGGGATCGTGGTGCTGGCGTTCGGGATCCTCGGGGATCAAGCGCGCGCCGAGGACGACGCGCAGCACGCTCTCGACGTCATCACCACCGACTTCCTGGCTCAGGTTTCGGTGCTGACGCACGCATCGAAGATCCTCCGAGCACAGGGGAGCGGCGACCTGGTCGTGTTCTCGTCGGTCGCGGGGGTTCGAGTGCGACGCGCCAACTACGTGTACGGATCCGCGAAGGCCGGTCTCGACGGCTTCGCCAGCGGACTGAGCGACTCACTGCACGGTAGCGGAGTGCACCTCCTGCTCGTTCGTCCCGGATTCGTCATCGGTTCGATGACCGAGGGGATGACCCCGGCACCCATGTCGAGTACGCCGGATCAGGTGGCCGACGGCGTCGTCGCTGCGCTGCGCACGCGTCGGGCCACCGTGTGGATCCCCGGCACGCTGCGACCGGTGTTCTTCGCCATGCGTCTACTGCCGCAGTGGCTCTGGCGCAGGATGCCGCGCTGATGGTGGCACCCGTGCCCACTCCGATCGTGGTCGTGGGAATCGGTGCGGACGGCTGGGACGGACTGCCTCTCGCGTCGCGCAGGGCCGTCGAGCAAGCAGATGTGGTGTTCGGCTCCGCGCGCCAGGTCGCTGGAGTACAGGAGCATTGCAGCGAGACCAGGACATGGCCCAGTCCGTTGGTGCCGAATCTGCGGCCGATGATCGACGCCTGCACGGGTTCTCACGTGTGCGTGCTGGCCAGCGGCGATCCGATGTTCCACGGCATCGGGGTGACGTTGGCGCGGGAGTTCGGTGCCGATCGCTTGCGGATGTACCCGGCCCCGTCTTCGGTGTCGTTGGCATGCGCTCGCTTGGGCTGGGCGCTCCACCACACCACGACGGTGTCGCTGGTGAACAGCCCGGCCGAGACGGTGTTGCCCGAGTTGGCCGACGGTCGTCGGATACTGGTGTTGAGCCGGGGCAGCAGCACTCCTGGTGAGATCGCGCTGGTGTTGTCCGCCAACGGTTTCGGCGCGAGCGAGATGACGGTCCTCGAGCAGCTCGGCGGACCGGCCGAGCGCGTCGCCCGCGGGATCGCCGGAGAGTCGACGTTCGAAGGCGTCGATCCACTCAATGTCGTTGCACTGCTGTGTGTCCGGGATCCCGACGCTGCCCGCCACACCCGCATTCCCGGCCTGGCCGATTCCGCGTACACCGGAGACGGTCAGATGACCAAGCGGGAGGTTCGAGCATTGACGCTCAGCGCGTTGGCACCGGCACCCGGAGAGCTGTTGTGGGACATCGGGGGCGGATCGGGAACCATTGCCATCGAATGGATGCGGACCGACGAATCCTGTCGTGCGGTGACGTTCGAGAGTTCGCAGGTGCGCCGTGAGCAGATCGAGACCAATGCACGGCTTCTGGGAGTTCCGAGCCTCGTGGTGCACGGCGGCGCCCCGGAGAGTTTCGCGGCGGTCTCGGACGCAGACGCTGTTCCCGACGCAGTGTTCATCGGTGGCGGGTTGACCGGTGCCGACATGCTCGAGGCCTGCTGGGAGGCGGTGCGCACCGGCGGGCGACTGGTCGCGAATTCGGTGACGGCCGAATCGGATTCGTTGTTGCTGACCGCCGCGGCGAAGTACGGCGGCGAGCTCCGCAGGTTCCAGATCTATCGCGGCGAACCGCTGGGCGCGTTCACGACGTGGAGACCGCAGCTGCCGGTCACACAATGGAGTGCGACCAAACGGTGAAGGTCCTGATTCTCGGTGGTACGACGGAGTCGAGGGCACTCGCGGCCGCTCTGGACACGGTGCAGGGGATCGAGACGGTCACCTCACTGGCCGGCCGGGTCGCCGAGCCGAAATTGCCCGTCGGCGAGACTCGCATCGGCGGATTCGGAGGTCCGGATGCCCTTGCAGTGTGGCTGCGAGACAACGCAATCGACGTGGTGGTGGACGCGACGCACCCGTTCGCCTCCACCATCGCCGCACACGCCGAGCAGGCCACTCGGGCAACGTCGGTCGCGCTCCTGGTGCTGACGCGGCCACCGTGGACCGCGGGCGAGCGTGATCGATGGATCTCGGTTGCCTCACTGCCCGACGCGGCGTCGGCGATCACCCCCGGCAGCCGGGTGTTCCTCACGACAGGCAGGCAGGGTGTTCACCATTTCTCGAGTGTCGATCACTCGTGGTTTCTGGTCCGGGCGATCGACCCTCCGACCGGTCCGGTGCCGCCGCACATGACGCTGCAACTCAGCCGTGGCCCTTTCGACATCGACCACGAGTCGATGATGCTGGCAGAGAACCGAATAGACCTGCTGATCACCAAGAACAGCGGCGGCGACATGACGCGAGCAAAGCTCGATGCCGCCCGAGCGGCGTCGATTCCGGTTCTCATGGTCGACCGTCCCACGCGAACCGGCTCGGCACCGACGGTGTTCGACGTCGCAGCCGCCGTGGACTGGTTGACGGATCGCTAAGAACTGCCTGCCGACGGATAACGCCTGGAGGTGAACACCTTCGGCCCGCTTCCCGTCTCGACCACCGTCGTCATCGACGATCCGATGATGAGCAGGCATCGCATGTCGATCGACTCGGAGTCGAGTTCGCCCAGCGCCACGGTGCGAACGGATTCCTTCGGGCTGCCCACCGCGCGTCCGATGACCACGGGTGTCTGTGGCGAACGATGCTCGAGCAGAATCTCTTTCGTTGCCGCAACCTGCCAGGTCCGCGACTTCGACGCGGGGTTGTAGATCGCGATCGCCATATCGGCTCCGGCGACCGCCGAGAGCCGCGCTGCCACGACGTTCCAGGGCTTGAGGCGGTCGGACAGAGAGATGACGGCGTAGTCGTGTCCGAGTGGTGCGCCCACCCGACTGGCGACGGCGTTGGCTGCCGTCATCCCGGGCACCACCCGCACCGGGACCGAGCTCCACTGCTCCTCGGCCGCGACCTCGATGACCGCGGTTGCCATCGCGAACACACCGGGATCGCCCGAGGAGACCACGGCGACGCGGCGACCCTGTTTGGCGAGATCGAGAGCGAACGCCGCACGTTCCGACTCGACCTTGTTGTCGCTCGCGTGCCGGATCTGACCGGGGCGCTGCGGTACCCGATCGATGTAGGTGACATAGCCGACCAGATCGGTGGCGGCGGCGAGTTCGGCGCGCACTTCGTCCGTCGTCCATGCGTCGTCCCCTGGTCCGAGGCCGACGACCACCACTTCACCGGCGCAAGTACGTGTTTCGGTTCGATTCGAGGGACTCGGTACGACGATCATCGAGAAGTAGGGAACGTTGTCTGCGTCGACGGCGTCGAGCACCCGCTGCTCGGGTGTGCTGGCCCGTTCCACGTAGCGCGCTTCACCCAGCCGACCGGAACGTTCCAGGGCCTCGAGGACCGTCGGGTAGGTCCTGCCCAGTTTCATGATGACGGCCGCGTCGGTGCCGCGCAGTCGCCGAGTGAGCTCGTCTGCCGGGAGCGTGCCGGGCAACACGGTGAACACCTCGTCGCGCTCCACGAGCGGGGTGGCCAACGCAGCCGACGCGGCACTGACCGAGGTCACGCCCGGCACGATCTCGACCTCGAAGCGGTCGGCCAACCGCTTGTGCATGTGCATGTAGGAGCTGTAGAACAGCGGATCACCCTCGGCGAGAAGCACTACGGAGCGTCCCGCGTCCAGATGGGCCGCCAACCGCGAAGCGGCGGACTCGTAGAACTCGTCGATCGCACCCTGATATCCACCGGGGTGCGCCGTGGTCTCGGTGGTCACCGGGTAGACCAGATGTTCCTCGAGCTGCCCGTCCCGCATGTACCCGGCTGCCAGCCCGCGGGAGATGCTACGACCGTGCTGTGCACTGTGGAAGGCAACCACATCGGCCTCGGCGATCACGCGAGCGGCCTTGACGGTCAACAACTCCGGATCGCCGGGACCGACTCCGACTCCCCACAGCTTTCCGGTGCCGGTCATTCTTGTTCGCTCGCAATGGCATTGACGGCGGCGACGGTGATGGGGCTGCCACCACGCCTACCGCGGACCACCAGGTACTCGACGCCGAGGCCCGCGGCGATCAGATCTTCCTTCGACTCCGCCGCCCCGATGAATCCGACCGGGCCGCCGACGATCGCTGCGGGTTTCGGTGCCCCTGCCTCCAGCATCTCCATCAGGTGGAACAGAGCGGTCGGAGCGTTTCCGATGGCGACGACGGCACCGCCGAGCTTGTCGCCCCACAACTCCAGCGCGGCAGCGGTTCTCGTGGTGTTCATACTCCGAGCCAAATCCGGTACCCGAGGATCGGACAGGGTGCACAACACCTCGTTGTCGGCCGGAAGACGGCGACGAGTGATGCCGGCCGCGACCATGTTGGCGTCGCACAGAATCGGCGCGCCCGAGTTCAGTGCCGCGCGAGCGGAGGTCACGACTGCTGGGGTGTAGCCGATGGTCTCGGTCAGATCGATCTCTCCGACCGCGTGAATCATGCGCACGACGACCTGTGCGACGTCCGGTGCGAATCGAGACAGATCTGCTTCGGCTCGGATGGTCGCGAACGATTGTCGGTAGATCTCCGCGCCGTCGCGGACGTAGTCGTGCATGCGTGTCACGATAGGGGAGAGGGGCCCCTCGGCCGGAAGCCGGTCTGGGTCCCCTCACTCGACGCGGTAGCCGATTCCCGTTGCGATGACGTCGGTCACCTCGCCCTTGGGTCGTCCGCAACGCCGTTCGCACCCGGACCAGTGTTGCCGTTCGTCGCGCGGGGTCATGCGGGCATCGACCGCGGCGGAGAGGTCGGCTCGTACGTCGGCCAACGACTTCGCGCACCCCGGCGATCCGGTGCATGCGCTCACTCGAATCCACGGCGATGCCGCGTCGAAGATCAGTCCCATCGGGGCAAGCACGCGGACGACCTGTTCGGCCGGTTCCTCGTCCAGATCACACACGATCAGCGATCGCCACGGGGTCATGATCAGCGGGCGGTCGATCGCCGCGAGGAACTCCGCGAGCCGCGCCCCGAGAACACCGTTGGCCAGTCCCGCCGCCAGCGCGACCAGGCCGTCGTCCTGATCGAGCCAACCGATCGGTGGCACCTCCACGGGTGCGGGCGTCGGCAGGACAGGGCCGGCCGCGAGACCGAGTCGGTCGAGGATCCGGGCCGGGCCTTCGTCCATTTCGGCTACCCGCCACTGGGACTGCCGAAGTTCCACGAAGGCACCCGCGCAGTTCAGCAGCATCGACACGACACTGTCGCGGTCCACGCGCACGCCACTGTCCCGGCCTGCCAACAGCAGTGCGTACGACCCGTCGGACTGGGCGTGGGCACCGAAATCCGGTTCGAGTCCGCACAGGTCGCCGCGGCCGTCGTCGAGCGCGAACAGCGTCCTACCCGGCAGGTCTGCCAGATCGGGTTGTGCACACAGGCCCTCGTCCAGCGCACCGACCAGCGCGCGCACATCGGTGAGACCTCCCACCCGGCCCGACAGGGGTGAGGCGAGGATGTTGCGCACACGCTCGTGGGTCGAGGACGGAAGCAGCCCGGCGTCAGCCAATCTGGTCGCCAAGTCGTCCGGGTCCGACACCGCGCGCACCTGGATATTGCCCCGCGAGGTCAGCTCCAACGTGCCGTCGCCCAGCTCGGCAGCGGCCTGCGCCAGCACCTGCATCTGCCCCGGCAACACGACGCCACCCGGCAGCCGGATTCGTGCCAGCGGCCCGTCCGCCGCCAGATGGGTCGTCAGCGCTCCTGGGCAGCCGTCGGGCACCGACCTCTCTGGCGAACTCATGGTCACCAGGCTACAAGCGCAACGGGTGGCCCGATTCCCCGCTCGCCCCGGTAGCATTCGATGTCCACGGCTCTGGCCGAGAGGAAACCGGCGAGAATCCGGTACGGTCGCGCCACTGTGACGGCCTTCGATCCTTCGGGTCGGGGCTGGAGTCAGACCCTCTCGCCGACGAGTCGAAGAGCAGTCTCCACCGATCATTCGAACCACCGAAGTCAGGGGCGCGAAACCCCCGAGGAGGGCGTTACCCGTGTTCTTGTTGCTGTCCACGTCGGACACCGATCTGCTCAGCGCCCGTGCGAGCGGAGCCGACTTCGCCTGGGGCAACCCTTCCCGGCTGCTCGCCGCGGACATTCCGGCGATGGCCGAGTCGGCCGAGTTGATCATCGTGCGCATCCTGGGGTCGAGGCGATCGTGGGAGTCGGGCATCGACGCGGTTCTGGCCACCGGACTGCCGGTCGTCGTGCTCGGCGGTGAACAGGCACCCGACGCCGATCTGATGGAGATCTCGACGGTGCCTGCCAACGTCGCGGCGCAGGCACACAACTATCTGGCCGAGGGCGGATCGGACAATCTTCGTCAGCTGTACAACTTTCTCTCCGACACGGTGCTGCTGACCGGGCACGGTTTCGATGCACCACGGCACCTGCCGACGTGGGGCCACCTCGAACGAGTCTCAGCTCCGCAGTCCGCGGGGCCGACGGTCGCGATCCTGTACTACCGCGCCCAGCATCTGGCCGGAAACACCACGTACATCGATGCTCTCGCCACGGCTGTGGAGAACGCCGGGGCCACCGCGCTTCCGATCTACTGCGCCTCCCTGCGCACCGCGGAAGCCGATCTGCTCGAGACCCTGAAGTCGGCGGACGCCCTGATCGTGACCGTGCTCGCGGCCGGTGGCACCAAACCTGCCGGCGCGTCTGCCGGCGGCGACGACGAAGCCTGGGACGTCGCCGAGCTCGCCGCGCTCGATGTGCCGATTCTGCAAGGACTGTGCCTGACGAGTTCTCGCGCGACGTGGGCCGAGAACGACGACGGACTCTCCCCTCTGGACGTCGCCACGCAGGTCGCTGTTCCGGAGTTCGACGGCCGCCTCATCACGGTCCCGTTCTCGTTCAAGGAGATCGACGACGACGGCTTGACCACGTACGTCCCGGACCACGAGCGGGCCGCTCGAGTAGCAGGCATTGCAGTACGGCACGCGCGGCTGCGGCACATTCCGGCCGCCGATCGCCGTATCGCCCTGATGTTCTCGGCCTATCCCACCAAGCATGCGCGGATCGGTAACGCCGTCGGCCTCGACACTCCGGCCAGCGCGATCGCGTTGATGTCCGAAATGCGCACCGCCGGCTACGACCTCGGTCCACTCGACGGCCCGGATTCGGTGCCCGGTCTGGCTGCCCGCGACGGTGACGCCCTCATCCATGCGCTGATCGCCCGCGGCGGCCAGGATCCCAACTGGCTCACCGATGCCCAGCTCGAGGGCAATCCCATTCGTATCTCGGCCGCGCAGTACGGCCGGTGGTTCGAGAAGCTTCCCGCGGATCTGCGCGACGGCGTCGTCGAGCACTGGGGCCCGGCACCGGGTGATCTCTACGTTGATCGGTCTGCCGATCCGGACGGTGAGATCGTCATCGCAGCAATGCAATTCGGCAACGTGGTGATCATGGTGCAACCGCCGCGCGGATTCGGCGAGAAGCCGGTTGCGATCTATCACGACCCGGACCTGCCGCCGAGCCATCACTATCTGGCGGCCTACCGGTGGATCTCGGCCACGCAGGCCGACGGCGGCTTCGGTGCGGACGCCATGGTGCACCTGGGCAAGCACGGCAACCTGGAATGGCTGCCGGGCAAGACACTCGGTATGTCCGCTTCCTGCGGAACCGACGCGGCTCTGGGAGATCTGCCGTTGATCTACCCGTTCCTGGTCAACGATCCGGGGGAGGGCACGCAGGCCAAGCGTCGAGCGCACGCCACCCTCGTCGATCACCTGATTCCGCCGATGGCGCGCGCGGAGAGCTACGGCGACATCTCCCGCCTCGAGCAACTGCTCGACGAGCACGCGAACATCTCGGCCCTCGACCCGGCCAAGCTGCCCGCCATCCGCCAGCAGATCTGGACCCTGATGACAGCGGCGCAGATGCACAAGGACCTCGGACTCGAGGAGCGCCCCGACGAAGAAGTGTTCGACGACATGCTGCTGAACGTCGACGGGTGGCTGTGCGAGATCAAGGACGTACAGATCCGCGACGGACTGCACATCCTGGGCCAGGAACCCGTCGGAGACGCCGAGGTCGAACTGGTGCTCGCGATGCTCCGAGCTCGGCAGATGTGGGGTGGAGAGCAGACGGTTCCCGGTCTGCGAGAAGCACTGGGGCTCAGCGAGGACGGCGACGAGGACCGTACCCGCGTCGACAGCATCGAGGCCGTGGCCCACGGGTTGGTCGCGGCGATGCAGGCAGCGCAGTGGGATCCCGCAGCTGCTGTACGGGTCGCGGGTGAGCACGGCGGCGTGGTCACCCAGATTCTCGAGTTCGCCGCAGCCGAGGTCGTTCCGCGTCTGCGCGGGACCTCACGCGAGATCGCCCAGGTACTGCACGCTCTCGACGGCGGGTTCATCGCGGCCGGGCCGAGCGGTTCCCCGCTGCGCGGGCTGATCAACGTTCTCCCCACCGGCCGCAATTTCTACTCCGTCGACCCGAAGGCCGTGCCCTCGAAGTTGGCATGGGAGACCGGGCAGGCGATGGCGGAATCACTTCTCGCTCGCTACCGCCAGGATCACGGCGAGTGGCCGAAATCCGTCGGACTGTCGGTGTGGGGAACCTCGGCCATGCGCACCTCCGGCGACGACATCGCAGAAGTGTTCGCCTTGCTGGGGGTCTCGCCGGTGTGGGACGAGGCATCGCGCAGGGTGACGCGGCTCGAGGTGATCGACCTCGTCGAGCTCGGCCGTCCCCGCATCGACGTGACGGTCCGGATCAGCGGCTTCTTCCGGGACGCGTTTCCCCACGTTCTCGCGTTGCTCGACGATGCGGTCCGGATGGTCGCCGCGTTGGACGAGCCGGCCGAGCAGAACTACGTGCGAGCCCATGCGCAGGCCGATCTGGCCGAGCACGGCGACGAACGACGTTCCACGACGCGCATTTTCGGATCGAAGCCGGGCACCTACGGTGCCGGGTTGCTCCAGCTGATCGACAGCAAGACCTGGCGCAGCGACGACGACCTGGCGCAGGTCTACACCACCTGGGGTGGCTTCGCGTACGGCCGCGGTCTCGACGGCGTTCCGGCCTCGGACGACATGCGCACCGCCTACAAGCGCATTGCCGTCGCCGCCAAGAACACCGACACGCGTGAGCACGACATCGCCGATTCCGACGACTACTTCCAGTACCACGGCGGCATGGTCGCGACCGTGCGCGCGTTGACCGGAAAGTCGCCCGAGGCGTACATCGGTGACAGCACACGGCCGGAATCGGTTCGTACGCGGACACTGTCGGAGGAAACCGCACGAGTCTTCCGCGCCCGGGTGGTGAACCCCAAGTGGCTCGACGCCATGCGCAGGCACGGCTACAAGGGCGCGTTCGAGATGGCGGCGACCGTGGACTACCTGTTCGGCTACGACGCGACGACCGACGTGGTTCAGGACTGGATGTACGAGAAGCTGGCCGAGACGTACGTGCTCGACGAGCAGAACAAGAAGTTCATGCAACAGTCCAATCCGTGGGCCCTGCACGGTATCGCGGAGCGACTGCTCGAGGCCGCGGAGCGAAAGATGTGGGCCGAGCCGAACAAGCAGGTTCTCGACGGCTTGCGCCAGGTGTATCTGGAAACCGAGGGCGAGCTCGAAGGGGAGTAGCGACGTACTCTGAGCGGTATGGCTGCCACCTTCGAAGACATTGCCAAGGGCAAGTACGTACTGCTGACGACGTTCAAGAAGGACGGCACCGGGGTACCGACCCCGCTGTGGGGTGCCCTCGACGGTGATCGGCTGCTGGTCTGGACGGTATCCGATTCGTGGAAGGTCAAACGGATTCGCCGCAACTCCGCAGTCACCCTGGCACCGTGCGACATGCGCGGCAATCCTCAGGGCGAGGCGATCGACGCCACCGCCGAGATCCTCGATGCCGACGGAACCGAGAAGGCCCGGGCAGCGATCGCTTCGAAGTACGGAATTCTCGGGTGGCTCACCGTCAAGGGCAGTGTGCTGCGCCGGGGCAAGAGCGGCTCCGTCGGACTGGCGATCACCGCCGCCAGGTAGCGAAAGTCGGCACCATCGCTCGTATGCGCAGTTCCGAATGCTTCGTGAGGCAGCTTCCCCTGCTGCCGGAATGGAGCACCACGTGCCTATCGCAGTGACCGATTACAACCATGTTCGCCTCACCGTCAGTGACATCGACCGGTCCCGGTCGTTCTACGACTCGGTGTTCGGCTTCGACGTCGCCTACGCCTGGGATCCCGACGCGGACGAAGAGACCAAGAAGGCCCTGTGGTTTCTCTTCGGCGGCGTCATCTACAAATTCGGCGGCGGGCTGCTCGGGCTGCGCCCGGTCGCACCGAAAGACGACACCTTCGGCGAGGACCGGTGCGGACTGGATCATCTCAGCTTCACCGTCGACACCCGAGCCGCACTCGAGGATGCCGTGAAGACCCTCGACGAGTTGGGCATTGCGCACGAAGGCATCAAGGACGCGGGCCCCGGCATGTCCATCGTGGAGTTCCGAGACCCCGACAACATCGCCCTCGAACTGACCGGTCCCGACAAGTAGGCCGGGCAGGAGTGGAGCCTGCAGGAACGACCAGAATCCGGCCCTACTGTGCTGCGCTGACCGACGACATGTGAAAGTCGGGAACGCGTAGCGGTGGCATCGCCGTGCGAGTGAACCAGTCCTTCCACTCGCGCGGCAGTGTCGCCTCGGTTGCGCCCGCCTCGGTGACGCGTCGCAGCAGATCCAGCGGGCTCTCGTTGAAGCGAAAGTTGTTCACCGCACCGGTGATTCGACCGTTCTCGATGGCATAGACGCCGTCTCTGGTCAGTCCGGTCAGCAGCAGCGAGGTCGGATCGACCTCACGGATGTACCAGAGCGTCGTCAGGAGCAACCCGCGTTCGGTGTCGGCAACCATCTTGTCCAGACCGATGTCCGTTCCGCCTGTCAGAACTAGGTTCTCGCCCGGGACCGCGACGGGAGCTCCGAACTTCTGCGCCGCTGCACGTGGGTAGGCCAGGGCGGCGACCGATCCGTCGCGGATCCAGTCGACGCGCTCGATGTCCATGCCGTTGTCGAACACCGACACCGAATCACTCGACGACCCGGCCACCACGAACGGCGCGTACTCGAGTCCGGATGCGTGTGGATCGGAGTACAGGGTGAGCGGCAGGTCGGTGAGTTTCTCGCCGACTCGCGTCCCACCTGCCCGCGAGAGTGCGGTGCGACCCTCCTGCGCTCCGCGGCCTTCCATGGTCCACATCAGGTAGATCATCAGGTCGGCCACCGCCGACGGGGGAAGCACGGTCTCGTAGCGACCGGCGGGCAGTTCGACGGTGTTTCGGGCCCAGCCGAGCCGGGTGGACAGCTCCGCCAACATCGTCTCGGCCGACACGTTCTCGAAGTCGGTGGTTCCGGTGCCCACCCAGGCGCTCGCCCCGGATCGCTTTCCGTTGATCTCGACCGATCCGGTGGGCTGTGTGAAAGTACGACGCACCCCGGTCGAGGTTCCGAGCCAGACGTTGTCGACGGTGTGCTGCGCGAATCCGTACAACGCGTCCTCACCATCGAATCCGACGTTCAATTCCGTTGCCAGCGAGCCGAACACGTCGATCGACGTATGTTGTGCTCGGCGGTCCCAGTCGTGCGGGTCCGAGACCGACTCGCGAGGTAGCAAGGGCATCGCGTCCTCGGCGGGCTCTGCCGATCGTGCCGCCGCCTCGCTCGCCCGAACCACTGCCTCGATGTCCTCCGGATCGACACTCGTCGACGACACAGTGCCGACTCGAACGACGTCGGCCTCTCGCACGATCGAGATCACTTCCCAGCGCCTGGAGGTGGCAATTCCGTTGGTGGTCATGGAGTTTCCGGCCCACCGCAGTGTTGCATCGCTGGAGTCGGTGACGATCACGATGGTGTCGTCGACACTCGCGTAGGCGAGTGCACGCTCGATCACGAGCTGCGGCGCGATCATCGACCTGCCTCCGATCGGGTGTTGAGGACGTTGACGCCGCGAAACAACGCGACGGGGCACCCGTGGCTGACGGCGGCCACCTGCCCGGGTTGGGCCTTGCCGCAGTTGAATGCGCCGCCGAGTCGCCACGTGGACGGTCCGCCGAGCAGTTCCATCGAGCCCCAGAATTCGGTGGTCGTCGCCTGGTACGCCACGTCACGCACCTGGCCGTCGAGCACGCCGTCGCGGATACGGTAGAAGCGTTGGCCGGTGAACTGAAAGTTGTAGCGTTGCATGTCGATCGACCAGGATTTGTCTCCGACGACGTAGATGCCGTCTTCCACCTCGCCGATGACGTCGGCGGTGGATCGATCGACATCGGGGTCGGGCTGCAGCGATACGTTCGCCATCCGCTGGATCGGAACATGATGCGGAGAATCGGCGTACGAACATCCGTTGGACCGCTCCAGACCGAGTTTGGGGGCGAACACTCGATCGAGTTGGTAGCCGACCAGTGTGCCGTTGCGGACCAGGTCCCATCTCTGCGACGCCACTCCGTCGTCGTCCCAACCGATGCTGGCCAGGCCGTTGATCTCGGTCCGGTCGGCGGTGACGTGCATGATGGGCGATCCGTAGCGCAGCGTCCCCAACTGGTCCGGGGTCGCGAACGACGTGCCGGCGTAGGCGGCCTCGTAGCCGATGGCGCGATCGTATTCCGTTGCGTGCCCGATCGACTCGTGAATGGTGAGCCACAAATTGGTCGGATCGATCACCAGATCCGTCGAGCCTGCCACGACAGAGGGCGCCTTCACCTTCTCGGCCAACCAGTCCGGGATCCGGGCCAGCTCGTCGGCCCAGTCCCACGTGCTGTGCTCACCCAGGTATTCCCAGCCTCGTCCGACGGGTGGAGCGAGGGTGCGCATGGTCTCGAACGCACCGGCAGATCGATCCACCGTGGTGGCCTCGAATTGTGGATGCAGTCGCACCCGCTGCTGAGTGATGCTGCTGCCGGCCAGATCCGCGTAGAACGACTGCTCCTTGACCTGCAGAACCGAGGCGGTCACGTGATCGACGCCGTCCGACGCCGCCAGCCGGGAGGAGTACTCCGCCAGCAGTGCCACCTTCTCGGTGGTGGGTACCTCGAACGGATCGATGTCGTACTCCGACACCCACGTCGCGTTCGAGTACACCGGCTCGGCGGCGAGTTCGACGCGTTCGCGATTGAGTGCCCGTAGTACGGTGGCCACCTCGACAGCACTACGGGCCGTAGCTGCGGCTGCGTCGGTACCGAGTTCGGCGTGCGATGCGAAACCCCAGGTGCCGTCGACCACGACCCGCACGGCGAGGCCGATCTCCCCGGCGTCGATTGCCGATTGAACCGAGCCGTCGCGCAGCGAGATCGACTGAGTCGTCAAGCGCTGCACGCGAACATCGGCATGCGTTGCCCCGGCGGATCGAGCCGTGCTCAGGGCGGCGTCCGCGAGGGCCTGCAGGGGCAGAGCCAGGAAGTCGGCGTCGACCGACCGATCCGATTGTCTCGTCACGTCTGAAGACGCTAGCCGAATTGTTGCCAGCCGAGTCGAACGACCATCCCCACGACCACGACCAGCAGGACGATTCTCACGAATCCGGCACCGCGGGCGACCGCCGTTCTTGACCCGAGGACGGCACCGAACACGTTGCACACCGCCATGACTGCTCCGAGTTGCCAGTAGACGCTGCCGGTGACGGCGAAGAAGGCGAGGGCACCGACATTGGACCCGACGTTGATCACCTTGGCCATCGCGGCGCTGCGCACGAACTCGGTGCCTAGCATCGTGGCGAAGACGATGATGAGGAACGTTCCGGTGCCGGGCCCGAGAATGCCGTCGTAGAAGCCGATTCCGGCAGCTGCACAACCGATGACGATCAGAACCTTGCGATGGGTCGGCGGCGACGGCGCCGCGGTCAGGCCGATGGTCGGACGGCAGGTGACCAGTACTGCCACACCCACGAGAACCACCATGATGATCGGGACGAACAGCTCGCGATCGATCAACGACACCGCAGCAGCGCCGGCCGCCGAGGTCACGGCGGCGAGGACGCCGGCCGGAACGAGCACCGCCCAATTCAGCGAAACCTTCCGTGCGAAGGTCACGACGGCGGCGACGGTACCGAACACTGCAGTCGCCTTGTTCGTCGCCAGCGCTGCCTGCTGCGTCAGCTGAGGTGCCACGAGAAGAATCGCCGGCAACAGGATGAGGCCACCTCCGCCCACCACTGCGTCGACCCAACCGGCGGCCGTGGCCGCGACCATCAGCAATCCCCAGTCGGCGGCAGTCATACGGCAAACTCAATCACATGCGTCGATTCAGTCTGTGGCTCCGTGGGCAGCCGTTCGTGGCCGATGCCCTGCTGGCCGTCGGGCTGTTCGTCGTCGACATTCTGGTGTTCGTCAGCTCGGTCGACGGTCTGAACGGGCCGTTGTTCCTGGTCTTCTCGGTCGTGCTGACGATTCCCGTCGCGTGGCGGCGGCGTCTGCCCCGGACGATCGCAGCACTGACTCTCGTCACCACGCTCAGCTCCGACATAGCGGGCAGCCTGGTGGGCGATGCGTACAACGGTCACCCGGCAGCGCTCGCCCTGCCGATCATGCTCTACACGCTGGTCGCCTACGTCGGTCGACTGCAGGGCGGCGTCTATGCCGCCGCACTCGCCGTGTACACCGCCGCGAACCTGCTTCTGTTCGCCCAACCGGTGTTCACGACGCTGCTGTTCAGCGCGCTGATGTACGCCCTGTCGTGGGTTGCGGCGGAATTTCTCGGTGCCCGCCGGGCGTACGACGAAGCGACTCAGGCCCGACTCGTCGTGGCCGAGTACGACAGGGACCGACGCGCCGAAGAGGCCGTGCTCACCGAGCGCACTCGCATTGCACGCGAACTGCACGACGTCATCGCCCACAGCGTCAGTGTCATGGTGGTGCAGGCCGACGGTGCCTCGTACGCCATCAGGCGCAATCCCGATCGTGCAGAGCAGGCCGTGGCCAACATCTCCGCAACGGGCCGTTCGGCACTGGCCGAGCTGCGTCGAACGGTCGCGTTGCTGCGGACCTCGCCCGACTCGGACGACATGCCCCAGTACGGCACCGCCGGTCTGGCCCGTGTCGTGGAGATGATGGGTCGCGCCGGATTGAACGTCGAGCTCGAACAGACCGGAAACCTGGACGACATCAGTCCGGCGATCAGCCTGGGAGTGCACCGGTTGGTGCAGGAATCACTGACCAACGTCCTCCGCCACGCCGGTCACGCGCCACGCGCTGTCGTCAAGGTGGTTCGCGGAGAAGATGCGGTCACCGTCGAGATCTCCGACAACGGCTCCGGCGCACCACCGTCCGAGGACGGTGGTGGACACGGACTTCTCGGAATGCGCGAGCGAGTAGCGGTGCTTCGAGGCACCCTGCACGCCGGGCGGACGCCGCACGGCAATTGGCTCGTGCGGGCAACGCTGCCGATCGAGTGAGGGCTAGGTTGGGTCGGTGCCGATCACCGTTGTCGTCGTGGACGACCAGGAACTCATGCGCATGGGATTGAACATGGTGCTCGAGGCGCAGGACGACATCGAGGTGGTGGGGGAGGCCTCGGACGGGGCGGGTGCCGTCGAGGCCGTCGCCAGACTGGCACCGGCGGTAGTGCTGATGGACGTCCGCATGCCCGGCATCGACGGCGTCGCCGCCACCCGCAGCATCACCGAATCGGGTTCGGACGCCAAGGTTCTGGTGATGACGACCTTCGATCTCGACGAACACGTCCTCGGGGCACTCCGGGCAGGGGCCAGTGGATTCCTGCTCAAGGACACTCCACCAGAGGACCTGGTCTCCGCGATTCGCAGCGTCGCCGCAGGCGATGCCGTCGTCTCGCCGAAGGTCACCAAGCGTTTGCTGTCGAGGTTCGTCGAGCAGTCCGTATCGACCACCGATGCCGCCGTTCTCGATGCTCTCACCGGACGCGAGCGCGAGGTGCTGGTGCACTTGGCTACCGGCTTGTCCAACGCCGAGATTGCGGCCGCCCTGCATCTGTCCGAGGCGACGATCAAGACTCACATCGGCCGAATCCTGACGAAGTTGGACGTCCGCGATCGAGTCCAGGCCGTCGTCGTGGCGTACGAAACCGGCCTCGTCCGGCCGGGTTCCTGAGAATCTGCCGACAAACACGGCAAGTCGGGAGCTATTTCGATGCCCCGCGCGTTGTACCGGTGAAGCGAAGAAAGGACCGTCATGCTCGCTCTGTTCGTACTCTATGTCGTGGTCGAGGTCGCAGCGCTGGTCGCCGTAGGAAGCGCGCTCGGCGTGCTCTGGACCGTCGTGCTGCTGATCGGTGGATCGCTGGTCGGGTCACTCCTCGTGCGATCGCAGGGCAGACGTGTGTTGGACGGTCTGCAGCGGGCATCGCGAGGCGAGCGATCGGCCGGCGGTGCCGTGGCCGACGGCGCTCTCTTCGCCGCAGGGTCGGTCGCGATGTTCGTGCCCGGCCTGGTGACCACGGTGATCGGGTTGCTGCTGTTGATCCCGCCGACCAGGTGGCTACTGCGCCCAGCGGTGATGTGGGCCGCCGCGCGCTGGTTGCCACAGGTCGCTACCGCCACCCGGCGCATGCGCCCCACCGTCATCGACGGTGAGATCCTCGACGACAGCACGCGAGCACCGAATGCATCCGGTTCTGCGCCGATACTCGAGGGACAGGTGATCGAGGCCGACCGCTTCGATCCCGCAGCCGGGGATTTCCGGAAGCCACACCGGTAGGGGCAGACTGGTCGTTCGTGACCACCGAATTGTTCTGCGGCGGACGGATCTACAGTCCGATGGCCTCCGACGCCACCGCCATGGCCGTGACCGATGGAATCGTCAGCTGGATCGGTGAGGACCGCACCGGGCGAGCGCTGCATCCAGGAGTCCGCATCACCGACTTGGCGGGCTCCTTCCTGGCACCGGCGTTCGTCGACACTCACGTGCACGTCACCGATCTGGGTCTGTCGCTGATCGGACTCGATCTGTCCGGCTGCACTTCGCTCGAACACTGCCTGCGGGTGCTCGCCGAACACGCATCATCGTCCTCGGACGCACTGATCTGGGGACACGGCTGGGACGAAACCGGGTGGCCCGAACATCGTGCACCGTCCACAGCCGACCTCGATGCGGCAGCTCCTGGTCGTCCGGTGTACCTCACTCGCATCGATTCGCATTCGGCCGCCGTCTCGACGCCGTTGCGCGTCGCCGCGACCGGTATCGAATCCGTCACCGGCTTCTCGGAGCAGTCCCCGCTCACCGCTGCCGCGCATCACCTCGCGCGGCAGACAGCGCGGTCGATGATCACGCCCGACACCCGAAATCGGGCACGAACGGCTGCGCTCGACAGTGCTGCGGCGCAGGGAATCGTCGCAGTCCACGAATGTGCCGGTCCGATCGTGTCGGGTATCGACGACTTCCGCGAACTGATGGCCACCGAACACGGGGTGGAGGTTCGCGGATACTGGGGCGAGCTGGTCGAGACGGCCGAGCAGGCGCGGCAGCTGCTCGGCGACACCGGTGCCCACGGACTGGCCGGCGACATCTTCGTCGACGGCTCGCTGGGGTCGCGGACCGCGTGGCTGTCGTCGCCCTACGCCGACGGCGCCGGATCGGGTGTCCCGTACGAGGACGTCGATGCGATCGCCGCACACATCTCGGCGTGCACGACCGCCGGGATACAGGCGGGTTTCCACGTCATCGGCGACGCGGCTGTGTCGGCTGCCGTCACAGCGTTCGAGCGGGTGGTGGCCGAGCTCGGAACTCCTGCCGTCGCCGCGTGCGGGCATCGGCTCGAACATCTGGCGATGGTCGCACCCGAGCAGGCCGACAAATTGGCCTCGTGGGGCGTCATAGCCAGCATGCAGCCGATGTTCGATGCCCTGTGGGGCGGTTCGGACGGGCTGTACTCGGCGCGACTCGGCGCAGATCGTGCGTCGGCGCTCCATCCGTTCGCGCGCCTGGCATCGGCGGGGGTGGCGCTCGCATTCGGTTCGGATGCGCCGGTCACCCGACTCGATCCGTGGGCGACGATCAGAGCCGCGGTCAACCACCGCACGCCGGGCAGTGCCATCTCGCCTCGGGCCGCTTTCTCTGCCGGTACCCGCGGAGCGTGGCGTGCGGGCGGAGTCCGAGACGGATTGGCGGGAACGTTGGTGCCGGGAGCGCCCGCGTCCTTCGCGGTGTGGGAGGTCGACGAACTCGTCGTCCGAGCGCCCAAGGACAGCGTGCAACGCTGGTCGACGGACCCCCGTGCGGGGGTATCTCCGTTGCCGGGTCTCGACCCGTCGTCCACGAGCCCACAGTGCTCGATGACCGTCCATCGTGGGCAGGTCATCCATGAGAACTGAGTCCACCTCGGGTGTCGGGGCCGGGGCCTCGTCGGCGGGGCGACTACGACGAGCCTCGATGTCCACTGCACTCTCCGTTGCCGGTGGTGCCCTGATATTCGCGAGCTTTCCTCCGCGAACCCTGTGGTTTCTGGCACCGCTCGGAATCGCGCTGCTGGCCCTCGTCCTGACCGGCTTCGGCGGCCGACGTCCGTTGTCGCTGAAAGCGGGATTCGGCTACGGCTGTGCCGCCGGACTCGGATTCTTCGTTCCACTGCTCCCGTGGATCGGTGTCTACGTGGGACCGATGCCCTGGCTGGCGCTCGCCGCCGCCGAGTCCGTCTTCGTCGGCTTGTTCGGAGTGCTCGGTGTGGTCGCAGCACGGAGTGCCTGGTGGCCCGTGTCGATGGCATTGGCCTGGAGCCTGACCGAGTGGCTTCGGTCCAGTGTTCCCTTCGGCGGTTTCCCGTGGGGCCGGTTGGCGTTCGGACAACCCGAGGGCTGGCTGCTTCCCTTGGCGAGCATCGGGGGTGCACCGTTGCTCAGTTTCGGTGTGGCACTGACCGGAACCGGAACGGCCGCGCTGCTGGTCGCGGGCAGTCGGCGCGACGGAGTGCGCTCGTTCCTCGGACCGGTCGCCGCCACGACGGTCGCGTCCATAGCGGCCGTGGCGCTGCTACCCACGCTGCACAGCAACGACGCACCGGAAGGCGACGAACGGACCGTGACGATCGCAGCCGTCCAAGGAAGCGTTCCGCGTCTGGGTCTGGACTTCAACGCACAGCGGCGAGCGGTGCTGGACAATCACGTCCGTGAAACGATGAGTTTGGCCGCCGACGTCGAGGCAGGCAGGCAACCTGCCCCGGATCTCGTCGTGTGGCCCGAGAATGCGTCCGACATAGATCCATTGAGAAATGCCGATGCCGCAACTCTCATCACACAGGCGTCCGTGGCTGTGGGGGCTCCGATTCTCGTCGGGACCGTACTCGTCAATGCCGATGGCACGAACACGAATTCGGTGATTGCGTGGAACGGTACGGACGGGCCCGGTGAGCGGCACGACAAGAAGATAATTCAACCGTTCGGCGAATACTTGCCATTCCGAAGTTTTTTTCGATTGTTCTCGGAATATGCCGACCGAGCGGGTTATTTCGTTCCCGGTAACGGAAACGGAGTCGTCCGCACCGGGGGAATAGCAGCCGGAATAGCGACCTGCTACGAAGTCGCATTCGACCGTGCCCTCGAGGAATCGGTCCGATCGGGCGCGGAGTTCATCGCAATTCCAACCAACAACGCGACCTTCGGCGACACCGAAATGACCTACCAACAACTCGCGATGTCCAGGGTGCGCGCCGTCGAGCACGGAAGAACTGTCGTGGTGGCCGCCACGAGTGGTGTGAGCGCGATCGTGGCACCGGACGGAGAGGTTCTGCAGGATTCGCCACTCTTCACTCCCGACGTGCTGGTTTCCAGTGTTGTACTGCGACAATCCCTCACCGTCGCGACACGAATCGGCTTCGGATCGGAACTGGTGTTGTGTCTGGCAGCAGTCGCAGCCCTCGGCGCGACGCTCGTGGTCGGGCGCCGCCGCTCCGCCTCCTGAAACAATCGTCGAGTCGGTAAACGGCGGGTCGATCAGAACAACAGGTCCGATACGGGTCGGACAATGCTGTGCGACGCGGCGTGGGCAGTCATTCGTTCGACCGAATAGCGCCTGTTCGGGTAGCACTCGGGGTCACTTCTGTAACAGGCTGGAGTCGGCGATCGATGGTTCTTATGATTACCGCACAAAAGAATCCTGCCGATGTTGTATCTTTGTAAGCCGCTGGGATGCTCGACGCGGAATTTCGGGTCGGCTTTCGGCGGTTGGCCGACGGTCTCGCGTGTGCATGTGAGTGCAGCACGAACGCCGACGTGGTCGAACGTGTCGTACGCCTGGTGGGGAGGGGAGTTCATGTCGGACAGGACGTCGAATTCGAGAGTCACCACACACTCGGTTCGCGAACTCGAGGTTGGTTCTCCTCGGTAGAACCGAACCATTTCCCTGTTTCAATCCAGTGGGCCGTGCGCGACGAATCGATACGACGGCATATCACCACCGAACGTGTGTGAATCGACACGAACGCAGACCAGAACGGAAGCCAGAATTGCTCAATCGCGCGCACAGGCCGCCGCGGCTCGACAGTCCGAACCGAACCGAGGTCTCCGGGTCCACCGACCCGATGTCGGCCATCGTGACCGTGCCGTCGAAGGGCAAGTGAATGCGCGCAGCAATTTCCGGTGGATCTCAGACGCCCCCGACAGGCCCCGGCTTCGAGAACGGTTTCCCGCTGTCGTCCGCTCAGCGTGGCATGTGGTTCGCTCAGCAGCTTGCCCCTGACGTCCCGGTCTGTATCGCACAATATGTCGACCTTCGCGGCAACCTCGACATCGGCGTTCTGCAAGAGGCCTCGGCTCAGGCCGGACACGAGTTCCAGTCCGCATATCTCCGACTGGCCGAGGTGGACGGCGAACCCGTACAGCTGGTCGATCACTCCATCGACCAGTCGGTGCACTACCTCGATCTGCGTGATGCCGAGGACCCGATGGCGTCGGCGCTGAGGTGGATCGACGAGAACTACGTCAAGCCCGTCGACATGGAACGCGATCCCCTCGTCGACAGTTGGATCATTCAGGTCGAGGACGATCGCAACCTCTGGTACAGCAAGATTCACCACGTCGCACTCGACGGCTACGGTGCCATGACTCTCGTCAACCGAACCGCCGCGCTGTACACGGCGGCCGTCGAACACGTCGAGCCTGCCCCCAACAAGGCGGCCGAGCTTCGCCGACTCTACGAGCTCGATCAGGAATACCGGACGTCGTCGCGCTTCGAGTCCGACAAGGCGTACTGGACTGCTCGCGCCGCGGACATCCAGGACGGAGCTTCTCTGTCCAACACGGCCGGTCGCACGATCGCTGCCAGCAAGTTGCGCAGCGTCGCTCTCCCCGAGGACGTCGTCGCCGAGCTCGAGGCGTCCGACGCGACCAAGGGTGGAACCGCGGCTGCGGTGTTCATCGCCGCTTTCGGCTGCTACCTCTCGCGAATGACCGGGCGAGAAGACGTCTCGGTCAACATCCCGGTGTCCGCGCGCACCACCGCGTTGCTTCGCCGATCCGGTGGAATGCTCGTCAACGTCGCCCCCATTTCGATCCACGTGCCCCAGGACGCGACCGTCGGCGAGCTGGTTCAGCAGGTGCAGCTCGAACTGATGGGAGCGCTGCGGCACCAGCGCTTCAGCATCGAGGACATTCGGCGCGAGCTGGCGGCCTCGGGTAGTGACAAGCAGCTGTCCGGCCCGATGGTCAACATGATGCTGTTCCATCAGCAGATCGAACTCGGGTCGATCGTCGGCGAGTTCAACATCGTGACCTCGGGTCCGGTCGAGGACCTCCTGGTCAACGTTTATCAAAGCGGATCTCCGGCCCGGACGTTCGTCGATTTCAGGGCCAACCCCAACCGGTACGACGACGACGACCTCACCGCGCACCACTCGAGCTTCGTCGACATGGTGGAAGCCTTCATCGCGGCCGGACCCGAGACCGCAGTTCTGGACGTCCATCCGGTCAGCGCACGCGAGGGCCAGCGCCGGCGGCGCGCTGCAGCCCAGCTCGTTTACTGGACCGACCGGCTCGCCGACGCCCCCGATCTCCTCGATCTTCCGACCGACCGCTCGCGCGCCTCGCACATCGGACACGTTCGCGCATCCCACGAGGTGACGATCGGATCCGAAACGTGGTCCGGAGTGACTCGATTGGCGGCGGAACGGTCCACGACACCGTTCGTGGTCCTCGAATCTGCTCTCGCCGTGCTGCTTTCGCGGCTGGCGAACACCGACGACCTGGTGATAGCCGTACCCGCGGGTCACGGAAACACCGTCGCGCTACGTAGCCGTCCCGACGTTCGGCAGTCGTTCACCGAATTCGTCGATGCGTCCGCAGCCGACTTCGATGCGGCGATGGCACACGGTGACACGTCGTTCGACGACGTCGTTCAGGCCTTGAATCTGCCTCGAACGGAATCGCACAGCCCTCTCGCTCAGGTTGCGCTCCGGTTCGGTCCGTCCGCACTGCCGCGTGACGGAGTCGGCATGGATCTGGTCGTCACCGTCGACGAGTCCGATTCTGTCACCGTCGTTTTCGATTACGCCACAGAACTGTTCGATGCCGCGAGCACGGCTCAACTCGCCCGTCGCCTCGTCCGCGTTCTCGACACATCGACCAACGAGCCCGATCTGCCGATAGGCGACGTGGATCTGCTGTCCACCGCCGAGCGCGCGCGCCTGGCTCCGGTTCGTGGTCCGCGGTCTGTGGTGGGTGTGGTGTTGCCGGAGTTGTTGGCTGGTGCGGTGGGTGTTGCTGGTGTCGGTGGTGTTGCGGTGGTGTCGGGGTCGCGGTCTGTTTCGTATGGTGAGTTGGATGCGGCGTCGTCGCGGTTGGCGCGGATGTTGATGTCGTGTGGGGTGGGTCCGGGGTCGTTCGTGGCGTTGGCGTTGTCGCGGTCGGTGGAGTCTGTGGTGGCGGTGTGGGCGGTGGCGAAGGCCGGTGGTGCGTTCTTGCCGGTGGATCCGAATTATCCGGTGGATCGGATCGAGCACATGTTGGTCGATTCGGGTGCTGTGGTGGGTGTGACGTTGGGTGCGGATGTGGGTGCGCTCTCGGGTGTGGGTGGGGTGTCGTGGGTGGTGCTCGATGATCCGGATGTGGTGGCGGATCTGGCGTTTCGGTCGTCTGCTCCGGTGTTGGATGTGGAGCGTTCGGGTGTGTTGCGGCTCGATGATGCGGCGTATCTGATTTACACGTCGGGGTCGACGGGTGTGCCCAAGGGTGTGGTGGTCACTCATCGTGGTGTGGGGAACTTGGCTGCCGAGGAGCGGGTTCGGTTCGGTGTGGGTCCGTCGTCGCGGGTGTTGGCGTTCGCGTCGCCGAGTTTCGATGCGTCGATTCTCGAGTTCGTGTTGGCGTTCTCGGGTGGGGCGACGATGGTGATTGCTCCGCCGTTGGTGTTCGGTGGGGTGGAGTTGGCGTCGTTGCTCGCCGAGGAGCGGGTTTCGCATGCGTTCGTCACGCCTGCGGCGTTGGCGTCGGTGGATCCGGTGGGGTTGGAGTCGGTCGAGGTGGTGGTGACCGGTGGTGATGTGTGTGCGCCGGAGTTGGTGGCGCGGTGGGCGCCGGGTCGGCGGATGTTCAATGCGTACGGTCCGACGGAGGCGACGATTTTCTCGTCGATCTCGTCGGCGTTGGTGGTAGGGGAGTCGGTCGATATCGGTTCGCCGACGATCGGTTTCGCTGAGGTGGTGTTGGATTCGCGGTTGAATCCGGTGCCCGTCGGTGTGGTGGGTGAGTTGTATCTGGCGGGTCCGGCGTTGGCTCGTGGGTATCACGCGCGGTTGGGTTTGACGGCGGAGCGGTTCGTGGCCGATCCGTTCGGTGCTGCGGGTTCGCGGATGTATCGCACCGGTGATGTGGTGCGGTGGAATGCCTCGGGTGCGTTGGAGTATGTGGGGCGTAGCGATTTTCAGGTGAAGGTGCGTGGTTTCCGGATCGAGTTGGGTGAGATCGATTCGGTGTTGGCTGCGGTGCCGGGTGTCGATTTCGTGGTCACCATCGGGCGTGAGAGGGCGGCAGGAGCGGAGCCTGCAGGAGCGACCGGAAGAGCCGGCAGTACGGTGTTGGTCTCGTATGTGTTGCCGGTGGCCGGTACGGTTCTCGAGGTCGATGCGTTGCGTGAGCATGCCGGTTCGATGCTGCCTGCGCACATGGTGCCCTCTGCGTTCGTGATGTTGGAGTCCATTCCTCTGACTCCGGCAGGCAAACTCGACCGCACCGCACTCCCCGAACCCGAACTCGGTTCACAGGGTGCATTCGAGGCCGCGGAAACGGAATACGAGGCCGCGGTGGCGTCCGTGTTCTGCGACGTTCTCGAGGTCGATCGGGTCGGTGTCACGGACAGCTTCTTCGATCTCGGCGGAAACTCCCTCGTGGCCACGCGTTTGATCGCACGGGTCAATTCGGCTCTCGGAACCGATCTGAAGGTGCTGGATCTGTTCGAGGCATCGACGGTTCGGACTCTGGCGGAACGTGCCGAAGCCAAGGGCGCGTCGCTGCATCGCCGCCCGGCGCTCGTCCCCGTCGACCGGCCCGATTCCATCCCGCTGTCTCTCGCGCAGCAGCGGATGTGGTTCATCAACCAGTTCGATGTGTCCTCGCCCGCGTACAACATTCCGCTCACCGTGCGCCTGACCGGTCGTCTGGACGTGAGTGCGATGGCTGCTGCCGTCGGCGACGTCCTGTCCAGGCACGAGTCGCTCCGCACGGTGTTCCCGACTGTGGGCGATCTGCCGAACCAGGTCATCGCACCCGTCGAGGACGTCACCGGATCGAAGCTCCCCCTCGACGTGGTGGACGTCGACGCCGGTTCGGTCGATGAGCTCGTCCGTGCTGCTGCGACAACAGGATTCGACGTCACGGTCGATCTTCCGTTCCGCGCGGTGCTGTACCGGACCGGCCCGGAGAGCTTCGTGCTCTCCATCGTCGTCCACCACATTGCGGCCGACGGTGCGTCGATGGCACCGCTGGCCCGAGACGTGATGGTCGCCTACGGCGCCCGCTCCGCCGGTTCGGTTCCGGCGTGGGAGCCACTCACCGTTCAGTACGCGGACTTCGCACTGTGGCAGCACGCCGTTCTCGGCGACGAGAGCGACTCCACGTCGGTGGCGTCGCGGCAGATCGAGTTCTGGCAGACGGCTCTGGCAGACCTGCCGGACGTGCTGCCGATGCCACTCGATCGCCCGCGGCCCACCCGGCAGTCGATGCGTGGCAGCGTCACCCCGTTCACGATTCCCGCCGATGTCGCCGCTCGGTTGAGTTCGGTTGCTGCCGAACACGACTCGACGCTGTTCATGGTCGTACATTCCGCGCTTGCATTGCTGCTCGCGCGGCTGAGCGGCACTCAGGACATCGCTGTCGGCACTCCGATCGCGGGTCGCGGCGACGCGGCCCTCGACGACCTCGTGGGCATGTTCGTCGGGACCCTCGTGCTGCGAACGCAGGTAGAGCCTCGAGCGACCTTCGCCGAACTGCTCGCCGACACTCGTCGCTCCGACCTCGCCGCCTTCGACAACACCGACATCCCGTTCGAGCGACTGGTCGACGTACTCGATCCGGTCAGGTCGACCGACCACTCGCCGCTGTTCCAGGTTCTCCTCGAGTTCCAGAACAATGCAGCTGTCACGTTGGAGCTACCCGATCTCACCGTCGATTTCGAGGAGATCAGCACCGACACAGCCAAATTCGATCTGCAGCTGCGCGTGGATCAGGAGCCCGTGGATCCGTCCGGGGCACTGTCGGCCTCGTTCACCTACGCCACAGATCTGTTCGATCCCGAAACCATCGACCGGTTCGTCGATCGCTTCCTGCGGATCGTGTCGACCATCGGGGCGTCGACGGACGTACGCACCGGTGACATAGACATCCTGTCCGCCGCAGAGCGGGAACTCGTCCTGTTCGAGTGGAACGACACCGCACGGCTGATCGAACCTCCGGTCCACCAGCACATCCCGGCCGGCGACGTCGACATGACGCTCAGCAGTCTGTTCGACCGACAGGTGCAGCGCAGCCCGTACTCGACCGCGTTGGTGTTCGAGGACGAGCACATCACCTATCTCGAACTGGACGAACGTGCGAATCAGCTCGCGCGACATCTGATCTCGCTCGGCGTGACGACCGAATCGCACGTCGGCCTCGCGATCCGACGGTCGATCGACCTGCTCGTCGGCATGTACGCGATCGTCAAGGCCGGTGGTGCCTATGTGCCGATCGACCCGGACCATCCGGTCGAGCGTTCGTCCTACGTCCTCTCCAGCGCCCAGCCTGTGTGCATCCTCACCACGAGCCGCGACTGGATCAACATCCCGGTCGCAACTCCGGTCCTCGCCGTCGATCTGCTCGACGTGTCCGATCGCGACCACACCTCTGTCACCGATTCGGATCGACTGGGAAGACTGCACGGCTCCAACACCGCGTACGTCATCTACACCTCCGGTTCGACCGGTCGACCCAAGGGTGTTGCAGTCACGCACTCGGCCATCGTGAATCGGTTGCTGTGGATGCAGCACGAGTATCACCTCGAGCCTGCGGACACCGTTCTGCAGAAGACACCGGCCACGTTCGACGTCTCGGTGTGGGAATTCTTCTGGCCCCTGCAGGTCGGTGCCAGGCTCGTCGTGGCCGAACCCGACGGACACCGCGATCCGGTCTACCTGTCCCGCATCATCGCGGACGAGCACATCACCACCGCGCACTTCGTACCGTCCATGCTCGCGGTGTTCGCGGCAGGTGGACGAGCTGCGGAATGTGTCTCGCTCCGACTCGTCTTCTGCAGTGGCGAGGCACTTCCGCCTGCCACCGCGGCACAGTTCGCGCAGTTCTCCAACGCAGAAGTGCACAACCTCTACGGCCCGACCGAAGCGGCCGTCGACGTCAGCTACTACCACGTGACCGGCCGCGACGCCGTCTCGATCCCCATCGGCGCACCGGTGTGGAACACACGCTTGTACGTGCTCGACGCCTCGTTGCGACCGGCTCCCATCGGTGCTCCCGGCGAGCTGTATCTCGCCGGCGTGCAACTCGCTCGTGGGTACGTCGGTCGCGGCGACCTCACAGCGGATCGCTTCGTCGCGGATCCGTTCGGCGAGCCCGGCGAGAGGCTCTATCGCACAGGCGATCTGGTGCGCTGGCGCGCCGACGGCGAACTCGAGTACATCGGCCGAACGGACTTCCAGGTCAAGCTGCGCGGCCTGCGCATCGAACTACCCGAGATCGAATCGGTTCTCCTTCGATCCGAGTCGGTCGCACAGGCGGTCGCGTTGGTGCACAAGGACCCGAACACCGGTGAGACCCTCGTGGCCTACGTGGTCGGTGCACCCGGCTCCGCCGTCGACCCCGCACAGCTGACGGCCGAAGCCTCGCGCCGCCTGCCGGGGTACATGGTGCCCTCACACGTGGTGGTACTGGACTCGCTGCCGGTCAACGCCAGCGGCAAACTCGATCGCAAGGCATTGCCTGCGCCGGAATTCACCGTCGCCGCGTCGGAGTTCTTCGGCCCGGAGAACCCGGTAGAAGAGATCGTCGCCGGTGTCTTCGGTGATCTACTCGGTATCGCTCAGGTCAGTGTCACGTCGAGTTTCTTCGAGATCGGTGGCAACTCGCTGATCGCGATGCGTTTGGTCGCGCGCGTCAACGCGGCCCTCGGAACGGACATCGGCATCAGGGATCTGTTCGACGCCCCCACGGTGCGAGCGTTGTCGGCAGGCATCGACATCGGCGAGCACGACGCTGCGGCTGCCCCTCGACTGGTTCCGCAGGAGCGCCCGGATGTGGTGCCGCTGTCGCTCGCGCAGCAGCGAATGTGGTTCATCAATCAGTACGACACCGAGTCGGCTGCCTACAACGTCGCATTTGCCATGCGCCTGAGTGGTGTGCTCGATGTCGACGCGATGCACTCGGCCATCGGTGACGTGTTGAGCCGGCACGAGTCGCTGCGCACGATGTTCCCGCTGACCGACGACGTTCCCGCGCAGTCCATCCTCGACGTGGCATCGGCACTGCCGGATCTGACGCCGATTCACGCGAACGACGAGCGTCACGTTCTCGAGTTGATCGCCGACGTCGCCGGCTCGGGTTTCGACGTCGTGGCGGATGTTCCGCTGCGGGTCCGACTGGTTCGGGTTCGCGAGAACGAGCACGTGCTCGTGATGGTGGTGCACCACATCTCCTCCGACGGGTTCTCCAGCGCTCCGCTGGCCCGTGACTTGATGGTGTCCTACAGCGCCCGCGCCGCAGGACATGCACCGAGCCAGGAACCGTTGCCGGTGCAGTACGCCGATTACGCGCTGTGGCAGCGCCGGTTCCTCGGTGCGGAGTCCGATCCCGAGTCGATGATGGCCAAGCAGCTCGCCTACTGGGTCGACACACTGTCCGGCAGCCCCGAGGTCCTGGCGTTGCCGACCGATCGCCCGCGTCCCGCGGTCGCATCCCTGCGTGGCGACAGCGTCTCCTTCGAGATCGACGCCGCAATCCATGCTCGTCTTGCTGCTGTTGCCGCCGAGCACAATTCCAGCGCGTTCATGATCGTGCACGCGGCTCTGGCCGTCCTTCTGGCCCGACTCTCGGGCACCGAGGACATCTCGGTCGGAACGCCGATCTCGGGCCGAGGAGACGCCGCACTCGACGAGCTCGTCGGCATGTTCGTCAACACCCTCGTTCTGCGCACCCAGGTGCCCGGCTCGACACGGTTCGAGGACCTGCTCTCGGAGGTTCGCTCGGTCGACCTGGCCGCGTTCACTCATTCGGATGTCCCGTTCGAGCGAGTGGTCGATGCGGTCGATCCCGCGAGGTCGACTGCCCATGCGCCGCTGTTCCAGGTGATGCTCGAGTTCCAGCAGACCGACCGACCGACGGTGACGTTGCCCGGACTGTCGATCGAGAGCATCGAGCTACCCAACGACATTTCCAACTTCGACCTGCAGTTGACGGTCTCGGAAGAATTCGACAGTTCCGGCGCACCGGTCGGCATGGAAGCCGGATTCCGCTACGCCACAGAACTGTTCGATGCAGACACCGTCCGGGTTCTCGCCGATCGCCTCGTACGGATCCTCGACGCCGTGACAGCAACGCCGTCCATCCGAGTCGGTGACATCGAGATTCTGTCTGCCAACGAGTACGACTCGTTGGCTCCGGTTCGTGGTCCGCGGTCTGTGGTGGGTGTGGTGTTGCCGGAGTTGTTGGCTGGTGCGGTGGGTGTTGCTGGTGTCGGTGGTGTTGCGGTGGTGTCGGGGTCGCGGTCTGTTTCGTATGGTGAGTTGGATGCGGCGTCGTCGCGGTTGGCGCGGATGTTGATGTCGTGTGGGGTGGGTCCGGGGTCGTTCGTGGCGTTGGCGTTGTCGCGGTCGGTGGAGTCTGTGGTGGCGGTGTGGGCGGTGGCGAAGGCCGGTGGTGCGTTCTTGCCGGTGGATCCGAATTATCCGGTGGATCGGATCGAGCACATGTTGGTCGATTCGGGTGCTGTGGTGGGTGTGACGTTGGGTGCGGATGTGGGTGCGCTCTCGGGTGTGGGTGGGGTGTCGTGGGTGGTGCTCGATGATCCGGATGTGGTGGCGGATCTGGCGTTTCGGTCGTCTGCTCCGGTGTTGGATGTGGAGCGTTCGGGTGTGTTGCGGCTCGATGATGCGGCGTATCTGATTTACACGTCGGGGTCGACGGGTGTGCCCAAGGGTGTGGTGGTCACTCATCGTGGTGTGGGGAACTTGGCTGCCGAGGAGCGGGTTCGGTTCGGTGTGGGTCCGTCGTCGCGGGTGTTGGCGTTCGCGTCGCCGAGTTTCGATGCGTCGATTCTCGAGTTCGTGTTGGCGTTCTCGGGTGGGGCGACGATGGTGATTGCTCCGCCGTTGGTGTTCGGTGGGGTGGAGTTGGCGTCGTTGCTCGCCGAGGAGCGGGTTTCGCATGCGTTCGTCACGCCTGCGGCGTTGGCGTCGGTGGATCCGGTGGGGTTGGAGTCGGTCGAGGTGGTGGTGACCGGTGGTGATGTGTGTGCGCCGGAGTTGGTGGCGCGGTGGGCGCCGGGTCGGCGGATGTTCAATGCGTACGGTCCGACGGAGGCGACGATTTTCTCGTCGATCTCGTCGGCGTTGGTGGTAGGGGAGTCGGTCGATATCGGTTCGCCGACGATCGGTTTCGCTGAGGTGGTGTTGGATTCGCGGTTGAATCCGGTGCCCGTCGGTGTGGTGGGTGAGTTGTATCTGGCGGGTCCGGCGTTGGCTCGTGGGTATCACGCGCGGTTGGGTTTGACGGCGGAGCGGTTCGTGGCCGATCCGTTCGGTGCTGCGGGTTCGCGGATGTATCGCACCGGTGATGTGGTGCGGTGGAATGCCTCGGGTGCGTTGGAGTATGTGGGGCGTAGCGATTTTCAGGTGAAGGTGCGTGGTTTCCGGATCGAGTTGGGTGAGATCGATTCGGTGTTGGCTGCGGTGCCGGGTGTCGATTTCGTGGTCACCATCGGGCGTGAGAGGGCGGCAGGAGCGGAGCCTGCAGGAGCGACCGGAAGAGCCGGCAGTACGGTGTTGGTCTCGTATGTGTTGCCGGTGGCCGGTACGGTTCTCGAGGTCGATGCGTTGCGTGAGCATGCCGGTTCGATGCTGCCTGCGCATATGGTGCCCTCTGCGTTCGTGATGTTGGAGTCCATTCCTCTGACTCCGGCAGGCAAACTCGACCGCACCGCACTCCCCGAACCCGATTGGTCCGCTCAGGTCACGTCCGGTCGCGACGCGGACAATGCGGTCGAGAAGACGTTGGCCGGACTGTTCGCCGAGGTGCTTCGACTCGACCGTGTCGGCGTCGACGATTCGTTCTTCGCTCTCGGCGGCGACAGCATCATGTCGATTCAGTTGGTCTCGCGCGCCAAGGCGGCCGGACTGTCTCTGTCGCCACGAGATGTCTTCGAGCACAAGACGGTTGCGGCGCTCGCCGAGGTGGTCGCGTCCTCGGACGGCACCGCACCTCTCGTACTGGAAGAGTTGCCCGGCGGCGGCGTGGGCGATGTACCTCTGACTCCGATCGTGGCGTGGATGCTCGATCGGACGGACGTTCTCGACAAGCACACGCAGACGGCGGTTCTCACACTTCCGGTCGACATCGAACTCGATGTGCTCGAAGCCACCGTCCAGACGGTCCTCGATCACCACGACATGCTTCGCGGTGTCCTGCACCGGGGTGAGCACCCCGCGATGGAGGTTCTTCCCGTCGGATCGGTCTCTGCGAACTCGGTCGTGTACCGCGTGACCTCGACAACCGTTCGGGGGCAGGAGTTCTCGGAGCAGGCAAACGCCGAGGCAGAAGCAGCAGTCGGCCGGCTGGCACCCGATGCCGGTGTCATGATCCAGATGGTGTGGTTCGACGCCGGCTCCGAGGGGAGCCGTCTGCTCGTCGTCGCCCACCACCTGGTCGTCGACGGCGTGTCCTGGAGAATCCTGGTTCCCGACCTCGCGTCGGCGTGGGCCCAGATCATCGGCGGAAGCACTCCCGAGCTGGCTCCGGTCGGCACCTCCATGCGTCGTTGGTCGCACGGTTTGCGTGAGGTCACCGCCACCCGCGGGGACGAACTGGCGATCTGGCGCGACGTTCTGGCACAACCGGATCCACTCATCGGATCGCGAGCACTCGATCGCGAGATCGACGTGTACCGAACAGTGGCCAAGGTCGAGTTGACACTGTCCACCGACGTCACCGAGGGGCTACTGACGGCACTGCCCGACGCGTTCCACGGAAGCGTCAACGACGGCCTGCTCGCGGCTCTCGCCCTCGCTACGGCGGTGTGGCGACGTGGTCGGGGAGTGGTCGTCGACGACGCTCTCATCTCGCTCGAGGGTCACGGCCGCGAGGACCACGTGGTGCCCGGTGCAGATCTCGGCCGGACCGTCGGTTGGTTCACCACGATCTACCCGCTCAGGCTGACCCTCGCCGATCTGGATCTGGACGACGCACTCGCAGGCGGCGTCGACGCAGCGCGTCTGATCAAGTCGGTCAAGGAGCAGCTGCTGGCCGTTCCGGACCACGGTATCGGCTACGGCATGCTCCGCTACCTGGACGAGGACGGTGCCGCTGCACTGCGTGACTTCCCGGCTCCCCAGATCAGTTTCAATTATCTCGGGCGCTACAGCACCGATGTTCCCGACGAGCTTCGCGGACACGGCTGGCTTCCGGTCGACGACTCCGGTGTCGGCGATTCGCAGGACGAGGATCTGCCGGTCGCAGCCGTTCTCGACATCAATGCCGTCACCACCGCAACGCCGACCGGCCCGCGGCTCGAGGCGACGTTCGCTTTCCCCACCGGTGTGCTCGACGCGGACGAGGTCACCGAGCTGGCGGAGCTGTGGCGTCAGGCCCTGACCTCGCTGACGCAGCTGGCCCAGCGACCGGGGGCCGGTGGCTTCACGCCCTCCGACCTCGATCTGGTGCGGCTCGATCAGAGTTCCATCGACGACCTCGAACGGGTCTATCCCACGCTGGACGACATCTGGTCCATGACGCCGCTGCAGGCCGGATTGCTCTTCCACGCCGAGCTGTCGGATCAGTCCGTCGACGCCTACATCGTCCAACTGGTGCTGGAGTTGCGCGGAAGCGTCGACGAGGCGCGGTTCCGGCGTGCTGCTCGGGGGCTGCTGCGTCGGCACGCCAACCTGCGGACCGCTTTCGTGCACAACAGCGACGGCGAGTCGATTCAGATCGTCCACCACGACGTGGATGCCCGCTGGTCGTCGATCGACCTGACCGGACTGGATCCGGAGGATCGAGCCCTCGAGCTCGATCGCATCGAACACGAGGACCGTGCCACCCGATTCAACATGGCACAGGCGCCTCTGTTGCGCTTCATGCTCATCACCGTGTCACCGGGCGAGTGGCGTCTGGTGATGACCAACCACCACATCCTGCTCGACGGCTGGTCAACGCCGCTGTTGCTCAAGGACCTTCTGACGCTCTACGTGGTCGACGGTGACGAGACCGTGCTCCCACGGGTTCCGGCCTACCGCGACTACCTGTCGTGGCTGGCCAAGCGTGATCGCTCGTCGGCTCTCGAAGCGTGGACGAACGCTCTCGCCGGTTTGTCCGAGCCGACGCTGTTGACGCCGGTCGAGAGCCGACGCCAGGAATCGACGTTGGCGGGCCGCTCGTTGGTCTCACTCGATGTGGAGCAGACGAACCGCTTGCGCAGCGTCGCTCGCGCCCGTGGCGTGACGATCAACTCGATGGTCCAGGCGTCCTGGGCGCTGGTTCTCGGCACTCTGACCGGTCGCTCCGACGTCGTGTTCGGTGCCACCGTGTCCGGACGCCCGCCGGAGGTCTCCGACATCGAGTCGATGGTCGGGTTGTTCATCAACACTCTGCCGGTCCGGATCGTGCTCGATCCGTCGGAGACACTCGGTGAGTACCTCGAACGGGTGCAGTCCGAACAGGCCGCGCTACTCGATCACCACTACCTCGGGCTCACCGACATTCAGCGAGCAGTCGGACCGGCAGTCTCCTTCGACACCCTGACGGTGTTCGAGTCGTACCCGATGGACCGCGCGGGATTGTCGGCCGAGACCGACCTCGCCGGAATGCAGGTGCACGACGTGCACGACGGAAGCGACACGGCGCAGTATCCCCTGACCTTGGTCGCCATGGTCGACGACCGGCTGCACATCGAGGCGAAGTACCTGCCGGAGTTGTTCGAGCACAGCGTCGTTGCGGCGACGGTCGACAGAATCGTGCGTGTTCTCGAGGCCATCGCAACCGACACCGGTCGACGCGTCGGATCGCTCTCGTTGCTGTCCGAGGACGAATTGCGCCAGCTGGCACCGGTTCGTGGACCGGCGTCGTCGGATACTCGACTGCTTCCCGATATCTTCACCGACGCTGCCGCAGTCGACCCGCAGGGCACCGCTCTGTTGAGCGACGGCCGCACCGTGGACTATGCCGAACTCGACGCGCAATCGTCTGCTCTCGCAAGAACTTTGATCGCTCGCGGTGCCGGCCCGGAAACCGTCGTTGCACTGGCTCTGCCACGGTCCGTCGAATCCGTACTCGGCATCTGGGCAGTCGCCAAGACCGGGGCGGCATTCCTGCCGATCGATCCGAGCTACCCGCGCGATCGCGTCGAACACATGCTCGTCGACTCGAACGCGTCGATCGGTCTGACCCTGTCCGAGCACGAGGCCGCGGTCTCCGGTCTCGGCTCTGCTCGGTGGACCGTGCTCGACCACGACGACACGCGCACCGAACTCGCCGGTCACTCGACCGCCCCGGTTCGCGACGGCGACCGAATTCGCCCGATGCACATCGATCAGCTCGCGTACCTGATCTACACCTCGGGCTCGACGGGTGTTCCCAAGGGCGTCACCGTCACCCACCGCGGGCTGGCGAATCTGGCCGAGGAGGAGCGGACTCGTTTCGAGGTGACCCCGGGCGCTCGGGTTCTCGCGTTCGCGTCCCCGAGCTTCGATGCCTCCATCCTGGAACTGCTGATGGTGTTCTCCGGTGCCGCGACCATGGTCATCGCGCCGACCTCCGTCTACGGCGGCACCGAGTTGGCCGAACTGCTTGCAGCACAGCACGTCACGCATGCGTTCGTCACGCCCGCCGCGCTGGCATCGGTGGATCCGGACGGCCTGACCGAGTTGGCCGTGGTGGCCACCGGTGGCGACGTGTGTCCGCCCGAGCTCGTGGCTCGCTGGGCACCGGGCCGTCGGATGTTCAACGCGTACGGTCCCACCGAGGCGACGATCTTCTCGTCCATCAGCGATCGACTCGACGTCGACTCCGCCATCGACATCGGTTCTCCGACAATCGGTTTCAGCGAGGTGGTCCTCGACGCACGACTGCATCCCGTTCCGGTCGGGGTCGTGGGTGAGCTCTATCTCGCCGGGCCGGCACTGGCTCGTGGCTACCATTGCCGATTCGGTCTGACCGCAGACCGTTTCGTCGCGAATCCATTCGGCGAGAGCGGTGCCAGGATGTACCGCACCGGCGACGTGGTGCGGTGGACCGAGTCGGGAACGCTCGAGTACGTCGGACGCAGCGATTTCCAGGTCAAGGTGCGCGGCTTCCGCATCGAACTGGGCGAGATCGACGCCGTCCTGACCGACCATCCGATGGTCGAGTTCGCCACCACCGTGGGTGTCGACGGTCCGACGGGCAACACCATTCTGGTCGCCTACGTCCTCCCGAGGTCCGGCGAGCAGGTCGATGCAGCAGCTCTGCGCACTCATGTCTCGAGTTCGCTACCGACCCACATGATCCCGACGGCCTTCGTCGCACTGGAGTCGATTCCGCTGACACCGGCAGGCAAGTTGGACCGCAATGCCCTACCTGCACCCGACCTCCATCTCGGGGGCGACTCGCGTGCACCGCGGAACGACACCGAGCAGGTCATCGCCGATATCTTCGGCGAGGTACTGGGGATCGACGGCGTCGGAATCGATTCGAGCTTCTTCGATCTGGGTGGCGACTCGCTCAGTGCCACCAGACTCACTGCGCGCGTCAACTCCGCCCTCGGCACCACGATCAGCGTCCGCGCATTGTTCGAGGCTCCCACCGTCGAGTCACTTGCGGTGCGAGTGCTCAGCAACCCGGTCGGCACCCTTCGCCGTCCCGCACTCGTGGCGAAGCCGCGACCGGATTCGATTCCGTTGTCGCTTGCGCAGCAACGAATGTGGTTCATCAATCAGTTCGACGTGACCTCGGCGGCGTACAACATCCCGCTTGCGGTGAGACTGACGGGTCGACTCGACATCGCCGCGATGAGCGCGGCCGTCGGGGACGTCCTGGAACGCCACGAGTCGCTGCGGACGGTGTTCCCCACCCGCGGGGATCGTCCTGAGCAGAAGATCCTCGACGTGCAGGCGGCGAGAACCGAACTCGTCGTCGTCGATCTGGACGCCACCGAGGTCGTTGCGGCCATCTCGGCCGCTGCTGCAACAGGATTCGATGTCTCGACCGATCTACCGTTCCGCGCGGTCCTGTACCGGATCGCACCGGACGAGTTCGTGCTCTCGATCGTCGTGCATCACATTGCTGCCGACGGCGCATCCATGGCACCCCTGGCGCGAGATGTCATGGTCGCCTACGGCTCTCGCGCGGCTGCCGGCGCGCCGATGTGGACACCGCTCGACGTTCAGTACGCGGACTTCGCACTCTGGCAACGCACCGTGCTCGGCGACGAGTCCGATCCCGCGTCCCTCGCCGCGCAGCAGTTGGACTTCTGGAAGACCGCCCTGGCGGATCTTCCCGATGTTCTGCCGCTACCGCTCGATCACCCGCGGCCCGCTCGGCAGTCCATGCGCGGCAACAGTGTTCGGTTCGAGATCGACCGCACCACTCATGCCGGGCTGGTCGACCTCGCGCGTGCCAACGAGGCGACCGTCTTCATGGCCGTCCACGCGGCGTGGTCGATCCTGATGGCGCGCATCAGCGGCACCGAGGACATCGCTGTCGGAACGCCGATCGCCGGACGAGGTGACGCTGCACTCGACGATCTGGTCGGCATGTTCGTCGGCACCCTGGTTCTGCGCACGGAGGTGGCACCGCAGCTTTCGTTCACCGATCTGCTTCGGGCCACGCGTACAGCCGATCTCGCGGCGTTCGAGAACACCGATGTGCCGTTCGAGCGGTTGGTCGACGTTCTCGACCCCGCTCGTTCGACCGACCGCTCGCCGTTGTTCCAGGTGCTTCTCGAGTTCCAGAACAACACGTCCGCGACGCTCGAACTGCCGGACCTCACGGTCGAAGCCGTCGACATCGATGCTCACATTGCGAAGTTCGACCTGCAACTGACCGTCGCCGAGGAGTTCGACGAGGCCGGTGCACCGGCCGGGATGACCGCCGCGATCACCTACGCGACCGACTTGTTCGAGGAATCGTCCGTCGAGGAGTTCGCGGCACGATTCGGTGCCGTGCTCGCCTCCGTGACGAGCGATCCCGAGCGCGCAGTCGGCGATATCGATCTGCTCCTGCCGGGTGAGCTCGACGCCATGACGCATGACTGGAACCACGCTGGCCGGGTGGCATCCGATGCGACGCTGGCCGATCGCTTCGCTGCTGCCGCTGCGCGATTCCCCGATTCGCGCGCCGTCGTCTTCGGAGATCACACGCTGACCTACGCCGAGCTCGACGACCGCTCCAGCCGCCTCGCACGGCTTCTCGTACAGCGCGGTGTGACGTCGGAATCGCTGGTAGCGGTCGCGATGCCTCGCAACGAGGAGCTGATCGTCGCGCTGCTCGCGGTGATCAAGTCCGGTGGCGGCTACCTTCCGATCGACGTGTCCTACCCAGCGGACCGGCTGGCGTTCATGCTCGAAGACGCCTCGCCCGTCTGTGTGATCTCCACTGTTGCCGACAGTGCGGCGGTGCCCGCCTCGGATCTCGATGTGCTCGAGATCGATTCGCCCGAGCTGATCGCGGAGCTGGCCGGCATGTCGGGTGCCCCGCTGACCGACGCGGACCGTTCGGGTGGAACCAGCGCCGATTCCATCGCGTACGTGATCTACACCTCGGGCAGCACCGGTCGCCCCAAGGGCGTGCAGATCGCGCACCGCAACGTGGCGACGCTGTTCGCGAACACCGCTGATCTCTTCGATTTCGACGATCGTGACGTCTGGACGATGTTCCACTCGTACGCGTTCGATTTCTCGGTGTGGGAGCTGTGGGGACCGCTGCTGCACGGTGGAACACTCGTGGTCGTCGACTACTACACGGCACGCTCTCCGGAGCTGTTCCGCGAGTTGCTGGTTCGCGAGCGGGTCACGGTGCTCAACCAGACACCGACGGCGTTCTACCAGTTCGCGGAAGCCGATCGTGTGGCCACCGGAAACCTCGCCGGCACCACGGACTCCGATCTCTCGCTGCGCTACGTGATCTTCGGCGGCGAGGCACTCGATCTCGGGCAGTTGGCTCGCTGGTACGCCCGGCACGACGAGTCCGCCCCGACTCTGGTCAACATGTACGGCATCACCGAGACGACAGTCCACGTGAGCCACCTGGCCTTGACCGAGCAGTTCGCGGCATCGGCCTCGGCCAGCGTCATCGGTCAGGCCATCCCCGCACTGCGCGTCGCCGTTCTCGACACGCGTCTCAATCCGGTACCACCCGGCGTCACCGGTGAAATGTACGTCTCCGGGGCACAGCTCTCTCGCGGATACCTCGGCCGGGCCGGCCTGTCGGCCACCCGTTTCGTGGCAGATCCGGCCGGAGAAGCCGGTGCCCGGATGTACCGCACCGGCGACACCGCACGGTGGAATCGTGACGGCGCGCTCGAGTACCTGGGCCGCAGCGACATGCAGGTGCAGCTGCACGGCTTCCGTATCGAACTCGGCGAGATCGAAAGCGCGCTGTTGGCGTTCGACGGCGTCGCGGCGTCCGTGGTCTCGGTTCGAGACGACGGATTCGGTGATCGACTGATCGGATACGTCGTCGCCGAGGCGGGCCGAACACTCGACCACTCCGCCGTTCTCGAATTCGTCGGACACTCACTGACGTCGTACATGGTTCCGGCCGCTTTGATCGTGCTGGACGAGCTGCCGCTCACCGCCAACGGAAAGCTGGACCGCCGGGCATTGCCGGCTCCGGACTTCTCCGCCAATGTCACCGAGAGCCGCTTGCCGGCAACCGAAGTCGAGTCCATCCTCGCCGGATTGTTCGCCGACGTCCTCGGCCTCGACACCGTCGGCGTCGACGACTCGTTCTTCGCGCTCGGCGGCGACAGCATCATGTCCATCCAGCTGGTCTCACGCGCCAAGGCGGCCGGTCTGGTCCTGGCTCCGCGCGACATCTTCGAGCGCAAGACCGTCGCGGCATTGGCCGAGGTCGTGGTCCTCGGAGGCGACGTCGTCGTACTGGAAGAACTCGACGGTGGGGGAGTCGGCCCGCTGCCCCTCACTCCGGTCGTGCGTTGGATGTTGGAGCGCAGCACCGACTTCGGGCGCTACACCCAGACGGCACTGCTTCAGCTCCCGGTCGGTATCGAGAGCGTCACGCTCGAGCGCACCGTGCAGGCCGTGCTCGATCGTCACGACATGCTGCGATCGCGACTGTTCCAGGACACGGACGGAATCTGGCACGAGGAAGTAGCTCCGATCGGCACTGTGTCCGCCGCGTCGGTGATCCACGCGGTCTCGGTCGATTCCGTGGACGGTCCCGAATTCTCCTCTTGTGCCGCAACGGAACTCGACGCTGCAGCAGATCGACTGGTCCCCGCCGACGGGGTCATGGTGCAGATGGTGTGGTTCCAGGCCCCGAACGGGTCCGGCCGACTGCTCGTCGTCGCACATCACCTCGTGATCGACGGCGTGTCGTGGCGCATCCTCGTCCCGGATCTGGCGACGGCCTGGAGCCAGATCGTCGCGGGCGACACGCCTGCGCTGGCACCGATCGGCACATCGATGCGACGGTGGTCCACCGGTTTGACCGAGGTCACCGCGGGCCGCGCCGACGAAATCGGCCTGTGGCAGCGCATTCTGAACGGTGACGATCCGACGATCGGTTCGCGACCACTGGACAAGCGCGTCGATGTAGACGCGACCGTGCAGCGCATCCGTACATCGCTCCCGGTCCAGGTGACCGAGCGACTGCTGACAGCGGTGCCGAATGCCTTCCGCGGCAGCGTCAACGACGGTCTCCTGGCCGGGCTGGCCTTGGCACTGACGGCGTGGCGCCGCGAACGGGGAGCCACTGTCCGCAGTGCGTTGATCACGCTCGAAGGTCATGGCCGTGAAGACGCCGTGGTGCCCGGAGCCGATCTCGGCAGAACCGTCGGCTGGTTCACCACGATCTTCCCGGTCCGACTCGACCTCGGCTCCCTGGACATCGCCGACGCGTTGTCCGGTGGCGACTCCGCCGGAGCCTTGATCAAGGCCGTCAAGGAACAGCTGCTCGAGATCCCCGATCACGGAATCGGCTACGGCATGCTGCGGTACCTGGACTCCGACGGGACCGAGGCACTGTCCGGTTACGCCGCTCCGCAGGTCAGCTTCAACTACCTCGGGCGCTTCTCGACCGGATCGTCCGAGGGCATGGAGGACGTGGGCTGGATTCCTGTGGCCGACGCCGAACTGGGCGACGCACAGAACCCGGACATGCCGGTGCCGGCCGCGCTGGACATCAACGCCGTCACCACCTCGACACCCGACGGTCCCCAGCTCGACGCCACCTTCGCGTTCCCGGCCGGCATCCTGGATGCGGGCGAGGTCGATCGGTTGATCGAACTGTGGACGCAGGCACTGACCGCGATCACCGAGCACGCCTCGACCGAGGGCGCGGGCGGCTTCACCCCGTCCGACCTCGAGCTCGTGGACATCGATCAGCGTTCCATCGAGGTGCTCGAGAAGCAGTTCCCCGATCTCGACGATGTGTGGTCGATGTCGCCGCTGCAGGCCGGACTGCTCTTCCACGCCCGTCTCGCAGGCGAGGTCGGCAGCGACAGTGCGGGAGTCGACGCCTACATGGTGCAGCTCGGTCTCGAGCTTCGCGGCGTCGTCGATGCCGAGCGGATGCATTCCGCCGTGAACAAGCTCGTCTCTCGTCATCCGAACTTGCGAGCAGCGTTCGTGCACAACAGCACCGGCGAATCTCTGCAGATCGTGCAGGGTTCGGTCACGGTGCCGTGGTCCGAGGTCGATCTCCGCGGTGAAACCGATGTCGAGGCCGCACTGGAAGCCGTACTCGAGGCCGATCGCGGCGTGCGATTCGAGATGGACTCGGCACCGCTGCTGCGGTTCACGCTGATCACCCTCGCCGACGATCACTGGCGACTGCTGCTGACCAATCACCACATCCTGCTCGACGGCTGGTCGACGCCGCTGGTGGTCAAGGAACTGATCACCCTCTACGTCACCGAATCCGACGATTCGATGCTGCCGCGAGTTCCCGCGTATCGGGACTACCTCGCGTGGATGCGGCAACGCGACGTCGCCATTTCCACCGCGCAGTGGGTCAGTGCGATGGCCGGCGTCGAGGAGCCGACACTGCTCGTCACCGGTGACCGGGGTCGTCAGTTGCCCACTGTCTCGAGCGAGACCGAGCGGTCGTTGTCGATCGAGACCACAGCGGCGTTGCGCGATTTCGCGGCGCGCCGCGGGTCCACTCTGAACACCCTCGTTCAGACCGCGTGGGGCATCGTGCTCGCCACTCTGACCGGTCGCGAGGACGTCGTCTTCGGTGCCACGGTGTCGGGTCGTCCACCCGAGGTTCCGGGCATCGAAGGCATGATCGGGCTCTTCATCAACACGCTTCCCGTTCGGGTGACGCTCGATCGGGCCGAGACACTCGGCGCTCTGGTCGATCGTGTGCAGGCCGAACAGGCAGCGCTGCTCGATCACCATTACCTCGGTCTGACCGACATCCAGCGCGCGGCCGGAGCCGGCGTCGCGTTCGACACGCTGACGGTGTTCGAGTCCTACCCGGTCGATCGCGCCGGAGCCTCTGCTGCAACGGATTTCGCAGGTATGCAGGTGACGGACATCCTCGGCACCGACGCGGCGCACTATCCGCTGACACTGGTGTCTTCGGTCGACGAGCGCCTGAACCTCAAGGCCAAGTACCTGCCCGAACTCTTCGAGCTCGAAGACGTGCACGCCATCGTCGATCGGGTCGAGCGGGTGCTCGACGCAGTGCTGGCCGACGAGCAGCAGCCACTGGCTCGGCTGCGATTGCTGGCCGACACCGAATTCGCTTCTCTGGCTCCGGTATTCGGCCTCGAAGGCCGATCGACTCGATTGCTACCGGAGATCTTCTCCGACGCAGCTGCCGTAGACCCGGACGCCATCGCAGTGCGCAGCGTCGACGGCGAGTTGACGTACCGAGAGCTGGATCGACAGTCGAACCGGCTCGCTCGCATTCTGATCGGCCGCGGTGTCCGCACCGAGACGTTCGTCGCTCTCGGGATCGCACGATCCATCGAGTCGGTGTTGACCGTCTGGGCCGTCGCGAAGTCCGGTGCTGCCTTCGTACCGGTCGATCCGAACTACCCGGCCGATCGCATCGAGCACATGCTGGCCGACTCCGGAGCAACATTCGGTGTCACCACCCGCACTCACCTCGACGACCTGCCGTCGACCGTGCCGTGGATCGTCCTGGACGACCTCGCCACCGACGGTCCGAACGCGGTGAGCGACGAGCCCGTCGCCGACGACGAACGCCATGGTCGCGTCACCCTCGCGAGTGCGGCGTACACGATCTACACGTCGGGTTCGACGGGTGTACCGAAGGGGGTCGTGGTCACCCACTCCGGCCTCGACAACTTCGCGACCGAGCAGCGCGAGCGCTATCGAGTCACGAAGGACTCACGCACGCTTCATGTTTCATCACCCAGCTTCGACGCGTCCGTACTCGAGTACCTGCTCGCGTTCGGCGTCGGTGCCACGATGGTGATCGTTCCACCCACGGTGTACGGCGGAGCCGAGCTGGCGTCGTTGCTGGCCGAGGAATCGGTCACTCACGGCTTCATCACCCCGTCCGCCCTCGCCTCGGTCGATCCGGCCGGTCTCGACACGTTCGCCGATGTCGTGGTCGGCGGCGAGGCCGTTCCGTCCGAGTTGGTCACCAAGTGGGCTCCCGGTCGCAACCTGTTCAACGGGTACGGACCGACCGAGGCCACGATCATGTCCAACATCAGTGCACCGATGGTCGCCGGCGAGCCGGTGTCGATCGGTGGGCCGGTGCGGGGTGTGTACGAGGTGGTTCTCGACTCGCGACTGCAGCCGGTTCCCGTCGGGGTCGCGGGTGAGCTCTATCTCGCAGGCGTCGGCCTGGCTCGCGGCTACCACGATCGGATGGGGCTGACGGCCGAACGATTCGTCGCCGACCCGTTCGGTGCTCCCGGTGCCCGCATGTACCGCACCGGAGATGTGGTGCGCTGGTCGCCGGATCTGACCATCGAATATGTCGGTCGCAGCGACTCGCAGGTCAAGGTCCGCGGCTTCCGCATCGAACTCGGCGAGATCGACGCCGCGCTCTCGGCACATCCCGCGGTGGATTTCGCAGCCACCTTCGGAACTCCCGGGCCGTCCGGTGCCACTGTTCTCGTGGCGTACGTGCGCCTGACGGGGGACGACCCGGCACACGCGGTCGACACCTTCGACACGGCGGTTCTGCGTGACCATCTCGCCGCCGCGCTGCCGTCGCACATGGTGCCCAGCGCCATCGTCGTGCTCGAGTCGATTCCGCTCACTCCGGTGGGCAAGCTCGATCGCGCCGCACTGCCCGTACCGGAGTTCGGCTCGGCCACCTCGTACCGAGAGCCGAGCACGCCGGCCGAGCTGACGGTCGCGGCGGTCTTCGCCGAGATTCTCGAGGTGGATCGAGTCGGTGCCGACGACGGATTCTTCGAGCTCGGTGGTGACTCGCTCAGCGCAACGCGGGTGATCGCTCGCGTCAACGCCGAGTTCGGTACCTCCATCGGTGTACGCACGATCTTCGAGACCCCGACCGTGTCGGGACTGGCGAGCGCAGTCGGGACTGCCGACACTCGCGCGCAGCGCCCGGCTCTCGTCGCCGCGGCACGTCCGGAGCACATTCCGCTCTCGCTCGCGCAGCAGCGGATGTGGTTCATCAACCAGTTCGACACCTCGTCGGCCGCGTACAACGTGCCGCTGGTCGTCAAACTGACCGGACGGCTCGACACCGCTGCTCTGGCCGCCGCGGTGGTCGATGTTCTGGGACGCCACGAGTCTCTGCGCACGACCTTCCCCGACGGCCCGGAATTCCCGGTGCAGCTCGTGCACCCGGCTGCCGAGGTCGCGCCTGCGGTCGATTCCGAACGGATCGATGCCGCAGTTCTGACCGATCGCGTCGCTCTGTTGGCCGGTCGAGGATTCGACGTCACCACCGAGATCCCGGTGCACGTCGAGCTGTTCGAGGTGCTCGATGCCGGCGTCGACGCGTCCGAGGATCCCGTCTTCGTACTCGCCATGGTGGTGCACCACATCGCCGCCGACGGCGCGTCGATGGCACCGCTCGCTCGCGACGTCGTGCTCGCGTACTCGGCGCGCAGCGCAGGCAAGGCACCGAACTGGCAGCCGCTGCCCGTCCAGTACGCCGACTACACGATCTGGCAGCGTTCGCTGCTCGGAGACGAGCAGGACCCGTCGAGCGTGGCAGCGGCCCAGCTCGAGCACTGGTCCACCGCGCTCGCGGGTCTTCCCGACCTGCTGCCGTTGCCGACGGACCGACCGAGGCCGACCACTCAGGACTTCCGCGGTGGCCGAGTTCGCTTCACCGTCGACGCCGACATCCATCGGACGCTCGTCGACATCACTCGCGAACAGAACGTCAGCATGTTCATGGTGCTGCACGCGGCGTTCGCGGTCGTTCTGGCTCGTTTGAGCGGCACCGACGACATCGCGATCACCACTCCGGTGGCCGGGCGCGGCGACGCGGCGCTCGACGACCTCGTGGGTATGTTCGTCAACACGCTCGTGCTGCGCAGCCGAGTCGACAAGTCCGCGACGTTCGACGATCTGCTGAACCAGGTCAAGGCACACGATCTCGACGCGTTCGATCACACCGAGATGCCCTTCGAGAGAATCGTCGAGGTTCTCAATCCCACCCGGTCGACGGCATACGCTCCGCTGTCACAGGTCGCGCTGTCGTTCCAGAACAACGAGAAGGCCTCGCTCGAGCTCCCGGACCTCCGCGTCGAAGGCTTCGACTTCGACGTTCCGGTAGCCAAGCAGGATCTTCAGCTGCTGCTGTCCGAGACCTTCGACGAGGCGGGACGTCCGTCCGGCTTCGAGGCCGCATTCGACTACGCCACATCGCTGTTCGACGCGGCCAGCGTCGAGGCCATCGCGGCGCGACTGATTCGAGTTCTCGATGCCGTCGGACGCGACCGGCACGCGGTGGTCGGAGACATCGAAATTCTGGGTGCCGACGAGCAGCGCGCGTTGGTGCCGGCGCGAGGAAACCCGGACGCGGCAGTCCGGACGTGGCCGGAGTTGCTCGCGGCGGCGGTCGCGCTCGACCCGTACGCAGTCGCCGTCACCTACCGAGGCATCAGCCTTTCCTACGCCGATCTGGACAGCTGGTCCAACCGAATCGCTCGAATGCTGATCGACTACGGCGTCGGGCCGGAGACGTTCGTCGCCTTGGCTCTGCCTCGATCGATCGAGTCGGTGCTGTCGGTGTGGGCTGTGGCCAAGACCGGTGCCGCGTTCCTGCCCGTCGATCCGAACTACCCGGCGGACCGAATCGCGCACATGCTCGAAGATTCGCATGCCGCAATGGGTCTGACCGACATCGACAGCAGGGGATCGCTGCCCGACACCGTCCCGTGGCTGGTTCTGGACGATCCGGAAATTTCCGCGGAGTTGTCTCGCTACCCGGCAGACGCGGTGACCGACGTAGAACGTACGGCGACCCTGCACATCGACCACCCCGCCTACCTGGTCTACACCTCGGGTTCGACCGGTCGCCCGAAGGGCGTTGCAGTTCGGCACCGTGGCTTGGCCAACCTCCAGGCCGAGGTGCTCGAGCGATTCCGCCCCACTCGGGATTCGCGTGTTTCGCACATCGCATCACCGAGTTTCGACGCATCGATCTACGAGCTGACGATGGCATTCGGCGTCGGTGCCACCGTCGTGATCGTGCCGCCGGGAGTCTTCGGCGGCGGCGACTTGGCCGACCTTCTCGAATCCGAACACGTCACGCATGCATTCCTGACGCCCGCGGCGCTGTCGTCGATCGACGAGACACGTCTGGGCAACGTTCGGGTCCTCGCCGTCGGAGGTGAGGCCTGTACTCCGGAGTTGGTGGCGAAATGGGCACCGGGCCGCCAGATGTTCAACGGCTACGGTCCGACCGAGACCACCATCCAGGCGAGTGTCGGTGGACCGTTGGTGCCCGGTGGCACAGTGGACGTCGGCAGGCCTGGAACCGGATTCCGGTTCCAGGTGCTCGACGCACGACTGCGGCCGGTTCCGGCCGGAGTGTCGGGCGAGCTCTACATCGCCGGTCCCGGTACCGCCCGTGGATACCTCGGGCGTTTCGGGCTGACATCCGAGCGTTTCGTCGCCGATCCGTTCGGCACTCCTGGCGACCGGATGTATCGAACCGGTGACGTCGTGCGCTGGGGAAGTGCCGGGGCCGTCGAGTTCGTCGGACGCAGTGACTTCCAGGTCAAGGTGCGCGGTTTCCGCATCGAACTCGGCGAGATCGACTCCGCCCTCACCGAGAACGACCAGGTCGGATTCGCCGCCACGATCGGGCACACGGCGGCGTCGGGTGACACCGTCCTCGTGTCCTACGTTCTCGCGGCCGACGGCGAATCGGTCGACACCGAAGCACTTCGAGACCGAGTCGCCAAAGTGCTTCCGCGTCATATGGTTCCGTCGGCGATCATCGAGCTGGACGACATTCCGCTGACGCCTGTGGGCAAGCTCGATCGGCGGGCCCTGCCGGTTCCGGAGCTGACGACGTCGACAACTCCGTACCGGGCACCGGCCACCGACGTGGAAGCTGCGATCGCCGATGCGTTCGCGCAGGTACTCGGAGTCGATCGGGTCGGCATGGACGACAATTTCTTCGAGCTGGGCGGGACGTCGCTGGTGGCCACGAAGATCGTGCCTGCGATCGAGAACGCCATCGGAGTGCGGGTCCCGCTGCAAGCGCTGTTCGTCGATCCGACACCGGCAGGGTTGGCAGCGCGGGTCGCCGCGGATGCCGACGCCGGGGGCGCGGATCTCGATTCGGTGTTCGGGGTCGTGATTCCGCTGCGCGGCAGCGGGTCCAAGGCACCGTTGTTCTGCGTTCACCCGGGAATCGGGTTGTCGTGGGGCTACGCCGGTCTCGTCTCGCATCTGAGCGACGACCGTCCCGTGTACGGCCTGCAGCTGCCGAGCATCGTCGAAGGGTCGACGTTCGGGTCCATTCGCGATCTCGCGCACCGCTACGCCGACGAGATTCGCGCTGTCCAGCCGGTGGGTCCGTACCACCTGCTCGGGTGGTCGCTCGGCGGCTCGCTCGCTCATGCGATAGCGGTGGAACTGCGCAGCACCGGCAGCGATGTTCGCACCCTCGCACTGTTGGACAGCTACGTCGACGGCCACGACGGCGAAGCGGTCGAGGGAGCGTTGAGCGTCGAGAACCTGCTTGCGGGATTGGGGCTCGATCTGACTGCTCAGCCCTCGACCGAGCCGTTGACCTACGAACGGGGCGTCGAACTACTCGACGAGTCGTTGGGACAGACGACCGGCGTTTCCGCCGATCATCTGCGACGTATCAATGCGGGATTCGAGAACTCGACTCGAATAATGGCCGAGTTCATCCCGGACGTGTTCGACGGAGATGTTTTGTTCTTCTCCGCAACGAAGGGTGCGAGCGATGGAATTGTTCGATCCCCGCAGGAATGGCGGCCGTATGTGACAGGAGATATCGTCATCCACGATGTCGACGTTTTCCACAACGAGATGACCAATGCAGATGCAGCCACTGTGATCGGGCCGGTCGTCGATTCTCATCTCGGGAATACACCTGAATAACAATTGATGTGTTCTTCACATCGCAGGGCACATCTACGAATACCATCGGCACTCGAGACGAATGCCGTCGAATACGAATCACTACCACCAGGGGACAGAAGTGAAACTGATCAGAACAGCAACGGTAGCGGTGGCGTTGACCGCTGCGGTGGCCACCGGAGCAGGCCATGCTGTGGCAGACCCGTCGTCGGACCCGGTGAACTACGAGACTTCGGTCAACCCGGACGGCACGGTCACCACCATCCTCGATGCCGGGCTGTTCCGGGTCGACGCCACGAGCGAGAACGTGTCCGTCATCGACCAGGCCGGTGCCACGCTCGCAACTGTTCCGCTGGAATACACCATCAACGGCACCGTCTACTCGATCGCACCGCTGATCGGTGCCGAGGGTCGCGAACTGACGTTGACTCCGCAGACGGTTCCCGTCGCCGAGGTCGCAGGTCCGCGGACCAAGCAGCAGGCATTCGACAACATGGTCAACCAGCTCGCAATCGGCTGGAACAACGGTGGCGGTGTCGGCACGGCGATCGGCGCAGGCCTCGGTTTCGCCATCGGCTGTGTGTCGATCTTCCCGAACTTCATCTCCGGGTGCATCATCGGAACCGTCATCGGTACGGTTGCCGGCGCGGTCATCGGTACGTCCAACGGAAACCCGCAGGCTCAGCCTGCGGTGTTCGAGTACTTCACCACTCCGTAAGGCAGAACGGCCCCGAGCCGACGGAGGTCCGAACAGCGGGTGGAGCGCGTGCGCTCTACCCGCTGTTCGCTGTTCGCCCGGTCAATGCCCGGCGCATCGACACGGCCTTGACCATCGTCTCCTCGAACTCCTCGTCGGGATCCGACAGTGCCACGATTGCACCACCCACTCCGTACGTCACTTCGTGCTCGGTGGCCACGATCGTGCGAATGACGATCGAGAAGTCTGCGGTGCCGGTGATCGAGAAGTAACCGATGGCACCCGAGTACACCCCTCGCGGTCCGTCTTCGAGCTTGTCGATGATCGCCATCGTGCGGATCTTCGGGGCTCCTGTCATCGAACCACCGGGAAACGCGGCACGGATACAGTCCGCCGCGGATGCGTCCTCGCGCAGGCGACCACGAACGGTCGAAACCAATTGGTGCACGGGAGCGTAGGTTTCGACATCGAACAGCTTCGGTACGTGAACCGACCCCGGAACGCAGACCTGGGCGAGGTCGTTGCGCACCAGATCCACGATCATCAGATTCTCGGCCTTGTCCTTCTCGTTCGCGACGAGATCGGCCTTGAGCGCGTTGTCTTCTTCCGCAGTGGCTCCGCGGGGACGCGTCCCCTTGATCGGCTTGGACTCGACTACGCGGTCGGCGTCGATGCGCAAGAAGCGTTCCGGAGACGCACTCAACACCGACAGCTCGGGAAACTTCAGCAGCGCACTGTACGGAGTGGGGTTGATTTCACGCATGTACGAGTAGGTGGCGGTCGCGTCGATCGAACCGGCTACGGTCGCCGTGTTGGTCAAACAGACCTCGTACGTCTCACCGGAGCGAATCTCGGCGAGGCACTGGGAGATCAGATCGAGGTAGTGGGCACGGTCGTGGCGTAGACGGGGCTCGAGCGATCGATCGGCTCCGAGCAGGGGAGTGCCCGACGCTGGCGCACCCGCACGGTCGTTCGGGACGGCCTTTCGCGACAAGCCACGCAGGGTCTCGGTGACAGAGTCGAACCACTGCGCCAACACAGGATCCCCGGGGGTGGTGGCCAACCCCATCAGATACAGGGTGCCGGCTTCGTGGTCGAACACCAGCGCGCGATCTGCGAAGACCATCGACGCGTCGGGAGTCGAGGCCGTGTGAACCAGTTGGCCACCGGTATCGGCCTTGAGTTCGTATCCCAGATACCCCACGTAGCCGAGACCGAAAGCAAACGGTAGGTCGTGTCGAGGGGGAGTGGACCGCTCTCGCAATCGCTCGTCTATGTAGTCGAAGAATGTCGAGTGGATGCGCTCGGTCGTACCGTCGGCACCTTGCACGGTCACCGTGGTCTCGGCAACCGAGTAGGTCACGTACTCCGCGTGGGGACCCGAGCAGTCGCCCATGACGGTGAATCTGCAGTCGGGTTCGAGAGCCGCGCTGCCGTCCAGCCAGAAACTCTTCGAGCCGTCCGCGAAAAGAGCCTCGAATACCTGCTCGGAGTCGAAAGCCTCGTCGAGCGAACGTGTTTCGATGGTGAAGATCGAATCCTGAGTCCGTGCGGCGCTCGATGCGGCCGATTGAGCCAGTGTCAGATCGCGGAAGTTGGCGAGTAGTTCGCGGCCGTATTCGGTACTGATCGACTCGGGATGGAACTGAACGCCCCACATGGGCTTGCTCCGGTGCCGCACGGCCATGACCAGTCCGTCGGGCGTCCATGCGACTTCCTCGAAGTCGGCAGGGGTGCGGGTCACCACGAGCGAGTGGTACCGCACCACCGAGTAGGGCGAGGGGATTCCGGCGAACAGGTCCACGCCGGAATGAGTGATGTCGGTGATCCTGCCGTGCATCGGCGCGGGCGCGAGATCGACACTGCCCCCGAACAGATGGCACAGACCCTGATGCCCGAGGCACACGCCGAGTATCGGTAGACCGGACTCGAGTATCACGCGAGAACTGATCCCGAAGTCCTGCTCCACATCGGGCCGCCCGGGACCGGGTGAGATCACGACGTTGTCGAAAGCCTCGAAATCCAAGGACGTCCACTCGACGTCGTTCTTGACCACCGTCGGCGGCCGTCCGTTCACCTCGGTGAGAAGGCTGTACAGGTTGTAGGTGAACGAGTCGTAATTGTCCACCAGGAGCGTATGAATCGTCATCGGCGTGCTTCTACCGTTTCCTGTCGAGGCCCGGCCCGGGCGTCGGAGAATCGATGATCGAATCCTCGACGCGACATGCCTCTGCAATCATCGTTCGGTACAGATCTTCGAGAAAGTCGGGGGACATCCCATTCGCCGACGCGAATTCTCTCGCTCGCTCTGTCACCAATCCGACACGGCCTGGTTGCATCATGGGAATGGCGTGTTCTCGTTTTACGTGTGCAACACGTACACACACATCGATGCGGTCTCGAATTGCAGCGCGCAGAACTTCGTCGATTCCGTCCAACTCGCGCCTCAACTCCGCAAGCTTCTGCTCGCCGACTGCGCGATGACCTTCCGATTCCGCTTCGGAGGCCGCCGTGCGCAAAGCATCGGTCGAGCGCTGATCAGAATCCTGGCTCACGAGTTATTGCCCCCTGATTTTTTCGAGTGCGATGCCGCTGTTTATCGGTATTCTCCGACAACTGTTACGGCGACCGTTCACGAATCGTCCACTTGTGTGACAACCGATACTCGATGATGGCACCTCGGACAGCCACCTCGCCACTCGATCGTATTGGAATACCTGGTCAGGCGACAATGAATGCAACAAAGGTCCGCGAAAACATCCGACAAGTTCGATATACATAAAAAAACTGCACCGCCGGATTGTTTCCAATCAGGCGGTGCAGTGAACGGCGACCATCATGCGCCGCGGCGCTTGACCTTCAGCAGATCCAAACGCTCTTTGAGAAGTTCTTCGAGCTCGTCCACGGAACGACGCTCGAGCAGCATGTCCCAGTGGGTACGGGGAGGCTTGACTTTCTTGGCCTCCGGCGCGGTTCCCTCGATCAGCGACCCTTCCAGACCGTTGCGGCAAGCCCAGGTGCCGGGAATCTCGGCATCGTCGGCGAACGGTACGTCGAACTCTTCGCCGTTGTCGCACCGGTAGCGCGCAACGCGGCGGGGTGCCAGGTCGTGATCACGGTCGGTCTCGTAGCTGACCGCTCCCAGCCGGCTACCTCGAAGTACACGATCTGCCATGGTGAAGTCCTCTCCATCGATAGTAGGTACGTGCGTCGAAGCCATCCGTTGACATCGAACTACACCGTCTACCCACTGATCTACAACGTCGCCGCGCGTCGGTTCGTTCCCGGGCCGATGAGTCCCGGTGCGATCCCATCGGCGCAGCTTATCGGGCGATCTTACCTCGCGACCGCAGTAGGCTGAACGACCATGTCCGCCAGAACCCGCCGCGACCAGACATGCGCCTGGTGCGGGCGTCCGGTCGCCGACACAGGAACCGGCCGTAAGCGGCGGTACTGTCGTCAATCGTGCCGTCAGCGAGCCTACGAGCAGCGCAGCGCGACGAAAGGGACGTCGATTCCCGACGACGCCGTCGTGCTGACAGCGGAGGAGGTGTCGGCCGTAGCAGACAGAGCGTTCGAGGTTCGGTGTGCCGCCGAGGACGTCAGCACCGCGGTGGCGGAAGGTGCCGACGCTGCGGAACTGCACCGACTGTGCGCCGAGCTGTTGGCCAAAGCTCACGACGCAGAGCGACTGCGCTGAACTGCGGTTCCTTACCCGTTCACCGACTCCATGGACAATGGTCGTACCGCCCGCGCGACTGCGCAGGCGGTACGACCTAGTGAGGAGCTCCATGGCGTTCTGGGATCAACTCAAATCCAAGGCACAGGAATTGAACGGCCAGCTGCAGACCAAGACCAGCCAGTTCAAGAACAAGGAATTCGCCAACGGCAGCATGGCCATGTGTGCCCTGATCGCGGCGGCGGACGGCACCATCGATCCTGCCGAGCGCCAGAAGACGGCATCTCTGATCGCCGGCAACGAGGCTCTGAGAGTGTTCGAGCCCGACGAGCTTCGGCAGAAGTTCGACTGGTACTGCGACAAGCTGCAGGGAGATTTCGACTTCGGGAAGGTCGAGGCGACAGCCACGATCGGCAAGCTGAAGTCGAAGCCCGACCAGGCACGGGCCGTCATCCAGATCGGCATCATCATCGGCGGCGCGGACGGCCACTTCGACGATCACGAGAAGGCTGCCGTGCGCAATGCGTGCTTCGCAGTCGGAATCGATCCGGCCGAGTTCGAGCTCTGAGTCCTTCCGTACGGAAGGACCGCGGTAGTCGATCGTGCTGACGGCGATCGACGAAGTCATCAGGCGACTTCGTCGATCGCCGTTCTCGTCGGCAGTCGTCCGCTGTGAAATGTGGCGTATGCCGGGATACTAGGGGCACTCCGACGGCATGGGCCGACGTCGAACGATCCGTTGGAGATCCGGTTGCAGCCCCACCAGCAAAGGGACCGTGCATGACAGTTGCCGCGATCTACCTCGTCATCGCCTTCGGTCTGGGCGGACTTGCCATGGTGGTACGGCTACCTCCCTTGGTCGGGTTTCTCGCTGCCGGTTTCGTCATCAATGCGCTCGATGTCGGTGAGGTGCCCCAGCTCGAGCTGATCGCCGACCTGGGTGTGACGCTGCTGTTGTTCGCTATCGGTCTCAAGCTCGACGTTCGTATTCTTCTGCGCCGGGAGGTGTGGCTGACGACGTCGGTGCATCTGGTGGCGAGCATCGTGGTCGGTACCACCGTGCTGTGGCTCGCCGCCGTCGCCGGGTTGGCCATGCTGTCAGGCCAGAGCCTGACGACGATAGCGTTGCTCGCCTTCGCGATGTCGTTCTCGAGCACAGTGTTCGTGGTCAAGGTTCTGGAAGAGCGAGGGGAGTCGCACGCCCTCTACGGACGGGTGGCGATCGGCGTCCTGGTCATGCAGGACATCGTTGCCGTGGTTTTTCTCACCATAACCAGCGGCTCGCTGCCGAGCCCATGGGCGGTGACGCTCGTACTGCTGTGGCCGGTGACGCGGATCCTTCGGAGGATCTGGAGCGGACTCGGCCACGGCGAAATGCAGTCACTGTTCGGCATCGTGATGGCGCTGGTCCCGGGTTACGCCTTGTTCTCCGCCCTGGGTCTCAAGGGGGACCTGGGCGCACTGGTCATCGGCGTATTGCTGGCATCGCATCCGGCCTCGTCCGAACTGTCACGATCGCTGTTCCACATCAAGGAACTGCTCCTGGTGGGCTTTTTCGTCTCGATCGGTTTGTCCGGGCTGCCGGACCTACCCAGTCTCGGTGTCGCCCTCCTCATGGTGCTTCTGCTGCCACTCAAATCCGTCTTGTACCTGGCGCTGTTCGCCCTGATGAAGTTGCGGTATCGGACCGCGCTCCTGGCCGGACTGAGCCTGATGAACTATTCCGAATTCGGCTTGATCGTCGTGTCGGTAGGAGTGACGACCGGCCTACTCGCACCGGCCTGGCTGGTCGAGATGTCGATCGCCGTGGCTTTGAGTTTCGTCGCGTCGGCTCTGGTGAACGGCCGTGGCCACCTGATGGTCGAGAAGATCGCGACACGTCTACCCGAGCAGGACGAGTTGAGCCTGCATCCCGAGGAACGCTCCGGCGATGCCGGCGACGCCGAGGTGGTCGTGATCGGAATGGGGCGTGTCGGGTTCGCGGCATATCAGCGGCTCACCGATCACTACGGCCTCGATGCCGTAGGCGTCGACTACGACGGGCCTCGCATTCGTCGCCTGGCCGATCAGGGATTACGAGTCATCGAAGGGGACGCAACCGATCTCGATTTCTGGCATCAACTACGGCATTCCGAGTCGGTACGCATTGCCGTGCTCGCGATGCCGCGTCACGGTGCCAATGTCACAGCACTCGCCTGTCTGCGCGAATCCGGATTCAGTGGAACAGTTGCGGCAGTGGCCCGCTACGACGACGAAGTGCAGTGGGCCAAGGAGCACGGCGTGGACATCGCGTTCAATGTCTATGCAGGTGCGGGGTTGGAATTGGCGGATCAGGTCGCCACGACATCGCCCGATCCCGTCGGCAACGAAAGCGACTCCGACCTCGGTACCTCACAGTCCGAAAAGATCCCTCGGCCGACCACGAAACCGGTACCGCTCGACGAGCATCCCTGACCGATTCGCGTGGGATATTCGAGGGCCATGGGAGAGACACCGAATCGGCGACTGGACCGCGGCCTGCTCGTCCCAGCTCCACCCTTCCGAATCGTCACAGTGACGATTCGGAAGGGTGGAGCTGGGCGAGGGGAATGCAAGAGAGTGGCGCAAGCTCGATCGGAATCGCACATTTCATCCGGATCCACACATTTCAGTCAACAGTCGCGAGGAGCTGCCCGTTGGACAACAGCGTCGAGTGTCCGCCGCAGCGTTCGAGTGGGACGTGCACACAGCGTTCGACGCTGAAGCGCCGTCAATGCGTCGGCCACAGGAACCGAACCGCCGCAGCGTCCATCGACACCCCCTGAACTGCGGCTCCGTTTTGCCGATAATCAACATTATGTCAACTAACCGGAACCCACTGCTTGTTGCAGCGCAATACCTCTCGCCGTCCAAGCATTTCCGAGTAGGAACAATGCCAGAGGGCGCTGACACTCTGACCAGTTACCGACCCTTCGCTGCCTGATCGGCTTCGGCGCGGTGCCTGATGAACTCGTTCCGAATACACAGGATGCGTCGAAGGTACAGCTTTCCTGGGATATCCAGAATCAGAGCGGCGAGTCGTCCTCCGCGAAACTGTACTGACATGACGTCGACCATCTGGGTGTGATCACGTGTTGCGAGAAAGAAGTGTTCGTGACGCATCGAAGAGAAAGGGCCGGTGACTTGTTCGTCCACGAAATATCGAGGACGTTCGTGCTCTGTGATACGGCTGGTCAAGGTGAACCAGAACCCGAGGTGTCTGGAGCGGATCTGGATCTCATCCCCCCGGCGGAGGCTACTGCGATCGGATGTGAACCGAACACTTTCTCCGAACGAACCCTGAGACTCCGCGTGGACCTGGGCATCCGACTCCAGTTCGAAGACTGCTGTTGGGTCCGCGGCGATCGGTGTCGACAGTGTAATGGTGAAGGCCATTCGCACAGCTTTGCAGGCTGCTGTTGTGCCGTGGTGACGGCCGGGTCGTCGAGAACGACCTGGCCGTCACCACCGTGGCATCGGTAGTCCGATGTTCCGGATGGGTCGCTATCGAATTTTGATTCAGCGGGCCTGGCTAGGCGGGGAAATCCACGCTGCGAGACAGTGTTTCGTTCGACCGGATGTCGCTCAGATTTTGTTCCAGCGCGTCGATCACGGCGTCGTATCCGCTGTTGCCCAGGATCAGCCGGTGTGGCGGTGGGTTCTGGGCCATCGCTGCGACCACTGCACGGGCACCGCGATGCGGGTCTCCCGGTTGCACCCCGTTCATGTCGACGAAGTCGGCCCGCACCTGTTCCAGCATCTCGCGGTATTCCGGAATGGCCTCCGCGATGGGCTCGTCGGCGAATCCGGCGTAAGCGTTCGTGCGGAAAGCGCCCGGTTCGACTGCCAACACGGAGATGCCGTGCTCGGCGACTTCCTGGCGCAGCGCGTCGGTGACGGCCTCGATCGCGTATTTCGTGGCGCTGTAGTAGCCGAATCCGACCGCCGCCAGAAGCCCGGCCACCGAGGACACGTTGACGATCCACCCGCTTCCGCGGGTGCGCATACCTGGTAGCACTGCGCGCGTGACGGACAGCACGGCGAAGAAGTTCAGCTCGAACATCGCCCGTATCGAGGACTCGTCCATTCCCTCGATCGATCCGTACCAGCCGCGACCGGCGTTGTTGACCAGCACGTCGATACCGCCGAAATGCTCCTCGGCCGTGTGTACCGCGCGGAGCACCTGCGCCGCGTCGGTGACATCCATGGGCACGATGAGCACGCGGTCACCGTAACGATCGGCCCACGACACCAATTCCTCCGGACGCCGGGCGGTGAGTACCACGCGGTCCCCCGCCTCCAGCGCCACCTCGGCGTACGCCATGCCGAAACCGCCGGGTGTGCCACCGGTGATGAACCATCGCTTGCTCATGGCTCGATCACCAGCCCCTGGATCAGCGCACCGTCGAGCGTGAAGCGGTAGTGCAGGTCGACGACTCCCCCGGGGAAGTTGCCTTCCAGGTGCTGCTCGACGTCGACAGTCGTGCCGGATGTGGTCGCTCCGGTGAACTTGCTCGTGTAGGTGTACTCACTCTCACTGACCGAGGCGATCAGCCAGGCCTCGATCTCGTCTCGGCCCGAGTGGTCGTGGCCCTCATCGGTTACCACGGCATCCGCGGTGAATACGGAGAGCCCGCGAGCGCCTTGCTTGGAGTCGAGTGCGGTAATGAACTTCTTCACGTTGTCCGGGAGTCCATCCCATTGTGTGGTCATGACCCCACGGTGATGCCTCCCCCAAGGGGAGTGTCAACACCAGGTCCACCCGGGTAAAACACTCCTCGCAAATATTCAGACGGATCGTAGAAAACAGCGAGCAGACTCGAGCCGATCGGCGTCGTAGTCCTCCCACTTCGCGGCAGGCACATCCTGATGCCCGACCTCGACGAAACTGCGTTTGGCGAAGAACTCCGCGGCCTCACTGCTGACGGTGACCGCGAACAGGGTCGAGATGCCTTTCGTGCGGCAGACCTCCAACAATCCGTCCATCAACAAGCCGCCTGCTCCCAGTCCGGAGAACTCGGCAACGGTGATCAAGCCGGACACTTCGCCGAATCCGGTTCCGGCGTAACGGTCCACCTCGAGTCCGACGATGCCGGCGAGGTGCCCCGTGCGCAGTACCCGAGCACCGAGCCCACCGACAGCCATCCTGGCAATCTCGATCCGACTGCGCTGCTTGAGAACCCCTTCTCGCACTCCCTGTGCCACCAAAGCCTCTATCGCCGGGAAGTCGTCCACCTGTAGCGAGGCCAAGTGCAGGTAGCGGCCTTGGGTCAGGACGGTCCCTCGGCCGTCGAATGTGAACAGCTCGAATTCGAGATCCTCAGCACGACAGAGGTTTACGCTGTATGCACCACCGGCAAGTGCTGCCTCGGCGGCTGGGGGGAAATCGTCGAGCCCCCGTTCGGCCAGGTGGGCGACCAGGCGCTCGCGGTGCAGGTCGATGTCGGCGAAGCTACGAGGAGGATTACCCCAGCCCCCGCCCGGATCGGTCAGGACCATTTTCGATGCCCGCACGCTCGCAGACACGGTGCCGGCAGTGCGCGCGACAGCGGCCGCCTCCGCCCCGATCACGACGCATTCCGAGTCCGCGATTGCGAGCCACAGACGGGCGACGGACTCGTCGTTCCAGACAGTCGCACCGGTCATGGCCACACCACCGACTGCAGCGGTGACTTCCGGAGCATGGTCGGCCGGAACCACGAATATGAATCGCGTGTCGCCGGTGCCGAACTCACCGACCGTCCGTTCCACTGCTTCCAGAGCCGCGACGCTCACTATGGGAAGGGCGATCACGATCGTGACCCCTCGGAACTCCTCGACGAAGAAGTCGCGCTCGGCAACAGGCACCCCGCTGGACGTCAGCTCGACCGCCACCTCGCGCGGGACCGCTGGCCGCGGCCGCAATTTCCGGGGGTTGGCGCGCAGATCGTAGTTCGTCATGGTGGGTCCAAGTGTGGACTGTCGACTCACACCCCGCAACGTTCGAATCAGTAGGTGTAGTTGATACCTCGGGAGAACGTGAATCCGCCCGTGGGTGCGGTACACCCGATTATGTCGTCGGGCCCGGACCGGCACACCACGTCCTCGACCGACAGCACCTGGCCGAACTCGAGTATTGGGGCGTTCGCATCCACGTAGATGCCCTGTGTCGTGCACATGCTTTCCGAGCCCGCCGCGGTTACGCGAACAGCGACCTTGTCGTTCTCTGCGTTCGAGCATTGCGGTCCGTCGAAAGGATTTCTGCCGTCCACGGCCTGACATCCCACTCGCCCCTCGGGCCCGTCGGCGTCCCAGATGCCGCAGTGAATGTTGCCCGTCGGCGACGTGAAGTTGTATTTGTCACTCCCCGTCCGGAACGTCACGGGATCGACGTTGCCTGCTTCGTCTCCCGACGGCTGCAAGATCGCACCACCACCACCCGGCACCAGGTCCGCTGCTTCCTCCGGCGTTCGCGTCGACGGAGCGACTGCAGATTTCTGTGGGGATTCGGCCTCGAGCCGAGTCGGCGGCTCGGCCACAACCGACGACTCGGTGCTCGTCCCCGCGGGCGACGTCGTCGTCCCAGCGGGCACACGTGTCGTGTCCGGCGCGGCACTGGTGTCCGAATCGCCACTCGCACAACCACCTAGGGCCAATCCGCACACAGTCGCGACCAGAACAACTGACTTCCGAGCAATTGTCACGTTTTCTCTTTTCTCTTTCGAGTCGACATGAAGACGTCACGGCTCTCGCCCGCCGGAAGCCGGTTCGGCGCTGTTCAGCGGGCCGGCACCTCGAAGGTGGGGCTCGGTGTATGCGCGGCACTCGTTCTGAAGGTGACCGTAAGCGGCCCCTCCCCTGTCTCGATGTCCACGTAAGGGTTTGCCACATTGGGGCCCTGGAACCGCCAGCTCGCCACCCGCTGCTCGGCGGTTCCGCTGAGTCCTGTGTCGTGGTTACGCCAATCCGCATAGATGCTCAGATAACACTCGTAGTCGGCTGATCCGGCCCATGCCGGGCTGTACAGGTGGGTGGTGAAATTCGCACGAATCTCGTTGGGCGCGTAGCCGCTCTGGACATTCACATCGACGGTACCGCCGAGACATTGGGGAACCTCGGCGAGCGTGTAAATCCGTTGTTGCGGCGAGAAGTATCTCTCCTGGGCACCGGCTTGCGCGGCGCTGGTACCGATCACGGCTGTGAGCGCGCTGGCGAGGACGAGTGAACGAGTGACGACCGGATGCTTCTTCATGACCCTCCATGGATGTGCGCGGTGTACTTTCAGGATTCAACGTAACACTTGCCTAGACGGAAAGTGTTAGAGTTGCCAACATGGAAAGCAATCAGTCGCCGGACGACGTGCGCGATCTTCTGGATGCGCTCCACGCCGATCGCGTCTCCCTCGCAGATCGTCTCGCTGCACCGTCCTGGTTCTACCCGGTCTTCGCCGCCGTGACCGCTCTGCACGTAGGAACGCCGGTATTGTCGGACAGCAACGTGGGTGCCGCATTCGCCGCTCTCCCGGTAGCGGCAGCCGCGACATTGGCTCTGCTCTACCCCCGGATATCCGGGGTGCGACCGGCGGCAGTAGGCATGGTGGGATGGGGTGTTCTCATCGGGCTCCTGGTGAGCGTGCTCGGCTTGTTGAGCGTGTCCTACGGTGTGGTGGCGTCGCTGTCTGCGTGGTGGGTACTTGTGCCGCAGGCCGTGTGCTTCGTCGTCGTGCTGTTCGGCGGTCGTCTGTTCGACGGCGTGTACCGAACCCATCTGCACGCTGGAGGCGTCCGGCAGCTCACCGGCCGCCGGTCCAGGAGTAACTGATCGTGACCGAAGATCCCGGTTTCGGGCCGAAATTCGATTCCGTCATACATGCTCCAATCCGCCTGCGTGTCTGCGGAATTCTGCGGCGAATCGACGAAATCGACTTCGCGGTCATACGCGACACACTCGAGATCAGCGACGCGTCGCTGTCGAAACATCTCAAAGCGCTCTCCGACGCGGGCTACGTCTCGATGAAGAAGACTGCGTCGCTGTCACGTTCGGACTCGAGGAGAGTGACGTGGGTGAAGCTGACAGGTGCCGGACGGGAGGCGTTCGATGCTCATATCGCCGAACTTCATGTCATCGCCCACGGCCACCCGGAACCATCGCCGTCGCGACCGCCCCTCATGACGTGGAGTCCGACCTTCGGTGCCACCCCCGAATTGGGCTGAACTGCATGTCACCGGGTGCAATTTCCACCACCCAGCATCCGAACGAACCGCCGCTCCACTCGCCCTGATGCGCCGTCCACCTGCGTGACATCGGTTCCGATCCACCCTGCATTCTCGTACACGCCAATTGCGCGGTCGTTGTCATCGATCACCCATAGTTCCAGAGTTGCGCAATCGACAGCGTGTACATGCGTCTCGACGCTGCGCAGCAACTCCGTGGCAACCCCTTCGCCCCACATCGCCGGATCCACGGCTAGGTAGAAGATCTCGAAGTTGCGACCGCGCGGGGCAAAGAGGACGAAACCGACTGTCCGATTATCCGTTTCGGCCACCAGAATCGCCGCACCGGCGATGTCGAGTCTGCGTCTGATCCCCGCGACCGCCGATGATGGACTGCCCGGTGTCCGACGCCCGTCGCGAACGGCAGTCGAGCGTGCCCAGATCGACGCCACCGCGTGCAGGTCCTCGGGATCTCCGGCCACGATGACGGGTCTACCGGAACGTTTCATGCACCCGTCACAATCGGGGTGATTCTCGCGCGCTCACACAGCGACATCACCATCTGCCCAACATAGCTGCCCGACGATCGAATCGACGCGATATCCTCACCCCGTGCCCATCGATCCCGCCGTCCGAATGTCTCGGCTGCAGGCATTGATCGATCACCCTCGCACTGGCAACTCGGAACGAGATGTGGCGCAGCGCATGCTGAATCGATTGTTCCGCTCGATGCGTTCAACCTCCGGCAGCACTCGACAGTACGGTTCCAGTCACGGCCGATTGGGTCGACATGCGGGCCTCGAAGATGTCGCCGAGATGATTCGCCACGACCTGGCGTCGGCGCGCACCGACCGACCCTGCCCGGCCGAACCCTACGGCCTGGCGAGGAGTAATCCGGTTGCTGACGCGCCTGCCGACATACGGTTCGAGGTCGAAGCCCGCCGCGACTGCGAGATCGTTGTCACGATCAGCTGCGTCCCCACCGCATGGGGTTGGCAGCACGACGACGGAATCGACGTCCACTCCCCTGCGCTATGCGCTCTCGTCGACGACATCGCCGTAATCGTGAACAGCTACAACCACTTCGGCAACGACATCATGCACCGATTCTTCGGTCGCGTTCGTGTCGAGGATCGGACGGTGGTGCGGTGACCGTTCCGACGTCCCACAGCTCCGAGGCAAAGATTCGATGAACTCGCAATCCACCCGACCTGGGGCCGCCCCGTACAGCAAGCTCTTTCTCGCCATCTACGACCTGTGGGTGATCAGACTCTCGAACGACTACGGGTGGCGTTGTAACAGAAAACATTTCGTCGACCTGTACCGTGAGCGTATCGGTCGGCGTCACCTAGAAGTCGGCCCCGGATCGGGCTGGGTTCTCGCCAACATCGACCTTCCCACCAATATCGACCTCACCCTCGTCGATCTAAATGCCAACTCACTCGAGCACACCGACTCGCGCCTGGACGTCTCGCCCACACTGATCGAACACGATGTGATGCGGCCGTTGCCGGAGAACGTCGACACATTCGATTCGGTGTCGATCAACTATGTCCTGCATTGCCTCCCCGGCGACTGGTCGACCAAGTCCGTAGCACTGACGAACCTAGCGAACGTGCTGAGACCGGAAGGCGTGTTGTTCGGATCGACCGTGATCGGCGTCGACCAGAAGTACACAGCACTCGGTGCGGCGCTGATGTTCGCCTACAACAGAATCGGTGCCTTCGGTAATCGGCACGACGATCTGCCCGGCTTACGACAAGTCCTGTCCGACAGATTCGAGCAGGTAGAGGTCACGATGGTGGGAAATGTGGCGCTTTTCGTCGCTCGACATCCCATCGAGGCACGACAACGGACAGACTGATACCCGGCGCGGACTGTTCGGGCACACTGGCCACGAACGACGAATAATATGGGCCCGGAGCCGCACGTATCCCGGGCGACACGGATCGGAGGGCCGATGTTCGATCTCCCGGGTGATCCGGTGAGTCTTCGATCCTTCCTGGAACGCTCCCCTGATTTCGTTGCGCTGTCCGATTTCACGGGGAAGATTCTGTACATCAATCCGGCGGGTTCGGAGCTGATCGGGGTCACGGACGTGGCCGATATCGGCCAACTGTCGGCTTTGGATCTGCTGACTTCCGACGGACTCGATCTCACCGACGACATCGCCGCCGGTCTGCTCTCAGAAGGCAAGTGGGAGGGCTACTGCGAGCTGCGCCATCACGTGACCGGTACCGGCATGCCGGTCGTGGTGTCTTCCTATGTGATCAGTCGTGACGACGGTGGCCCCGACGTGGTCGTATCCACCATCAGGCACCGACACACGGTGGAACAGCGCAGTGCCAGGATGGCGGCCGACGCGGTGATCGCCGGTCGTCACGCGCTAGAGCAGAAGGCTCTCGCCGATCTGAGCCGATTCGCCGTCATCGCCGAGCTACCCAGGTTGCTCACCGCAGCAACCGACACTGCCGCCACCTTGATCGGCGTGGGCAACTCCGCCATCGCCCATCTCGAGCACCCGACCGATCCGTACTTGACCATGGACGCGGCCAGCGGTGCACTGGGCGTGCGTCAGAACGTTCCGTCCGGGAACGGTTCGTTGGTGGGATTCGTACTGACGCTCTCGGAGCCTGTCGTGTGCAACGACAGTCACGCCGAGAATCGTTTCCGTACCGACACGATGATCTCTCTCGGCCTCCGCAGCGGCGTCGGAGTCCCCATCTTCACCGCCGCCGGAAAGGTTTGGGGAGTTCTCTCCATCCACAGCGCTGAGGCCCGTCTCTATCGTGACGAAGAAGTATCGTTTCTCAGTTCGGTTGCCGGGATCGTATCCGCGGCGATACGACGCATCGACCTCGAACTCCAACTGCGACGACGGAGTACGCACGACGCCCTGACCGGTCTGCCGAACCGCACCCTCGCGTACGAGGTCATAGATTCGGCGTTGGACCGTGCCAGACAACAGGCAGGCACCGTAGCACTGCTTCTGCTCGACATCGACGACTTCAAGATCATCAACGACAGCCTGGGACACGACGCCGGGGACAGGGCGTTGGTCAAGTTCGTCGAACGGCTCGCCTCGGCAATCAGAGACGCCGACACCATCGCGCGCCTGGGCGGAGACGAATTCTTGATCGTCTGTGAAGGCGTCGACAGCGTTGCTCACGCGGAGGAACTCGCTCGACACATCTCGAGTTCCATCGCCGTTCCCTTCTCCGCCGAAGACGTGCCCATCCCCCTGAGCGCCAGCATCGGTATTGCGGTGTCCGAACCGAATTCGAGTCGGCACGAGCTGATCCACCGCGCCGACTTGGCCATGTACCGCGCAAAGGACAGTGGTACCGGTGGGCATGCAGTGTTCGATCCCACCGATCTCTACGACGCGGATCGCATCAGATCGCTGTCGATCGATCTCCGAGCCGCACTGCTCGCCGATGAACTCACTCTCGCCTACCAACCGTTGGTGGACATCGCCACACGGAAGATCGTTGCCGTGGAGGCGCTCGCCCGCTGGAATCACCGCGAACTCGGCCCCATCGAACCGAGCGAGTTCGTCGGAGTCGCCGAAAGAACCGGTCTTGCAACGCCGTTGGGCGCGTGGGCGCTGCGCACCGCATGCACGGCCGCGGCGCGATGGCGAACGTTCTCCGACATCGTGGTCCGCGTCAACGTCAGCGCGCTTCAACTCCGCGATCCCGATTTTCCCACCGAGGTCGCCTCAGTACTGGAAGAGACAGGACTGCCTGCCTTCGCTCTCGGTCTCGAGGTGACCGAAACCGTGTGGGTCGCCGACACCGAACGGGTCGCCGACACCGTCTCCGCACTGCACGCCATGGGGGTGGCTCTCCTACTCGACGACATGGGCAAAGGCCACAGCTCCATGTCGTATCTCGACCGCTACCCCATGTTCGAGTGCTTCAAGATCGACAAGTCGTACATAGCCCGGCTGCCGGCCCCTCGGGCACGTGCGATCGTCTCGGCAATCGTCTCGCTCGCCCGCGCGTTCGACGTCACCGTCGTCGGCGAGGGTGTCGAAACCGAGGAGCAACTCGACGCACTGGCCGCCACCGGCTGCGACTTCGCGCAGGGATACCTCTTGGGTCGGCCGGTCGGTGCCGGAGCCATCGCCGATCTGCTTCTCGGCGATCGATGAACCCCGACCGCGAGGGGCAGTTCGCCGGCCGCGCACCTGTGGCCTGATCCTGACTTCGAATCATCTGATGCACAGCCGGTTTCGTCGGCATTGGTGTCTGGGGACGGGATCGAGAGCGACTGTTACTTCTTTTCCCCTTTCAATGTATAGCGCACCCAGGGGCTTGCGGCAAGACCCCGTACAGGGCTCAGAATTGCACGCTGCAGCCACGTAGCAATCGATCGGAGTCCTGTGAAACATGCGTACCCGAGTGTTTTCGACCTACCCGACAATCTCGCGCGCAAGCGTGACTCGGCATTGATCGGCCAAGACAAGCAACACTTTTCAGCTATTCGATCGAGTATCGAGAAGTCTCGTCTCGACACGTCGGCACGGCTGGAGGCAGCGCAGAAGTCGTCGGGCCGTATGGGCCGAGAAGTGATGGAACGCGACTTCGAGATACACCGCTTGGGCGGCCGTCTCCGTTCACTGCGTCGGTACGGAGTCGATCTGTGCCTGGGTCGCGTCGTGACCACCGACGCGGAGGAGCCGGTATACATCGGACGACTCGGACTGCTGGGAACCGCGGGCGAGCAACTCCTCGTCGACTGGCGCTCCCCCGCAGCCGAACCGTTCTTCGGCGCTACTCACGCCAATCCCATGGGGCTGCGAAGTCGTCGTAGATACAGGTGGACGAACGGCACCATCACCGACTACTGGGACGAGGTGTTCGACCTGACCGGACCGATCACCGAAGCTGCGCTGGACGATCAGTCCGCCTTCATCACCAGTCTGGGTGCGGCGCGTTCACCTCGAATGCGCGACGTGCTGGGCACCGTCCAGGCAGATCAGGATGCGATCATTCGATCGGACGCCCGCGGCGCGCTGGTCGTCGACGGTGGTCCTGGAACCGGGAAAACCGTGGTCGCACTGCATCGCACCGCGTATCTGCTGTACACGGAGACGCGTCTCGGACACAGCCGCGGCGGCGTGCTGTTCGTCGGCCCACACGAGCCGTACCTCGCCTACGTCTCCGACGTCCTACCGAGTCTGGGCGAGGACGGTGTGCAGACCTGCACTCTTCGAGATCTCGTCGCCGAAGGATCGAACGTGATCGAGGAGACGAATCCTGTTGTGGCGCAATTGAAGGCGACCGCGAACATGAGCGTGGCGATCGAGGCGGCCGTTGCGTTCTACGAACAGCCGCCGACTCGGACCATGATCGTGGAGACCGAATGGGACGATCTGACGTTGACTGCCGCCGATTGGGCCGAGTCGTTCGAGGCACCCGACCCCGGCACTCCGCACAACGAGGCTCGTGAACAGGTTTGGGAATTGCTGCTGACGATTCTGACGGACCGCTACGACGGCGATGAGGCCCCCCACGACATACGAAAGTCACTGCAGAACAACGAGTCTCTACGCGCGGAGCTGGAACGATCCTGGACGATCATCGATGCCGCCGACCTCGTCGCAGACCTGTGGAGCGTGCCGGCGTACCTTCGTTCGTGCGCACCCTGGCTCGCCCCCGAGGATGTCCGCGCACTACAACGACCCGATCCGACGCGATGGACGGTGTCCGATCTGCCGCTGCTCGACGCCGCACGGATAAGGCTGGGAGATCCCGAGCACGCGCGCCGCACTCGGCGCAGGGAGGTAGCCGCGGCTGCGGAGCGCGTGCGGATGGACCGCGTGGTCGATGAACTCATGGCCGCCGACGACGACGAGATGATGGCTGCACAGTTGCGGCAGGACGGGATTCGCGACGCACTCGTCGATTCGGCGGGCTTCGAGGACATCCCGTCGGATCCGTTGGCGGGGCCGTTCGCACACATCGTCGTCGACGAGGCGCAGGAGTTGACCGACGCCCAGTGGCAGATGGTTCTGCGCCGGTGCCCGTCGGGCAGCATCACCATTGTCGGAGACCGCGCGCAAGCGCGACAGGGATTCGCCGAGTCCTGGCGCGAACGGCTTGGACGTGCGGGACTCGACCGGGTCAGGATCGCGACCCTCGGTGTCAATTACCGCACACCGCAGGAAGTCATGGCCGAGGCCGAGCCGGTGATCCGCGCGGCGATGCCGGACGCCAATGTTCCGGTCTCCATCCGCAGCACCGGTGTGCCCGTCGAGTACGGCGACGCGGCACAGCTGGCATCGGTCCTCGATCGCTGGCTGGAGTCGAACGTCGACGGAATCGCCTGCGTCATCGGTGATCCCACGTTTGCTCCGTCGGAGCGCATCCGCTCGCTGACACCGCAGTTGACGAAGGGCCTCGAATTCGATCTGGTCGTCCTGATCGACCCGGATTCGTTCGGATCAGGAATCGCCGGTGCCGTAGACAGGTACGTGGCGATGACGCGAGCGACCGGCCATCTGGTCGTTCTGACCAGTCAGCGCGAGGCCGCGTCGAGGACGTCCAGCACGGCATGAATTGCCGGGCTGGCATCGGCGCTGCGCCGCCACGCGGCCTGCACTTCACGAGCAGGAGCGCGCTCGAGCGGAACCGCGACGAGACCTGCACCGAGCACCGGACGCGCGAGGCGAGGCACGAGAGCGAGGACATCGTCCGCTTCGACCAGCGCGAGTTGCGTGGAGAAGTCGTCCACGAGATGGCGAACGTCGACCTCGGCGGACGTATCGGCGAACAGCCGCCGAAACCACTGGTGACACACCGTCCCGGCCGGGCTCGTCACCCACGGGTACCGAGCGAGTTCGGCATGGGTCAACGCGATCTCGCAGTGGGCGAGGGGGTGGGTGCGCTTCATGATCACGTCGCCGAAATCCGTGTGAATCCGTTGCCGAACGACCGAGGGCGGAGCGGGCGCGGATACTCCGTCTGCATCGTGCACCAGCGCCAGGTCTGCGGTCCCGGCAGACACGCTGTGCAGTGCGCGGTCGGGATCCTCCTCGCTGATGTGCACCGTCAGATCGGGATACCGTCGATTCAGCTCGATCAGCGCGGGTGCCAGCAGCCCACGAACTGCGGTCGAGAAGCCGACCAACCGAACGAGCCCACGTGCGACGCCCTCGTCGGCGGATCGAGCAGCCTCGACGCACCGTTCGAGAGCGTCGAACACGTCCCCTGCGGACTCGACCACCGCCCGACCTGCGGGGGTGAGCACGACTCCCCGACCGGCCTGGGCCAGTACCGGGGTGCCGATCTGCCGTTCGAGTCGTTTGATCTGCTGGGAGATCGCCGAGGAGGTGTAGCCGAGCTCGTCGGCGGCCCGCGCGAGAGTGCCCAGAGCTGCCACAGCGCGCAGGGCGTGCAAAGCACCCATGTCGATCATGAAGCAACAGTACGCAGTAATGCGGAAAATACTTCGCTGGACCTCATGTATCGAGCAGTCCACACTCGGACCATGACCATCGCTCCGTCGCCGGCCTCGACGATCTTCGGCACGAACCTCGTCGCCATGGCGACCCCGATGCACCCCGATGGTTCACTCGACCTTGCGGGCGTCGATGCCCTTCTCGCACACCTGCTGGCTACACGATGCGACGGCGTCGTCATCGCCGGAACGACCGGCGAAGCACCGACCTTGACGGGCCACGAGATCTCGCAGCTGATCGCTCGAGCCCGCAGGCACTCCGGTCACGCTCTTCGCGTGACCGCGGGAATCGGCACCAACAACACCGCCGCGGGGATCGAGATGGCACGGTCCGCGGCGGCAGCCGGCGCCGACGCACTGCTCATCACCGCTCCCTACTATTCGCGCCCCACTCAGGCCGGCATTGCGGAGCACATCGTCGCCATCGCCGAGGCAGGTGGGCTACCGGTCATGGCGTACGACGTCCCGGCGCGCACAGGTGTGGCGATCGAGGCGTCGACGCTCGTCGAGCTCTCTCACCACCCGCTCATCGGTGCTGTCAAGGATGCCAAGGGTGATCTGTACGAGGCCATGACCGTCATGTCCTCGACGGACCTCGCCTACTACTGCGGAATCGACGAACTCGCGCTGCCCTACCTCGCCTCCGGTGCAACAGGATTGGTCAGCGTCACCGGAAACGTGGTGGCAGACCGCTACGCCGAGCTGATCGCGGCAATCCGCGTCGGCGACCTGGACCGAGCGAACGCAGTACAGCGATCGCTCCTGCCGTTGACCGACGCCGTCATGCGCACGACGCAGGGGGCCATCATGGCGAAGGCCGCGCTCGCCAGGATCGGCGTCATCTCCGACGCGACCGTGCGACGCCCACTTCTCGCCTCCTCGGCCGCCGACCTGAGCCGACTCGACGCGGCCCTGTCCGCCACCGGATTCGATCAGGAATCGAGAAGCGAGCAGGCTTCGGTACGACTAGCGTGACTGCTCATGGCGACGAAGAAGGTCTCGGAGGGCTCGGCACGGCATGCTGCCGACAGTCACGATTCGATTCGTGTTCACGGGGCGCGGCAGAACAATCTCCAGGACATCGATGTGGAGCTGCCCAAGCGGCGACTGACCGTGTTCACCGGGGTCTCCGGCTCCGGAAAGAGCTCGCTGGTCTTCAGTACGATTGCGGCCGAATCGCAACGCATGATCAACGAGACCTACAGTGCCTTCGTACAAGGATTCATGCCCACGCTCGGCCGCCCGGATGTCGACGTCATGGACGGACTCACAACGGCCATCATCGTCGATCAACAGCGCATGGGCGCGAATCCTCACTCCACCGTCGGCACCGCAACCGATGCCAACGCCATGCTGCGGATTCTGTTCAGCCGAATCGGAAAGCCGTACATCGGCTCCGCACAGGCCTTTTCGTTCAACGTCGCGTCGGTGTCCGGTGCAGGTGCGTACAAGGTGGACAAGGGCGGCAGGCAGACCACAGAGAAGAAGTCCTTCACCGTGACCGGTGGCATGTGCCCGCGCTGTGAGGGCAGAGGCTCCGTCAGCGACTTCGATCTCACCGCTCTCTACGACGCGAGCAAGTCGCTCAACGAGAGCGCGATCACGATCCCCGGCTACAGCATGGAGGGCTGGTACGGCCGCATATTCCGCGGCTGCGGGTATTTCGACCCGGACAAGCCCATCTCGAAGTACACCAAGAAGGAACTCGACGACCTGCTCTATCGCGAACCGACGAAGATCAAGGTCGACGGCATCAATCTGACCTATTCGGGGCTCGTGCCGCAGATTCAGAAGTCGTTCCTGTCCAAGGACGTCGACGCCATGCAGCCCCACATCCGCGCCTTCGTCGAACGCGCGATCACTTTCACCACCTGCCCGGACTGCCTCGGAACCAGGCTCAACGAAGGTGCTCGGTCGTCGAAGATCAAGGGCATCAACATCGCCGACGCATGTTCGATGCAGATCAGCGACCTGGCGAAGTGGGTGAGCGGCCTGAAGGAACCGTCGGTGGCACCGCTGCTGACCACACTGGGCGAGACCCTCGACTCGTTCGTCGAGATCGGGCTCGGCTACCTGAGCCTGGATCGTCCGTCGGGAACGTTGTCCGGTGGAGAGGCCCAGCGCACCAAAATGATTCGCCACCTCGGATCCTCGTTGACCGACGTGACGTACGTGTTCGACGAGCCGACCACCGGTCTGCATCCCCACGACATCGAGCGGATGAACAACCTGCTGCTTCAGTTGCGGGACAAGGGAAACACCGTACTCGTGGTCGAGCACAAACCCGAGACGATCTCCATCGCAGATCACGTGGTCGATCTGGGCCCCGGCGCGGGAAGCGCGGGCGGGCACGTCTGTTTCGAGGGCACCGTCGACGGATTGCGGCAGAGCGACACCGTCACCGGTCGGCATTTCGACGATCGGGCATCACTGAAGGAATCGGTGCGCGAGTTCTCCGAAGTACTCGAAATCCGCGGCGCGGACTCCCACAATCTGCGCGACGTGGACGTCGACGTTCCACTCGGAGTACTGGTTGTCGTCACCGGCGTCGCAGGCTCGGGCAAGAGTTCGCTCATTCACGGATCGCTCTCGGGGACAGACGATGTGGTGTCGGTCGATCAGGGGGCGATACGCGGGTCGCGGCGGAGCAACCCCGCGACGTACACCGGGTTGCTCGAACCGATCCGCAAGGCGTTCGCCAAGGAGAACGCCGTCAAACCCGCGTTGTTCAGCTCGAACTCCGAAGGCGCGTGCCCGACGTGCAACGGCGCTGGCGTCCTCTACAGCGACCTCGCGATGATGGCCGGGGTGGCCACGACGTGCGAGGAGTGCGAGGGCAAGCGATTCCAGGCATCGGTACTCGAGTACCACTACGGCGGGCGCAACATCGACGAGGTGTTGTCGATGTCGGTCGCCGAGGCCGAGGAATTCTTCTCCGACGGGCCGGCGAAACTGCTCCCGGCACACAGGATTCTGCAGCGATTGAACGACGTCGGACTGGGCTACCTGAAGATCGGCCAGCCGTTGACCACGCTGTCGGGTGGAGAACGCCAACGCCTCAAGCTGGCGACGCACATGGCCGACAAAGGCGGGATCTACGTGCTGGACGAACCCACCACCGGGCTGCACCTCGCCGATGTCGACAAGCTCCTGGGGCTGTTGGACAGGTTGGTCGACTCGGGCAAGTCGGTGATCGTCATCGAGCATCATCAGGCCGTCATGGCCCACGCCGATTGGATCATCGATCTCGGTCCCGGTGCCGGGCACGACGGCGGACTGGTCGTGTTCGAGGGCACGCCGTCCGATCTGGTGGCGGACGGTTCGACCCTGACGGGCAAGCACTTGGCCACGTATGTCGGGAGTTGACGTGCAACCGATTCCCGGCCGGACCGCCGAGGCCGTCTTCACCGAGAAGGTCACCTTCGACTGACCGATATCCTGGACCCTCCATGGTGACCTTGCTGCTTGCGCTTGTCGGATTTGCACTACTCGATTCACTCGACGTGCTGCTGATCGGCGTGACCGCTGCCATCGCTGTGCATTCGAGAACCACCCGCCGGTCTCCTTTCCGAGCCGGGCTGGCGTTCGTCGGCGGAGTGTTCACGGCCACGACCACCTTCGGCATCCTCACCGTTCTCGGCATCGACTTCTTCACCGATCTGTTCGACATCACCATCACTGCCACGCTCCGGTATCGAACGGAACTGGTTGTGGGGCTGGTGCTGATCGGTCTCGGTGCACTGCCCACCACCGAACGTCGCCCGCCGGCGTGGGCAGCCCGCGCCGGCTCGAGCATTCCCGTCGTTGCCCTGACCGGACTGACGATCGGTCTGGTGCAGGGCCCGACGGCAGTGCCGTATCTCGCCGGGTTGACGATGCTCTCCACCTACGATCCCCGTCCGCCGTGGTGGCCGGCCATCGTCGTGGTGTACTGCCTGATCGGGCTGCTACCGCCCATCCTCGTTCTGATTCTGGCGTCGAGGAAGAGTCGACGTTCCCGGCGGGCGTTCACCGCGACCGAACGGGCCCTGACGCGGTACGGCCCGCCGACGGTGCGCGTCATCTTCGTCGTACTCGGTGTCGCACTCGTCGCCGACGCGCTCGTTCATGCCCGAGACCTCCTGTAGGTCGTCGCCGTAAGCTTCTGCGCATGGCACTCGATCATGGCGATCCCGGTGACGCCCCGTCCGTTCCCCCTCCCCTGACCCCCGTCGTCGAGGACCGTCGGCCGTCCGCGGCCGAGGAAGCACGCACGATCGCTGCGTCCACCAACACCGCAACTCTTGCGAGCCTGACCGCGGACGGCGATCCCTGGGCTTCGTTCGTCACGTACGGATTGCTCGACGGCGCTCCGGTTCTGTGTGTCTCGCGAATGGCCGAACATGGACGCAACCTCACCGGTGATCAACGGATGAGCCTGTCGATCGTGGCACCGCAATCGCAGACCGATCCGCTGGCGTCGGGCCGAATCACGCTGGCAGGTGTGGTCGAGCGGCCGGAGGGCGACGAGCTGGCCGCAGCACGCGCGGCGCACCTCGACGGCGTACCGGCGGCGAAGTACTACCTCGACTACAGCGATTTCACGCTCTGGGTCATGCGCGTGCATCGGGTCCGGTGGGTCGGCGGATACGGCCGGATGGATTCTGCAACTGCCGAAGCGTATTCCCAGGCCGCGCCCGATCCGGTGTCGCCGACCTCCGCGTACGCGGTCGAGCACCTCAACGCCGACCACTCGACGTCGCTGACTGCGATGGCCCGCGAACTGGGCGGCTTTCCCGATGCGACGTCCGCGGAGTGCACGGCAGCGGACCGCTACGGACTGGATCTGAAGGTGCACACGCCGCGCGGAATCGCGTACACCAGGGTCGGTTATGCGACTCCGATCGGCTCGGCTGCCGAACTGCGAGCCGCGACCGTGGAACTGGCGAAGCGCGCAGCAGCCGGCCGATAGGTGTGCACTGCCACCACAGACACGACGACCTTGTCGAGACGCCGCGATCGATGGCGACTACCGTTGACCGCACACCGCAATCGTTAGGGAGCAGGTAATGAGCATCCAACCGCTCGAATCGAAGCGTCACCGCGTCGTCGTCATCGGTTCCGGGTTCGGAGGTCTGTTCGGCGTCAAGGCGCTCAAGAAAGCCGACGTCGACATCACCCTCGTCGCCAAGACGACACACCACCTTTTCCAGCCTCTCCTCTATCAGGTCGCGACAGGCATTCTGTCCGTCGGCGAGATCGCTCCCACCACCCGCGTCATTCTGCGCAAGCAGAAAAACGCCGAGGTGCTGCTCGGAGACGTGCTGAACATCGATCTCGAGGCCAAGACGGTGACGTCCAAGCTCCTCGAACGCATCACCGTCACTCCGTTCGACAGCCTGATCGTCGCTGCAGGCGCACAGCAGTCCTACTTCGGCAACGACCACTTCGCCGAGTTCGCGCCCGGCATGAAGACCATCGACGATGCACTCGAACTGCGAGGACGCATCCTCGGTGCGTTCGAGCAGGCCGAACTCTCCGACGATCAGGAGGAGAAGGACCGCCTCATGACCTTCGTGGTCGTCGGCGCGGGTCCCACCGGTGTCGAGCTCGCCGGGCAGATCGCCGAGCTCGCCGATCGCACCCTCGACGGAGCTTTCCGCAACATCGATCCGCGTGACGCCCGCGTCATCCTGCTCGACGCCGCTCCCGCCGTGCTGCCGCCGATGGGTGAGAAGCTCGGCCGCAAGGCTGCCGAGCGGCTCGAGAAGCTCGGCGTGGAAATCCAGCTCAACGCGATGGTCACCGACGTCGACAACGACGGCCTGACCGTCAAGGAGAAGGACGGCACGACGCGTCGCATCGAGGCGCAGTGCAAGGTCTGGTCCGCAGGCGTGCAGGGCAGCCCACTCGGCAAGCAGCTCGCCGACCAGTCCGGATCCGAGACCGATCGCGCCGGACGCGTGCTGGTCGAACCGGACCTCACCGTCAAGGGTCACCCGAACGTGTTCGTGGTCGGCGACCTGATGTCGGTCAAGGACGTTCCGGGCATGGCGCAGGGCGCCATTCAGGGAGCGACCTACGCTGCCAAGCTGATCAAGGCGTCGGTCAAGGGCCAGGACGATCCCGCGCAGCGGGCCCCGTTCAAGTACTTCGACAAGGGTTCGATGGCGACGGTGTCGCGATTCAACGCCGTCGCCAAGGTCGGCAAGCTCGAGTTCGGTGGATTCATCGCCTGGCTCATGTGGCTCGCTCTGCACCTGTACTACCTCGTGGGCTACCGCAGCCGCATCACGACCGTCATCTCGTGGTTCGTGACGTTCCTCGGCAAGGGCCGCGCGCAGATGGCGTCGACCGAACAGCAGGTGTTCGCGCGATTGGCCATCGAGCAACTCAACTCCCTCGAACGTGCAGGTGCCGTCAAGACGGACGCAGCCGATCAGGAGCAGGAACGCGAGAAGGCCGCAGGCTGATCAGCAGCTGACCCGTCGCTACGACTACGACGCACGGGCCGACGACATTCCGTCGGCCCGTGCGTCGTTCGTTTGTCGGGGCTGTCTCAGCCGAGCGAATCGACAGGCTGTAGACGACGCCCCACCGAGGTACTCAGCGAACCGCCTCCGGCCAGCGCCAGCCGGACGGAACCGTCTGCCAGATCGACCTCGGACGCCCGAGTATCGGGATACCTCAGCGTGCTGGACATCGACAGCGGTGCCGACAACGCGTCGTGCGCAACCGATCCCGCACCCAGTTCCACCCGATGACGCAGCAGCGGGCTGCCTCCGACGTCGCATCGCATCGCACTGCTCCACTGTCCCGACGCTTCCTCGAAGCGGCCGATCTGCGTTCGCTCTCGTAACCACAGAGTCGAATCCTGTTCCAGCACAACGGTGTTGATCACCGAGTGCGAGGCATCGGAGACGACGACCATCGGTTCCGGGTCGAAGACCAGCGACGCACCTGCACCGACCTCGAAGTGCCACTGCGCGGAGGAGTGACGATGCAGCCCACCGGGCATAGCCAACGAGGCTGCGACACTGCGCACCTCCAGGTGCGCGCCGGCCGCCACCGAGATTCTGACCACGATGGTGTCACCGCCGAGAGGAGTTGCCGCCGTTCCGATCAGGTGAACCGTGTCCGGTCCGGTCTGTCGGCCGGCGAGTCCGCCCACCGAGGTGATGCGTGGGCTGCGGCTGCGGCTCGCGTCGATGCAGAGCTCTGTGTGCATCGACGCTCAGTGTGTGTGGGCGTGCGCGTCGGCGTCGGCGATCACCTTCAGCTGCTCCCGCACCCACTCGAGCACCATGGTCGCCGCCGGATCGTCGGTGAGGGAGATCAGCGCAGTCGGGCGCCCCTCGCGTACCTGAGCCGCGTCCCGTTCCATGACACCGAGATCAGCTCCGACGTACGGAGCGAGGTCGGTCTTGTTGACGACCAACAGGTCGGAGAACGTCACACCGGGACCGCCCTTACGCGGCACCTTGTCTCCCCCGGCCACGTCGACGACGAATATCTGCACGTCGATCAGACCGGACGAGAACGTCGCCGTCAGATTGTCGCCACCGGATTCCACGAGAATCAGATCCAGGGGCGGGTTGTTCTCGATCAGATCGTCGATGGCGTCGAGATTGGCCGTGATGTCGTCTCGGATCGCGGTGTGTGGGCATCCACCGGTCTGGACCGCCGTGATGCGCTCGTCGGGCAACACGGCGTGCCGACGCAGGAAGTCCGCGTCCTCGGTGGTGTAGATGTCATTGGTGAGTACGGCGAGCGAAAGTTCGTCGCGCAGTTCGCGGCACAGCGCAGCAACCAACGCCGTCTTCCCGGAACCGACGGGTCCACCGATGCCGACGCGCAGCGCGTCACCTGCCACCCGTGCGCGCTTGGGCCGATCCAAACCGTGGTCGTGGGGCTCACCGTCGATCAGGTGCGGGGGCATGTCGAACTCCTTGTCGCTAGAGAAAAAATGGATCCGTACTCAGGATACGAACAACGGCCGATCGCGGACGGCGTGGGCTTCGGCGAACATGTCCAGCAACGGATCCGACAACTCCATCAGCTCGGGCAGGCACTCGCACAACGCCGCGGTCACGTCGTCGCAGAAGTCGCCCAACCGGATGGTGCACGCCGCGACCTCGGCCGGATCGAGCGCGAGCAGACGCTGGGCGGCAATCGCCGACCCGGTCATGGTGATGTACACCTGCACGGCGGCCGTGTCGGTAACCGACAGGCCCGCCGCGAGTCCGACGTGTCCGGCGGCAACGGCCAGATGCGGCTTGCGGCCGATGGCCGCCCAATCATGATGCGGCCAAGCAGATTTGGCCAGCCGAAGCAGTCCGCGGCCCTGAGCACGGGAAGCGGACCTCGCGGCCGGGGACGGTGTTCGTGCGTCGGATTCGGCATCTGCCTCGTCCGTGCTCGACGACCCGTACACCAGCGATGCGGCAATGGACGCCGTTGTGGCCCCGGAGGTTCGGATGCGGCGTCGCAGAAACGCCTCGAGCGTCGCGATGTCTCGGACGAAGCCCGAGGCGATCGCTTCCTCCACGCCGCCGGAATGCACGTGGCCACCGGTGGGCAGCCGTGAATCCGCAAGCGAGAGAAGCGTGGTCACCTGCAGTCGGGCATCGGGCATCAGAAGAGGAAGTATCGCTGCGCCATCGGCAGTTCGGTTGCCGGCTGCTCCGTCCACACGTCCCCGTCGATACGGACCGTGAAGGTATCGGGATCGACTCGGATGTCGGGCAGAGCGTCGTTGAGTGCCATGTCCGACTTCCTGACACCGCGCACGTTCTTGACCGGAACCAACCGACGATCGCAGTTCAGACGTCCGGCCAGTCCGTCCTCGATCGCCTGCGGGGCAACGAAATGCAGCGACGTCGCGGCGGCTGCCTTCGGCGACGCCCCGAACATAGGACGTGGCAGTTCGGGTTGTGGGGTCGGGATGGACGCGTTGGCATCGCCCATGGCAGCCCAGGCGATCATGCCGCCCTTGATGACCATGTGGGGACGCACCCCGAAGAATGCCGGATCCCACAGCACCAGGTCGGCGAGTTTGCCCGGCTCGATCGAACCTATCTCGTCGTCGAGGCCATGTGCGACGGCCGGGCAGATGGTGTACTTGGCGACGTAGCGCATGACTCGGTTGTTGTCGGCTCCGTTGTCACCTGCGAGGAAGCCGCGACGAGACTTCATCACGTGGGCCGTCTGCCAGGTGCGCAGAACCACCTCGCCTATCCGGCCCATCGCCTGAGCGTCGCTGCCGATCATCGAGATCGCACCCATGTCGTGCAGCAGGTCCTCGGCTGCGATCGTCGACGGCCGAATTCGGCTCTCGGCGAAGGCCAGATCCTCCGGAATCGACGGACTGAGGTGGTGGCACACCATCAGCATGTCGAGATGCTCGTCCAGGGTGTTGACGGTGTGGGGCCGCGTCGGGTTGGTCGAGCTGGGGAGGACGTGCGGCTGCGCCGCCACGGTGATGATGTCGGGTGCGTGCCCGCCGCCCGCACCCTCGGTGTGATACGCGTGAATTCCGCGTCCCCTGATCGCATCGAGGGTGGTCTCGACGAATCCGGCCTCGTTGAGAGTGTCCGAGTGCAACGCTGCCTGAACGCCTGCGTCCTCGCACACTCGCAGGCACGCGTCGATCGCGGCCGGGGTCGATCCCCAGTCCTCGTGCAGTTTGAAACCCGATGCGCCGGCGCGCAATTGCTCCCACATCGAGTCGGGATTGACCGTGTTGCCCTTGCCGAGGAGCACGATGTTCATCGGCCAGTCGTCCAGTGACTCGAGCATCCGAGACAGGTGCCATGCGCCCGGGGTGACGGTGGTGGCCTTGCTCCCTTCGGCGGGACCGGTACCGCCTGCGATCACCGTGGTGATGCCGCCACCGAGAGCCTCCTCCTTGATCTGCGGGCAGATCAGGTGGACGTGGCAGTCGATACCGCCTGCGGTGACGATCTTTCCGTTGCCCGCGATGATCTCGGTGGACGGGCCGATGACGAGATCGGGATGCACCCCGGTCATGGTGTCGGGATTGCCCGCCTTGCCCAGCGCCACGATGCGTCCGTCGCGGATACCGAGATCGGCCTTGATGATTCCCCAGTAGTCGACGACGACAACCCCGGTGATGACCGTATCGGGAGCGCCGTCGGCGCGGGTGGCTCGGGACTGACCCATCGATTCACGGATCACCTTGCCACCGCCGAACACGGCCTCCTCACCGGCGTTGCCGGGGCCACCACTGCGGTCCTCGGTGACCTCGATCAGAAGATCGGTGTCTGCCAAGCGGATTCGATCACCCGTGGTGGGACCGAACAACTGGGCGTATCGACTGCGACTCATACGCGCCATCAGCTGTCCAACTTTCCGGGAGGTGTCATGCTCAATCCGTGTACCTCGCGCGTGCCGCCGAGGGGCACGAGCCGAATCGTCTGTTCTATGCCGGGCTCGAAACGCACCGCCGTGCCCGCAGGGATGTCGAGGCGGCAGCCGTGCGCCCGTTCGCGGTCGAACTGCAGAGCTGCGTTCGACTGCGGGAAATGCACGTGGCTACCCACCTGTACCGGTCGATCTCCCGCGTTGACGACGGCCATAGAGATCACCTCGGCGCCGTCGTTGATCTCGATGTCGCCTGCGACGGTAATGATCTCGCCCGGAATCAGGTGACCGTCACCCCGCTTCGGAGAGATCGGCTCGTGCACCGTGATCAGTTTCGTGCCGTCCGGGAAGGTCGCTTCGACCATCACCTCGGGGAGCAACTCGGGCACGCCGTCGATGACGTCGTCGGCCCCGAGAATCTCGCGACCCGAGGACATCAGGTCTGCGACCGACCGGCCGTCGCGGGCACCCTCGAGGAGATGATCGGTGATGACCGCGATCGCCTCGGGGTGATTGAGTTTGAGGCCGCGTGCCTGGCGACGCCGAGCGAGCTCGGCCGCGTAGCTGACGAGCAGTCGGTCCTGCTCGTGCGGAGACAACCGCATTGGAGTTCTCCGTCCCGATCGGTGATGGTGCCCGGCAATTCTGACACGCTTACGACCCGCCGGCAGCGGAGCGCGCCGACGCACCTCATCCGAGCGGCACGGTCACCGATCGATCGAGCAGTCCCCGCAGCACGTTTCGGTCGATGCCGGCAGCCACGTTCTGCAACTCGGCGATGCCGAATGCGCCCGAATCCAGGCCCCGCACCAGAACGCCTGCCAACGCCTGCGCTGTCGCCGGCTCGTCCATCACCTCACCACCCTGGCGGTCGAGGTAGCTGCCCAGCCGAGCAGCAGCGACCGGCATGGCCTGACGGAAGAAGCCGAATGTCGCCGCCCATCGCGTCACCAGGTGGCCGGGATGCATGTCCCAACCCTGATAGAAACCACGCTCGAGGGATCTGGTCACCAGCTCGAAATGTCGACGCGCGGACGCGGCCACCTGCGCGGAATCGCCCGTCGGCACCACCTGAGTCGAACCGTCGCACACCCATACCCCGGTTTGCGCCGCTGCCGCCAGCATGACGTTCTTCGCATGGTCCGCGACCGGATGGGCCAGTGACTGTTGTGCAGAGGTGATTCCGCAGGCGGCGCTGTAGTCGTAGGTACCGTAGTGCAGGGCGGTGCAGCGGCCGTCCGCCCTGGTGATCGCCCTCGCGAGGGTCGCCGTTCCGTCGGCCCCGATCACCGCCTGTGGGCTCTCGATCTGCAGCTCGAAGCGAAGGGCGCGATCGGGCAGGCCGTGCGCACGCTCGAGTTCCTCGCACAGGGCGACCACAGCGGCTACCTGCGAGGCGGCACGGAGCTTGGGTACGGTGAACACGAAGCCGTCGGGTACTCCCCCGGCTCCGTCCAGGACCAGCTCCAGGGTGCGAATTCCACGCCGACGCTCATGTGCGGCAAGCCCTTTGGCGCGGATCCCGAGCCACGTCGGTCCGGCCGGATCTTCGGCCAAGGTGGACAGTGTTGTCCCGACTGCGGTCGCGTGGCGGTCCTCGACGGCGTCGGATCGCCATCCGTAACCGTCCTCGAAATCGAATCTGAGGTCCTGGATGGGCGCACTTCCGAGCCGGTCGCGTACGAGAGGTAAGGCGTTCTGGGTGTCGAGTCCGGCGAACACCTCGGGGTGGGCGTCCAGGATTGCCAGAGCGGCAGCACCCCATTCGGCGGACACAGCCGCCGACGCATCCGAGGCCGATACGTAGACGGTGTGAGAGGGCTGGCCACCGACTCGGTCGCCCGGATAATGCTGCGCGAGTTCGTCGTCGATGGGACCGAACAGTGATTCGAGGCGATCGAAGGCGTCGGCAGTCAGTGAAGTTGCGCCCGGCCGGATGGAAGAGTCGGCGCTGTCGCTGTGTCCCGTCATGGGCATCACTGTCCCAGATGCGCCGTGTTTTCGATATTCGCCAGCCGGACCTTGCCCTGAGCAACCAGGCGTCCACTCTCGTCCGTCATGTCGACCTGCCAGAGCTGCTGGGTGCGGCCCCGATGAATCGGATGTCCGTGCGCGGCCAGGGTTCCCGATCGAGTCGCGCGCAGGAAGTCGGTGTTGTTGTTGGTTCCGACCACGTGCCCCCGGGAGCCGAACCAGGCCGATCCGCCGATACTCGCCACCGACTCGACCACCGAGCACAAAACCCCGCCGTGCATGATTCCGGCCGGCTGATGGAGCTGCGGAGTGACGGTCCATTCCGCGCGCACCTCGTCGCCGGACACCTCGAGGTACCGCAGGCCGATGACCCCGTCGAATCCTCGTGCACACAATTCGGTGAGCTGTTCCGGCGTCATGGTGTCGAAGGAGGTCTCCCCCGTGGTGCCGTTCGAGTCCGTCATTGCTGTGCCTTTCGGTTGCGTCGAGAGGGTGGCCGACTCGGCAGTCGGCTCCCGTTCAGGGATACACGACGATGGACCCACAAAAATCGGTGGGCCTCTCGTTCGCGAAGAACGAGAGGCCCACCGTGGCAAGGACCGGGAGTCACTGCAGCCCTCAGAACTCCGGCACGGTCCGTTGGTACGAAGTCAGCATAGGCAAACCTTATTTATGACGCAAGGCCTTCACGATGCCCGTAGTCTCGCGCGGCCAGGAACGCCGACGCGTGAACGCACGGGTGCCCCGGCCGCGACCATGGCGTCGAGCAGCATCTGACCCCGGCGCGCACCTGCCGATGCGCTCGCCCCAGCCAGAATCGGTACATACGTCGAGGCCCCCAGGATGGCGTCGCCGACCAGAGCCCAGAAGACACGCGCATCCAGCGGTGCGCGGTCGGCGATCGCGCGGAACACCGCGCCGAGCGACGTCGTGCATCGATGTGCAGTCCAGACCAACAGAGCCTGTTCGCACGGAAGTGTGACCGTGCCGGGCTCACCCGCGGCGGGATCCTCGGGTAGCACGCGCAGGATCGGCGATGTCACTCCTGCCCAATCGATCCCGCCGTCACTGTCCATGTGGATCCACAGATTGTCGATGCCCGGATCCCAAGCTCGTGCCTCCAACACCAGCAGCGCGGCCACGCGCCCGACGACGGCATGGATCAGAGCCGTAGCGACCTGCACTGCCGCAGCTTCGGGAACGTCGAGATCCTCGAGCGATCGCCGGTACATCTGCTCGACGCGACCGTCGTCGAGACCCACCGCCAACTGCCACCAACGGCGCTTGCCCTCGTTCGCCATCGCTGCCACCGCGTACATCCGCGGGTAATCGGGGTTGAGTGCACGCAGGGTCGCACACGAGTCGGCCAACAGCGCCGCCCCGCCGGATCGACTCGAGAGTCGATGCACATCGGCCCAACCCGTATACGACGCTGCTGCAACTGACATCTGATCGCTCCTCAGTTTCCCGGCGGGTGCACGCGTCGCACCCCTACCCACTCAATGTAGGTTAGCCTAACCAGATCATAAAGCGGTCAGGCACCGCTACCCTTACCTCACCTCACGCGCCGAGGAAGGGTTCCGTAACCTAAACCGTGTCCCTTCGAAACAGCGAGGAGTCACGAGCACTGTGACAACAGCTCCGCTACTCGGCCCCCACGGCGCACGCCGGTCTTCCGACGAGCCGTACGGGACCGAGGACGTGCCCACCGGGCCGCCGCCGCGTAGCTCTCGCCTCGCTGCAGCCGCGATCGACGCACTGATCGTGCTGATCCCCCTGTTCGTCGGCTGGTCGATCGTCGACGCGCTTCGTGACGACAACGGTGGCGGCCAGGCGGACCGATTCGTGTTCGGCACCATCGCGGTGTGCGTCGCGGTGGCTCTGTTCGTCTGGAACCGCGGATACCGCGACGGCAACGAAGGCCAGAGCACCGGCAAGCGCTGGCTGGGGCTCACGCTGCGAGACACCTCGACCCATGGCCCCATCGGCGCACGCCGGGCTCTGCGTCGTCAGTTCGGGATCGACACGTCGTCGTCGGAAGTGGTCCGCGACAAGACCGCGGCAGCAGAAGGATTCGAGCCCGTTCCCAAGGACGGCTCGGTCGCCGCGATCCGAAGGCGCAGGTTGCTCGGCCTGGCAGTCCTGGTCGTCGCGCTCGTGGCGGGCATCCTCGCCAGCATCGCCATCGGCGCGCGGCCACTGACGTTCGCCGAAATCGCCCATGCGCTGCTGAATTCGACGGGCACCGACACCGACATCATCGTGCGCACGTTGCGGATCCCACGCACGGTGCTCGCACTGGTCGTCGGCATCGCACTCGGCATCGCAGGCGCTCTCATCCAGGGGCACACCCGTAACCCGTTGGCAGACGCCAGCCTGCTCGGCCTCAATTCCGGGGCGGCGTTCTTCGTCGTCATGGCTATCTATCTGTTTCGGTTCACCTCGCCGAGTCAGTACCTGTGGTTCGCGTTCGCCGGTTCGGCGGTGGCGAGCATCGTCGTCTTCGGACTGTCGTCGATCGGGTCGGGCAGATCGAGTCCGGTCAATCTCGCCCTGGCCGGAGCAGGCGTCGCATTCTTTCTCTCGGCGATGACCAACGCCGTCGTGTTGCTCGATCAGACCAGCTTGGACGGCTACCGCTTCTGGGTGGTCGGATCCGTTGCCGGACGCGGCCTCGACGTGCTATGGCAGGTCCTGCCGTTCCTGGTGATCGGCGTCCTCATCGCACTGGCGAGCACCCCCGGCCTGAACGTCATGAGCCTCGGCGAGGACGTCGCACGATCCCTCGGGACCAACATCGCGATCACCCGAACCGTCGGCATCCTCGCCATCACGCTGCTCACCGGTGCAGCGACCGCAGCATGCGGGCCCATCGCGTTCGTCGGCCTCGTCGTCCCGCACATCGCCCGCGCGGTGACCGGACCCGACTACCGCTGGCTCGTCCCGTATGCAGGCCTCATGGGCGGAGTGATGCTCATGATCGCCGACGTCATCGGCCGAGTCGTGGTGCGCCCGGGCGAGCTTCAGGTGGGCATCGTTCTGGCACTGATCGGAGCGCCGTTCTTCATCGCTCTCGTCCGACGCCGGAAGTTGGTCGGCCTGTGACCGCCGACCTGCAGTCCCCCACACCGACGCCCGGCCACGGCGGCGTTCGCACCCGGCCGGCGTTCCGCCTCGGTCCGATCTCGATGGTCCGACGGCCACTGATGGTACTGACGACCGTCCTACTGGCTGCGGCGCTGGTGCTGGTCATGTGTGTGAACATCGGCCGAGGCGACTTCCCGCTGTCGATCGTGCAGGTCCTCGACGTGCTGCTCGGCGGCGGTTCGAGGATCGAACGATTCATCGTGATGGACCTGCGGCTGCCCCGATCACTGACCGGGCTCCTGGTCGGGGCCGCCCTCGGTATATCCGGCGCGATCACGCAGTCGATCTCCCGCAACGCCCTCGCCAGCCCCGACATACTGGGCATCACGGCCGGTTCCAGTGCCGCGGCCGTCGCGTTGATCGTGCTCGGCGGTGGCAGCAGCTTCAGCGGGCTGCTCGCCACCCTCGGCCTTCCTCTGGCGGCCTTGATCGGCGGCCTGCTCACCGCCATCGCGATCTATACCCTCGCCTGGCGCAAGGGCGTCGACGGATTCCGGCTCATTCTGGTCGGCATCGCCGTCAACGCCATGCTCACCGCGGTGATCGGCTGGCTGCTGATCAGCGCCGACATCAACGACGTCTCCCGCGCTCAGGTCTGGCTCAACGGGTCACTCAACGGAGCGGACTGGTCCGCGGTCTGGCCGGTCGCCATCGCGGTCGTCCTCGTCGGTGGCGGCACAGTCGTCGCGACGTTCACTCTGGGTGCCCTGCGACTCGGCGACGACAACGCACGATCGCTCGGGGTCCGTCTGCAACACAGTCAGGCCATGATGCTGCTCGCGGCCGTCGCACTCGCCGCGATCGCCACCGCCGCCGCGGGACCCATCGGATTCGTGGCGCTCGCCGCTCCCCAAATAGCGCTGAGGGTGCTGCGAACGCCCGGCCCGCCGATCATCGCGTCGGCACTTCTCGGTGGATTGCTGGTCGTGGCAAGCGATCTGATCGCGCGCACGATTCTGCCGGTGGAACTCCCGGTCGGCATCGTCACCTCGGCCCTCGGTGGACCGTTCCTGCTCTACCTACTCGTTCGCAGTAACCGAAAGGCCTCCGTATGACCACCAGCCACACCTCGCGTCTGATCGCGAACGATCTGAGCCTCGGGTACGGCGACCGCACCATCGTCGAACACCTCGATCTCGAGATTCACACCGGTGTCATCACCACGGTCATCGGACCCAACGGCTGCGGAAAGTCGACGCTGCTGCGTTCGCTCGGCCGCCTACTCAAGCCCAAGGCCGGCAGCGTGATGCTCGACGGTCGGGCGATCTCGTCGATGAAGACCAAAGAGGTGGCCCGCACCCTCGGGATGCTGCCTCAGGCGCCCACTGCTCCCGAAGGACTGACCGTCGCAGATCTCGTGTCACGCGGTCGTCACCCCCACCAATCGTGGATCCGGCAGTGGAGCTCGGACGACGAGGCAGAGGTCGCGAACGCACTCGAACTGACCGGAATCAGCGACCTCGCCGACAGACCCGTCGACGAATTGTCAGGTGGCCAACGGCAACGCGCCTGGATCTCGATGGCACTGGCCCAGGGCACCGATATCCTGCTGCTCGACGAGCCGACCACCTATCTCGATCTGGCGCACTCCATCGAGGTCCTGGATCTCGTCGACCGCCTGCACGACGAACTCGGCCGCACCATCGTCATGGTCCTGCACGATCTGAACCTGGCAATCAGGTACAGCGACCGGTTGATCGTGATGAAGCAGGGCCGGATCGTCACCTCGGGCAGGCCACAGGACGTCATCTCCGAGCAGCTGCTGCTCGACGTGTTCGGCCTCGAAGCCGCCGTGATAGACGATCCGATGTCCGACCGTCCGCTCATCGTTCCGATCGGCACCCGCCACGTGTACGGGTCGGTCGGTGGACCCGTCCGGTCCGAGAGTCACGCCGCCGCAGGTGCTTCCACCGAGCGGTAGCGCGGGGTCTCACCGCTCGATCATCGTGCGTACCAGCTTGACGCCCTGGCCGATCGACACGTCGGGCAGATATGCCCGGCCGATCGCATTTCCGATGCTGGGCAGCGCGGCCGGATCCGCGAAGGTCATGTGCATCGGTTCGTAGCGAGGCTGGAACTTCGACTTGAACGCCAGTAGGGAACGGAATCCGTAGACGGGTTCGAGGGTGCGTCCGAGGACGTCGAGCAATCGCTCGAGCAGCCCAGACAGCGTGGACTGCTCGGCACTGGAGACGTGTTCGGGTTGCTTCTCGTCGACCTTGGCCAGGGGTGCGCCCGAGAGGCTGAGGAATCGGGCACCTTCCTGTTCGAGCAGCAGGGCCGCCGATGCGATGAGGAATTCCATCGTGGGCCGGAAGCCCTCGGATCTGCGTCTCATGAAGTCGAGCGTCCATCCGACGATGACGCCGTCCTCGTACACCGGCATCCACGAGGTCACGCCGTGCACGGTCCGGTTCTCGTCGACGGCGATCAGGCACCGCACGTTCTCGTCGTCGACCTCCTCGAGACCGCCGAGGGTGAAGCCCATCTCGGGCATACCCTTGTCCGCGACCCACTCCTCCGAGATCGCCGTGATCTGATCCGTGATCGCCAGCGGGGCAGATGGAAAGCGGATCCACTCGGCGACGACGCCGGCTTTCTTCGCTCTGTTCAGCGCAGTCCGCACGTCCTGGAATCGCTTGCCGGTGAACGCAATGCCGTCGAGGTCCAGAACCGTTTCCTCACCGACCTGGATTCCTCCCCAACCGAGCGAGTCGGTGATGCGGCGGACGGCGGGGGTGACGGAGTAGAAGCACGGGATCCACCCGTTCTCGGACGCGAACTCGGCGAACTCGACGACGTTGTCCCGCAGAGACTCCCGCGGACCGACGGGATCCCCGGTGGTCAGTGCGACGCCGGAGATGACCCGGTAGGCGACGTAGCTGCGACCGTCGGAACCGAACCAGTACTTGTTGCCGCGCCAGGTCGTCATCCACGACAGAGCGGATCCGCTGCTCGACATCAGCAATCCGCGCGCCCGTTCGGCGGCGTCGGTCTCGGTGCCGTACACCGGGGTGAGGAAAGTACTCGCAGCGAGCACGCAGACCACCACCCAGAACACAACCCCGGTCCACTCGAAGAGCAGGGTCGTCGGCGTGCTCTGCGGGAGCAGGGCAGGTTCGAGCCATTGCAGGTAGACCGGGGGAACCAATCGTTGCGGGAAGTCCACCAGCAGTCCGCCGAAGGACGGCGAATCGGCGAAGCCACCGCGGGCCAGATACCCACCGAGCGAGTAGATCAGGGCGAGTCCTGCCGCCACCCCGACCACCGAGGCCGCCCATCGACGGTAGGTACCCGAAGGCGCCGACACGTCGAAGAACTTGCGCGTGACGATCAGAACGAGCAACACGATCAGGGGCAGCAGGAACGGCACCGCAGTGCGGTACGCCGTCGGCGATTCCAAGCCGTAGAACAGGGACTGGTCGTCACCGGACTCGAGGAATCGAATCGCGAAGTTGGCCACCGACAGTGCGAGCAGAATTCCCTGCGAGACCACCGCCATGGCCCACGCGAAACGCCTGCCTCGACGCAGGCCGTCACTGACCACCAGCAGGAACAACGACGGCATGATGCTCAGGATCGTCGGACCGACCCCCCCGAGTCTGAGATCGAGCAGACCACGACGGCATTCGACCGGGTCGGTGGTCGCGTCGGCGCAGATTTCGCGCACCTCCGCCGCCGTGTACGGAACCCCCCGCACCACATCACGAAGTACCGCGAACGGCCCGACAGCGTTGGGGCTCAGGGCCGCCAGTACCGGGCCGAGGGCGCTCGCAGCGACGATCAGCGCAACCAGCACCCGGCCTTCGCGTCGGGTACCCGCCAGTCGAGGGCCACGTGCCGATCGACCGACGATCCACGGGCCCACGATCAAGCCGATCACCGCTGCAGCGAGCCGAACGACGTCCTGCAGGTGTCCACCGAACAATGCCAATGTCACCAGCAAGGCCAGCACGCCGACGCGGATTCGCCTGCGCCACAACGTATCCATTCGCGAGGTCGCGACCAGGACCACACCGAAGATCCAAGTCGTCGGGCCCACAGCGGTTCCGACGTGCAACCGGAATCCCCAGTCCGCGTCGAAGGTCTTGGCCAGAACCGCGAGACCGAGGCCGAACCACGAACCGGCCACCTGCGTCACGAACGCAGCGACGGCGAAGCGACGGGATCCGATACGGCGCTCGATCGGTGCGGCGGCCAGCAGCACCCCGACCGTGGCCACCACACAACCGGCGATGTTGGGCGCCGCCAGACCCGAGGTGAGCGGGGTCCACAGGTGCCAGTGCTCGAATGGCATGATGCCCACGGCGAAGTACTTGTCCATCTCGCCGCGGTTGTCCACGACCGCGGCGACGATGCCCATCACCCAGACGACGGCGAGCAAAGTGAAACTGACCGGTGCTCCCACGGCACCGAACACGATGAGCGCCCACACCCGCCGAAGCTGGCGCATCACTGCAGACGCACCGGACCTCAGGGATTCGGTGCGCGCGGACATCCACGACGGTTCGGCGGGTGTCGATACTTCGGCGTCCGCCGCAGACGGTCGATCCGGATCGGTCACGTTCACGAAATCAACCCTGTTCTCGTCGCCAACCATGGGAGCTCGCGCCGGAGGCCTTCCGACCACACCGCGAAGCTGTGTCCGCCCGGTACTTCCACGTACTGCACGTCCATTCCGGCGGCCTTCGCCGCGTCGTACATCTCCTGTTGGCCCGGTTTGTAGTCGTTGTCGTCGGACCCCACGACGAAAATACCGGCGGAGTCGGGGTACTGACGTGATTTCAGCAGGTCGAGTGGGTTGATGGCGGTGAACGCCGCGGAGTTCCCTCCGAAGGCCTGCTGCACCGTGCGGTCTCGATCGCCGAGAGTCGGCTCGCGCTGGCCGGAGAGGTCGAGGAACGTGGGATAGACATCGGGGTGATTGGTCGCCATCTGAATCGAGCACGTACCGCCGTAGGACAATCCGCCGATCGCCCAGTGTGCGCGATTGCGGTCCACCTGCAGCGCCGAGTCGATCCAGTCGGGAACGTCGCGGGAGAGATACGTGTCCACGTTGCCCAGAGGCGAGTCGACACAGAGCGGATTCGCCATCGACGACCCGGTTCCGTCCGCGACGACGACAACCGGCGCGAGACCGGCATGATCGCGAGCGAAATCGTCCATCGTCTCGGCGAGTTTTCCGCCGTTGAGCCAGTCCTCGGGTGCTCCCGGCTGGCCGGCGAGCAGCACGAGAACCGGAAGGAGCGGGCGAGGATCGGCGAAATAGGCGGGCGGCAGGTAGATCTCCGCATCTCGTGCGGTGAAGTTCGACGCGGTGGCCGGAATGGATGCCGAGGTGATCTTTCCGGCGGTCGCCAGATCTGCCGGTGCTGTCCACACCGACTCCAGAGGCGTGCCCGTAACGGTCTGTTCCACCGCACTGGGCACATCCGAGAATTGAATGCGCGCCGCCGACTCGGCGCCGAGAGCATTGCCCACGGTGGGATACGCGTCGAACTCGAGGTTGACGTGCAGGGCCGACGCCGCCACCACGAACACCATCGCCAGCACCGACGCCAGCGTGCCCAGCACGCCTCGGGCGTTCGCCGCCCTGGGAATCACCGCGAACAGCGCAGCGAGGCCCACTCCGATCCACACGTAGATCGAGGTCTCTATCGGATCCGGGAACGGTCGCCACACCTTCTCGACCACCACGTAGCCGATCGCCGTGACGACGATCGCTGCCGTGACGACGATCGGCACTGCACGTGTGGCGTATCGCCGCGACCTCGAGACGAGCAGCCACAGACCACCGAGGGCACCGAGAACGGACACGATCACCGGTACCGGACCATCGATCAACGACAGGGAATCGAACCACTCCACGCTTTCGTCTCCGCTCACTTCTCGAAAGTCGGGCCGAGAGGCGGCACGATCACAGCACAGATTATTCGCCCCGGGAGTCCTGCGGTCGAGACCCGCCGATTCGTCGCGACTGCGACTATGACCGATCCCACATCAGTTGAACGGTCGGTACTACCACGAGTAGTACGCATCCACGTCGGAGTAGCCGTAGACTCGGACGAATGGCTGGTCTTGGTGAACTAGAGCGCGCAGTGATGGACCATCTGTGGGAGTCGTCCGATCCCCAGACCGTTCGACAGGTCCACGAGGCACTTGCGACGCATCGCGAACTCGCGTACACGACGGTGATGACGGTGCTGCAGCGGCTGGCCAAGAAGAAGTTGGTCGTCCAGCAACGCGACGACAGAGCGCACCGCTACGCACCGTTGCACGGTCGCGACGAGCTGGTCGCAAGCCTTATGGTCGACGCGCTGTCGCAGGCACCGGCGTCGGGTGGACGCGCAGCGGCACTCGTGCACTTCGTCGGTCAGGTGGGGGCCGACGAAGCCGACGCCCTCCGTGAGGCGCTTGCCGCGTTGGAAGTGGCACAATCGACATCGAAGTCCCCTTCGGCTGGAGATCGCCGTCCGACGGACTGACGCTCGCGGCAGTAGGTGAGGACATGAACTCGACGACTGCGCTGGTATTCGCAGTACTCGCGCTGATCCTGGCTGGGCCGGTTCCGGCAGTGCTCGCTCGCGCGAGCTGGCCGTACCGGTCACCGCGCGCCGCTTTGGTTCTCTGGCAGGCAATTGCTCTCGCTGCGGTGCTCTCGGCTTTCAGCTCCGGCCTCGCGATCGGCGGACTGCTGCTCGTCCCCGGACCTGACGGTCGTCCCACGACGGCACCGACCGACGAGATCGACGCGCTCGGTCTGCCCCTGTGGACTCTCTACGTCGTCGTCCTCGCCATCACGCTCGGCATCGGTGCCAAGCTCATGTTCTCCGTCGTTCGGGTAGCGGTCAGAACCCGTCGCCGACGTTCCAGGCATCGCGTGCTCGTTGATCTGCTGGATCGAACCGACTTGGGAGAGAACCCTTTTCGCGGCCTTCGCGACGCAGACATCCGGGTACTCGACGCGGCCGAACCGATCGCGTACTGCCTACCCGGTCTGCGTCAGCGGGTGGTCCTGAGTCGGGGCACGTTGGCCAGCCTGTCCGAGGCCGAGGTCACTGCGATCCTCAGCCACGAGCGGTCACATCTACGCGCCCGCCACGATCTGGTTCTCGAAGCGTTCACCGCCGTCAACGAAGCCTTCCCGCGGATCGTCCGTAGCAAGTCGGCGCTCGGCAGCGTGCAGCTGCTGGTCGAGCTGCTCGCAGACGACTCGGCGGTCAAGGTCACCGGACCCACTCCGTTGGCCAGGGCACTGGTCACGTGCGCCGGGTCTACAGCACCGCGTGGCGCGATGGCCGCCGGAGGGCCGCACACCCTCATCCGTGTGCAGCGCTTGAGCGGCCCGGGCAGCGATGTGCGCATCGCCGCGGCGGCCTACGCGGCGGCCGTGGTGATCCTGGTTCTTCCGACGATCTACGTTGCCATGCCGTGGCTGGAGGAGCTGAGCAAGCTCATCGGGTGAGCTCGCACGCGATCGGGGTCGCACAGGTCACATCGACTCGAGTCGAACAATTGGCGGTACGTCCCGTACAGTAGAGACCGGTCGCCATCGCGACCTAGCAATCGAAATGGCACAAACAGCCCCACTTTATGCAGTTCTCATCTGCATTCTGATGGCCAGGTGACAGTGCCCTGGCTCGTATCAATGTGTTCTGGCTGTTTTTCGTGTTTCCCGGTTCTTCGGGTGCTCTCAGCTTCGGGCTTATTGGCGTGCCCGTAATCCGGAGAGGCTTTACTGCGTGACCCACGCTGTTTCCAACACACCCGTTTCCACCATTTCCGACACCACGGCAGTCCCGACGCCCGTAGCGGCACCGGCCTTCACCTTCGCCGATCTCGGACTGCCCGAGGCTGTCGTCGCCGCATTGGCGCGCAACTCGATCACCGTGCCCTCCCCCATCCAGGAGAAGGCGCTTCCCGACGCGATCGCCGGTAAGAACGTCCTCGGTCGTGCGCAGACCGGCTCGGGTAAGACCCTGGCCTTCGGCCTGCCGATCCTGCAGCGCCTGTCGCTGCACACCGATCGCCCGGCCGCCAAGCGCCCGCGTTCGCTCGTGCTGGTCCCCACCCGAGAGCTCGCCTTCCAGGTCGTCGAATCCCTCGCTCCCTACGCCAACGCTCAGGGCCTGCGAGTCATGCCAGCCGTCGGCGGTACCCCGTTCAACAAGCAGGTCGAGCAGCTCCGACGCGGAGTCGACGTCCTCGTCGCCACTCCCGGCCGCCTCGCCGATCACCTCCGCCAGGGCACCTGCATCCTGGACTCCATCGAGATCACCGCGCTCGACGAGGCCGATCAGATGGCCGACATGGGCTTCCTGCCCGAGGTGCGTGCAGTCCTCGCCGACACCCCGGCAGACGGACAGCGCATGCTGTTCTCTGCCACCCTCGACCGTGAGGTTCAGTCACTGGTACGCCAGTTCCTGCCCGATCACGTCGAGCACTCCACCCAGGACGGCAAAGCCAGTGTCCGGACCATGGATCACTACGTCCTCATGGTCGACCGGGGTCAGAAGGATCTCGTTCTCTCCGAGATCGGTGCTCGCGAAGGCGGTCGCACCATCATGTTCGCGCGTACCAAGCTGGGCTGCGACGGGATCACCGATCGCCTCCGTGCGCTCGGTATCGCCGCGGAGTCGCTGCACGGCGGCAAGGCTCAGAACCAGCGCACCCGCGTTCTCGAGCGCTTCAAGAACGGCCGCACCCCCGTCCTCGTCGCTACCGACGTTGCTGCTCGCGGAATCCACGTCGACGGTATCGACCTGGTCGTCCACGTCGATCCGCCCGCAGACCACAAGGACTACCTGCACCGCGCAGGACGCACGGCACGCGCAGGCGAGAAGGGCACCGTCGTCGCGATCGTGCTCCCCAACCAGCGTCGTCAGGTTCTGCGTCTGACCGGTATGGCCGGCGTCAAGGCCACTGCCGTCAACGTCTCGCCCGGTTCGGCCGAGCTGAACAGCATCACCGGGGCGAAGAAGCCGACCGGTGAGCCCCTGCGCGCCGAGTCCGCTCCTCGTGACCGGAACAGCCGTCCCGGCTACCAGGGCTCCAACCCCCGTAGCGGCGGCGGATACCAGGGCTCCAACCCCCGCAGTGGCGGCGGATACCAGGGCTCCAACCCCCGCAGTGGCGGCGGATACCAGGGCTCGAACCCGCGCAGCAGCGAGGGCTACCAGGGGTCCAACCCGCGCAGCAGCGGCGGATACCAGGGCTCGAACCCCCGCAGCAGCGAGGGCTACCAGGGCGACCGCCCGCGTCGCTCCGAGGGCCGCGGCTACGAGGGTCGTGGATCCGACAACCGTGGCTCCGACAACCGTCGTCCCGCGTCCGGCCCCCGCCAGGACGAGCACCGCTCCGGAGGCTTCCGCAGCCGCACGGAACGCCGTTCGTACGACGGTTTCGACGGTCCGGCTCGCAGCCACTGATCGGTTCGTAACCGTGCGGTCGTAACTCGACCGGAGCATATTTCGACGACATGAGGTGTCGCATTCTTCGCGAATGCGGCACCTTTTGTCGTTGTCTACGGCCAGGTTTGAGTTCTCCTGGGGGGTTGGCTCGCGCGACGCCGCTCGGCAGGGAAAGCTGTCTGTATGACCTCAGCAGCAGAACCGACAGAACTGGCTCAGATCGGAGTCACCGGACTCGCCGTCATGGGCTCCAACATCGCCCGCAACTTCGCCCATCACGGCCACACCGTCGCATTGCACAACCGCAGTGTCGCCAAGACCGATGCCCTGATCGCCGAGCACGGCACCGAGGGCAACTTCGTTCGCACCGAAACCATCGAGGAGTTCGTCGCCGCTCTCGCGAAGCCGCGCCGAGTGCTCATCATGGTCAAGGCAGGCGACCCGACCGACGCTGTGATCGAGGAGCTTGCAGGCGCGATGGAGGAGGGCGACATCATCATCGACGGTGGTAATGCCCTCTACACCGACACCATTCGTCGCGAGGCGGCCATGAAGGAGCGCGGACTGCTCTTCGTCGGTGCCGGCATCTCCGGCGGCGAAGAAGGCGCGCTCAACGGACCGTCGATCATGCCGGGTGGTCCGGCCGAGTCCTACAAGGCCCTTGGTCCGCTACTGGAATCGATCGCAGCTCAGGTCGACGGCACGCCGTGCTGCACCCACATCGGACCCGACGGCTCCGGACACTTCGTCAAGATGGTCCACAACGGCATCGAATACGCCGATATGCAGCTCATCGGTGAGGCGTACAACCTGTTCCGCGACGCTCTCGGCTACACGCCTGCTCAGGTAGCGGACGTGTTCACCGAATGGAACAACGGTGATCTGGAGAGCTACCTCGTCGAGATCACCGCCGAGGTTCTTCGACAGGTCGACGCCAAGACCGGTCAGCCTCTCGTCGACGTGATCGTCGATGCTGCCGAACAGAAGGGCACTGGTCGCTGGACGGTCAAGGCGGCCCTGGACCTCGGGGTTCCTGTCACCGGTATCGCCGAGGCGGTGTTCGCTCGGGCTCTGTCGGGGTCACGCGCTCAGCGCAAGGCAGCCGTCGGACTCGCTTCGGGAACACTGGCCGACAAGCCGACCGACGCGGAGCAGTTCACACACGACATCAGTCGGGCTCTGTACGCGTCGAAGATCGTCGCCTACGCACAGGGCTTCGACCAGATCGCCGCGGGCAGTGCCGAATACGACTGGAATCTGCATCCCGGTGACCTCGCCACGATCTGGCGCGGTGGCTGCATCATTCGCGCGCGGTTCCTCGACCGCATCAAGGACGCGTACGACGACAACGCCGAACTGCCGAGCTTGATCCTGGCCCCGTACTTCCGTGATGCCATCGAGAACGCCATCGACAGCTGGCGTCGGGTCGTCATCACAGCGGCCTCGTTGGGTATTCCGGTCCCCGCGTTCGCGTCCTCGCTCTCCTACTACGACGCGTTGCGTGCAGAGCGTCTACCTGCCGCTCTGACACAGGGACAGCGAGATTTCTTCGGGGCGCACACCTACGAGCGAACCGACTCGGAAGGAAAGTTCCACACTCTGTGGAGCGGCGATCGTTCCGAGATCGAAGCCTGACCGACGACCGCCCGCCGGTGGCGCTGCGTGCTTCACGCAGCGCCACCGGTGGTACGTACCGAGAACAAGGTCAGACGGGCACCGGCCCGAGTATCGGTTGGACCACCGTCGACGGGATGCCCTCCCACGGCAGTGCACCTTCCAGGTCCTTCCACACCGCCTGCACCGCACTGAAGCACCCTTGGCCGTACACGTCGGATGCGGTGTACAGAATATCCGCACAGTCCGGTACGTCGATGGTGAACAGATCGAATCCGGCTGCAGTGCAACCGATTCCGGACTCGAGCTCCAGCATTCCCGAGACCACCGATGCGCCGAGCGAATTGAGAATTCTCGAGGACTCGTGCGGCCCGCGCCCCGTCAGGACGATCTCCGGGCTGCCGAAATTCGTGAGACCGACCGTGTAGCAGAACGCCGGATGGATACCGTCGGGATCGACTTCCGATTCGACGTACTGCAGGGCCCAGCCACACCTGTCGATGGTGCGTATCACGCCCTCGATGTACTCGTCGACGCTGTGGCCCTGACACATCTTGCACATAGCTCCCCCACACTCTGCGTGCGATCGCCCCCTCGGCAATCACGGTGTCGAACGCCGATCGAACATGCGTTCTGCCCCGAGTATTGCGCGGGGCACCGACAAGAAGATTCCGACGCACGGCCGACGCAGCGGTATGGTCACAGCCATGCCGGGTCAATCCGTTCGATCGTTCGCAGAACTGGGACTGCCCGTGGTTCTCGTGCACTCGCTCAGGAAAGCGGGTGTCTCCGAGCCGTTTCCGATCCAGTCCGCCGCCCTGCCAGATGCGCTCGCGGGTCGCGATGTGCTGGGCCGTGCTCCGACCGGATCCGGCAAGACTCTCGCGTTCGGGCTTCCGCTGCTCGTGCGGCTTGCCGGCCGACGCAGCGAGCCCGGTGCACCGCGTGGACTCGTGCTGGCTCCCACTCGCGAACTCGCGCTCCAGATCCAGGAAGTGCTCGACGTCCACGGTGCGACGTTCGGCCTGCGCAGCGTCGGCGTGGTCGGCGGCGTTCCGCTCGAGCGCAATGTCAGAGAGATCCAGCGCGGAATCGACATCGTGGTAGCCACCCCCGGTCGCCTCAACGATCTCCTCGAGCGTCGTTCGATCACGTTGAATCGAGTGGAGGTCACCGTGATAGACGAGGCAGATCGCATGGTGGACATGGGATTTCTGCCCCAGGTCGATTCGCTTCTCGCTGCGACACCGACCGGCGGCCAGCGGCTGCTGTTCTCGGCGACCCTGGACGGAGACGTCGACCGCCTGGTCGAGAAGTTCCTCAGCGATCCGGCCGAACATTCCACCGCGGAGTCGGTGAGCGAACCGGACATCGCGCATTACGTGTTCAGGGTCGATGCCGGCCGCAAGACAGAAGTAGCTGCCGCACTTGCCAACAGGGACGGGCGCACGTTGCTGTTCGTCCGCACCACTCACGCGGTCGACCGGCTCACCGACGACTGTCGCCGGCTGGGCGTACCGGTATCGTCGTTGCACGGCAACAAGACTCAGGCGCACCGCACACGTTCGCTGGCCGCTTTCGGCGACGGCGCATCGACCGCGCTGATCGCGACCGATGTCGCGGCACGTGGGGTTCACGTCGACGACGTCAGCCTCGTGGTCCACGTGGACCCACCACTGGATTCCAAGGACTACGTGCATCGCGCAGGTCGCACTGCCCGCGCCGGCTCCAGCGGAACCGTCGTGACGTTGGCTACGGCCGAACAGGTGGATCACGTGTGCGCGATGGCGGGCGATGCCGGTGTCTCGGCAACGGTGGTCGACACCGAGAGCGATCCCACCTCGTGGCGTCGATTGACCGGGGCGCGTACACCCATCGGCAGGCCGCTCCCGGCCGAAGCGGTCGAACCACCGGCACAACGTGGCTCGCGGCGCGGTGCTGCGCCCGTCCGACACGAGCGAGGCGGGCGGGCCGGGGGCAGGCGGGGCGGCAACAGAGGACGACGCGGGTGACCGCGTCGTGGTTGTCGATCGCGCTCGCCCTGGTTTCGGCATTCCTGTTCGCCTGTGCGTCGGTGGCACAGCAGAGCGCCGCGGCGTCGGTCCCCGAGGGAACGTCACTGCTCTCGGCTCTGATCCGAAGCCCCAGATGGTGGGTGGGCGTACTCGGCGACGGGGGCGGCTACGCCGTTCAGATCGCTGCACTGTGGGTCGGTTCGGTCCTGGTCGTGCAGCCGTTGCTCGTCACCGCCCTGCTGTTCGCACTCCCGATGTCGGCGAAATTGGCGGGCCGGGTTCTCCCTGCTTCGACGTGGGTGCTCGCATTCCTGCTTGCCGCCGCCCTCGCGGTGTTCATCGTGGTCGGCGACCCCAGCGAAGGTGACACCGACGCCCCTCTGTCCGACTGGATCGTTCCTCTGATCGTCGCCGCGGTCGTGATCGGCGGCGCAGCAGTGGGAGGTCTGCTCCTGACCGCCCCCGGTGTGCGGGCCCTGTTGCTCGGAGCCGCAGGAGGGTTGCTGTTCGGTCTGGCCGCGGCTCTGACGAAGTTGGTCACCGACCTCGTGGAGAACGAGAGGTTCGGCGCGTTGACGGCCTGGCAGACCTACGCCCTCGTCGGATCGGGAGTTCTCGGCTTCTACCTCCAACAACGCGCGTTTCAAGTCGGTCCGCTGTCCGCGTCCATGCCTGCCGTCACGATCGGCGAGCCCCTCGGCGCTGCGTTCATCGGCATCACGGTCCTGGACGAGCGAATCAGAACCGACGGGGCTTCCCTCGCCGTCATCGCCGTAGCGGTGTCCGTCATGATCGCCGCGACGATTCGACTGTCGCAGACCCAGGCGTCGACTCGCATCGAAAGGGAGACGGTGGACGGGGCGTCGACCCCGCCGATCGCGCCCGACCGGTAGTCTCGATCAACGTGCAGTTCCTCGATGGTCACCGACCGCCCTACGATCTCACCTACGACGATGTCTTTCTCGTCCCCAACCGGACCGACGTCACGTCGCGGTTCGATGTCGACCTGAGTACGGTCGACGGTTCGGGCACCACGATTCCGATCGTCGTGTCGAACATGACCGCGGTGTCGGGACGGCGAATGGCCGAAACCGTCGCGCGTCGCGGAGCGATCGCCGTGATCCCACAGGATCTCCCCACCGAGGCCGTCGCCGAGACCGTCGCATTCGTCAAGAGTCGTGACCTGATCGCGGACACACCGGTCGTCCTCGGCCCCAATGCATCCGTGTCCGACGCCTTGGCGCTGATGCACAAGCGTGCACACGGGTCGGTCGTGATCGTCGAACACGGCAAGCCGATCGGAGTCGTGTCCGAGGGTGCCTGCGCCGACGTCGACCGATTCGCGCGGCTCAGCTCCGTGGCGTCGGCCGATTTCGTGCGAGCCCCTCGCCATGCGTCACCCAAGGAAGTTTTCGAGCTGATGGAGGCGGCACACGCCCACCTCGCCGTCGTCGTCGAGAACGACGGCTCCCTGGCAGGTGTGGTCACCAGGACCGGCGCGATCAGAACCGGCATCTACGCGCCTGCAGTCGACGCGTCGGGTCGCCTCCGTATCGCTGCCGCGGTCGGCATCAACGGCAACGTGGCCGAGAAGGCGACTGCACTGGTCGAGGCCGGGGCCGATGTGCTCGTGATGGACACCGCTCACGGGCATCAGCAGAAGATGCTCGAAGCCCTCGCTGCCGTGCGCTCCCTCGATCTCGGCGTTCCCCTGGCGGCCGGCAATGTGGTGTCCGCGCAGGGGACGCGCGATCTGGTGGAGGCGGGCGCGGACATCGTCAAGGTCGGTGTCGGGCCGGGAGCGATGTGCACGACACGCATGATGACCGGCGTCGGACGCCCCCAGTTCTCGGCTGTCGCCGATTGCTCCGCTGCGGCAGCCGAACTCGGGGCTTCGGTGTGGGCCGACGGCGGTGTACGCCATCCTCGTGACGTGGCACTCGCACTGGCTGCCGGCGCCGCCAACGTCATGATCGGCTCGTGGTTCGCCGGCACCTACGAGTCGCCCGGCGACCTGCGGGTGGACGCATCCGGCAATCGGTACAAGGAGAGCTTCGGTATGGCGTCGAAGCGAGCCGTTGCCGCCCGTACCGCCACCGATGGGGCGTTCGACCGGGCTCGCAAGGCCTTGTTCGAGGAGGGCATTTCCAGTTCGCGGATGCGCCTCGATCCCGATCGCCCCGGTGTCGAGGACCTGATCGATCACATCTGTGCCGGAGTTCGCAGTACCTGCACGTATGCGGGTGCCCGTTCGCTGCCGGAGTTGGCCGAACGAGCAGTTCTGGGGGTCCAGTCCGCAGCCGGATTCGCCGAAGGACGGCCCCTGCCCTCCGGGTGGTGACGGTCGGGCACGGTTAGACTCACCCACAGCAAACACAGTTGTTCGCGCTCGCCACTCGTCGGACATTCGAGCATTCGATTCTCGACAGGTGGCGGAACGGTCGGCTCCTCACGGAGTGGGACCACATCGCGAACCGAACAGAAGGGAATCAGGTGCCCGAGGCACCCACTATCTCGGTTGCCGTCGCGGCAACTGCGGAACAACACGACGAGAGTTCCACTTCGGAGGGATCCTCTATCGAGCCGGGAGAGAAACCCGGCGACACAGATTTCGGCAACCACGTGCACTCCGGCGGCGCGATGCTCCTGTCCCAGCTTCGACGGTCCCGGCTCAGGCGGAGCTGACGCGTGGCACTTCTTCTCACCATCGTGAGCCTGCTCGGTTTCGTCGCTCTGACGGCCGGCACCGCACTGTTCGTCGCGGCCGAGTTCTCGCTCACTGCTCTCGAACGCAGTGCCGTCGAGTCACAGGCCGACAACGGCGACCTGCGCTCACGCCAGGTGCTGCACGCCCACAAGACACTGTCCTTTCAGCTGTCCGGTGCCCAACTCGGCATCACCATCACGACTCTGATCACCGGTTACCTCGCCGAACCGGTACTGGCCGGCTTCATCCGACCCGTGGCCGACGCGCTGGGCGCATCCGAGACCCTCTCCGCAGGCATCTCGCTCGCGGTGGCGCTGATCCTGGCCACCTCGTTCTCGATGATCTTCGGCGAGCTGGTTCCGAAGAACATCGCCATCGCGAAACCGATGTCGACCGCTCGGGTCACCGCCGGCGCGATGGCCGGGTTCTCGCTGGTCTTCAAATGGGCCATCAACGGGCTCAACGGCTCGGCGAACTGGCTGGTACGCCGGCTCGGGATCGAGCCGGCCGAGGAACTGAGATCCGCGCGGTCGCCGCAGGAGCTGGGTTCACTGGTTCGCACGTCGGCACGGCAGGGATCGATCGACGAGAACACTGCCCGGCTGGTGGATCGGTCGTTGCAGTTCGGCGATCGTACGGCCGAGGAACTGATGACGCCGCGAGTCAAGATCGAAACGCTCGCCACCGACGCGACCGTGGCCGATCTGATCGAAACGGCTGCGCGGACCGGCTTCTCGCGCTTTCCGGTGGTCGACGGCGATCTGGACGACACCATCGGCGTCGTTCACATCAAGCATGCGTTCACCGTCGCCGGAGCGCACCGTCGCTCGACGACGGTCGAGTCCCTGGCACGCGACGTTCCTGTCGTACCGTCCAGCCTCGACGGCGACGCGGTGATGGAACGGGTACGCGCCGACGGTATGCAGGTCGCGCTCGTCGTCGACGAGTACGGCGGCACCGCGGGCATGGTCACGATGGAGGATCTGATCGAGGAGATCGTCGGTGACGTGCGCGACGAACACGACGAGCCGGAGCTCGACGTCTCCAGGTCGGGCGACGGATGGGATTGCGCAGGCCTGCTGCGTATCGACGAGGTCGCGTCGGCCACGGGGTATTCCGCGCCGGAGGGCGAGTACGAAACCATCGGCGGTCTGGTACTGACCGAGTTGGGTCGCATTCCGACCGAGGGGGACGCAGTCATGTTGCCTCCCCCGGCCAACGAGGATCCGCTCGAACGAGACGGCGGTTGGGTGGCACGGGTGATTCGTATGGACGGCCGCCGCATCGACCGGGTGGTGCTTCTGCCCGTCGACGCGGCGGCGGTGGCTCGGATGAGATCGGAGGGTGAGATCGATGGGTGATTTCCTCGGAGTCGGTCTCGCCGTTCTGTTGCTCGCCGGCAACGCATTCTTCGTCGGTGCCGAGTTCGCACTGATCTCGGCCCGGCGGGATCGCCTCGAAGCGCTGCTCGCACAGGGCAAGAAGCGCGCTCAGAGCGTGATCGAGGCCGGTCAGAACCTGTCGCAGATGCTCGCCGCTGCACAGCTCGGCATCACGATCTGCTCTATCCTTCTCGGTCGTGTGGCAGAGCCTGCAGTGGCACACCTGATCGAGGTTCCGCTCGAGGCAGTCGGCATTCCCGAGTCCTTCCTGCACCCGATCGCCTTCGCCATCGCATTGACGCTTGTGGTCGTTCTGCACATTCTCATCGGTGAGATGGTGCCCAAGAACATCGCGATCGCAGGCCCGGAGAGCACCGCCATGGTTCTGGTGCCCATCCATCTGCTGTTCATCAAGGTGGCACTGCCGCTGATCTCGTTCTACAACATGTGCGCCAACCTCACCCTTCGACTGCTGCGGATCGAGCCGAAGGACGAGCTGAGTTCCTCGGTATCGGCGGTCGAGTTGTCGCAGATGATCGGCGAATCACGATCCGAGGGACTGATCGACGCCGAGGAGCATCGACGACTGCGGCAGGCCCTGGAAACGTCCGGCCGAACGGTGGGTGAGGTTCTGATTCCCTCGCACCAGGTTCGCAGTATCGAGTTGTCCGGTCCCGATCACACCCTCGGACCCACCCTGGGCTCGGTCGAACGAGCCGTCATCGAAACGGGATTCTCGCGCTATCCGGTTCGCGACGCCTCGGGTGCACTTGTGGGCTACCTGCACCTCAAGGACGTACTCGACGACATGGCCGACGAGTCGGCAGGACCGGACACGGTCATTCCCCGCAGTGATGTGCGAGCACTGCCGGTGGTCTCCATCGACACGGTGCTCGACGACGCGTTGACCAAGTTGCGTCGGGCCAGCAGCCACCTCGGTGCCGTGCACGACGCGACCGGTGCCACGGTCGGTATCGTCGCGCTCGAGGACCTGGTCGAGGAGTTCGTCGGTACGGTTCGGGACGGCACACACCGGGTGGCCGGTCCCCGTCCGGGTCAATCGTCGTCCAACTTCAAGCCTGCGACTACTCCCCCACGGAACGCGTGAATGCCCAATTCGACGTTGGTGAGCGAAGGGCAGTGGACCGCTCGTCGTGCTGCGCATACGGCGCGGGTGGAGAACCTCGTCGGTGATTATCTGACCGACCGGGGCCACGGCGGCGTCCATCCGGTGCTCGATTTTCTGTTCACCTACTACAGTCACCGCCCGGGTCAGCTACGCCGATGGAATCCAGGTCACGGCGTCGTACTCACCGGCGATCGTGCGCGTGACTACGCGGAGTTCGCGTCCTACGAGCAGGTGGACACCGCCGACGGCCCGGGTTTTCGGGTGCGGTCGGATCTGGTCGAGCGTCGACGATCGAGCATCGAATTCACCCTCGGCCTGCTCTCCGCCACCCGAGACAGGCCGCCGGTGCTCGGATGTTTCGGACTGCACGAGTGGGCGATGGTCTACCGCGGGGGAACGTCGGCGCAGCGTCACGAGCAGGTGCCACTGCGTCTGGGACACGACGGAACCGATGCCGTGGTCGATTCGATGACGTTGCGGTGCACGCACTACGACGCCTTCCGCTTCTTCACTCCCGATGCTGCGCCGCGCAATGCTCTTACGCTGTCAGCGGAGTCGCGTCTGACATCCGAGCAACCCGGGTGCATTCACGCCTCGATGGATCTGTACAAGTGGTGCTACAAGCTCGGACCGCTGATCGATTCCGAGTTTCTCACCGACTGCTTCGAGCTGGCTCTGCACGCGCGAACGATCGACATGCGCGCGAGCCCGTACGACCTGAGCGACTACGATCTCGAACCCATTCGAATAGAGACCGCGGCCGGACGAGCGGAATATGTGCGCGCGCAGGGAGAGTTGTCGAGCAAAGCGGCACCTCTGCGCTCGGCGTTGATCGCTCGATGCCAGAATTTACTGATCGGCGGCGAGTTCGGCGTCGGACCTACCGCCGAGTAACATCGACAGCGTTGTCGTGGGGACACCGGTCACCGGTGTCCATGACCGGAAAGAGTGAGGAATTCATGACCGATCGTGTGCAGGCTGGTGGACTTCAGGTCGCCAAGGTCCTATTCGATTTCGTCGAGAAGGAGGCGCTGCCGGGTACCGACGTGGATTCGGATGCCTTCTGGACCGGTGCCGCGTCGCTGATCGCCGATCTCGCTCCCAAGAACAAGTCGTTGCTCGCTGTCCGCGACGAGATCCAGGGCAAGGTCGACGCCTGGCACGGTGAGCACGCGGGGCCGAACTACGACCGCGCCGCGTACAAGGCATTCCTGAAGGAGATCGGCTACCTGCTCGACGAGCCGGCCGACTTCCAGATCAGCACCTCCGGTGTCGACACCGAGATCACCACCACGGCCGGGCCTCAGCTCGTGGTGCCGGTGCTCAATGCCCGGTTCGCGATCAACGCGTCCAACGCACGGTGGGGCTCGCTGTACGACGCTCTCTACGGAACCGATGCCATTCCCGAGACCGACGGTGCCGAGAAGGGCACCAGCTACAACAGGGTCCGCGGCGACAAGGTCATCGCCTTCGCGCGGGACTTCCTCGACGAAGCGTTGCCCCTGAGCTCCGGTTCGCACGTCGGTACCACCGGATACGTCGTCGACGCAGCGTCTCTGACGGTGACTCTCGCCGACGGAAGCACCGTCGGGCTGAAGGATCCGTCACAGCTGCTCGGTTACCAGGGCACCCCGGATGCGCCGTCGGCGATCCTGTTCGTCCACAACGGCTTGCACTTCGAGATCCAGATCGACCCCGAGAGCCCGATCGGCAAGACCGACGGCGCGGGAGTCAAGGACGTTCTGCTCGAGTCGGCTGTCACCACCATCATGGACTTCGAGGACTCCGTCGCTGCAGTCGATGCGGACGACAAGGTCCTCGGCTACCGCAACTGGCTCGGTCTGATGAAGGGCGACCTGACCGAGGAAGTCTCCAAGGGCGGCAAGAGCTTCACTCGTGCGATGAACAAGGACCGCACCTACACCTCGGTCGACGGTTCCGAACTGACACTGCACGGTCGCTCGCTGCTGTTCGTCCGCAACGTCGGTCACCTGATGACCTCGGATGCGATCCTCGATGCCGACGGCAACGAGGTGCCCGAGGGCATCCTCGACGCGCTGTTCACCTCGCTCGCGGGTATGCACTCGCTGACTTCGGACAACGTGCTGTCCAACTCACGCACCGGTTCGCTGTACATCGTCAAGCCCAAGATGCACGGACCGGACGAGGTCGCGTTCACCGCGGAGCTGTTCGGCCGTGTCGAGCAGGTCCTGGGCCTTCCGACCAACACACTCAAGGTCGGCATCATGGACGAGGAACGCCGCACGACGGTCAACCTCAAGGCGTGCATCCAGGCCGCATCCGAGCGGGTCGTGTTCATCAACACCGGCTTCCTCGACCGCACCGGCGACGAGATCCACACCTCGATGGAGGCGGGTCCCGTCGTGCGCAAGGGTGCGATGAAGGGTGAGAAGTGGATCGCGGCCTACGAGGACTTCAACGTCGACACGGGTCTGGCTGCAGGCCTCGAAGGCAAGGCGCAGATCGGTAAGGGCATGTGGGCCATGCCCGATCTGATGCACGACATGCTCGAGCAGAAGATCGGCCACCCCAAGGCCGGAGCCAACACCGCGTGGGTTCCCTCGCCTACCGCAGCGACCTTGCACGCCCTGCACTATCACAAGGTCGATGTCTTCGCCCGCCAGCACGAGATCGCACAGGCCAAGCGCGCCACCGTCGACGACATTCTCGAAATTCCTCTCGCGCCGTCCACGGACTGGACCGACGAGGAGAAGCAGAACGAGCTCGACAACAACTCGCAGTCGATCCTGGGCTACGTGGTGCGGTGGATCGACCACGGCGTCGGCTGCTCGAAGGTGCCCGACATCAACGACATCGCACTCATGGAAGACCGTGCGACGCTTCGTATTTCGAGTCAGTTCATCGCGAACTGGCTGCGCCACGGCATCGTCACCGAAGACCAGGTGCGCGAGTCGCTGAAGCGGATGGCACCGGTGGTGGACCGCCAGAACGAAGCCGATCCGACGTACAAGCCGTTGGCTCCCGACTTCGACACCAACATCGCTTTCCAGGCTGCCAGTGACCTGATCTTCCAGGGCACCAGCCAGCCCAACGGCTACACCGAGCCGATCCTGCATCGTCGCCGACGGGAGTACAAGGCCGTCAACGCCTGACGGACTTGTCGATCACGTGGGTGAACATCGGAACACAGGGCGCGGGCGTTCGATAGCCGCCGGACCCGTGATCGTCGTGATCACGATCGCGGTGCTGGTCGCGGCCGTCTTCGGATGGTTTCAACTGCGGGATCGCATCTTCGACCAAGGGGTCGAAGCTGCCGACACATGTGTGGAGGGATCGGCGGTGCTCACTGTCGCCGCCGATCCCGACATCTCCGGACCTGTCGAACAACTGGCTTCCCGGTTCAACGACACCGCACCGGTGGTGCGAGATCACTGTGTGACGGTGCAGGTTCGAGCTACCGCCTCCGATGCTGTGCGGACGGCATTGAACGCCGGTATCGACAACTGGGACGTCGGCGCACTCGGTGCTCGGCCGGGCCTGTGGATACCCCAATCGTCGGGTGACGTGGAGGCCGTGACCGACCGCGGAGCAGTCGACGGCACCCCGCGGCCACTGGCGTCGAGTCCGGTAGTGCTCGCAGTGCCGTCTGCCGTGGACGACGCTCTGGCCACGGCAAGTTGGGCCGACCTGGTCCGCCTGCAACGTGATCCGCAGGCATTCGGCCTCGGCGAGTGGGGCGCACTCCGTCTCGCACTACCGACCGGATCCGATTCCGGCGCAACCACACTGGCGCTCGCCGCAATCGCTGCCGGGATACGCGAAGATCCGACCAGCGAATTGACCCTGGAACAGGCCTCGTCCAGAGAAGTGGTCTCGGCCGTGTCGGAGCTGGCCGTTACCGACACCGGAGCCTCCGCGACGTCCGAATCCACCACCTACGACGCGCTCGCGGCGCTGGAGAACGCGCCCGGCTCCGATGCCCCCGTCCACGCGGTCCCGGTCACCGAGCAGCAACTGGCATCGACCGATTCGTCGACGTTGACCGCCGTCGAACCTCAGGGCCCCACTCCCGTTGCCGATCATCCCGCGGCCGTACTCTCCGGCGACGAGACATCGACTCGGGCGGCCGCCGCGTTCGTCGATTTCGTCCGGCAGCCGGACGGTGCGCAATTGCTCACGGATGCGGGCTTCGGCGTCGGCGAGACCCAGGACGCCGATGCCCTCGCTGCGCCCTCCGGATCGGTGGCCGACGCACTGCTGGCCGTGCTGCGAAGCCCGGTCCTGCCGCGCCGCGCCACGGTGCTGCTCGACGTATCCGAGTCGATGGGTACGTCCGAAGGCAGCGCGACTCGGCTGCAGAACACGGTTCGAGCTCTCAGCGAGCAGTTCCAGCGAGTGCCCGACGCCACCGAGCTGGGGCTGTGGAGCTTCGGCGAGGATCTGGACAATGCACTCCCCTTCCGGGTCGATGTTCCGACCGGGCCGATGTCGGCCGCGATCGGGCCGACGTCCAGGCGGGCTGCTCTGGATTCCAGCGCGGCCGCGGCGACGCCTGCGGGCGCGTCGTTCACGTTCGCATCCGTACTGGTCGCGTACGCCGATGCTGTGGCCGGATACGTTCCGGGCCGGGTGAATTCGGTGGTCCTCGTCACCGATGGACCGGACGATTCACCCCTGTCCCCCGAAGAACTGCTCACCGACCTGAACTCGGCGTCCGATGCCGCGCGTCCGGTCGCCGTGAACGTGGTGATGATCGGCGACAACCCCGACGCGACTGCGTTCACCGACATCGCGGCCCGTACCGGCGGCACTGCCACGACCGTACCGACGTCCGATTCACCGGAATTCATCGATCTACTCGGAAAGTTGCTGTACTAGAACATGTCTCGTGTAATTTTTGTCGGCGTTTTTCTACTCCTCATCACCCTGTTCCTGCACTGGCGGTTTCTCTCCGTGACCAGGATGCCGACACGTCCCAAACGAGCTGTCGATGCTGCACTGGCACTGCTGTGGCTGGGTGCGGTGATCGGTTTCGGCAGCGGCGTGGAGTTCGATCCGTCCTGGGCACGAGGACCCGCCTTCGTCGGCCTCAGTTGGCTCGCCGTGGTGCTGTACCTGTTCCTGGGAACGATTCTGGTGGCCGTGGTCTGCACCGTCGTGAGAGTGGTGTTCGCGGCTCGTGAACGCGATTCGTCCGCTGTTCGACTGCGGGTGTCGCGGATCGGCTCGGCGGCGGTGGCACTCGTCAGCGTGGTTGCAGTGGGATACGGACTCGTCGAGGCGGCGACTCCGCGTGCGACGAACACCGACGTCGTGCTCGACAGGCTACCGGCCGAATTCGACGGCGTCCGAGTGGCGTTGGTGTCGGATCTCCATGTCGGCCCCTCCCGCGGCGCGGATTTCGTGCAGAAGGTCGTCGATTCGATCAACGCCCAGAATCCCGATGTCGTGCTCCTCGACGGTGATCTCATCGATGGGACGGTTGCTCTGGTGGGAGAAGATCTCGAGCCGCTACGCGATCTCGAAGCGCCGCTGGGTGTGTTCGCCGTCAGCGGCAATCACGAGTTCTACGCGGGCGACGGCGGCGAATGGCTCGACTTCTGGTCGACGCTCGGCATCGACGTGCTGCGCAACGAGCGTACGACGATCACTCGTGGCGACGCTGCCATCGACATCGCCGGCATCAACGACGCCACCGCACCGGCTCCGTACGAACCCGATCTGGCCGCGGCATTGGACGGGATCGATCCTGATCGCTTCGTACTACTGATGGCACATCAGCCGTTGCAGGCGGTGGAGGCATCGGACTTCGGAGTGGACATGCAGGTGTCCGGTCACACGCATGGGGGTCAGATCTGGCCGATCCGTTATCTGGTGCCGCTGCAGCAGCCCAGTGTCCAAGGGCTGGACACGATCGGCAACACCACGCTCTACACCACCCGCGGTGCCGGCGCGTGGGGTCCACCGGTGCGGGTGGCCGCTCCGCCCGAGATCGCGATGCTCGAACTCACCCGGGGCTAGAAGCCTCCGACTCCACCACGCCAGAGCCCGCCACGTCGTCGTGGCGGGCTCTGTTCTCGGCTCAGGCGAACGCCTCGATCGGTGGGCACGAACACACCAGATTGCGGTCTCCGTGGGCACCGTCGATGCGACGCACCGCCGGCCACACCTTCGGACGGTCGTAGCCCGACGGGTAGGCAGCGAGTTCCCGTGAGTACGGGTGATCCCATTCGCCGACCAGACTCCGAGCGGTGTGCGGTGCACCTCGAAGTGGGTTGTCGTCGACCGTCCATTCGCCCGATCCGACGCGATCGATCTCTCCCCTGATGGCGATCATCGCATCGCAGAACGCGTCGATCTCCTCGAGGTTCTCGCTCTCGGTCGGCTCGACCATCAGAGTTCCCGGCACCGGGAAGCTCATCGTGGGCGCGTGGAAGCCGTAGTCCGCCAACCTCTTCGCGACGTCGTCGACGGTGACTCCGGTGTCCTTGGTCAGGCCCCGAAGATCGAGAATGCACTCGTGGGCAACCATGCCGTTGTCGCCGGTGTACAGAACCGGGAAGTACTCGTCGAGGCGACGGGCGATGTAGTTGGCCGACGCGATCGCCGTCAACGTCGCCTGCCGGAGCCCCGTCGCACCCATCATCGCGATGTAGGCCCACGTGATCGTCAGGATCGAGGCGCTGCCGTAGGGGGCACCGGACACCGTCGGTCCCGAACCGAGCTGCGGGGCCAATGGGTGACCCGGCAGGTACGGCTGCAGGTGCGACCGCACACCGATGGGTCCGACACCGGGCCCGCCGCCGCCGTGCGGGATGCAGAACGTCTTGTGCAGGTTCAGGTGGCTGACATCGCCGCCGAATCGGCCCGGGCGCGCCAGACCGACGAGAGCGTTGAGGTTGGCACCGTCGACGTACACCTGACCGCCCGCGTCGTGGACCGCAGCACAGATCTCGGAGATCTCGTGCTCGTAGACGCCGTGGGTGGAGGGGTAGGTAATCATGATCGCCGCGAGGGTGTCGGCGTGCTCGGCGATCTTGGCGCGCAGGTCGTCGACGTCGACGTCACCGTTGGGACGGCAGGCCACCACCACCACGCGCATCCCGACCATCACGGCCGAGGCCGCGTTGGTGCCGTGGGCGCTCGACGGGATCAAGCAGACGGTGCGTTCGGCATCGCCGTTGCCGAGGTGGTAGCGGCGAATGGCGAGCAGCCCCGCGTACTCGCCCTGGCTTCCCGCATTGGGCTGCAGGCTGACCGCGTCGTAGCCGGTGATGTCGACAAGCCACCGTTCCAGGTCGGCGATCACCTTCAGCAGACCGGGCACGTCCGAGGACGGAGCGAAGGGGTGCTGACGGGCGAACTGCGGCCAGGTGATGGACTCCATCTCCGCGGTGGCGTTCAGCTTCATCGTGCACGAACCCAGCGGAATCATGCTGCGATCGAGCGCAATGTCCTTGTCGGACAACGCGCGCAGGTACCGCAGCATGGCCGTCTCGGTGCGGTACCTGGTGAATGCCGGGTGCGTGAGGTACTCCGAGGTTCGAGTCATGTTCGCCGGCAACGACTCGGCCCCGGAACCTGCGGTTTCTGCACCGAACGCGGCGAGCACGTTCGCGATGTGCTCGGGCGTCGTCGCCTCGTCGCACGCGACGGCCACGTGGTCGGCGTCGACGAGCCGCAGATTGATCCCGCGCTGCTTGGCAGCGTCGACGACGGCCTGACCCATACCCGGGACGGACGCCAGGACGGTGTCGAAGAAGTCCGTGTGCACCACCTCGACACCTGCCTCCCGCAGACCTGCCGCCACGGTTCGAGCATGCGCATTCACCCGAGTTGCTATGGCACGCAATCCGTCCGCGCCGTGGTAGCTGGCATACATCGCAGCGACGATGGCCAGCAGGACCTGAGCGGTGCAGATGTTGGAGGTCGCCTTCTCACGGCGGATGTGCTGCTCACGGGTCTGCAGCGCCAGCCGGTAGGCGCGGTGGCCGTCGGCATCGAGCGAGACCCCGACCAATCGACCGGGCAGCTGACGGGAATGACCCGACCGCACTGCGAGGTAGCCGGCGTGCGGTCCGCCGTATCCCATCGGAACACCGAACCGCTGGGTGGTTCCGAAGCAGACGTCTGCGCCGATCTCACCGGGCGGGGTCACCACGGTGGCAGCCAGCAGGTCCACTCCCACTGCAACCAGAGCCCCGCGGTCGTGCGCGGCCTCGATGATCGCCGTGTGATCGACAAGACGGCCCGATGCTCCGGGCAGCTGCGCGAGCACACCGAAGAATTCTCCGTCGGGCAGGCCGTCGGTCAGATCGGCGTAGACCAATTCGATGCCCAGCGGCTCGGCGCGAGTGGCCAACACGGCCTCGGTTTGCGGGAAGATATCGGAATCGACCAGTAGCCGAGGCGACTTCGACGCCCTGTTCGCGCGCCGCATCAAGGTCATGGATTCGGCGGCCGCCGTCGACTCGTCGAGCATCGACGCATTGGCCACGTCCATGCCGGTGAGGTCGGCAACCATGGTCTGGAAGTTGAGCAACGCTTCGAGTCGCCCCTGGCTGATCTCCGGCTGATACGGCGTGTACGCGGTGTACCAGGCCGGGTTCTCCAGAATGCCTCGGGTCAGCACCGGCGGTGTGAGAGTGTCGTAGTAGCCCAGGCCGATCATCGACGTCGCCACGGTGTTCTGCCCGGCGAGGTCGGCCAGTGCTGAGAGCACCTCGTGCTCGCTCAGCGCGGGCGGTAGCGTCGCCAACCCGTCGGGAACGCCGTCGACCACGGTATCGAGGATCGACGAAGGAACGGCCTTGCGGGCCAGCTCGTCGAGACTGTCGACGCCGATGGTGTCGAGGATGCGGACCAACTCGGCGGCGTCGGGGCCGATGTGACGGTCGACGAAAGTGTGTGCGGGCGAGCCGGTTCGGTCGGTCACGATGTGCTCCCAAGACGAGGCGTCGGACGGCCGAGGCATGCGCTCCGGCCGCTCCTCCCCCTCTGTCGTGTGCCCGCTGACGCGTGCGCCTGAGAGATTCGGTCGGACACGGCGCGCCAGTGAAGCGCGCCGGCACCTTTCCCCTTGGGCGGGTGGGTGCTCCCACCACTTTCCAGAGTTGTCGAAGCCCACACGGTCCGTGTGCCTGAGAGATTGACGGGGAGGTATTGCTCCTTCGGCGTCCGAGACTGGATGCCTCGGAACTCTCCCGCGCGGGCGCGACGAAAGAAAGTCTAGCCGGTCTTGCGGCTCGCGCGATTCTTGCGGCGCGACGCCAACTCGTCCTCGGGGCTCGGCTGGCTTTCACCGCCGTCGGCTCGTTCGGCCGGGAAGTCGGCGATGGTGCCGGTGAGCTCGCGCATCGCACCGTTCACGGCAATGCCGAACACACCCTGCCCACCTTGGAGCAGATCGACCACTTCTTCTGCCGACGTGCACTCGTAGACGGTGGTGCCGTCGGAGAACAGCGTGATGTTGGCGAGGTCTCCCACCCCGCGCTGGCGTAGGTGATCGACGGCGACGCGGATGTTCTGCAGTGAGATACCGGTATCGAGCAGCCGCTTGACGATCTTGAGGACGAGCATGTCCTTGAACGAGTACAGCCGCTGGCTTCCCGATCCCGCTGCGCCGCGGATGGACGGGACGACGAGCCCGGTGCGGGCCCAGTAATCGAGCTGACGGTAGGTGATGCCGGCGATCTGGCACGCACTCGGCACGCGGTAGCCCACGAGTTCGTCGGGCACGGAGTCGTCGGGGAACAATCCCGGTTGAATGTCCTGGGGCGATTCGATTCGGGCGCTCGACGCCTGATCGGGGGTGTCGACCCGAGCATCGGCACCGACCGGCGTGTCCTCGGTCCGGCCTGCGGCTTCGGACTCTCGACGGCCGTGATGCTGCTGCGGCTGATCTCCCACTGACTGCTCCCTCTCGGATGTCTCACTGCGTTCGGATCGAGTCAGTACTGCGATCCGTCCGGGACACTGGAAATGCCTCGGTGTACTCGCGTGAAGTCATACCGTGTACCAGGCCAGAGTACGCCTCGGCAGGTATCGAAGAGGCGTGAACCGAACCCGGATCGGTCCAGCGACGGCGATGAACTTCACTGGCACGAACGTTATGGGGACGTTCGTGCAGATTCAACGCAACGCGCCGTAAACCTGAACCTAAAGTTGAGGTTGAGACTCTTCTGTTACCCGTCGGTGGCTTTGAAGTCGTCCGGAGAAACCGAGTCGAGGAACTCCTTGAACTTCTCGACCTCGTCCTCGCGCTCGTCGGGCATGATCAATCCGGCTTCGGCGAGCACGGGCTCCTCGGCGAAGATCGGCACCCCGGCCCGAAGCGCGATGGCAACGGAGTCCGACGGCCGAGCGGAGACCCTGATGTCCTTGTCGAACACCAGATCGGCGTAGAAGGTGCCCTCCTGCAGGTCGACGATGCGCACCTCCTTGAGCTGGTGCCCGAGCGCCGAGATCAGATTCTTGACGAGATCGTGGGTGAGCGGACGGGCCGGCTGCACACCCTGCTGCTCCAAAGCAATTGCGGCAGCCTCGGTTTGGCCGATCCAGATCGGGAGGTACCGGTCGCCGTCAGCCTCACGCAGCAGCAACACGGGCTGGTTCTGCGGCTGTTCGACACGAATACCGACCACACGCATCTCACTCATCGTGACTGCCTCTCACCTCGAGAAATTCCGGGCTGCACTGAAAACTTGCTCAGCTCGTCGCTGCCGAGTCTATTAGAAGTCGAAACGACGCGAGCGAGCGTCACCGGTCGAGTGCACCGCGCACCGCGGCTTTGACCAGGCAGGTGTGCAAGGTCAAGGACAGTGCAGCCAATTCGCGAATCATTTCTTCTGCGCGATCGCGTGCACCGGCGTCTCGGCCCTTGGCCACAGGTCCGGCAATCTGCGCTACCAGACCGGCCTCGCGGTCCGCCGCGAGCTTGAAGGCGCGGAGGTGGCGCACCTCGAGACCGAACTGCAACATCGCGTGCGCCGTCCGGGCGAGCGTCACCGCTCCGTCGTCGTAGAAACCGGCCTGCCCCGGAGTGATCAAGCCGGCTCGCAACAGCTCGGTCAGAAACGCATCGTCGATCCCCGCCTGAGCGAGTAGATCTGCCTTGGCGATGCGAACCTCACGATCAGGCAGGAACTCCTCCGGAGAGACCTCACCCGCGGCAACTGTCAGCGACCGCGGACGCTTGACCGACGCATCGGCCCGTTCGACGGTCGCGACCCCGTGGTCGATGGCTTCGAGTTGTTCCTTGATCACCTTGAGCGGCAGGTACTGATCGCGCTGCGCGGTCAGCACGAAGCGCAGACGCTCGCAATCGGCGATGGAGAACCGCCGGTACCCCGACGGTGTGCGTTCCGGCGAGATCAGCCCCTCGGCTTCGAGAAATCTGATCTTCGAGATGGTGACATCAGGAAAGTCGGGCCGAAGTCGATCGAGGACGGAGCCAATCGACATCCCCCCGTTGGACTGCTGCCCGACGGCGGTCACTGGCTTCCTGCACCCGCAGACGCGTCGCCGACCTGAGATCCGTTGCCGCCCCGCGGTCCGGTGAGGAACACCAGCCGGAACTTGCCGATCTGGACCTCGTCGCCGTTGGCCAACACAGCGGAGTCGACCGGCTCCCGGTTGACGTACGTGCCGTTGAGGCTGCCGACGTCGACGACCTGGAAGTCGTCCTCGTCCTGCCGGAACTCGGCATGCCGACGGCTGACGGTGACATCGTCGAGGAAGATGTCACTGTCGGGGTGCCGACCGGCCGAGGTGGTGGGCTGGTCGAGCAGGAACCGTGATCCGGCGTTGGGTCCTCGCTTGACGACGAGCAGCGCGGCACCGACAGGCAACCCCTCGACACCCGATACCGGAGCTTCGGTGCTCTGGGCGGCCGCGGAGTTGTCCAGCTCCTGCAGGAAATCTGCACGGAAGACCGAGGTGGTCTCTGCCGGTGACTCCCCGTAGTTGCTGTCGTTGTCGTTCTGGCTCACCGTTACTCCTTCTCAGTCCGTTCACCCGGGGCAGAGAACGCCGCGGGTAACGCAGTACATGGTCTTCACATCAGGTGTTGCTTGGCGTTCGGTGTTGCGTAGCTTCGTACAGCTTGCTGGACCTTCGCCCCGACAGGGTATTCGCTCGGTGTCGACCGTACCCTGCGCAGTGGTGGCCGTGTGGCCTGTTGGCTGGTGTCGACAGCCGGCCGATCACTCGGCCGTGATGAGAGCATATCCGGCGGCATCGAGCATCTGCGCCAGTGCCGCGTCCAACTCCTCCGGTGTCGAAACCTCGAGGTCGATCAGCCAGCCTCCGGTGTAGGGTCCCGAGTTCACCTTCTCCGGTTCGCCGTCCAGATCCTCGTTCACGGCAACCACTTTCGCGGTCAGAGGGCTGAACACGTCGGACACGCTCTTGGTGGATTCGACCTCGCCGAGAGACGCGCCCGCGGTCACGGTGTCGCCGATCGAGGGAAGTTGAACGAACACCACGTCGCCCAACTGCGCCTGCGCGAAATCGGTGATACCGATTCGCACCGTTGCAGGCCCCGTGCGCTGCACCCACTCGTGCTCGGGGGTGTAGTACAGATCAGCTGGTGTGTCGATGTCGCTCAACGCGGCATTCCCTTCGATCGTGGCCCGGGGCGAGCGGGCGGTCAGTTACCGGGCTGAGCGTATTGACGCGGGCGCGGGTCCCGCAAGGCGGACACCGTGACCTGGTCCGACTGCGCGATGTTCGACGTCGCACCGTTGCGAGTCACCGTGTCGACGACCCCGCCGGGAATGTTCAGTGCCGACGCGAGAGTCGGCGAATCCCCGATGGCAGTGAAGGTGTACGGGGCACGCAGTTCTCTACCGTCGACCACGATCCGACCCGCGGAACCGGCGATCCACGAATCGACGCCGATGCGCACGGCATTTCCGCCGCCCTCGAGCTGGAGCGCTTCGGCACCTGCTGCACGCAACTCCTGCATGGCGTCGAGCAGCACCTCCGATCCCACGCCCGAGTTCGGGTCCTCGATCACCAGTGTCACCCCCGGCCCCTGTGCCGCGACGGTACCGACTTGAATCGACAACGCGGACAATCGTTCCTGCGCTTCCGCCACCGCCGCCTCCGATCCCGATCCGGACTGACGCAGCGTCGCCAGAGTGGCCTGCAGGGTGCTGATCTCGTCCCGGATCGACGCCTCGCGTCGGGTCAGGGTGTCCAGCACGACCAGCAGGTCCTCGGGCCGAGAGTTCTCCAGGCCGTCGGTGGTGCTCGTCTCTCGTACCTGCGTGGCCAGGCCGATTCCCAGGACGCACAACAGCGCGAGCGCGAGAACACCGAATGCCGCTCCGCGCCTTCGTCCCTGTGCACCGGGACGTCGCGCGCGCCATCCGTGCCGACCGCCGCCTGCCGTCATGATCTAGGCACCGAACAGACGCCTGCGCAGGGCGGCGGCGTTGCCGAAGATACGGATTCCGAGGACCACGACGATTGCCGTGGACAGCTGAGTTCCCACTCCGAGCTGATCGCCGAGCCACACGATCAGAGCCGCGACGAGGACGTTGAAGACGAACGAGATCACGAACACCTTGGCGTCGAAGATTCCGTCGAGGAAAGCCCGTACACCGCCGAACACCGCGTCGATCGCCGCGACGACGGCAATCGGCAGATAGGGCGCAACCACGGCGGGAACCTGCGGCCCTGCAACCGTCCCGATGACGACTCCGACGATCAGAGCGGCGATCGCGGCAAGAGCGTAGACCCCGTGGGTGGGGGTGATCGGCGAGTCGGACGGTTCGTGCACGTCGGACTCCGCCGGGTGGGCACTCGGTGGATCGTGCTCCGTCATCGTCGGCCTACCTCCTCTGCCACGAACGACTCTCTCACAGCGGCGGGACCGAGTTCGAGATCGGTTGCCGGGCGTACCGTGAATCCGACGCCGTACAACTGCGCCACCGTGCTCATTCGCAGATAGGCGTCGCTGACGACGAACTGGACCTGGATGCGTTGGGGCGGCCCTATCGCGTCGATGGCGTAGGGCGAGTCGATCGGGCGATTGTCCAGCAGCATTGCCCCGCCTGCCTGCCGGATGGTCACGTTGGGTCCGACGCGAATACCGTCGACCGACACCGCCTCGGCACCGCTCGCCCACAACGAATTGACGATCGCAGCGATGTCTCGATCCAGCACGGCTGCGCCCGAACCCCCACGAATCGACCGATCCGACGTGGCGTCCTCGGCCACCGGCTCGGTGACGACGACCGAGAGCCCGGGGCCGGTCACCGAATCGATGCCGGCGGCGGATTCGACAGCACTCAACCGGTCCAGCAGGGCACTGCCCGAGACATCGGACTGCAGAGCTCTGTCACGCTCCGAGGACACCTGCTCGACCAGTGCCTGTTGTGTCGCTTCCAATTCGGCGCTGCGATCCTGCGCGGCGCGGACAGCAGCGGACGCATCGGAACCCGCACGGTCCACATCGGCGCCGCCGGAAGCCAGCTGCGAGAACGCGATACCGAAGATCACCCCGACGACGACCGCACCGGCCAACAACCAGAGCGCGGCAGGTACCCGCGGCTTGCGGGTGTGCTGCGCAGTTCGTTCGGCAGCCGCCGCGCCGTATCCCGGATCCAGATGGTCGGTCAACAAGGACGTCAGCAACGACGGGACGGGATTCCTCCTGACCTGTTTCTCCGGTCGTTCCGCAGGCTCCACCGTCAGGTGCCGGCCACAGTCGGCTCGACTGCCCTGGCGACGGCGATCGCCTTGCCGAGGTACAGCAGACCGGTCCAGATGTACAACGCGGTGCCCCAGATCAGCAACGCGTATCCGAGCGGTCCTGCGGCATCGGCCACCGAATTGCTGCCGGCAGAGACCAGGAGGACCGGCAGCGCGATCATCACCACGAAGGTCGCGGCCTTACCGAGATAGATGACGTCCGGAGGCGGGAGGGATCTGCGGCGATAGACGAACATCGTCAATCCGAGTACGGCATCGCGACCGATGAGTATCGCGGCAACCCACCACGGAATGATGCCGCGCAGCACGAACGCCACCAGGGTGCTGACCACGTAGAGCCGATCGACCAACGGATCGAGAACTGCACCCAGCTTCGATGCCTGACCGAGCATGCGAGCGAGTTTGCCGTCGAGCCAATCGGTTCCACCGCTGACCAGCAGGAGCACCAGCGCCCAACCGTCGGCCTCGGGGCCGAGCATGAGGTAGAGAAACAGCGGAACACCCAACAGCCGGATTGCGCTGAGAAGGTTGGGAATGGTCGCGATGCGATCCGATACCTCGAGCTCACGGTCGTTCGTCATCGGCGATCACCTCCTTCTCGTGCCGCTTGTCTCGCTCTGCCCGCTCGGGCTTGCGGCCACGTTAGCGCCACGCGAACACCGGCTGCTCGAAGTCCGCGACTCGGGTGTGTCGACCATGCAGTGCCACTTCACGGAACTGATGGACGATCGCGCCGGTCGGAGCATGGATGGCACCCGTTCGGTACGGCCACCGGATAACCGGACGCGTCGATTCGGGAATCGACACGAATTGGGCGTCGACGTCGAGTTCGTCGACCGTCACCTCGAACACTTCGGCCACCTCGTCCTCGCTGGGCAGCAACGTGGACGAGTAGTCGCCGACCCACACCACGAACGGAGTGATGACGTACCCGGATCGGGTGACGTAGTCGTCCAACCTACCGAGCACGTCGGTCTCGTCGGCGCGAATCCCCAACTCCTCGGCCAATTCCCGCAGACAGGCCTGCATCCGGGACTCGCCCGGGTCCACACCTCCGCCGGGCAACGCGTATTGGCCCGGATGTGCGCGCAACCGATCCGGCCTCCTCGTCAGAAGCATGCGCCTGCCCCCCGGCGGTCCACCGACCGCAACGGCAACGGCGGCGGCGCGGAGTCCGTCCGTTTCGGCGGTGCGGTGGCAGAAGCGGGCGAGTTCGCGCGCGACGGAGGCACGATCGAGCAGGTCCTCGTTCGGCCTGTCGGAATTGTCGACGGTCACAGCACAAACCCTAGAGGCCGGGCAGGATCAGCGGGTGTCGGCAGGACGGGCAGCGGGGGGAAGCATGTCGTCCGGCGATGCCGGCCAGCCGAGTGGCTCGTCGGCCAGAGCGGTCAACTGCTCCACCTGCGTTCGGCACCAGGGTGATACGTCGATGGCGCCGCCCAGCACTCCCGCGGAGAACTCACGCCACGACACCCATCGAGTCTCCTCCACCTCGGCCGGATCGGGATCGAGTGTCGCGTGCTCGTCGACTCTCACGCGGTACACGGGACATATCTCGTTCTCCACGATTCCGTTGTCCATGACGGCCCGGTATCGGAAGTGCGGCAGTACCAACTCGGCGGATTCCGCACGCAGGCCCAGTTCTTCACCGATTCGGCGCAGTACGGCGTCGTCGAGCTTCTCACCGGGAGCCGGGTGGCCACAGCACGTGTTGGTCAGCACCCCTGGCCAGGTCGTCTTGCTCGACGCCCTGCGCGTGAGAAGAACAGCGCCGTCCGCTCTCACCACGTAGCTGGAAAATGCCAGGTGAAGTGGCGTGTCCTGCGTGTGGACGGTGGTCTTGTCATGCGTACCGACGGCGCGGCCTTCGTCGTCCAGCAGCACCACGTGCTGCGCTCGGGATCGATCCATCGTTCCATCGTCCCACGGCCTGCGCGGCGGTCTACTGTCGAACCATGGGACGTGACGAGAACACCGACAACGAGAACCCGACAGAGCCCGAGAAGACATCGGACACGCCGAAGGGCGGCCGACCAGGACCGGTGGACGGCGGCGGCGGAGGCGGAATGGCGACCCGGGAGAACGCACCCGAGATCGCCGAGGACTCTGCCTGAGATTCGCCACACCACCGCTGTTTGAGAAACAGAGTTTGCGTCAATACCTCCGATGTTCTCGCGCTGCGCGGGTACACGAACCTCCACGACCGGAAGGACTTCGATGAGCATCAACGACGACGACATCACCACCACGGGCGGAGCCGCAGGCGAAGGACCCGCCGACGGCGGATCGAACCCCGGTGGCCATGACGGCGGAGCAGACGGCCCCGCCGGAGCCGGTGAAGGACCCGCCGACGGTGGATCCAACCCCGACGGTCACGACGGCGGAGCAGACGGCCCCGCCGGAGCGGGCGAGGGCCCGGCCGACGGTGGATCGAACCCCAACGGACACGACGGCGGTGCGGACGGTACCGCTTGAGCACTGAGTCGAGCGGCGAGCGCGGATCGGATAATCGGTCCGCGCTCCGTCGTCTCACCGGTACCGACTTCAGGACGTTCGCGGACCGGTTCTGGGGTACAGCTCCCAAACTGACCCGATCCGCCGAGCTGTCGGACTCGTTCGACGATCTGATGACACTCGACGCGGTCGACGAGCTGATCTCCGAACGCGGAGTACGCACTCCCTTCGTGCGGATGGCCAAAGACGGTCGGTTGCTGGACAAGTCGCAGTTCACGTCGTCCGGCGGGTTCGGTGCCGAGGTAACGGACCAGGTCGAATCCGCAGCGGTGCTGGCAGCCTTCGCGGCCGGAAACACGCTGGTACTTCAGGGCCTGCATCGACTGTGGCCGCCGCTGATTCATTTCGTCGGTGATCTCGTTCGCGAGCTGGGCCACCCCGTGCAAGTGAACTCGTATGTGACACCGGCCGCATCGCAAGGCTTTTCACCGCACTACGACGTACACGATGTGTTCGTCGTGCAGATCGCGGGCACCAAGCGGTGGAGCATTCACTCTCCGGTGCACGTGCATCCGCTCAACAATCAACCGTGGTCGGACCGACGGTCGGCCGTCGAGGACCACGCATCGAACACTCCCGAACTGGACGTTGTCCTCGAGCCCGGCGATGTGCTCTACCTGCCGCGCGGGTGGATCCACTCGGCGCAAGCGCTCGGTGACACAACCGTGCACCTGACCATCGGCGTGGCGTCGTACAACGACTACGACGTCGCCCACCACGTGCTGAAGTCGCTGGGCGACGTCGAGAGTCTGCGCGCTCCCCTTCCCGCCGGCCTCGACCACTCCGACTCGGAGTCCATCGCTGCGCATGTACACCGAGTCGTGGACGCCATGCGCGCCGCGCTCGACGAGATCGACCGAGACCCCGACGCGATACGTCGATTGGCCGAACGCGTCGCTGATCGTCACGACGAGCTTGTCCGACCGGAACCGGTGCGCCCACTGGCAAGCGTCGCTGCGATGGGAGCGTTGCGGGGCGAGGATTCGATCCGACTACGGCCCGGCGTGTTCGCCCGTGTCGTGCGATCTGCCCACGCAGTGTCCGTGGTCGTGCGCACCAAGACCGTGACGATGCCGCCCCAGTGCGCAGACGCTCTCGACCTGCTGAACCAGGGCGCACCGTGCCGCCTCGATGCCCTGCCCGGACTCGACACCGACGACGCGTTGGTGGTTGCGCGCAGACTGATCCGCGAGGGCATCGCCGTGCCGGCCGAACGATAGCCGTCAGGTGATCGTGATTCCACCGTCCACCGCGATGGTCTGACCCGTCACGTATCCCCCGGCGTCCGAGGCGAGCCAGATGGCAGTTGCGGCCAGTTCTTCGGGATCGCCTTTGCGTCCGAGGATCATTCGCGGAGCCATCGAGTCGAGGTATCCCGGCTGGTACGAGTCCGTCATCTCGCTCTGGAAGAAACCTGGCGCAATGGCGTTGACTCTGATGCCTTTTCGCGCGCCCCACTGCTGCGCCAGATCGCGGGTGAGGCCGATGATCGCTGCCTTGCTCGCGCTGTAGGCCGCCTGCGGAAGGCCTGCGGTGGTCAGCCCCAGAATGCTGGAGATGTTCACGATCGAACTGCCGGGTGCCATCACCCGTCCGCAGGCCTGCGCTGCCCAGTACGACCCGTTCAAGTTGATGTCGATCACCGAGCGGAACTGCTCGGGTGTCTCACGGGTTGCGGGGTAGGCCGTGCCTACCCCGGCGTTGTTGATCAGAATGTCCACTTTTCCGAACTCCTTGACCGCGGCCTCGACCATCGCGGTGCACTGGTCCGGGTCCACCACGTCGGTGGCGACCGTGATCGAACGCCCTCCGACGCTGTCGATCAACTCTGCGGTCTGCGCCAACTTGTCCACTCGTCGTGCGGCGAGCACCACGTCCGCTCCTGCCTCGGCGGCTGCCTTGGCGAATGCCACGCCCAGTCCGGAGGATGCACCGGTGACAATGACGACGCGTCCGTCCAGGCGAAATTTTTCCAAGATCGACATGTTCGATGAATCTCCTTGTTTTCGACTCAGAACCAAGCGGGTGACATATCGAGGGTGGTGCGGTCCAGTCTCGCCAACAGATCGAGCTGCACGTCCACCTTCGGCAGTTCGTAGACGTAGAAGTATTTAGCTGCAGAACGCTTTCCGTCGTAGAAGTCTCCGGTTTTCGTGCCGACCGCCAGCAACTGCTCGAGCCACATCCAGGCGATGACAGTGTGCCCCATCGCTTCGAGGTAGGCCGTGGAGTTCGCCAGCGCCACGGCGGCGTCGCCGGTACCCCACACTGCCGCGGTGACCTCGACGATTCTGTCGAAGCGCGCGTGCAGTTCGGCGGCGTATCGAGCAGCGTCACCGCCTGCTGCGTGGGCCCGCTCCACCGTCTCCGCGACGTGTTCGGCCAGCAGAGCCAATCCCGCGCCGCCCTGCATGATCACCTTGCGCCCGAGCAGATCCAATCCCTGAATGCCGTGTGTGCCTTCATGAATCGGGTTGAGGCGATTGTCGCGGTAGTGCTGCTCGACGTCGTAGTCGCGGGTGTATCCGTAGCCGCCGTGCACCTGAATGGCCAGGCTGTTGGCTTCGAGGCACCACTGAGACGGCCAGCTCTTGGCGATGGGGGTCAGTACGTCGAGCAACAGTGTCGATCGTGCTGCTTCGGCATCGTCGGATGCCGAATCCTGATGGTCGACCAGACGCGAACAATAGAGTCCCAGGGCCAGCGCGCCTTCGACGTACGACTTCTGCGCCAACAACATTCGACGAACGTCGGCGTGTTCGATCAGCGCGACAGGGGGTGCTGCCGGATCTTTCGCGCCGAGCGGTCGTCCCTGAGTACGCGTCTTCGCGTACTCGACCGACTTCAGGTAACCGACGTACCCGAGCGCGATGGCCAGGAATCCGACGCCGATCCGGGCCTCGTTCATCATGTGGAACATGTACGACAAACCGCGGTTCTCCTCGGCGACGAGGTAGCCGACAGCTCCGGATTGCCCACCGGGAGAGTGGGTTCCGTCGCCGAACGCCAGCAGGGTATTGGTGGTACCGCGGTTGCCCATCTTGTGATTGAGGCCGGTCAGCACGATGTCGTTGCGCTCGCCCGTACCGCCGTCGCCGTTCGGGAGGAATTTGGGAACGATGAACAGGGAGATTCCCTTGACTCCTGGCGGTCCTCCCGGGGTCTTGGCGAGCACCAGGTGGACGATGTTCTCGGTGAGTTCGTGATCTCCACCCGAAATCCACATCTTGGTACCGGTGATGCGGAAGCTACCGTCGTCCTGCGGCACTGCCTTCGTCGTGATGTCCGCCAGTGACGATCCGGCCTGCGGTTCCGACAGACACATGGTTCCGAACCAGCGCCCTTCCAGCATGGGCCGGACATAATCTTGCACCTGATCCGGCGTGCCGTACGTCGCGATCAGGTTGGCGTTGGCCATGGTGAGGAAAGGGTACGAGGAGGTCCCGGCGTTGGCGGCCTGGAAGAACGCCATCGCTGCCCGAGAGACGGTCGCAGGCAGTTGCATCCCGCCTATCGACTCGTCGAACTGCCCGGCGATCAGACCCGCGGACGCATAGACATCGAGCGCTTCCTTGACTTCGGGTATCAGCTCGACCGAACCGTCCGCATTCATCGTCGGCTCCTGCGCATCCGCTTTCTTGTTGTGCGGCGCGAAGTGCTTGCGGGCGATGTCCGCACTGAGGTCGAGGACCGCGTCGAAGGTCTCCTTCGAGTGCTCCGAGAAGCGCGGTCGAGCTGTCAGTGCCGCCACGTCCAGCCATTCGTACAGCAGAAAATCCAGGTCGCGTCGCGAGAGGACGTCCGACATTCACTTCTCCGATCGCGAGGGGTGACACGTGCGCGCGACGGTGACTAGCACTGTGACGCACATGACTGTGGTTTCACCATACAAGTCTCGATCTCCCGCTTTCACCGAGTACCCACGGGAGCTGCCACCCCAAATCAGCGTCGCCGATCCGGGCCCCAAAAGTGCAGTGAGCCAGACTTTTACGACTTATCGGACTATGAGGAGCGTCACGATTGGCGAGAGGCCCGACGGCATATACTTACCTTTGATAACGATATTGAGCGACAATCGCGAGGTCCCCCGAACAGTAGGCGGGCTTCGTCGGAGGGAGTCGAGCATGACGCACACACTGGACGTCGACAGCCGACAGGATCGACAGAGCAGGCAACGCAGCCGATTTCAGGAGCTGCACGAGACCGACCGGGAGTTTCGAGCCGCAGAACCGGACAGCGCCGTGGCCGATGCCGCTCAGGAGTTGTCGCCCAACCTGGCCCGAGTGGTCGCCGAGATCATGACGCGTTACTCCGATCGGCCGGCCCTCGGCCGCCGAGCTCGAGAGATCGTGAAGATCGACGACGTCGACACGTTTCACCTTCTCCCCCGGTTCGACACCATCACCTACGGCCAGGCATGGCGCGACGCCGGCGCACTGGCCTCGGCGCTGACCCACGACGCGATCGGCATCTCTTCGGGAGACTTCTTCGCAACCCTGGGATTCGCGAGTGCCGAGTACGTCGTTGCGGAACTGGCCACGATCCGACTCGGCGCGATTGCCGTTCCGCTGCAGGCCGGTGCCACCGCAGGCCAGCTCTCGGCCATCGCCGACGAGGTCGAACCCGTCGTCCTGGCAGCCGATGTCGACAACCTGTCCGCCGCGGTCCAGGTTGCCACGCACTGTCGGTCCATTCGTCGAATCGTCGTTCTCGACTACGACGGTGCGATCGACGCGCATGCACGGACCATGAGATCCGCGCTGGTCGACGCCGAACCGGTGGGAGTCGTCATTCGGCCACTCACCGAGCTGGTTCGCGACGGCGCGCAACTGCCGGAGATCCCGCTCCCCGACGGCGAGGATCCCGAACGACTCGCGACGCTGATCTACACCTCCGGCAGCACCGGAACTCCCAAGGGAGCGATGCACACCGAACGAATCGTGTGTGGAGCCTGGACCGGTGCCTGGCACCACACCGGAGCTTCCTCCGAATCCGCGGACCGGCCGGCCTTCCCTGTCATCACTGTCGACTATCTCCCGATGAGTCACCTGGCCGGGCGTGGTCTTGTCTTCTCGACGCTGGCGGCCGGCGGCACCGTCCACTTCGCAGCGGCGAGTGACCTGTCCACCCTGTTCGAGGACTTCGCGCTCGCTCGGCCCACGATGGCCCTGCTGATTCCGCGGGTGTGCGAGATGATTCGGCACAACGTCCTCGCCGAGATCGACCGAGAGGTCGAACGCTCTGCAGGTGGCGATGCCGACAGGACGCGTCGAGAGGTTCTGGAGCGCAACAGGATCGAGCAATTCGGCGGTCGTGTCCTTGCCGCAATGGTCGGCACCGCACCGATTGCTCCCGAGGTCAAGGACTTCGTCACGGAGCTGCTCGATATCGAGGTCCGCGACAACTACGGCTCCACCGAAGCCGGGATGGTGTTGCACGACGGCGTCGTGCAACGTCCACCGGTGATCGAATACAAGCTCGACGATGTGCCCGAACTCGGTTACTTCTCCACCGACACACCGCATCCACGCGGTGAGCTCTTACTCAAGACCGCGTCCATCATTCCCGGTTACTACAAGCGCCCGGACGTCACGGCCGAGGTCTTCGACTCCGAGGGCTTCTATCGCACCGGTGACGTCGTCGCCGAGATCGAGCCCGACCGACTCGCCTACGTCGATCGACGCAAGAACGTTCTGAAACTGGCTCAGGGCGAGTTCGTCGCACTGGCGCGCCTCGAATCCCTGTTCGGTACCAGTGAGCTGGTCGATCAGATATTTCTCTACGGCAACGGCCAACGGGCGTATCTGTTGGCGGTCGTCGTTCCGGCCCACCCGGACACCACCGCGGGTTCGGTCATCGAATCGCTGCAACGGATCGCACGCACGGAAGCGCTGAACTCGTACGAGATTCCACGTGAGGTCATCATCGAACACGAGCCGTTCACACAGGAGAACGGACTGCTGTCCGGTGCGGGCAAACAACTGCGGCCCAAACTCGTCGAACGTTACCGAGACGAACTCGAGCGTCGCTACGCAGAACTCGAATCCGGTCAGAACGACCGGCTGCGCGAGCTCAGGCGCAGTGGTGCCGATGCCCCTGTCCTGACCACGGTCGGCGATGCCGCCCAAGCCCTGCTCGGATGCGCCGGGTCCGATGTTCGCCCCGATGCCCACTTCAGCGACCTGGGCGGAGATTCGTTGTCGGCGTTGACGTTCTCGACGTTGCTCCGTGAGATCTACGACGTCGATGTTCCGGTCGGTGTGATCACCGGGCCCGCCATGGACCTGGCAGCGCTGGCCGAGTACATCACGTCTGCCCGCGACAACGATTCCGACACGGCCACTTTCGAATCGATCCACGGCCGCGGCGCAACAGTCGCCGAGGCGTCCGACCTGCAACTGTCGGCATTTCTGGACGACACCCTCCTCGACGCCGCGCACCACATTCCAGGCCCGCGGGAACAGACCAGCACGGTTCTGTTGACCGGGGCCAACGGATACCTCGGTCGCTTCCTCTGCCTGGAATGGTTGGAGCGCATGGCCGAGATCGGCGGAAAGGTGATCTGCCTGGTGCGCGGACGCTCCGACACCGACGCGCGAGCTCGACTCGATGCGGCCTTCGACAGCGGCGATGCAGACCTGTCGGAGCGCTATCGAACCGTGGCCGACGCTGCGCTCGAGGTCGTGGCAGGTGATCTCGGGTCACCTCGGTTCGGCGTGGACCAGGACGTGTTCGAGGCGCTGGCCCAACGGGTGGATCGCATCGTCCATCCCGCAGCGCTGGTCAATCACGCGCTGCCGTACGAGCACCTGTTCGGACCCAACGTCGTCGGCACGGCCGAGGTGATTCGGCTGGCGCTCACCCACCACGTCAAGCCGGTGACCTACCTGTCGACGGTGGCCGTCGCAGCGGGCGTCGAGAACTTTCGGGAGAACGGCGACATCCGTGTGGACAGCCCGTCGCGAGCTGTGGACGATTCCTACGCCAACGGCTACGGAAACTCCAAGTGGGCCGGTGAAGTGCTGTTGCGCAACGCGTTCGACGAGTTCGGCCTACCGGTGTCGGTCTTTCGCTCGGACATGATCCTGGCGCACAGCAGATGGACCGGTCAGCTCAACGTTCCGGACGTGTTCACGCGCCTGATCCTCTCGGTCGTCGCAACCGGTCTGGCTCCTCACACGTTCTACGCCACCGACGCCGGGGCACCGACCGACGAGAAAGGGCGACCGCTGGCCCACTACGACGGTCTGCCTGCCGATTTCAGTGCTTCGGCCATCACGTCGATCGCGGGCGGGGATACCTCTGGCTACCGAACGTTCGACATCCTCAACCCACACGACGACGACATCTCGCTGGACACGTTCGTCGATTGGATCCGTGACGCAGGTCGCGACATCGAGATCGTCGAGAACTACGACGAGTGGTTCGAACGGTTCGGTGCCGCAGTCGAGGCGTTGCCGGAGAAGCAGCGTTCGCACTCGCTGCTCCCCCTGATCGACTCGTACGCACACCCGCAACACCCGTCGTCCGGGGCGATGCTGCCCGCCGACGAGTTCGCCTCGGCCGTCGGGGACATTCCGCACCTCGGGCGCGAGTTGATCGAGAAGTATCTCTCCGATCTCGTAGCGCTCGAGCTCGTGAGCACGCGCTAGAGCAGTTCCCGATGCGGGCCACGCGGCCCGCATCGGGAAGCCCTACTCCCCGACCGGTTGTGGTTCGCTCGTCTGCTTCGGGGCGGGAATCAGCCGCGAGTACGCCAGACACACGAGCCCGAAGAACAGATAACCCAGGGCAACTTGGGGGTTGGCTGCCCACCCCACCTCGTGTGAATGGATCAGACCGACCCACGACAGTGCCGCGGCCACCCCACCCGCTGCTGCGGCGGCGAGAAACCGTTTGTCGAGAACGAACGTGACGATGGTGCCCAACATCAGTCCGGCGAGTACCGCTCCCGACCCGAACGTCTTCAGCCCGTCGTAGACGACACCCGCCTGACCCAGTGCCTCACTGCCCACTTCGGTAGCCGATGTGCCTGCCGCGCTGAGTGCGTTGTCGATCAGACCCACCGCCCACTCCGCGAGGTTGGGTAGCAGTGCCACCACCACCGCGATGGCGTGCAGCTTCGGCACCGATTGGAATGCCTGGGCACCGATCAGCAGTCCGATGTACAGCAGAATCGGAACGATCGCGGGGATCGGCAGCAACGTCGCCAGCAATCCGAACAACCCGAGAAAACACATCAATCCGATCGCGACGCCCGATGCGACCGAGTATCCGGTCCGGCCACCTGCGTCCTTCCAGCCGGGATGGCCGATGTAGACCGCGGGCGGGAACGGCGATCCGAACGCCGAGCCGACGACCGCACCGAAGCCGTCCGCGAGCAGCACACTGCGCAGGTTGTAGTTGTCTCCGGCAGCGGACGCGCTTTCGACGTTGCTCATCGCCTCGGTGAAGTTGTAGACCCCCAACGGAATTGCGGTGGCGAGCAGCGGTGCCAGGTTACCGAGACCGTCGAGCAGGAGATCGAGGCGCAGATCCGGAAGGCCGAGCGCGATATTGCTCGCGGCCTCGGTCACGTCCGGCACGGACATGTATCCGCCGATCCAGCCGATCGCCGTGCCCACCAGAAGCGCCGCGAGACCGACTGGAATGTTGCCGGGCAACTTCACGTCTGTGAAGAAGCCGATGAGAATGATTGCGAGAACGGGCAACCCGATCCAGGCGGCCTCCCACATCTGCGCGGCCGGGCGCATCGCGATGAACGTGATGGAGATGCCGGCCAACGTACCGAGCATCGCCGCGCGCGGGGTGATCCTGCGAATGTATGGCCCGACGAACGCTCCGATCATGACGATGATGCCGATCATGAAGGCCCAGGCGAGTCCCGCCGCCCACGCCTGAACCGCGTCACCCGTCGCCAGGTAGACCGGGAGCATGACCACGAACACGACGATGAACATGTGCGGCACGCTCGGACCGTACGGTAGCGCCGTCACGTCGGTTCGGTTCTCGCGCTTGGCAAGTCGACGAGCGAGAACCATGTAGTACAAGTTTCCCAGGATCAGTGCGATTCCGAGAGCAGGCAGCAGCGTCCCGAGGACTTCGCTTCCCGGAATCCCGACCACCGCGATGCTCAAGGTGGTCAGAGTGAGAACGTTGACGAGGATGTTGAAGCCGAGTCCGAAGAATGCGTTGGTGTCGCCCTTCGTCCACCACGAGAGGGTGAACGAGGGCGACGAGCCTGCAGCGGGTGAGTCTTTGACGTCCATGGTCATTTCTGGTCCTATCGGCTCGCAGAAGTGGGAACGAACGCAATCAACGCGGCCACGACGTCCTCCGACGGCGCGGTCCACCCGAAAATCCCGCCTTGAGCCGAGATCATCTCGAGGCCCACTCGCTGGAACTCCGAGAAGTACGAACCGACACAGTCCGTCACCACGAGGCATTCGTATCCTCGATCGTTGGCCTCCCGCACTGTGGTGTGCACACACACCTCCGTCGTCACACCGGTGACGAGCAGGGTGGTGATTCCGGCGCTCGTGAGAACCTCGGAGAGCTCGGTGGCGTAGAACGCCCCTTTGCCGGGCTTGTCGATGACGGTCTCGCCTTCGAGTGGTGCCAATTCGTCGACGATGTCGTGGCCGTACTCACCGCGAACGAGTATGCGGCCGAACGCTCCCCGATCACCGATACGCCGAGAGGGCGCGCCGCGGCGCAACTTCGCCGGCGGGCAGTCCGACAGGTCCGGCAGATGCCCCTCCCTGGTGTGGATCACCGGTATCCCGGCATCCCTGGCCACCGCGATGAGACCCGCGAGTGGCTCGATCACGGTTCGGAGCTGGCCTACATCGTTGCCGAGGCTCTCACCGAATCCCCCTGGAAGCAGAAAGTCCCTCTGCATGTCGATGACGAGCAGTGCCGTCGTCGACGCGTCGAGGGTGAACTCCGATGGCGACGCCGACGGTATCGACGCTACCGGGGTGTGTGCTGAGGTCATGAGATCTCCTGTGCTGCAATGGAAGTGTCGTGAGCAGAATTGATCGCCCGGGAATATGCCCGCCAGCCACCGAACTCGCTGATGTCGTCGACGGTGTGTCCCTCCGCGCCGGTCTGCACAGTGGCATCGCAGACGTAGCCGAGAACGTCGGAACCGTCGGCCAGCAGCACTCGTCCCAGAGCGAGCACCGCTGGCATTCTGCCCGCGAGTACTGCAAGAGAAGTAGCGGGCAGACGCCACCTCTCCACGTCGATTGCGCTGCCGCCGAATGGAACTCGCAGCAGGCCGGGAGTCGGATCGGCGGTTCCGATCCGAAGCAGTGTGTACGTCGGCGCGGTGCACGTGGCCTCGACCAGGGACCCGCCCAGCTCGACAAGTTGCGGGTTGGCGCGCTCTCCTGACAGATGGTGCCCGGCAACGACGATGTCGATGGTCTCGACTGCCGACCCTTCGACGGCGAGAGGCGGTGAGACGGTGCGCCCCTCTCCGAGCAACCGGGCCGCGACTGCGAGAATCGTATCGTCGGCCAGCGCAGGCCCGATCACCATGAGGCTGACCGGTCGACCGTCCTCGGTGAGTCCGGCGGGAACCGCTACGGCGGTCAGGTCGAGAAGGTTCCCGAAGTGGGTGTAGTGGCCGAGCTTCGTGTTGCACGCGATGGGGTCCGCGAGTACCTCGGGCACGGTGAAGGTGGTACCGATGGTCGGCACGATCATCACGTCCATCGAGGTCCAGAGTTGCGCTACGCGAGAGCGGAGGTCTTGTAGCGTCTGCAAGGCACGGAAGGCATCGACGGCGTTGTAATGCCGTCCACCCAGGAATATCTCGCGGACGACCGGAACGATGGAATCGGGCTTGTCGGTGAGGAATTCGTCGAACTCGACCAGCCGCTCGGCGACCCACGGTCCCTGATACAGCAGCGATCCGGCATCGAGAAACGAAGTGAGATCGACTGCGGTGGTCCGTAATCCATGCTCGGGAAGCGACCGGCGCGCGACCGAATGTGCATCGAACATGGCTGCGTCGCCGAAAAAATCCAACTGCTGCAGGTCCGGTAGACCCACAGTGACCTCGCGCCCGTCGAACTTCTCTCCGCGGCGACGCGACCAGCCGTCCGCTGGATCCTCGGCGCACATGATGTCGAAGACGAGATCGAGATCCTCGACCGTGGTCGCCATCAGGGTGATGCAGTCCAGCGACTTGCACGCGGGGACGAGTCCGACGGTGCTGATCAGGCCGCGTGACGGCTTGTACCCGACGATGCCGTTGAGCGCTGCGGGCACTCGCCCCGATCCTGCGGTGTCGGTGGCCACGCAGAACGGCACCTGCCCGAGGGCGACGGCCAGTGCCGAACCGGAGCTGGAGCCGCCCGAGATCATGTCGTTGCCGTAGACGCTCCGCGGAATCGGGTGCGGCGTGCGCGTTCCGTTCAGCCCGGTCGCGAACTGGTCGAGGCTGGTCTTGCCGACGAAGATGGCTCCGGCGTCGACCAACGCCTGCACTGCAGGGGCCGTCGAATCCGGCGTGTACGCGTAGTCGGGACAGGCGAGAGTGGTCGGGTATCCGGCCACGTCGATGCTGTCCTTGACGCCGAAGGGAATTCCGTACAGGGGTAGCGACACCGCATCGGGTCGCGCTTCCAGAGCCGCGGCGGCCGCGAGCAGTTCCGCACTGGCCACGACGGTGATCCATGTTCCGTCGTCGCCGCGCGCAGCCACGGCGGTCGAGAAGGCCTCCACCGTTGCCGTGGGAGTCGAGGCGCCGGTTCGGTACGCCGCGAGCATCTCGGCAACGGTCGGGCCGGGTACCGGTCCAAGGTCTGAATTCATACCGTCGATTGTCGACAGTTTTCTGTTACTGCAGGTTGTTGCCGTGTTTCGAGTCTGTTAGGAAGTACTCTCGAGATGCAGGTAGGTCAGCTCGCCGTGCTGCTTCAACGCAGCGAGAGCCACCGACAGATCGTTCGATTCGATGGCGTCGAGCAACCATTCGTGACGCCGGATCCCGTCGACCGGATTGGCCACTCGGGCTTCTTCCCTGAGATTGCGGGCCATCGGTAGCTGCAACTTCAGCAGAATCGGTGCATACGCCACATCGAGTTGGCGACTGCCTGCCAACGCCACGATGGCTTCGTGGAAACGCCGGTGGGCGTCGTCCTTGCCGAGGGTGTCGCCCCGCGCATCGGCGTCACGCATCTCGTCGAGCGCCGTTCGTACCGGCGCGAACGCACCGTCGCGAGACGAACCGAGCGGGAGCGCTCGCTCGAGCGCATGCCGTTCGAGGACCTGACGCAGCTCGAAGAGTTCGAGAATGTCCACTGCCGACCACACCGTCACTCGGAACCCGCGACGTGGAAGATGTTCGACGAGACCCTGCTGAGCCAACAGGCGCAAGGCCTCACGTACCGGTGCTCGGCTGATCCCGAGGCGCGCGCACAGGGTTTCCTCGACCACTCGGGATCCGGGCTCGAGCGCACCGCTGAGCACCTCGGATCGGACCTGACGGGTCGCCATTTCGACAAGGCTGGGCGGCAAGGAGCCGTGTTCCGCCGGTGCAGCCATGCCGCCAGTGTACGAACATGTTCGGCGAATGGTGCGCATCCGAAGCATCGCCGAGTCGAATCCCGAGTGCTCGGGTATCCCCCAGCGTTAGGATGGTCGGCATATGTGGATTGGATGGATAGAATTCGACTTCCTTCTCGGAGATGTTCACTCACTCAAAGAGAAGCGCTCAGTGATCCGGCCGGTGATCTCCGAAATGCAACGTAAGTTCGCGGTGTCGGCCGCGGAGACCGATCATCGCGAGTTGCACCGACGAGCAGGTGTCGGCGCGTCCGTCGTAGCAGGCGATCGCGACCATGTCACCGATGTTCTCGACCGAATCGAGCGCGTGGCGGCCTCACGTCCCGAGCTGCAACTCGTCTCCGTGCGGCGGCGCACCATCCGAAGCGACGACGTCTGAGGCCTGCCCCGCCCGGTCATCGACGTACGTCGAACACCTGCTTCTGAATTCCGTTGCCGTAGACCTCGTGTTCGACCAGTTCGAGATGCGTGGTGTCCTTGTCTGCCTTACTGAACAGTCGCTTTCCCGCCCCGAGCAGGAGTGGAAAGACGAGCAGGTGGTACCGATCGACGAGTCCGGCGTCGGCGAGACTTCGCCCCAGGGTGGCGCTGCCGTGGATCGAGATCGGCCCACCATCGGAGTCCCTGAGCTCTGCGACGTCGTCGATACCGCGCAGAATGGTTGCCGGCCAGCGTGAGTCGTCCTGTTCGAGCGTTGTCGACACCACATACCTCGGCATCGCGTTGTACCCGGCGAAATCGTCCATGGTGGGCCAGATCGGCGCAAATGCCTCGTACGAGGTGCGGCCCAACAGCAGCGCCGTGGCCTCTTCCTGCTCGCGCCCCTTGATCTCGTACGCTGCCGGGTCGAATTCGATGCCCTGAAACGTCCACCCCGAGTTGCGATAACCCACCTCGCCGCCGGGTCCTTCCATGACGCCGTCGAGCGAAACGAACGCGGTCACGATCACAGTGCGCATGGACGGTCCTTACCGGTGCTGGGATGCGGGTGCCGGAATCGTAAACCATCCGCCCGCCGAATCCGTCGATACGATCGACCAATGAATGTCAGCGCGACGGCCCGCCCGGCGTGGGACGACGACCCGGTCGTGTCCGGCTGGCCGGGCCTGCCCGCACTGGAGCGTGGGAGTACCGCGGACGTCTGCGTCGTCGGCCTGGGAGGCTCGGGTCTGGCCGCTGCAGCCGACCTCGTAGACCGTGGTCTCGATGTGGTCGGAATCGACGCAGGACGGATCGCTGCCGGTGCCGCGGGTCGCAACGGCGGCTTCCTGCTCGGTGGTCCGGCGACCTTTCTGCACACTGCGCTCGCAACCTGGGGCCCGTGTGCGGTGGATCTGTATCGAGCGACTCTGGCCGAGATCGACTCCCTGGAAGGGCTTCTCGGATCCGACGTCGTCCGCCGCACCGGATCCATCAGGCTCGCGGGAGTGCCCGGCGCGCCGGTCGAGCTCGCCGATTCGGAGGATTGCGATGCGCTGGCACAGTGCCTGCGCGAGAACGACATTGCCGTCGAGCAGTATTCCGGCGAGTTGGGGCGCGGGATCTTCCTACCGGACGACGCGGTGATGAATCCTGCGCGTCGCGCGCTGGGGTTGGCGTCGATCCTCGCGGGCCGCGCCCGGTTGTACGAGCACACGCCCGCAACCGCCATCGGGCCAGGAGCAGTCACGACGCCGAGTGGGGTGATTCGGTGCGGCCTGGTTCTCGTTGCCGTCGACGGTCGGCTCGAAAAGGTACTCCCCCAGCTCGACGGCCGGGTTCGGACCGCGCGTCTGCAGATGCTCGCCACCTCGCCCGTCACGCCGAGACGACTGCCCTGCCCCGTGTACGGACGATGGGGATACGACTACGCGCAGCAGGACGCGTCGGGACGGCTGTATGTCGGGGGCGGTCGTGACTTCTTCGTAGACGACGAGTGGACACCGTCCGACGAACCGACCGCCCAGGTGCAGGACTACATCGAATCTGTCGCGACATCGTTTGCAGGAGAATCTTTTTCGGTTGTTGCGCGTTGGGCTGCATCCGTGGGATTCACCGCGGACGGGCGCCCGCTGTGCACAGTCGTCGACGACACCGTGGTCGCATTCGGCGGCTACAACGGGACAGGCAATCTGGTCGGCCCGGTCACCGCTCGTGCCGCCGTTGCGCTCGGGCTCGACGGGATTGCAGTACCGCAGTATCTGAGCAGCTGACGCATGGCAGTGTGGACCCATGGCCGAAGAACCGGAACGCACCGAGGACGGTCGCTACATCGTCATCAAGGGTAGACGTTGGCGCGCAACGGATCCTGACATCCCCGAGGATCGCAATACCGAACTGCGGTCGATTCTGATGGCGTGGCGCAGGGAGGTCAAACGTACGTCGGGCGCACCCGAATCTCGCGCAGGCGTGCATGCCACCAAAGTCGCCCTCGGCGAGCGAGGAACGCCGTGGTGGGAGCAGTCCGACGACGAACGACGAGCCCGCTGGGAATCGGAAGTATCGCGGCCTGCCGACACCTGACCCTCGCCAGATGGTTGCCATGATGGAAACTATCCAATACAGTTTCCACCATGGAAAGCATCGGAAGACCCACACCTGCCGAAGCACGAACAGCTCTCGACGACATCGACCGAGTTCAGCGCGCGGTACGAGACACTCCGTGGCCGGTGTGGCTGTATCCGGTCAACGCCGTGCTGCTCGCAGTCTTCGCACTGACCGCCCTTGTCGACAGCCGGGCCGCGTTCCTCGGGGTCGCCGCGGTGATCATCGCGGTCAACGTCATCACCGGATATCGGATGGGGACGCCGTGGGCACTACCCACCAACAGAGGCTTCCTCACCTGCGTGGCGCTCTCGGCGCTCTGCGTCGCACTGGCGCAGGCTGTCGGGAATCCCGGCGGACCGGCCTGGCCTGTGCTTCTGCTCGCCATCGCAGCTGCGTCGATCTACTCGATCGGATCGATCCTGCACTACCGCAGCACACGTCGATGACGAGCGATCTCGATCCCATCATTCATCCCGCACACCGGCTCCGAATCTGTGCCCTTCTGGCCGCGGCCACGACGGTGGAACTCTCGATCGTCAAGGAACACAGCGGGTTGAGCGCATCGGCGCTGAGCAAGCAGGTCGCCGCTCTGGTCGATGCGGGATACGTCGAGCAGCAGCGATCACGCACGGACTCGCGTCGACTGTGGTTGTCGTTGACGAAGGACGGTAGAACGGCGTATCGACGCCATGTGGCTGCACTCCGCACCATTCTGGCCGATACCGACGCCTCCATCTGATCTTCTGCGGTGACTTTCCGTCGTGGTGCGTGTCTACTGTTTCGACGGATGCCGTCGACGTAGTTCAGCCCGCTCGTTCAGCGAAGAAGGAGACTTCGATCATGTCCATTCTCAATCCCTACCTGTCGTTCCGAGACAATGCCCGCGAGGCGATGGAGTTCTATCGGTCGGTCTTCGGTGGCGAGCTCACCGTCACCACGCTCGGCGAGGCCAACGCCAGCGAGGATCCCGCCGACCAGGACAAGGTCATGCACGGCCAGCTGACAACCTCGAACGGCTTCACTCTGATGGGAGCCGACACGCCGTCGTCGATGGAGCACACCCCCGGCAACACCATGAGCGTCTCGCTCAGCGGCGACGAGGAGGACGAACTGACGGGTTACTGGAACAAGTTGGCCGTCGACGCGCAGTTCACCATGGGTCTCGAGAAAGCTCCGTGGGGCGACACGTTCGGAATGTTGACCGACAAGTTCGGAGTTCAGTGGATGGTCAACATCGCAGGATCCAACACTGGGAGCTGAGCGCCGACGCAGCCGCTCCTACACGACGACGGTCTTCGGCGGGATCACCTGTCGGAGACCTTCGGGCCCCCAGCCCCGATCGAGTGCCAGCAGCAACAGTGCACAGCCGATACCGGACAGGACGAGCGCGGAACCGAACATCGCCGTGTATCCGAACAGATCGCCGACCACACCGGCGGCGATCCCGGCGGCACCCTGCGCGAAGACGATCGCGCACGCCATCAGCGTGTAATCGCTTCCCGCGAAGCGCTTCTCGGACGCGTCCATCATCAGCGCGAACACCGCCACGGTGGCCGCACCACCGAGCACATGTTCGGTGATGTTGGCGGTGACCAGAAGCGGAAAGCCGCCTACGCCCAGCGACGCGACGACATACAGGGCAAGGCTCAGCGTTTGGCTCACTCCGCCCACCAGCAGGGCCCGACGACGTCCGTACCGAAACGCCAGCCATGCCCCGAGTACGGCTCCCCCGACCGCAGCCACCGAAGACAGACCGCCCTCGACCAGCGCTATCTGGGGCAGCGACAGACCGCTGTCCGACAGGAACGGACCCACGAGTGCCGATCCCATCGAGTTGCCGAACTTGAACCCGATGATCAGCAGAATGAATGCCACCATTCCGGGTCTGCGAAGCCGCGACCACCAGGCACCGGCCAGCCGCCCCGGCCTCGGTCGCTCGGCGTGCGGATCGGAGTCCGCGTCGGCCGCGTCGAGTTGTCTGCGCATCCACCACACGGGGAGCGTCGTCAGCACGATCAGTAGTGCCATCGCAACGAACAGCGCCCGCCATCCGGCGAAGGTGAACAGCCACAACAGCAGTCCGCCACCGCACACCATGCCGATGCGGTAGGCACCGACCTGGAGTCCGTTGCCCAACCCGCGCTGCGCCGCGGTGAGCGTACGCACCGCGATGCCGTCGGTCGCGATGTCCTGCGTCGCCGACAGAGCATTCATGACGAAGATGCCGACGAACAGCCAGCGCAACGTCGACGACAGATCGAGGAACGACAACGCCAGTGCCACCGCTGCGGCCGAACACTGCAGCGACAGCAGCCACCGCCTCCTGGATCCGTACCGATCGACGTACGGTGCCCAGAGAAACTTGAGCGCCCACGGTAGGAACAACACACCGGTTGCGCTGATCTTCACCAAGGAGAACCCCGACTCCCGGAGCACCACCGGCAAGGCCTGGGTGAAGAATCCGAACGGCACTCCCTGCGCGAAGTAGAGCGCCCCCAGGAGAGTGAGGGTCCCGGCGGTGAACGACGCCGGGCGCACCGCGTTGGTCATGACGGCCATCGTGTCAGAGCGACGCCGACTCCGCTGAATGCGCTACCGGCTGGCGAAGGATGGTGCGCAGCTTCGCAGGTTCGACCCGGCGCGGATCGCTCAGATAGATCTCGTGATGTCTGCCCGTCATCGTCAATCCAGAACTGGGGATGTATCGATGATGGAGCTCGTCGAGTACCGACGTCTCGTCGTCGTAGGACCCGATGTGCAGTGTCTGTACGCACAGTCCCTCGTCGAGAGTCTCCAACCGAACCCTGCTCGACGCGTCCGAGTTGCTCTTCGAGGCGGCGGTCGCCACTGCCGTCTCGAACATCGGACGGTCGATCCAGTCGGGCACCATGATCATGGCGGTCCAGCTCCACTCGCTCTTGTCCCTCTCGGTGGTGAACGAGTTCATGTTCTCGGCCCACCACAGAGCCTCGAGCGGCGGGACGACGTAGTCCCGTTCGAGATCGTTCTTGCTCGCGAACTTGACTGCATAGGCCACGGGGTAGAGCGCCCCGATTGCTTCGGCATACTCCGGCGCGGTGTTCGGATCGCCGTGTCCGTCGAGCATCAGGTAGGTCAGCGGCGGAACGACGAGGGTACGAAAAATGTTGTGCCGTGCCGAATATGCGTCGAGCGTCTTCTTGAAATCGACCTTCATGACACCCGCTCCGGCACCGCCGTTCAGACGAGCCACGCGCGTTCGTCGTCGCTGAATCGGTTGACGGTGCCGCGGGTCGCAACCGCTCTGTCGTACATGGCCGCCAGCGCATCCAGTAGGGGCTTGTTCAGCGAATCGAGTGCATTCTGGCGTGCCACGATCTCGTCGAGGCGCTCGGCAAGTTCGGCCAGCACCGCCGACCGGTCGACCGTGGTGACGCGTCCGCCCTGGACGACGATCCGGCCCGCCACGATCACGACATCGATCGAGGAGCCGTTCTCGGAGTACACCAGTTGCCGGTCGAGCTTCTGCCGAGGCGTGAAAGCCATGGTGTCGAGGTCGAAGATCACCAGGTCGGCCTGCATCCCCACCTCCACGGTGCCCACTGTGTCCTGAAGGAGCGCACTGCGGGCCCCGCCGACGGTGCCTGCGTGTAGTACCGCGTCCACCGTGGGCCAGGTGGTGAAGTCCGGGTTGGTCACCTTGTGCAGCAGCGCAGCAGCTTTCACGACGTCGAGCATCCGGGGAGAATCACTGCTCGAGCATCCGTCGGTTCCCAGTCCGAGGTTCACGCCCGCGGCACGCAGGGCATGCCACGGGGCGATTCCCGATCCGAGCTTGAGATTCGAGATCGGATTGTGCGAAATCGACGTACCCGCCGCGGCGATCATCGACATATCGTCTTCGGTCAGCCAAATGCCATGCGCCAGGGTTGTATTGGGTGACAGTGCGCCGATCCGACCCATGTATTCCACCAGGGAGCCGCCGTACATCTCCGTTCCCGTGACCAACTGAGTCTTGGTCTCGAGGACGTGAATATGGCATTCGGCGTCGAATTCGGCCGCCAACTGCGTGGCACCGACCAGAAGCTCCGCACCGCACCGTTGCGGTGCGGACGGCGCGACCATGTATCGCAAGCGCCCGTTGCCTCGACCGTGATACTGCTCGAATGCTTTCCTGCTGAATGCGAGGTACTCCTGCGTGGTGGGAACCGGATGCGACCGAATCTCGGCCGTGGCCTCCGGCGACAGATGATCGACGATGAACGGCACAGTATCGACGAACGGTTTGCTGATCACGTGTCCGGAGATGTTCGCTCGGATGCCGATCTCTTCGTAGGCGTCGAACACCGCCGACAGTTGCGCCCAATCCTGAGTCGGGTTCTCGAGAACGTCGTCGACGATCGTCGTCACGCCCGCTTCGAGGGACTCGATTGCGAACAACGTGCTGCGCAGACGAACCAGATCGGGTTCGACGCGACTGTCGCCGAGGATCGGATACGCCATGGCCATCCACATCTCGAGGGGCATGTTGTCGTATCTGCCCTTGTAGAACGTCTCCCACGAATGGGTGTGTGCGTTCACGAATCCCGGTGTCACCAGCCTGTCGCGGCCGTCGATGATCGTATCGCCGTCGCCGGGTTCGAGATCGGCGGCGATTGCAGTGACGACGTCGTTCTCGATCCGGATGCTGCGAACGATCGGTTCGGATCCGGTGGATGCGTCCATGGTGATGACGTGCGCGTTCCTGATGAAGATTCCCATGTTTCCTTCCTTGACTGCGCGGTGCGATGACGGCTACGAGCTATTCGACCGGCTGTGGTGTCGGAGCCTGCTCTTCGGGCTGTTGCTGACGAATCATCCACTGCCGATGTGATTTTCGGGCGAGAAGGTAGTAAGTCGATGCTGCAGTACTACCGCCGACGAGCCACGAGATGTCGAGACCGCCGAGCGCCTGCGAACCGAACCCCTGCAATGCCGGGACCATGCCGTTGAGAAACATCCAGGTGCCGAAAATTCCCACGGCGAACGCCGCGAGTGCACGCCAGTTGACGTCCTGCATCCTCGTCGAGCCCACGTCGTCGAACAGATGGCCGTAGCGGGTGCTGGCACGCTCGAAGACGTAGTAGTGCACCAGCATGATCGCGCCCCATGTCGCGACCCACCCCACCACACCGACGAGCCAGGCGTCGAGGGTCTGCGCCGCATCTTCCTGGAAGACGAAGAACACGCTCGCGGCCAGCGCTAGAACGCCGACGACAAGGTTCAGCGTGCGCCGACTCAACTTGATGTCGAGGGCCTGCGCCGTCACACCGAAGCTGTAGACGTTGAGGACGTTCGTGGCGATGGGGCCGTGCAGAACCAACAGCAGCACCGGGATGGCGAGCGCACCGAAGTTCTCCACGATGAGCTTGCCCGGATCGACGGAACCGTTGGTGGTGGCCAACGTCGCGCCGAGCACACCGAGCCACACGACGGGGATCAACTGTCCCAGTGCACTGACCAGGTACAGCTTGCGTCGCGGAACACGCGTACTCACGAAGCGGGAGTAGTCGGCGGCGTAGGTCAACCACGTCAGTCCCCAGCCGATTCCGATGGCCGTCATCACGGCGGACATGGCGACGATGCGCTCGGTGCCGGCCAGCGCAACTCCGTCCGGACCGGAGTAACTCCAGTCGATGTCGAGGTGGAACCAGGCCACGATCGACATCAGAACCAGCACCACGACGGTCGGCGGAACGGTCCAGCGCTCGAATGCCGCGATCGCCCGGTATCCGGCCATGGAGATACCGACCTGAATCGCCATGATGACTGTGGCCACCGCGACCTTCCATCCGACGTTCGCGGCGTCCGGGTCGACCCAGCCGAGTTCGCCGAACAGGGCCATCACCAGGTCGAGGACGATCCAGGTGTTCACCGCGCACCAGCCGACGACCACCACGGCCTGGACGGCGGAGGGAACGTAGTTGCCTCGACGACCGAAGACCGAACGGCCCAACAGCATTCCGGTCGTTCCCGTTCGTTGTCCGAGTAGAACGAAGAATCCGAAGATCGCCATTCCGATGACGTTTCCGAGGACGAGCACCGTCAGCGTATCCGCCAGGCCGAGGCCCATGCTGATGCCGAGCGCGCCGAGCACCCAGTTGATCGGCGCGATGTTCGCACCCGCCCATATCCAGAACTGACCGGACAGCGCGGTGGTTCTCTGGCTCTCGGGAATCGGCTGGAGCGAATCCTCGACGTCGTGGGAATGTGTGGTCACCGTGAACTCCTCGGTATGCGGTCGACCGGCGGTTCGGTCGGCCTCGTGAGAAGCCTGCTGCCCGTGTGTTTCCCGAACCCTTACGCAATGTAAGCCACTCGTAACAGCGGGTGGACAGAATGTCACCTATGAATGTGCTCGACGCCTTCGATGACGTCTATCTTTCCGCGGCGCGACCCGAGCTCGTCGCGGGAAGGCGTTCTGCGTCGCGGTCTCTGCGGTGGGTTCATGCCAGCGAGCAACTCGACATCGCACCGCTCTTGCGCGGTGGGGAGCTGATTCTGATGGAGGGTGTGTACTTCGGCGGGTGTTCCGACGCCGATCTGGTGACGTACCTCGAGTCGATGAATGCCGCGGGAGTCGTCGGTATCGCGGTGGAGACGGGGGGAATCCTCGACGTCGTTCCGCCGCTTCTGGTCGAGCATGCCGAACGGATCGGCTTTCCGGTGGTGCATCTCCGACGCCGTGTGCCGTTCGTACAGGTATGCGAGAGCATCAACAGTCAACTTGCCGACTCCGCTCTGCGTCGGCTGCAGATGGCAAACCGTATGTCTCGGTTGTTGTCGGCTTCGATCGAAACGGACGGGGCGGTGGACGCCGTTCTCGATGTGCTCGGTGTCGAGACTCGGTCGTCGGTGACGCTGCATTCGGCGTCGGGAGATCTGATCGGGCAATCCGGGCTCGTCACCGAGCCATCGGATTTCACCTCGTTCGAGGTGCCCGTCACCAGTGGTGGTCGGGACGTGGCGGTGTTGACCGTGGCTCCTGGACCGGATGCCGACATCTATTCGATAAACGCCGGACTGGAGAGAGCTCCGGAAATCCTGTCGATTGCATTGCTCAGTTCACGCCCGGCCAGGGTGGAAGACCGACTGCGTACCCGCTTCTTCTCACTGTTGTCGGCGACGAATTACCCCGCCTCCGATGTCACCGACCACCTCGACGGCGTCGCCGAGCGCATGGGTATGCCCGAACACGACGCCTACCTGACGGTGTCGGTCGAATTCGACCACGACCCGGCCGCCGGCACGTGGCAACGCACAGTGGGGTCGGTGTCGCCGCACAACTGGTGCGAGAAGATCGGCGACCGACACGTCGCTGTTCTCGGTTTCGCCGACCAGGAGATGCTCGATGCCCGACGGCCGGTTCTGCTGTCGAGGTTGCAGGCGACGCAGCTGCGTATCAGGCGAGCGGGTGTCGGTCCGGGAGCCTCCGATCGCCACGGTCTGCGCCGGTGTTTCGACACCGCCACAGCAGTGCTCGCGCTGGACCTCGGCCCTCACGACCGCATCCGCGATGCCCGCAATTTCGCACTTGCCCTACTGGTGGAGTCGATGTCGGGAAAATCAACGGTCGAGAAGTTCGTCCACGATCAGATCGGACCGTTGCTCGCCCACGATCGGGAGCGGCACGGAGAGTTGTACGCGACCCTGCTGGCGTACATCACCCACTGGGGTAGCAAGACCGAGACCGCGAAAAGCCTTCGGATACAGAGGCAGACGCTCTATCAACGGCTCGACAGGCTGTTCGACGTTCTCGGTCCACTACCGGCAGGCTCCCCTCGATTCCCGGGGATCGCCACTGCGGTGTTTCTCGAACAGGCCCGCCGCCAGGGCTGTACCGTCCCCGGCGGCTGACCCGTCGACAGATCCTTCTCACACCTCGGCGTCGACCTTGTCCGACTCGCCTCGACGCATCGCCAGGTACTCGGAGAGTTCGCGTTTGACTACGGGCAGCAGCAGGTACAAGCCGGTGATGTTCACCAATGCCAGCAGGAACAAGGTGGCGTCGGCGAAATCGAGCACCGAGCCGAGGGACAGTACGGTTCCGATGACGGTGAACATGCAGAACATCACGTTGAAGAAGGTCCGCGAGAAGCGGCTGCGTCCGAACAACGACGTCCACGCCTGCAGTCCGTAGTAGGCCCAGGTGATTGCGGTCGAGAGCGCGAACAGAGCCACCGCGAGAGTCAGCACGTACGGGAACCACGGGAGCACGGTCTCGAAGGCGTCGGAGGTGAGGGTGACACCGCCGGCGGGAAGCTCACCGGTTTCGGCGACGATCGCGCGCTGATCCTGCCAGGTGACGGTGTTGGCGATCACGATGGTCAGTGCGGTCGCGGTACAGATGACAACCGTGTCGATGAAGGGCTCGAGCATGGCCACGAAGCCCTCGGTGACCGGATGCCTGGTCTTGACGGCCGAGTGCGCGATGGCTGCCGAACCCAGTCCTGCCTCGTTCGAGAACGCGGCGCGCTGGAATCCGATGATCATGACGCCGAGTACGCCGCCGGCCACACCCTCGGGCGAGAACGCACCTTCGAAGATCGCCGTGAACGCCGTGGGGACGGAACGGAAGTTGACGGCGATGACGACGCCGCACGCGACGATGTAGATCAGCGCCATGGACGGTACGAGCTTGGCGGTCACCGCCGAGATCGACTTCATGCCGCCGATGATGACCAGACCGATGATCAGCGCGACGACGATGCCGAACACTGCTTTGGCTCCGTCGGAAGCGAGGAATCCATCGTCACCGCCGGTGACCGAACGGACCTGTGCGTACGTCTGATTGGCCTGGAACATGTTGCCGCCGCTGATGGCGAAGAACGTGATGACGATGGCGTAGAAGACGGCCATGACCTTGCCGACCTTGGCGAGTCCCCGCTCTGCCAGACCCTTGGTCAGGTATTTCATGGGTCCACCGGAGACGGTGCCGTCCTCGTTGATGTCTCGGTACTTCACGCCGAGCGTGCACTCGACGAACTTCGACGCCATGCCGAGCAAGCCTGCGAGGATCATCCAGAGTGTGGCACCGGGTCCACCGAGCGTCACGGCGACGGCGACACCGGCGATGTTGCCGAGCCCGACGGTTCCGGACACCGCGGCGGTGAGTGCTCTGAAGTGGCTGACTTCACCGGGCGCGTCCGCCTCGTCCTCCTTGCCGCTGACGAGAATCAACGCACGCTTGATTCCGCGGACCTGGATGAACTTGAACGCCACCGTGAAGACGACGGCACCGACGATGAGCCAGAGGACGATCAGTGGAACAGCGGCTCCGCCGATGTTCACGGTGAAGAAGACGAGATTCGACACGGCAGCGGAGATCGGATCGAAGGCATTGTTGATCGCCGTCTCGATGGAGCTGATCGTGCCTCCGTCCGCGGCCAGTACATCGGTTGCGAGGGGGTGAGAGCTCATGGCTTCGAGTGAACAGCACGTTGACCGCAGAAGACGCCATTTACCGAATTTCGAGCAATAATTTACGCGATCTTGACGAGACGCTCGCGGGCTCAGACCGCAGATCTGGCCGGTATTCGTCTCAAAAGCACTGTTGCAGCATCCAGTACGACATGACGGTCGTAGGTGAGGCGGTAGTCGTACATCGGGGTGCCGTCCTCGGCCGTGCCTCGCTCCACCGCAATGAGCGCCACACTCGACATCGGAGCCAGAATCACGATCGAACGCTCCAACGCCAACGGTTCGTCCGCGCCCACCACCACAGCACGGAAGCTGGGCGCAGGCGGCGCGGCATGCGAGTCGAAGACAGCCGTCAGCGCGGTCCGGGTGGCGAGGTCCTCGAACATCGCCTCGCGTGCAGGCGTCAGGCCGGTGGACGCGCTCACCGTCGCCAGTACGACGGTCGAGGAACCGGTGCCGTATGCACTGTGCAGCAAACTGTTCTCGATGGCGTCGAGCAGTGTGGAATCCGCGTGCCTGCGGGCGCCGAGCGAATGGGTGAGCCCGTACGGCGTGACCGCCACCGGGGCGCGCACGGTGACCGTTCCATCCAGGTCGAGCGAACGGACGGGTTCGGGTACCTCACCGAAATCCGGGAGAGGGGCCGGTGTGCCGTAGAGGTATCCCTGCCCCAGAACGGCCCCCATCGCGCGCGCATAGCTCTCGTGCCGCTCGGTTTCGATCCCCTCGGCCAGGACCAGGGCACCGGTACGTTCGGCCTCGGCGGCAACGGCAGCGACGATGGCGGCGGTCTCGTTGCTCGAACGCCCCTGCACCAGAGCCATGTCGAGCTTGATCACGTCGGGACGCAGCAGCGGGATCAGCGCCAGGCTGGAGGAATCTGCCCCGACATCGTCGATGGCGACTCGCCACCCCAGGTTTCTGGCGTGCTCGGCCGCCCTCAGCAGACCCGCCGGATCACCCATCAGATCACGCTCGGTGATCTCGACGATGATCGACAGCCGCGACGCGTCGGCGAGCATCGGTAGGTAGTCCCGAGGAGGAGGTGCATCGAGGGCAACAGGTTCGGCATTGACGAACAGCGCGAGCTGATCGGGATAGCCGGACTCGACAGCACCGCGGAGCGCGCTGAGTCTGCACCGCCAATCGAAATCGGCGGTGACGCCCTGCGCGCGTGCCACCCCCAACAGTTCCGGTGGCGGGATCGGCGGACCTTCTCCGCAGGTCCGCACCAACGCTTCGTACCCTACGACGGCGCGCCCGTCGAGCAAGACGATCGGCTGATAGACCGACGTGATGTCGATCGACACCGGCGAAATTGCGGCACTCGTCGAGCCTCGACGCATGGGTGGACCCTCCCTCGATACTGATCGATCGGTCCCCACCCGGGTCATCATCTTGCCCGACTGCACCGTGATGTCCACAGCCGACTGCGGTCTGCACGTCGATCGACTGGTTATAAGGTGCTCGAAGGACTCGACGAACGGCGGTGACGACAGTGGGAGCGGACTCTCGTCCTCTTGCCCCTCACGACCGCCTCTTCGCGGACCGATACCGACTGGGCACCGTGTTGGGACGCGGCGCAATGGCCGACGTCGTGCACGCCGACGACGACGTTCTCGGCCGGTCCGTAGCGGTGAAGATATTTCGCCACGGTGAGCCGCCGGACTCTGCACAGCGCATCGATGCAGAAATTCGTACTCTCGCGTCGCTGTCGCACCCGGGTCTGGTGACGCTGTACGACGCGGGCACTGCACTCGACGACAGCGGGGCGCCGGTTCCGTACCTGGTGATGGAGCTGATCGACGGTCCGACTCTGAGTGCGTATCGCCGGAGCCGATCGATGAACGCCGCACACGTCGCGCGGATCGGTTACGAGTTGGCGGAAGCTCTCGCCTACATTCACGACCGGGGTGTGGTCCATCGGGACATCAAGCCGGCCAACATTCTCGTCGCGCAGGCACCGGACGTGGGCGTGGGGCAATGCGCCAAACTTGCCGATTTCGGCATCGCCCGTATCGTCGACGCCGAACGACTCACCGAGCACGGCACCACAGTCGGTACTGCGCACTACCTCAGCCCGGAGCAGGCAACAGGTACGTCTGCGGGCCCACCGACGGACATCTATACGCTGGGTCTCGTTCTCATCGAATGCCTTACCGGCACAATGGCATTCGAGGGAAGTGCCGTGGCAGCAGCGGTGGCGCGCCTGCACCGCGATCCCGACGTCCCCGAGGGGCTCGGACCGGACTGGCACGCGCTGTTGACGGAGATGACAGCCAGACGCCCGGAGGATCGACCGGACGCAGCTGCGGTTGCCCACCGACTGCGCGGGCTCTCGCGCAGCACGACACCTCTTGCTCACACTGCCGTGATGCCAGTCGAACCCATCGACACGGCTGCGCCCACAACATTTCCCGCGTCGACTACGGCCGAATCTCCCCGCCGACGATGGATGATCCCGGCGGCAGCGGCTCTGTTCGTTTCGCTGGGCGCGGCGATCGTCTGGGTCGCAGTGGGCACGGGTGATGAGCCGGAGCCCATGTCACCTGCGACACCGACTCCGACAGTCGTGGAGTCGCCGACCGTTGCGGCCACAACACCTGCACCTGAGCCCGCACCTGCGACCTCGATCCCGGTCTTCTCGAACCCGCCCGAGCCTGCACCCGTCCCCACGTCGAATCCGGATCCGATCGAACCGGCCGCGCCTGCGCCGCTACCGCCGGGAAACGGCAACGGAAACCCGGGGAACGGCAATTCGGGAAACGGCAATTCGGGAAACGGCAACGGCACCAGTGGGAACGGCACCAGCGGGAACGGCAATTCAGGAAACGGCAACAGCGGGAACGGAAACGGCAATTCCGGCCGAGGGAACTGACCCCACGGCCGTCGGCGGACAGGAGTGACGGTGACACACGTCGATACCCTCGTGGTCGGGGCAGGTATTTCCGGCTTGGTCGTTGCGAGACTCCTCCATCGTGCCGGTCAGCGAGTCGTCGTTCTCGAGGCCAGAGACCGCGTGGGCGGTCGGGTCTGGACGATGCGCACCGCCGACGACATCCTCGACGTCGGAGCGTCCTGGATTCACGGAACGGACGACAACCCTCTCGCCGATGCCGTACACGCCTTCGGAATGCGGACCGTCGAGTTCACCGTCGGTAGCTACCAGCCCGACGGCAGACCCATCGCGTACTACTCCCCCACCGGGACCAGGTTGAGCGATGAGTCCGCCGCGCAGTTCGGCGCCGACGTTCACCACTTCGACGAACTGTTCGCCGCGACGGTTGCAAAGTCGTCCCCGGGGACATCGTTCGGAGACGCAGTGGAAGCAACTCTGACGCAACTGGATTGGAACATCGACCGACTCGAACGAGTTCGCGAGTTCCTCGGACATCGAGCCGAGGAACAGTTGGGAGTAGGAAAAGAGTCGCTCGACGCGCACGGTTTGGACGACGACGCCATCGAGGGCGACGAAGTCGTGTTCCCCGACGGTTACGACGAGCTGGCGGTTCGATTGGCCGTGGGGCTCGACGTCCGGCTCGAACACGTGGTGAGGCAGGTCCGTTGGGGTCGAGACGGAGTTCGGGTCGACACTGGATCCGGGGGGTTCTCGGCCGAGCGCGCTGTGGTGACGGTGCCGATCGGAGTACTGAAGTCGCCGACCTTCACCGTGGAACCGCCACTACCGGAACCTGTTTCGGGTGCACTGGAACGACTCGAGATGAATGCCTTCGAGAAAGTCTTTCTTCGGTTCCCCACCAAGTTCTGGGACGAGAACGTCTATGCCGTTCGGCAGCAGGGCGAAGCCGGGCGCTGGTGGCACTCCTGGTACGACGTGACCATGCCCCAGGGACGTCCGACGCTTCTGACGTTCGCAGCGGGCGCATGCGCGCAGCAGACTCGGCACTGGTCGGACGCGCGCATCGCGGACTCGGTTCTCGAGGCGCTGCGTGGCCTGTACGGCGACCGGGTCGTTGCACCGGACCGCGTGTACGTCACTCGCTGGCAGGACGATCCGTTCTCGTACGGTTCGTACTCGTACATGACGGTGGGTTCACGCACGCGCGATCACGACGACCTGGCCACTCCGATCGGCGATGTACTTCATCTCGCCGGTGAAGCGACCTGGACCGAAGATCCGGCAACGGTCACAGCGGCGTTGAAGTCGGGACACCGTGCAGCAGAACGTATTTTGGGACGGTCGATACCGTTCGACGACATCTGGGGCACCACGGAGCACCGGCAGTAGGTTCCGAACCCACCTCGCGCGACTCTGTAGTTGGGTGCAAACTTTCGACCATCTGCGAGTAATGTGCTGTCGACGCACCCACACACCGAGCACTCCAGGATGGCACCGTGGATACCGTCAGTTCAGTGATCGACTTCTTGGCAGATCGTCTCTACAGCGTCTTCCTCATCTACTTGTTGATCGGCGTCGGACTGTACTTCACCGTTCGCACCAAATTCGTTCAGATTCGACTTCTTCCGTCGATGTTCAAGGCAATCGGCGGATCTCGGTCGAATGCCGAGGGCGGCATCTCGGCGTTCCAGGCCTTCTGTGTCGGCCTGGCGTCCCGGGTGGGTACGGGAAACATCGCAGGTGTTGCCATCGCGATCACTCTCGGCGGACCGGGTGCAATCTTCTGGATGTGGCTGGTCGCGGTGGTCGGCATGGCGACGGCGTTCATCGAGGCGACTCTGGCGCAGATGTACAAGGTGCGCAATCCCGACGGCAGCTTCCGGGGCGGTCCCGCCTACTACATCCAATTGGGTCTGGGTTCGCGTCGATGGGGAATCGTCTTCGCGTGCCTGCTGATCTTCGCTTTCGGCTTCGCGTTCAACATGGTTCAGGCGAACACCATCACCGAATCGTTCTCGTCCACGATGAACATCGATGCCGGGTGGATCGCGGTGTTCCTGGTGGTGCTGTCTGCTCCGATCCTCTTCGGTGGTGTCCGGCGAATCGCGCGGGTGGCCGAGTACCTGCTCCCCGTCATGGCTCTGGTGTACGTCTTGCTCGCACTGGTGATCGTGGCGATGAACATCGGCGAGATCCCGACGGTCTTCGGTCAGATCGTCTCCAGCGCATTCGGTTTGAACGAGGCGATCGGCGGCACGACGGGCGGAATCCTGGCCGCCATGCTCAACGGCGTCAAGCGCGGACTGTTCTCCAACGAGGCAGGCATGGGCAGCGCGCCCAACGCCGCAGCGACCGCGACGGTGTCCCATCCGGTGAAGCAGGGTCTGATCCAGTCGCTCGGAGTCTTCTTCGACACCATCGTCATCTGCAGTGCGACAGCGTTCATCATCCTGGTCTCGGGCGTGTACGACATCAGCAACCCGAGCGGAGTGGCGGGCGCGGTTCTGACTCAGGACTCGATCTCAGCTCAGCTGGGCACGTGGACCACGATTCCGATGACACTGTTGATCTTCACGTTCGCGTTCTCCTCGATCCTGGGCAACTATTCGTACGCCGAGATCAATCTCAATTTCCTCGGAGTCGAGGGCAAACTGCTGAACCTGTTGCGCACCATCGTCCTTGCAGCCATCGGCTTCGGCTCCCTGTCCGCGCTGACGACGGTATGGGCACTCGCGGACGTCGCCATGGCGGCAATGGCAACCGTGAACCTGGTAGCCATTGCGCTGCTGGGCAAATGGGCCTTCGGTGCGCTGGCGGACTTCGAGGCGATGCGGCGCGAAGGTCGCGACGACAAATTCGTCGGACGCGGAAACAGTCATCTGCCGGGCGACCTACCCGGCGACGTGTGGGACCCGGTGCTCGACAACGATCCGGCGGCGAACAAGCCCGACGTCGCGCAGTAAGCGAGGCGCGCGTCGACACTGTTCGATTCGGACCTTCCGGACAATTCACGCGTTAGGGTGATGAAACGTCCACACCGAGGAGGTTCCATGACGCAGGTCGGCGACGACGAGAAGGCCGGGCGCGCATCCGAAGGCCACGCGTTCGACGAAGTGGATCGGAGATCGGCCGGAGAACGCGAAGACGAAGTGCAGCCCGGCCGCCGCAAGCGGCAATGGGTCGGACTCGGCGCAGGCGTTCTGTTGGCACTTGTCGTCTATCTGGTTCTCCCGGAGGACGTGGCGCACCCGGCACGGCTGACCGCAGCCACCGCGGTATTGATGGGCATCTGGTGGATGACCGAGGCAGTGCCCATCCCGGCGACCGCACTGCTACCCCTCGTCATCTTTCCGGTATTCGATTCCGGCGTCGTCGTAAACGACGTGGGTGCCTCGTACGGCAACAACATCATCTTTCTGTTCATGGGCGGCTTCCTCCTGGCGCTGGCCATGCAACGGTGGAATCTGCATCGCCGTATCGCGCTGCTGACGGTCAACGCCATGGGCACCAAACCGACCATGGTGATCGCCGGGTTCATGATCGCGACCGGCTTTCTGTCGATGTGGGTTTCCAACACGGCCACCGCTGTGATGATGATTCCGATCGGTGTCTCGGTCCTCGTTCTGGTTCTCGACATCGGCAGGAAGGCCGGAGCTGTACCCGGCTCCGACGGTGGAACGAGCCCGGACGCCGAGACCATCACGCAGGCCGTCATCAAGAGCAACTTCGGCACCGCTCTGATGCTCGGTATCGCCTATGCGGCATCGATCGGCTCACTCGGAACGATCATCGGCACCCCGCCCAACACCTTGCTGGTCGGCTACCTGGAGGGGCAGGGAATCACCATCGGATTCCTGCAGTGGATGATCGCCGGCGTTCCGCTCGCCGTGATCCTGCTCGTGATCGCCTGGTTCCTGTTGACCCACGTGATGTTCAAGCCGGAGATCGACGACATACCCGGCGGCAAACAGCTGATCAGAGGTGAACTGGACGCCCTGGGCAGGATGTCGCAGGGAGAGATTCGGGTCGCGATCATCTTCTGCCTGGCGGCCGCTTCCTGGGTGGGGGTTCCGTTGCTCTTCGACAGCCCGCCGATATCCGACACCGGCATCGCCATGACCGCAGCTCTCCTGCTGTTCCTGCTTCCCAGCGGCAGCAAGAAGGGTGTGCGTCTGATCGATTGGGAGACCGCCGTCAAACTCCCGTGGGGCGTGTTGTTGCTGTTCGGCGGCGGGCTCGCCCTGTCGGCACAGTTCGAGTCCAGCGGCCTGACGGAGTGGATAGGTAGCGTCGCAGGCGGTCTCGACACGATTCCGGTGGTCATGTTGGTCGTCGTCGCCACGGCCGCGATCATCTTCCTGACCGAGATCACCAGCAATACCGCGACGGCGGCGACTTTCCTCCCGGTAGCAGGGGGCGTCGCGATGGGCATGAACATCGACATTCTGGTCCTGACCGTCCCCGTAGCGCTGGCCGCGACCTGTGCGTTCATGCTGCCGGTCGCGACTCCACCGAATGCGGTGTCCTATGCCAGTGGATACATCACGATCGGTCAGATGATGCGTGGTGGTTTCTGGCTCAATCTGATCGCCATCTCGTTGATCACCATCGCCGCGTACACGGTGTTCGCATGGTCGCTGGGCATCCAGTTCTGACGCGCTGGACAGGAGAAAACCACGATAAAAGACCAACTTCGGCTGATTTCACCCAGACAAGCGTGCTTCGGGTTTACGATGACGACTTCATCCAGGCGGATGACCCGTTCCAGGTGCGCGCCGCCATCCCCTGGTCGGTGTTGAGTCGGCGTCCCTGCCGGCTCGGCAAGGTACGGGGGGTGGGGCATGGTCTCGGACGTCATCGACTGCAGCACGGTCTTCGCACACGACATCGAGCAGGTCTGCGGGGTCTTGAGCGCGGTCGAGCTGTTCCCACGCTACTTCCCCGGGCTCGACTACTGCGTGCTCCGTGAATCCACGGACGGCTACCGGTGCGGAGTCGGCGGTGTCGAGCACGCCCTCGACCTGGTGGTGAACAGGCGAAACCGGCCGATAATCACCATCGAGCACGTCGAGTCCGGCGGATTCATCAGATTCACCCTCACTGCGCGCTCGGCAGGCGAGACGAAGATCGATGTCACTGTGTTCAGAGCTGGCCTCGGCGGGTCGTACTCGCCCCAACCCGAGCACAACCGCGCGGTGGTCGATTGGGTGATGGGTGGTCTGCGCCGACTGGACAACTGCCTCTCCGGCACCTCGACGTCGATCGTGTCCAATACCGGGGATTCTCGGTCACTCCCGTTGGCAATCATGAAGACGATGGTGGGAACCGGCGTCATTCGTGCTGCACGTCCCGACCGCGCGTACAAGCAGCTGAACTCACTGGCGAAATGGGGCTTCACTCTGGGCGGAGGCTTCGCGGCCGCAGCAGCGAAGTCGCCGAACGCGATTGCCTTGATCGACGATCGAGGGACCCGTACTTTCGCAGAGATCCACCAGCGATCGCACCGCATCGCCGCAGGTCTCGATGCGGCCGGAATCAGTCCTGGTAGCACCGTCGGCATTCTGGCTCGAAACCACTCCGGGATGATCGAGTGCACCGTCGCGTGCGGCATGCTCGGGGTCGAGGTGGTCCTTCTCAACACCGGTCTCGCTGCCCGCCAGATCGAGACCATTTCCGCCCGACACCAGCTCCGAGTGCTGTTCGTCGACGACGAGTTCGACTCGATGGTTCGCTACCTGCCCGACGACGTCACTCGTGTGAGCCTTTCTTCCCACACTGCCGTTCCGCGTCGACGCACCCTCGAACACTTCGTCGCAGCACCGTCCGCGACGTTCACGAGGCCGGACAGACCCGGTTCGGTGGTCGTGTTGACCTCGGGAACCAGCGGGTCACCGAAGGGTGCGGTTCGTCCCACACCGAAGGGCTTCGGAACTGTTGCAGCCATGCTTTCTCGCATGCCCCTCCGGATGAACGAGACGATGTTGATCGCGGCACCGATGTTCCACAGCTGGGGGTTGGCGGCACTGCAGATCAGTACGCCGCTGCGCGCCACGGTGGTTCTTCAGGATCGATTCGATCCGGAGGACTGCTTGCGGGCTATCGAGGCGCACCGTTGTACCTCGCTGATCGCAGTTCCGATCATGCTGCAGCGGATACTCGACCTGCCCGACGAGATCCGATCACGCTACGACACTTCGAGCCTGCGAGTCGTCGCATGCAGTGGGTCGGCATTGACCGGATCGACCGTGAGCCGCTTCATGGACGTCTTCGGTGACGTCCTCTACAACTTCTACGGTTCCACCGAGGTCTCGTGGGCAACGATCGCCACCCCCGAAGACCTACGCGCCGCCCCCGCCACTGCCGGGCGCCCTCCTCTTGGTACAACGGTCGCGGTACTCGACGCGGACGGTACTGCCGTTCCGGTGGGAACCCTCGGTCGAATATTCGTCGGCAACGACATGCTCTTCGACGGGTACACCAACGCCCAACCGCCGTCGACGGCGTCCGCCCGCGGAGCTGCGCTGATGGATACCGGCGACCTGGGGTACATCGACTGCAACGGGCGGCTGTTCGTCTGCGGCAGGGATGACGAGATGATCATTTCCGGAGGCGAGAACGTCTTTCCCGGCCCTGTCGAGGATGCCATCGCCAATCTTCCTCAGGTCGGCGAGGTCGCGGTCGTCGGTGTGCCCGACAGCGAATACGGGCAGCGTTTGGCCGCATTCGTCGTCGGCCGCGGATCAGCGGGCCTCGATGCGGACATGGTGCGCGCCTACATCCGAAACCGTTTGAGCCGCTTCTGCGTTCCCCGTGACATCACATTCCTCGACGAACTGCCCCGAACCGCGACCGGCAAGGTGATGAAGAGGATGCTGATCGAGCCGCCTACCGCCGCTGGGATGTGATCGTCATTCGACGGCACGGGCCGCAATGGCCCAGAGCCGTTCGGCAACATCGAGATCGAGGGCGTACGAGGCCACGGAGTTCGCCAGTTGAGTGATGTCGGTAGGTCTGTGATCGACGGCGATCGCTTCCTGATTGTTGTTGAAGTAGCGGCCACCGATGCCATCCAGTTGTCGACTGGTAGCGACCATCACAGATGTCGACGCGCCTTGTGCCGGGGTCTTCTGCAGTTCGATGGGAGTGGCGAGCGTGCCACCGACATGGCGTTGCAGAGAGGTCGCGATTGCTCCCGGGTTCACGGAGTTGACCGTGATTCCGTCGTCCGCCCACCGTGAGGTCGCGGCCACTCCGAACAGAACGACGGCAGTCTTGGACTGACCGTAGGCCTGCAGCGGGTCGTAGGGCCGGAAGCGAAAGTCGATGTCGTCGAACACTACCGGCGAGAACAGGTGAGCCGAGGAAGAAACCGACACCACCCGCGCACCGTCGGCGAGCCGCAGGGCGCCGCGAAGGCCTGTCGTGAGGGCGAAGTGGCCGAGGAAATTGGTCGCGAACTGCCTTTCCCACGTGTTCTCGACCAGGGTCAGCTCTTGGATGGCCATGACACCCGCGTTGTTGACGAGCAGATCCAGGGGCTCGTCCCACGCGTCGACGAATGCTCTCACCGATGCGGTGTCGGTGAGGTCGAGCTCGCGTACGTCTATCTCGGAATTTTCGGTGTCGGCGACGATCTCCGGAGCGAGTATCGGCCGGAACTCTTCGGTTTCTCGACGCGTTGCCGATGCCGGCGTTGATTCACGATCGCCGCTTCACGGTGTTGGCCGCGAATCGAATGGGAACGGCGTTGTCTCCCAACAACTCCCCCGGGGTCAACCTGCTCCGTGCGGTATTTCTCGATGCCGACGAGCGAGAGTTGCACCGCGACTGGAGCCGCGTCACCACCGACGCCGTGGCTGGAATTCGGGCTGTCTCGGCGACGCATCTCGACGACGAGGTCCTCACCGCACTGGTCGGCGAACTGTCGATCGCGAGCGCGGTGTTCAGGCAGCTGTGGGCGCGCCATGACGTAAATCTGAGAACGGGCGGCACCAGCCTTCTCGATCACCCGGAGGTCGGACCCCTCGACCTTCGGCACGAGAAACTGACCGTTGCGGGTACCGATGGCCAGACCCTGGTTGCCTATCACGCCGAACCGAACAGCCCCTCGGCCGATGCATTGCAGCTCTTGGGCACCCTCGCCGCCCACGCACACCGTTAGGAGTCGCTCGGTCGCCGCATTTCGCCGATCGTTCGCTTAGTGCCGCGCTTTGTATCTACTATCTCAGTTGCTTGACTATTCAGAATCTGAGATTGTTGATCGCCGACACGGGAGGAACGCGAATCGATATGTCGAAGGCATCGGAAGGCCCCCGAGTGGGAAGGCCCTCGCAGGAACGGGGCGAGCATTCTTCTTTTCTTCAGCTGTTCCTCGAAGCAACTCGTGCAGAACAAGTCTCCGACGACATACAACCTGCGCGGGACGACCGTGACGGAGGGACAGTTTCTTCGCGCTGAGCGGAGCGAAAGACACCTACGTCCCGGTTCCACCACCCGAGCAGGTCCCAGGTCTCATAATCGACAGAGGCCGGTCGGGTTTCGGAGATGAGGATCGGAGACATCATGGACACATCGTTGGCAGTCTTTGCCGTGGTCGCAGGCTTCGCAGTCGTTCTGGGTGCCTTCGTATTGATCGCACGCCTACTTCGCTCGCGCATGCGGCGCGGCCGTTTTCACGGAATCGAAAGCGCTGTCGGAGGATCGGCCTTCATGGGCTCGCCTCGCGAGCGTGGGATCACTCCACCTGATCACGGTGATCCACGCACGCACACCGAACAGAGCGAGCCGTGACCGACTTCGCTTCCGCCTGAGGTTCCGCGGGAACCCCTGCCATGATCTGTCGACACGCAGACGAAGGAGAGAATCCACCATGATCGACGACGAGGCCACGAGTCGAAACAGGGGGCCGCGCTTCGAGGACGGGCTCGAGGTCCGTCGAAACGTGATGGGCCACGAGTACGTCGAGAAGGCGTTTGCCAGTGCCGCCGACACCGACTCCGCTGCCCTGCAGGACTTCGTCACCGACACCGTGTGGGGCGGCGTGTGGACGCGGCCCGGCCTCGACAACCGCAGTCGGAGCCTGCTCAACCTCGGCATCCTCATCGCGCTACGCGCCCACGAGGAACTCGCAGGACACGTACGCGGAGCTCTCCGCAACGGCCTCACCCGAACTGAAATCACCGAAACTGTCGTCCACACGGCGGGGTACTGCGGTGCGCCTGCGGCGCTGGCTGCGATGCGCGTCGTGCAGAAGGTGCTCGATGCCGAACTGGGTCCGCTGGTGCCCGCGAGGGACGACGAACGAGCCGAATGATCGACGGCGGCACCCGCGCATAGTGTCGACGAAGTGGGTACACCGGGTGCATGCCGGAATTACCCGAAGTCGAAAACGCCCGACAGGTCGTCGAGAAAGCTCTCGGTCGCGTCATCGTCGACATCGATGACACCGATACTTTCGAGTGCCGACCTCATATGCCGGGCGATATTGCCGGCGCACTGATCGGCGGGAAACTCACCGAGGCGCGTCGACGCGGTAAGGCGATGTGGTGCGAGACCGTCACGGCCGACGGCTCGAGCGGGCCGACCCTCGGCATACACCTGGGCATGGGCGGACGCGTCATCGTCACCGCTCCCGACGGCGAGCGGACGTCGCAGTACGGAGGCGGCGATCCCCATGTCGGCGAGCGCCCGACCGACAAGCCGGAGTGGACTCGGTTCTCCATGACGTTCGACGATGGTGGACAGCTCCGGCTCTTCGACAAGCGCCGCCTCGGCCGGGTTCGACTCGAACCCGACATCGACGCTCTCGGTCCGGATGCCGCGGAGATCACGCGCGACGATTTCCGCCACCGAATCGGTTCCAGCGGTGCACCTCTCAAGGCACGACTGCTCGATCAAGCGGCGATAGCGGGGGTCGGCAATCTACTGGCCGACGAGGTGCTGTGGCAGAGCGAGCAATCCCCGTCCAGGCGGGCCAACACGCTCACGACGGAGGAGCTCGACGAGCTTCGTGTTGTTCTGCGTCGCGCTGTTCGATCAGCCACGAAGAAAGGTGGAGTGCACACCGGGGAGATCATTCCGTTCCGAAAAACCGATGCGGCGTGCCCGCGATGTGGTGCCCCGATGGCACGCGGAACGGTGGGCGGCCGCACAACCTGGTGGTGTTCTCGTGAACAGTCCTGATCCGATGCATCGCGCGGGACGTGCCCGATAATGCTGTAAGACCGCATTTTTCGAAATTGTCACACGAGATCGCATTCAGCGAAGACTTACCGGACGCCGACCTCCCCGACGAGGCGCGCACCGAACTCGTAGCGAACAAGTTGCCGCCGGTTCCCACGAGCTTCGCCGTGGAGTCGACCGCACGGCCACTTCCACGTCGACGGACTCCCCGCGGCGTTGGATGCCGATAGAGAGTGTCGACGCCACAGCGTTCTACGGCTGAGCTGAGGCTGTGCGTCCCAGAAGAGTCGTTGGGTCAGGACGTCGCTTCGACCGCGAGGCGACCCAGTGTGTCGTTCAGCTGATCCTCGGTGACCAGAGGGAACTTGATCTGCTCGAGCAACTTCTTGTCGGTGACCTTGGACCAGTCGTAGGTATGACGGACCAGCGTCTCGTTCGGGCCCTGAGACTCGAGCTCCCACAGCCACTCCCAGCCGGGAGGCTCGTTGCCTGCGGGTGCCGTCGTCCATGCGACCAGCTTGTCCTTGATGTAGCCCGTCACATGGTTGTCGGTCTGGTACTCGCCGCCCATGTGATCGCCCTGCATGTTCATCGTGAACTTCTCGCCGACCTTCTGAATTCGGTCGGCGTGGTCGACACTTCGTACGAAGCCTGATCCATCGAGCGCCTGATGACGCTCGGGGTTGGTCAGCACGTCGAAAACAGCGTCGACGGGAGCTTCTATGGTTCGTTCGACTGTGACTTTCGTGTTGTCTGTCATTCTTCCTCTGTGCCCAGAGTTCGACACGTTCAATCGCGGCACCGCCGGAAGATTCGATCGAACCGTCGTCACACCGCGTCCCAACTGGGCTTTTTCGTCGACGTCTCTGCAGCTCGGGGCCACTTCGCCCACCCACCCGAACCTGTAGTTGATGGTAGGCTAGCCTAACTATCGGCTCGGGGTGATCGATCGCGTACGACGCGAATCCTCGGTGGCCACGTACAAGGCGAGGCACTGTGCCACTTCGTCGGAGCAGAGACATGGAGATGAGCCAATGCGGGTAGTGCTGTTCGGTTTCCAGACTTGGGGTCACAAGACGTTGCAGACGCTCGTGGATTCACGCCACGACGTCGTCGCGGTAGTGACGCATCCGGTCAGCGAGCAAGCGTACGAGAGCATTTGGTCCGATTCCGTCGAAGATCTCGCACGCAATCACGGCATCGAGGTGTACTTGGCGAAGCGTCCCGACAAAGCGCTGGAGGAACGTCTGCAGCTGTGGGCACCGGACATCATCGTTGCGAACAACTGGCGGACCTGGTTGCCTCCCGAGATTTTCGCGATGCCTACGCACGGCACGGTCAACCTGCACGACTCATTGCTTCCCGCCTTCACCGGATTCTCTCCGGTGATCTGGGCGCTGATCAGTGGTGCCGCCGAGACCGGACTGACGGCGCACCGAATGGACGGCGAACTCGACACCGGCGATGTCATCACCCAACGAGCGGTTCCGATCGGACCGAGGGACACCTCCACCGATCTCGTCGAGGCGACGATCGACTTGATCCCCGAGGTGCTGCTGGACGCACTCGAGAGTATCGAGAACGGCACGGCCACATGGACTCCGCAGGATCTGACGAAACGGACGTTCTTCCACAAACGACACGAGTCGGACAGCTGCATCGACTGGACCTGGCCTGCCGAGGACCTGGACAGATTGGTTCGTGCGATGTCCGATCCTTATCCCAACGCCTACACCTTCCACAAAGGCCGAAAGCTTCGAATCATCACCGCTCACGTCTCGGACGGCATCTACGGCGGAACACCCGGTCGGATATTCATCAGGGAGGGCGCGGGAATGGTGATCGTGTCCGGCCCCGACGCCCACCGCGGCACCAACCACGGACTCGTCATAGATCGCGTGCGCACGGAGAATGGGGACGATGTCGATGCGCTCGACTATTTCGTGACCGGCGGCGGCTACCTCACGCCCACGGCATGAAGGACGACGTGACAGGCGGGCGAATCGTCCGTCGAACACTGACGCGCAACAAGCGCAGAGTGAGCATCGGAACACTTCTCATCTGCATCCACCAGCTTGCCGAGACTGCAGTTCCGATCGCGTTGGGGTGGATCATCGACTCGGCGATCTCCTCGGGCGACGTCCCCTGGTTCGTCCTCTCGATCGTCGGACTTGCAGCGTTGTTTCTCTGTCTGACAACGGCTTACCAGTTCGGTATGCGGTTCCTCAACGTCGCTCTGCAGCACGAGGCGCACCGCATACGAATGGAGGTCACCGGTCGAATTCTCGATCCGCGTGGCCTGGACACAACTCTGCGGGGTGGTGAGCTACTGACCATTTCCAGTACCGACGCCGAACAGTCGGCATGGTTCCTGGATCTGTTCCCGCGCATCGCGGCCGCTGCCACCGCCGTCGTCGCCACGGCCATTGCGTTGATGGTCATCGACGTGCCGTTGGGACTCGCCATCTTCATCGGCACCCCGATCTTCGTCGCCGTGCTTCAGCTCGTCGCACCGCGGGTGACCAGGCGGGCGGCCGAGCAGCAGCGAACGGTCGCCGAGGCGACTGCGCTGGCCACCGACCTCGTCAGCGGGCATCGGTCGATCGAAGGTATCGGCGCGGAAACCGTAGCGGCGACGCGCTATCGACAAGCGAGCGCGAAAGCCCTCGGTGCAGCACTGCTCACGGCGAGATCGCTGGCGACGCAATCGGGGATCACCACCGGCGTGAGCGCGGTGGTTGCTGCATCCGTCGCGGGGCTTGCCGGCTACTTCGCTCTCATCGGACGCATCACCGTCGGAGAATTGATTGCCGTCGTCGGTCTGGCGCAATTCCTCATCGAACCACTGGGTGTCTTGTCCTCCACCCCGGCGATCATCGCGCGGGCGCGGGCGTCCGCCGATCGCGTCGCCCTGGTACTGGGAGCGGATCGAATTCTGCACCACGGCAACCAGCACATCACCGGCAAGCGGCTCGATCTCAGCCTCCGCGGCGTCACGCACCGGTACTTGCAGAAGATCGACCTCGACATCGCGGCTGGGGAGACAGTCGGAATCCTGGCGTACGGGTCCGAGGACGCCGAGTCGATCGTGGCCGTTCTGTCCGGGCAGGTTTCGGCTGCCGGCGTCAGCGGCGATGTTCTGCTCGCAGGCACGCCCACCCGCGACATCGAACTCGCGCAGGTCCGAGCGGCAATCGTGGTCGAACCACACGTCTCCGACCTGTTCGCCGACACGGTGAAGAACAACATCACTGTCGGACGCGAATACACCGACCGACAGCTCGATGGAGCGCTTCACGCTTCGGGCGCAGACCAGATCGTCGACAGTCATACCGACGGTCTCGAACAGCGGCTGACCGAGAGGGGCGCCAATCTGTCCGGGGGACAACGACAACGCATCGCGCTGGCACGGGCCCTGTTCGCCGAGCCTCCCGTACTGGTGCTGCACGAACCGACCACCGCAGTCGATTCGGTCACCGAACACACCATCGCTCGGGGCATCGCGACTCTTCGTCACGGGCCCAACGTACGGACCCCGAAAACGACGATCATCGTGACCAGCAGTCCTGCATTGCTGTCCGTGGCTCACCGGGTAGTGGTGATACGTGACGGCCGAATCGCGGCGGACGCACCCCATTCCGTTCTTCTCGAACGGGCCGAGGGCTATGCCGAGGCGGTGCTGCGATGACCGACGACACCCGTCTGCCCATTGCAACCGCCGGACGATCGTGGTCGTGGCTACGCGGACAGCTCGCGGCCAGGCCAGGGCTCGTTGCAGTCACTCCGTTCGTCGGCATCGTCTCCGCCGTATCGGCTCTGGCACCGATCCTGATTCTCGGTCGCCTCGTCGACGAGGTCGTCGCGGGCGCGCCGCCGGGCCGGATCGTGATGGTGGTGGTTCTGGTCATGATCGCCGCAGGCGTCAACGGGGTGTTCGCCGGACTGATGGCTTACCTCGTGGCGAAGCTGGGCGAAGGCGTGGTGGCACAGCTGCGCGAGCAGGTGGTGACCCGAGTTCTCGCGCTCCCCACCCGCACGGTGGAACGGGCAGGACGCGGAGATGTGCTCTCGCGCATCAGCGATGACGTGTCCCAGGTGACCCGCGCCGTCAACGGCGTACTCCCCGCCGTGGTGAACGCGGTGTTGTTGATCGGGGTGTCCGTCGTGACGATGTACGGCATCGACTGGCGTCTCGGGCTGGCCGGCAGTTTGGCACTACCGTTGTACGTCACCGCTCTTCGGTGGTATCTGCCGCGCAGCGGCCCTCTCTACGCAGCCGAACGGGCCGCGATGGGCGACCGTTCGCAGGCGCTGATCAGCAACATCCAAGGCGCGCGCACGGTGCGCGCGTACCGCCGCGAAGACACAGCTGTCGCGTCCGTGGAGACGGAATCCGAACGGGCCAGGGACTTTTCCATCGCCACGTTCACACTGCTGACTCGCTTCGTCGGCAAGGAGAACCGCGCAGAACTGGTGGGTCTCACCATCATCCTGAGTACTGGGTTCTTCTTGGTCAGAGGCGATCTCGTGACTCTGGGCGCAGTCACCGCTGCAACGTTGATGTTCCATCGACTGTTCAACCCGCTCGGTACGGTGCTGTTCCTGTTCGACGATATCCAATCCGCCGGTGCCAGCCTCGATCGTCTCGTCGGCGTGGTCGACATGGCATCGACGCGAACGACAGGGATCGACGCCGAACCTGTCGACGCGACGTTGGAACTATCCGACGTCACGTACGCCTACGCCACCGGGGGCGACGTTCTGCACGGCATTTCGCTCAGCGTTCCCGCCGGAAGTACGGTGGCGGTGGTCGGCTCGACCGGTGCCGGAAAGACGACTGCCGCGCTTCTCGCAGCGGGGTCCCTCGAGCCCGACCGCGGCTCGGTCACGTTGGGCGGCATTCCGTTACGTGATCTCGGTACCGACCGACTCAGGCGGCACATCGCGATCCTCTCGCAGGACGTCCACGTCAGTGCCGGCCCTCTTGCCGACGATCTGAGGCTCGCGGACCCGGATGCCGACGACTCCGCTCTGTGGGACGCCCTCGATCGGGTCCGAGCTGCCGACTGGGTCCGGGCTCTGCCGGAGGGCCTCGACACACGCATCGGGGAGAACGGGCATCCGCTCAGTGCATCCCAAGGGCAGCAGCTCGCACTGGCGAGGCTGATCCTGTCCGATCCCCCGGTCGCAATACTCGACGAAGCGACCGCGGAGGCCGGCAGTAGCGGAGCCCGCCTGCTCGAAGACGCCGCATCGGCAGCGACCGAGGGCCGGACCACGATGATCGTGGCGCACCGGCTGACACAGGCCGTGGCAGCAGACACGGTCGTGGTGCTCGAGCACGGCCGTGTCGTGGAATCCGGCACCCACGCCGATCTCGTGACGGCAGACGGCCGATATGCGCGTCTCTGGTCGGCATGGTCGGGCAGAACAGATGTCGAGTAGACGCACCCACGACGAGGAGACCCGGATGACCATGCTCGACGCACCTCGAATCACCCCCGCACAGAGAGCCGTCTGGACCGCCGCGCAGATCGACACCGGCGAGGGCACGTACTCGCTGGCGTGGCGGCTCGAGCTTCCCACGACCACCGACCCCGTGCGTCTTCACAGTGCGGTGTCAGCCACGCTCGCCGGGTTGCCGCATCTCGATCGCGCATTCACACCGTCCCCGGGCGGTGACCTCGACATCGTCGACGCGGTGCCCGGACGCATCGAGACACGTGCGACGTCCGGATCGGACACGCACATCGATTCCCTCGTCACCGAGGCTCGGTCCAGGATCGGGTCGTCGGACACCGGCCCGATGCATCACCACATCGTCGCCGCCGCAGAAGACGGGCGGCTGTGGTGGATCCAGGCCTACCACCACATCGTGATCGACGGCCTGTCGGTCACCGCACTCACAGAACGGGTCGCCGACGTCTACAACGATGTTCGGGCGGACCGATCCACGCGTCCTCTCACCGACACCGCCTCACCGAACGACGACCGCGACTACTGGGATGCGGTGATCGCGAGCCTGCCCGAAGATCAGGGTCTGCTCGAGCACACAGGACTGACGGTGTCGCACATCGCGGTCGAACTACCGGAGAACGTCGTCGACCGCGTGCTCGCGTTGGCCGATCGCTCGCGCACGTCGCCGCGCCGCACCCTCGTCGGTCTCCTCGGCGCATACGCCGCAACGACGAGACCCATAGGGCGGCAACCGATCCGCTTGGCAATCGCCGGCCGTTCCCCGGCGGCATCTCCGATCGCAATGACCTCGACCGTCGTGCCGTTCGTGCTCGAACACGAAAGCAACAGGACCGTCGTCGACGTGCTGGCGGACGTCGATTCGACCTTGACGCGGATGCGACCTCATACCGCCGTCGCACCCGATGTGGTGACCGAGCTGCTGCGGCTGCGGCGAAGAGACTCTGCGCTGATCGCTCCGGGCATCAATGTTCTGGTGGCCGAACGTGACTCGATGTTCGGCGGCGAGCGCGCGCGACTGCGTCAGAACTGGCTCGGGCCTGTGACGGACCTCGAGTTCGTGGTCGAGGGCACCATCGACCGTGCGAATCCTCGAAGCTCTTGGCTGGCAATGGAACTACGAGGTGCCGGCGCAGAGACGGAGATCCGAGCCCATGCGCACGCGCTGGCGGTCTTTCTCGATGCCGCGACCACCGCACCGGATGCTCCGATCGACTCGTTGCCCCTCGCCTCCTCGCAGCAGCTGCAGACGCTCGTAACCGACGTCAACGAGACCGGACACTGCCTCGCCGAGCAAGACGTCGTGCAGATGTTCGAGGAGTGGGCGGCGCGGACAGGTGACGCGACCGCCGTCGTTGCCGGCCCAACCCGTTTGACCTACGCCGAGTTGAGCCACCGTTCGAGCCAACTCGCGCACTCGTTGGTGGCGGCGGGAGTCGGACCGGAAGCACGTGTGGCCATCGACATGACTCGGTCCGCCGAGATGGTCGTGTCCGTCATGGCCGTTCTCGCGGCAGGAGCAGCGTTCGTCCCGTTCGACCCGCAATGGCCCCAGGCCCGCAGGGCTGCGGTGGTCCGTGACGCGAACATCGGCGTGGCATTGCGCGGTCCAGGAAGCTCGGAGTCGAACGAGGACACGGGGGTGCTGTCGATAGCGGTGGCCCTCGACCGATGGGAGCACGAGAGCCGACCGGTCACCCCGCCGTCGGGAGTGGTCCGTCACGGAGCCGGCCTGGCATACGTCATCTTCACCTCGGGCTCGACGGGTCGGCCGAAAGGTGCCATGATCCGGCACGAGGCCATCGCCAGCCGGATGAAATGGCAGATCGAGCACATCCTGAAGGTGGGCCCGGGTGATGCCAGCCTCTTCAAAGCTCCACTCGCATTCGATATTTCGATCAACGAGCTACTGCTCCCGCTGTGCTCGGGAGGGACCGTCGTCGTAGCGGGACCCGGCGAGGATCGGGACCCGCAGCGATTGCTGGAGTTGATATCCCGTGAGCGAGTGACCTTCGTATATCTCGTCGCCTCCATGCTCGACGTGCTCCTCGAGACCAGCGCCGGGACCGACGCGATGGCTGGGGTTCGTCACGTCTGGTGCGGCGGCGAAGTTCTCACGCCGGAGTTGTTCTCGCGGTTCCGGTCTCGCATGACCGGGACCCTGTATCACGGGTACGGGCCGGCCGAGGCGACGATCGGGGTCTCGCACGTGGTGTACGACGGGACCGGATCGGACCGAATCTCCACCTCGATCGGACAACCGAATCCGGGTTGCCGGTTGTATGTGCTCGACGACCGCCTGCGACCACTCCCCGTGGGCATGGGCGGCGAGCTCTACGCGGCAGGTGACCTGCTCGGGCGCGGCTACGTCGGCGCATCGGACATGACTGCCGCGAGATTCGTCGCAGACCCCTTCGCCCTCGAGGACGGCGGCCGCGCCTATCGAACGGGTGACCGCGCTCGCTGGACGGAAGGGGGAACACTCGACTTCCTCGGCCGAGCGGACAACCAGGTCAAGATCCGCGGCATGCGGGTGGAACTCGAAGAGATCGAAGCCGCCGCAGCCAGTCATCCCCAGGTTCGCGCTGCCGTCGTGCTCGTGCACGCAGCGGCAACACCCGTTCTGTGCGGCTACGTGGTCCCCACGGACGACGCGAACCCGAACTCGGACAACCTTTCTCGCAGTGTTCTCGCGCATCTGACGACGTTGCTGCCCCAGCACATGATTCCCGCACATCTGATGGTGCTCGAGGCGTTTCCCACGACCGTCAACGGTAAGGTCGACCGCCGCGTCCTGCCCGTCCCGGATGTCGGAGGTGCGCCGGCGGGCCCGCTGACCGACGGTCAACGGCGATTGGCCGAACACATCGCGGCCTTGCTCGGTCGCGAAGCCGGCTCGCAGGCGCTCTTGGATTCCATCGGACCCGACAGCGACTTCTTCGCCCTCGGCGGAGATTCGCTGGCCGCGATGCGTCTGGTGACCCGGGTCAATCGGGATCTGAACCTACGGATATCGGTGCGAGCGGTGTTCGATCACCCGACGGTCGCGAATCTGTCTGCCTACATCGACGCAGCGGAACAGCCGCCGTGCGCCGACAGTGAAACGAACATCGACGAGACGGTCGACATCGACACGCGCACCCGGCCGATGAACGCCGGAGAGCGACGAATGTGGTTGGCGGACAGACTCAGTGGACACGGCGGAACCTACACGGTACCGCTGGTGTTCAGGGTCGCCGGTCCACTCGACCTCTCCGCTCTCGAACAGGCACTCGCCGACGTCACCGCACGTCATCGATCTCTGCGGTCGTTGTACGTCGAGAACGACGGAGCACTGACGGTCGAGATCCTCGACCCGAGTGACGAACGCTCGGCCCCTGCCCTGCGACGTCACGCCGTGTCGTCATCGAAGGTGGCGCAGGCGATCGAGCAGTTCCTGCAGGAACGATTCGATCCCTCGGAGTCGATTGCGCTGCGCGCCGGCGTGTTCGTTCACCACGACGAGCAGGACTGCGCAACACTCGTTCTCGCCGTGCATCACATCGCGACGGACGAATGGTCGGAACCGGCTCTGCTGCGCACCCTCTCGCGTGCCTACGCTGCGCGCGGTGCCGGCCGGGCACCACTCGACCTGGGTACCGCGCCGCCCCCGACGGTAGTGGTGAAGGACGATCATGAGTCCGAGATCGCCTCGTGGCGAGCACATCTGACTCCACTACCGCCGGTCCTGGACGTACCGGGCTGGCGCGCTGCCCGCCATACCGGCGCACGGACCGGGCGGACGATCAGACGCGTCGTTGCCGACGACGTCGCAGCGGCTGTGCGGTCCACGGCGCGCGAGTGCGGGGCGAGCATGTACATGGCCACTCAGGTTGCGACGGCGATCGCACTGCGCGCGTGCGGATCGGCTGAGCAGTTCCTCACGGCGTCCCCGATGTCGATCAGGTCCCCGGAAACAGGCCACGACGACGCGAGCGACGAAGTGGGTTTCCACCTGAACACCGTGCTGCTGCGAGCAGATCTACGCGGAAACCCCACGCTACGAGAAGTGTTCGCGCGTACCCGGGACCAGACGCTGCACGCGCTCGCGCATTCGAGGGCACCGTACGAGGAGGTCGTGGCCGCGGTGCCGGCGCTGCGCGAGCAGCCTCCGGTGCGCGTGATGGTGGTCCACCAACCACCCCGGGACGGCGGGGGCACTCTGGCTCTCGGCGACCTGGTCACCGAACGGCTGCCCGTCGACACCGGTACGGCCAAGTACGACGTGAGTATCACTCTGTACGAGAACGATTCGGCCGTCGGTCTTGCTGTCGAGTACGCAACCGACGTCGTCGACACCGACGCCGCCGACGCACTGATGCGGCGACTCGAAACGGTGTTGCAGCGTATGCCGGCCTCGCTGGACCTGCAGGTCGACGCGGTGGATCTGCTCGACGCCCAGGATCACACCACTCTGTCGCGACTCTCCGGCGCTCGACGTGACATCGAACCCGGCCTGACGCTCGACCGAATCATCACTCGCGCATCCGCGGTGGACGGCGCGGCGCTGATATTCGAAAATCGTCGCCGAGACCTGAGAACAGTCCTCGGCGAGGCGTCCGCATTGGCACGGTTGATCATCGACTCCGGTCATGGACCCGAGGACGTCGTGGCGGTCGCACTCGATCGGTCACCCGAGCTGATCGTCACGATCCTCGCCGTGACCTTCTCGGGAGCCGCCTACGTGCCACTCGATCCAGCACTGCCCCAAGCACGGCTTCGCTACCTGCTCGAAGACTCCGGTGCCGCCACCATCGTCACCACCGCCGACATCGCTGCACGTTTCTCCGATTCGGATGTGCCCCTGATCGATCTCGCCGACCCAGCGGTGGCCACTCGGCTGGCCGAACTTCCTACACATCCGGTCGTCGACAACGAACGCCGACGCCCGCTGCGCGGAGATCATCCGGCGTACGTTCTCTACACGTCGGGTTCGACCGGACGACCGAAGGGCGTCGCGGTGTCCCATTCGGCCATCGTGAACCGCGTCCTCTGGGCCGCAGAACATCACGAGATCACCGATACGGACGTGTTCCTTCAGAAGACCCCCGCGTCGTTCGACGTCTCGGGCTGGGAGATCTTTCTGCCGTTCGTCACCGGAACGTCAATCGTCGTGGTGGAAGACGGCGGCCACCGAGATCCACGGCGGCTGGCGGACCTCATCTCGACGCACGGAGTGAGCATCGTCCACTTCGTTCCCTCGATGCTCGGCGAATTCCTCACCACGGCGACGTCCGAACCTGCGAGCCCTGTCCTCGACGCCAGTGCGCTGCGGCTGATCGTCTGCAGCGGCGAGCCGTTGACAGCGCAGCATGCGCAGTCGGTGGCCACGGTCTTCCCGCAGGCGACCCTGCTGAACCTGTACGGCCCCACCGAAGCGGCAATCGACGTGACCGCCGAGAAGGTCTCGGCGCGCGGACCGGTCGCAGGGCTGTCCGTCGCGATCGGCACGCCGGTGTGGAACACCTACTGCCGCATACTCGATCACACGCTCGCCGAGGTGCTGCCCGGTGCCGAGGGAGATCTTTACCTCGGGGGAACGCAACTGGCCCGCGGGTACCACAACAAGACCGCGCTGACCGCGAGCAGGTTCGTGGCCGACCCCCGGGCCGACGTCCCCGGTGCCCGCCTCTACCACTCCGGCGACCGTGCGCGGCAACGACGTGACGGCAGTATCGAGTATCTCGGCCGCACCGACGGCCAGATCAAGTTGGCCGGCCAACGTATCGAATTGGCCGAGGTGGAGGCCGCGCTTCGCGCCCATCCCGGCGTCCGGTCGAGCGCCGCGGCCCAACAGAGCACGGCAGCCGGGCCGCGACTCGTCGGATACGTCGTCGCAGATGCCGGAACGACTGTGCTCGAGACCGATATTCGCCTCACGGTCACCCGTATCCTCCCCGCGTCGTGGGTTCCGGCTCGTATCGCAATCCTGGACGAGATCCCGCTGACCTCGAGCGGAAAGCTCGACCGCAACGGCCTTCCCACCATCGAATTCCAGGTCTCGGCGTCGAGTGATCGAGTACCGACAATCGACAGCGAGATCGCGATCCGTGCCGCCATCGCCGAAGCCCTGGGACTCGAGGCCGACGACATGGGCATCGACGACGACTTCTTTCGAGTCGGCGGCGACAGCATCAGCGCAATTCGCACGGTCACCCTCGCGCGCAGACGCGGCTGGCGTATCACCGAGATGCAGATCTTCGATCTCCGCACGGTAGCCGCACTCGCCGAGGCCGCGGTGCACGACGCGGCGACGAAAGATGCTTCACACGAACATGTTTCCCGTACCGATGTCGCTGTGCCGCTGCCCGATCTCGCCAGGGCCGCGGTGAAGTCGGGCCTGGACATCGACAACCGTATCGAGACGGTTCGGGTCGAGCTCGGCGTCCGCTCCGATCTGACCGCGGTAGACCTCGACAGGGAGGTGCGCCGGGCGACAACAACGCTGATGGAGACGTTCCCGGCGCTGCGCACCCGCATCGACCGCTCCCGGCGCAGGTTGTGGAAGGCCTTCGAGATACATCCCGACGCGGTGAACCTCGAGACCGTCGTGCACGTTGCAGGTGAAAAGAATTCGGCGAGCGTCGCGAACGGGATCGATGTCGACACCGGCCCGTTGCTCCACATCCATGTCGAAAAACACGAGAGCGACGGATGGTCCGCCTTGCTGTCCGTGCATCACCTCGCGCTCTCGGACACTCTCACCGCGTCGACAGTGGCGGAACACTTTCTCGGCACCCTCGCATCAGGAGTTCACCGATGACGAACACCCACACGTCCGCACGTACCGGGCCGGCGTCGAGTGCACAGCAGCGGATGCTGTTCCTCGATCAGATGGAAACGGACCGCCATGCGTACACCATGCCGGTCCACCTCGATCTGACGTCGGATCCGGATCTGGACGTCCTGGCCGATGCCCTGGCAGATGTGGCAACACGCCATGCGTCGCTGCGCAGTGTGTACTCGAACGACGACGGCAGGGTGCTGCGCCACCTGAAACCCGCTGCTGCAGTGAAGGTAGCGGACCGTCGAGGTGAGCCGTACAGCCCCCGCACATTCGACCTCGGTGCCGAGATCCCCTTCGCTGCAGATCTCTACGACCGGTCTCGATTGGTCCTGACCGTGCACCACATCGCCGCCGACGGCGGTTCGGTGCCGATCCTGTTGGAAGACATCCGGATCGCGTACGACGCGCGTGCGCGAGGCGAGGAACCGATCTGGCCGGCGTCGGCGGTGGACTACGCGCACTACGCGGAGGACGAAGGCTCCATCGACGTCACGGCAGATCGACCGTTCTGGACGTCCACTCTTGCACCGTACGTCGAGCCCGTCGCTCTCCCGCTCGATCACGCCCGTAGCGAAGTGCCGTCCACCGCGGGGCGGATCATCGAAACGGTGCTGCCCACGTTCCTCGCCGACGACATCGAGCAGTTCTGCACGACGAACCGCATCAGCCGACTGATCTTTCTCCAGATCGTCACTGCGCTCGCACTGCGTGCCCACGGCGGCGGCGACCTGATCCCGATGGGCACGGCCGTCGATACTCGGCCACCGGACGCGCTGACCGATGCGGTGGGGCTCTACGTCAACACCATCGTGCTGCCCACCGACCTCACCGGCGACCCCACCGTGACCGAATTGACCGCGCGGACCAGGACTTCGACGCTCGACTGTGTCGACCGTCGCGCCACCCCGTTCCACGAGGTCGTCGAGTGGATCCGGCCCGCGAGAACCCCGGGAGTGCATCCACTGTTCCAGGTGATGATCGCCGAGGTGGACACGCGACCGAAACCGGTGTCGCTGGGGCCCGTAGACGGAGTCCTCCGCCCACCGGACGACGCGTCGTCAAAGTTCGATCTGATCGCCGCCATCGGTCCACGAGGCGAATCGGGTCGACTCGGATTCGACATCCTCTACCGCCGGGAACTGTTCGAGGACAAAACCATTCGAACGATTCTGGACGACATGACACTGATCGCAGCTCAGGCCGTCGCAGATCCGAACCGGCGGATCTCCGAACTGGCCACCAGTCCGAACGACCCGGCCCCGCGACGGATCCGGATACCCGCTCGGCCGCGTCCCGGCAGGCGGTCACGCACACTGCCCCTGTCCGAGAGGCAGATCCGCCGTGCCCAGGCGACGCTCATCGGCCTCCACCTTCGGCACGACATGCTCTCCACCGGTCCAGACACCGACGGTGACACGCCGGTGCGTACCCCTCTGACGGCAACGGAGATTCTCGAGCGGTCTCGGATCCACAGTGCAGAAACGGAATTCGGGGCTGTCGCGAACGGGGGTCTTCGAGCCGGTTGGACGGGCGAAGGTGCACTGCGAGTGGAGATGACCCACGCGGCGGTCGACGAGGAGTCATGGCCGTCCGTTCTCGATGCATTGACGAGTGATCGATCGGTGGTCGACGTGGCGGTCGGCTCCTCGGCACGATGGGCACGCCTCGATCAGGAACTGGCAGAGGACCTTTCGATCGTCGACCACGCCGAGACGTGGCTCGATGTCGTGGATGCGGCCGTGGATGTGATCGACCGGCGAGAAACAGCGTCGCCCCTCTTCTCCGTCCCGACAGCACCCGCGAGTGGTGGTGCCGAGAGTTCTGCACCACTGACCACGGCCGGACTTCCCGGCATCGTCGAGACTCGGACGACTGTCCTCGAGTCGGTGCGCGAGGTGATGACGGAACTCGCCGGTATCGAGTCGATGGTGCTGTGGGTCGACGAATCCGACCGAGACCGAAACGTCGAACACGGTTCCCGAACAGTGGGTTGCCTGCGCCGCGGGCTACCCGTCGTGATCGACGCGGGCACCCTGCTCGGCGCAGATGCCGACCCCGAGCACGCCGCCTCCTTCGGAGTGGCCGCACACCTCAGCGCACACACCCCCGGCGTGTTCGACGACCTACCGACTGCCGATCTGCAGGTCCGCATCCACATTTCGAGTGCCGAAGGGCATCACCTCGTACAGAGTGACACCGAGCCCGCGATAAACGTCAGGTTCCTCCGAACCGACTCCGGATCGTGGTCGTGCGCATGTTCGGTGTCCGCACTCGCCGACATCGACGTCGCCCACGTCGCCAAGCGCCTGGCGAAGGCTGTCGCGACCAGGGTGAACGCAGTGGGTTCCGGAGTCAATCCAGTGGTGGACAGCGCCTTCGCGGACGGCGTCGATCGCAGTACCGACATGGCCGGACTCGACCCGCGGGAGCGTCGATCAGTGGAGTCGATTCTCGGCCCGCTGCGAGCGATCTACCCGACGACGTCGTTGCAGGACGGGCTTCTCTTCCATCAGCAGCTGGATGGACAGGGCGAGGGGATCTACCTGTCGCAGACGGTGATGCGACTCTCCGGCTCGCTCGACACGGATCTGTTGCGACGCGCCGCGGACGCCGTGCTCGCCGCGCACCCGCAGGTCGGTGCGGGATATGTCCAGCTCGGTGAGCGCACCGTTGCCGCAGTGCCGCGAACGGTCCGGATGCCCTGGGCGACGACGGATCTGCGACATCTCGACGCCGATGCGGCTCAGGTGGAGCTGTCACGCTTCGAACGGCGCGAGGCTGCACAGGGATTCGATCCTGTGCAGCCGCCGCTCGTCCGACTGGGCGTGGCGCTGCTCCCCGAGGGCCGGAGTGCACTGGTGTTCACCATCGAACATCTCGTTCTCGACGGGTGGTCCATCTGGAGATTCCTACGGGCCGTTCTCGACGAATACACCCGGCCCGGCCGTACCGAGTCGAGTCACCGTGCGTCGTACGACGACTACGTGATGTGGCTGAGAACTCGTGATCGTGATGCGGGCCTGCAGATGTGGCGACGCCAGCTCGCAGGCACGCCAGGGCCGACTCTGCTCGCTCCCCGGCGCACCGCGGCATCGGTCGATCCGGCCGGCTCGGCGGAGACGGTCTTCCATCTCGATCGCTCACTCACCCGAGAGGTGAAGGAACTCGCTGCGCAGACCGGCGTAACGACGAGCATCGTGTACGAACTTGCGTGGGCGCTGACTCTGCAGAAGTTCACCGGCCAGGACGATGTGGTGTTCGGCACCGTGGTGTCCGGTCGGCCGGCCGAGATCCCCGGTATCGACGAGCTTCTGGGGTTGCTGTTCAACACGGTCCCGCTGCGGGTGCGCATCGATCCTGCTCTCGCCGTTCGTGACCATTTGGCCCGTATTCAGGACGAGCGACGCCCGCTGCTGACCCATCCGTATCTCGCGCTGTCCGACCTGGAGGAGTGCGCCGGGCACCGTGGATTGTTCGATACGTTGTTCGTCTTCCAGAACATCCCGGTCGTCCCGCCCGACGAGCGTTTGGGTCCCGATGGCGCACTTCGGGTGATCGACCAGAAGCTCAGCGATGCAACGCATTACGCACTGACGGTGGTTGTCGCGCCGGTGGAGTCCGGTGCCCGGGTACGAATGATGCATCGACGGGACGCTCTCGACGATGCCCGGGCAGCAGCGATTGCCGACACCTATCGGGCGGCGTTGGCCGCGCTGACCGCGGCACCGGACGAGGCGGCGGCGAGCATCGCTCTGCTCACTCCGCGTGAGCTCGCGTGGACGCGGCAACACTCGGGCGCACTCGGCTCGGCTGTACCCGAGCACACAGTGTGGGACCTGTTCGCTGCACGCGCTGCCGACCGACCGAACGCGCTGGCACTGGTGGCCGGGGATGTTCGGTGGAGCTTTGCCGACCTGCATTCACGCGCGCTGAATCTCGGTGCGCTACTGCGAGCGCACGGCGTCGTCGGGGAATCGCGGGTCATGCTCTTCCTCCCCCGCACCGAGCTCATGGTCGAGGCGCTGTTCGGTGTCTTCGCTGCAGGAGCTGCCTACGTTCCGGTCGATACCGAGATGCCCGCCGACCGCATCGAGTACATCGTGCGCGAATCGCGTCCGCACGTCGTTCTGACGACGAGCACGCTGGCGGAACAGCTGCAGAGCATCACGACCGAACAGTCCGCTGTCGTCATCGAACTGGACATCGAAGGTGTCGGAAACGGACTGCCGGCACCCGGCGATGTCGCGCGGCGACTCGACCAGCTTGCCTACATCATCTACACGTCGGGATCGACCGGGCGCCCCAAAGGGGTTGCAGTCCCGTACAGCGGGTTGACGAACATGTTCGTCAACCACCGCAAGGAAATTTTCGAGCCCGTCGTCGCTCGGGCCGGGCACAGACAGTTGGCGATCGCGCACACCACGTCGTTCTCGTTCGACGCATCGTGGGAGCAGCTGTTCTGGCTGTTGGAGGGCCACACGGTGCACGTGATCGACGAGCAGACGCGACGCGATCCGGCGATTCTCCTCGACTACTTCGATGCGGAGAGAATCGATGCCTTCGACGTCACACCGACCTACGGTGAACATCTCGTCGACGCCGGTCTGCTGGCCCGCCCTCGGTGCCTGAACACGTCCCTGCAGGACGACGACTCCGCGGGTCTGGTGTTCGTCTCGCTCGGCGGCGAAGCGGTGGGAGACCGTCTGTGGTCCGACCTACGAGACGCACCCGGAACGGGAGGGTACAACCTCTACGGGCCCACCGAGTACACGATCAACGCGCTCGGTGCCGACGTGCAGGACCGATCGACGCCGACACTGGGTCGGCCCATTCTGAACACCACCGCGCATGTGCTGGACACCGCATTGCGACTGTCGGCACCCGGCGTCACCGGCGAGCTCTACCTGTCGGGTGCAGGCCTCGCGCGTGGATACGACGGACGGCCCGGGTTGACTGCGGAACGTTTCGTGGCAAACCCGTTCGCGAACAACGGTTCTCGAATGTATCGAACCGGAGACCTGGTATCGCGCGACCCGGACGGGTTGATCTCCTATCACGGTCGCGCCGACAATCAGGTGAAGATCAGGGGCCACCGCGTCGAGACCGGGGAAATACAGGACGCGCTCCAGCGGATCCCCGGCATCGTGCGCGCCGCGGTGACCGTGTTCGAGCGGGCCGGCAGTACGGAACTGGCCGCGTACGTCCTCGTCGACGGCCCGGAAGCGTCGGACATCACCGCGTCATCGGTCAAAGACGGACTACGGGAACTGATTCCGAGCTACATGGTCCCGGCATCGGTGCAGGTGGTCGACAGCCTGCCGCTGACGGTCAACGGCAAGCTCGACGTCGCGGCGCTGCCTGCACCGTCGGAGAGTGCCGAGCCGGTGGACCGTCCGCGAGGCGATGTCGAATCATTGATCGCCGATGCGGTCCACGACGTGTTGGGCGTGACCGAGATCGGCAGAGACGACGACTTCTTCGCGTTGGGTGGGCATTCACTGGCTGCTGTCCGGTTGGCGTCTCGTCTGCGCGCGGTGGATCTCGAGCTCGGCGTGCGTGACATCTACGCGCGACCGACAGTCGCGGGTCTGGCACGTGCGGTCATCGACGGTGGCGGAGACGGCATGCTCGCACCGGTGGTGGAGTTGCGTCGAGCCGGCGATCCCGCTGTGTTCTGTCTGCAGCCTGCCGGGGGTCTCAGTTGGTCCTACATCGGAGCCTTGCGGTTCCTCGATCCCTCGATATCGGTATACGCCATCCAGGACCCGGCGCTGCAGAGCGGCGACGACGCGATCGAGTTGACGTCGATCGAGGCCTTGGTCGACGACCATGTCGAGCGGATCCGAGCCGTCCGACCACACGGTCCGTACCACCTGCTCGGATGGTCTTTCGGCGGGCAGCTCGCACACGCGATCGCCGCGCGTCTGCACGAGCGGCGCGAAGAAGTGGCGTCGCTGGTCTTGCTCGATTCCTACGCAGACGTCGCCGGCGCAGACACGGCCGAACGTGAGGATCTGTCTGAGAACGGCATAGAGGAGGCGCAGAACAATTTTCGGCGCCACATGCAGACGGATCCGCTGCTGTCGAGCTTCGCTTCCGAGGTACAGGACCGGTTGGTGCGCACCCTCGGTCGGCACCTCGCTCTGTCGATACCACCGACGGTCGGCCGCCACGCGGGCGACGCGTTGCTGATCGGAGCTTCTCGTGGAACGCCCCTGGAGATGCAGCGTCGCCGAGACCGCCAGTGGCAGGACAGAATCACCGGGACCGTCCACGTGCACTCCGTCGACCTCGAGCATGCACAGCTAGGTCAGGCGCACAACTGGTCGGTGTTCGGGCAACGAGTGGCCGACTACATCTGGGCTCGCATCGAATGACGTACCCCCACCTCGGGGTTGCCGAGGTGGGGGCAGTGACTCGGTCTCCGATCCGAAGTTGTGGATCTAGACGGTCGTCTTGTCGATCGCCGCCGTCAGGTCGACGATCTGCGCGGTGTAGCTCGCGTAGTTGTTGGTCGCATCGGTGGTCCAGTCGGCGATGTTTCCGGCCTCCGCAGCGTTGACCAGGGCCCAGGTCGGACGGTCGGCTTCCAGTTCGGCCAGCGGGGTCGAGTACGAACGAGTGTCCAGCAGAATGAGATTCGGCTGATACTGACCGACATTCTCCCAACTCACGGGCGTGAAGGATCCCGAGTCGGCGGCGCGGGGAACGTCGGATTCGAGAAGCGTCAGACCCCAGTTCTGGTAGTCACGCAGTTCGGGGAACTCGTCGTTGATCGCGACGTAGTACTGGTCCGACGGGGAGATGGCCATCGCGGTCAGACCCGGCTTGGCAGCAATTGCTTCCTTCAGGTCGGCGACAGCGGAGTCGTAGGCCTCACGGTCGGCCCGGTTTGCGTCGGTATCGACGTCGGCACCGAGTTCGGTGGCCAGTGTCTCGTAGTCCTGCAGGGTCTCGGAGGAGGGCTTCTGAGCGGAGACAGCAAGGAACGGTGCGACCTGCTCGAGTTGGTTGGCGAGGTCGGATGTTTCGAGACCGAGGCCGCCGTAGGCGTCCCCGGCGTACCAGCCGGTGATGAGCACATCGGGATCGAGGGCCGCGACCTGTTCGACGTCGATGTCGCCGTATGCCTGTCCCACGCTTTCGATGCCGTCGAGATCGAGTCCGCGCAGCGGGATCGACGACTCGAAGGAGCTCCCTCCCCAGATGCCGACCGGCTTGATGCCCAGCGGGATCAACGCTGCGGCAGCCTGTTCGCTGGCCACGATGCGTGACGGCACCGCGTCGAGTTCGACGGTTTCGCCGCGGCCGTCCACGTAGCTGAAACCGGACTCCGAAGTGGTCGTGTTCGACTCCCCCGGCTCGTTGTCCGAAGAGGAACATCCGCTCAGCGCGGTGACGCCCACCATCGAAAGCACTGCGAATGTCGTCGCCAGTGTGCGCCGAGATCCCCGCGTTCGAGTCGTTGAAATTCTCAAGGTCCGCATTCTTTCCCCATCATCCAAGTTAGGCAAACGTTGCCTATGTTGGGATAGACTAACCAACACGACGGGGGTTCGGTGCAGTTGGTTCGCCTCAGTGGGTCCGGTCAGTCGACCACGGTGTCGACCGATGACGTTCCCGGTGCCGACGGGACCCATGGCTTCAGAGGTTGGACGACATCGCGATAGAAGGCGTCGACGGACCCGGCAGCGTGCCCCCCCCCCAGCTCGACATTCATTCGACCTACGGCACGCATGGTCGGCGCCACCTACGCCCGTCAGAGAATACGACTCAAGAATTGTTGTGTACGAGCGCTTTTGGGATTGTCGAAGAACTCACCGGGAGGTGCCTCTTCCACGATCTTCCCGTCGCTCATGAAGACGACCCTGTCTGCGGCCGCCTTCGCGAAGCCCATTTCGTGGCTGACCACCACCATCGTCATGCCCTCGTCGCGCAGTCGAAGCATGACGTCGAGGACCTCGTTGACCATCTCGGGATCGAGGGCAGACGTGGGCTCGTCGAACAGCATCACTTCGGGCTTCATCGCCAACGCTCGGGCGATCGCCACGCGTTGCTGCTGACCACCGGACAGTTGTGACGGGTAGTTCTCCCCCTTGTCCGACAGGCCGACGAGGTCGAGCAGTTCCTGAGCTTGCCTGCGCGCCTTGTCCTTCTGCGTGCCGAGGACATGACGTGGACCCGATGCGACGTTGTCCAGCGCTGTCATCATGGGAAACAGGTTGAAGCTCTGGAACACCATTCCTGTGTGGTGCCGCTGCTTGGCGATCTGCGCCTCCGACAGCGGCGTTCGCTTGGCCCCTTCCGAGAAGCCCATCATCTCGCCGCATACTCGGACGGTCCCGGATTCGATCGTCTCGAGGCAGTTGAGCGTGCGCAGCAGGGTGCTCTTTCCACTTCCCGACGGCCCGAGGAGCAGGACCACTTCCCCTTTGTCCACCGTGAAATCGATGTCGTCGAGGACGACGAGATCGTTGTAGGCCTTCGTCATATTCCTGACCTCGACCATCGTCGTGGCCTTTGCGGTCGCAGACGTCGCACTCGTCATCGGTTCACAGCCTCGGCTTTCATCGCGCTGTCGTCGAGCTTCGGACTCGACGGGCCGCCCTTACGGCGGTAATTGCGGTCGTATCCACGTCCTACTCGTACTTCGATCATCTTCTGAATCAACCCCCACAGAGTTGTCAGCACCAGGAAGTACAACGCTGCCGCGCAGAGCCCTTCCAGCACTCGGAAATTCACCTGCACCAAGAACTGCGTCCGACGCAACAGTTCCTGCACCGAGATGACCGATACCAGCGTTGTGGTCTTGAGCAATCCGTTGAAGCTGTTGCCGAGTGGAGGAATCATCACCCGCAGCGCCTGTGGAAGAACCACCACGCGGAAGACCTTCGTGGGTGACATACCGAGGGCCCGTGCCGCTTCCGTTTGTCCGGTGGGAACCGACAGCAATCCGGATCGGACTATTTCCGACAGGTATGCGGCTTCGTTGAGAACCAGGCCGACGAGTGCCGCCTCGATCACACCCAGTTTGATACCGACCTGAGGCAGTCCGGTGTAGATGATCACCAACTGCACCAGTAGAGGCGTGCCACGCATCAGCCACACGTAGAACCCGGCGACTATCCGCAGGGGTACGAGCTTGGACGATCGCGCGGAGGCCACCACCACTGCGAGAGCGAGTCCGAGGATCATGCTGACTACGGTGAGCCAGATAGTGACCCACGCGCCTTCGAGCAGCTGGGTGCTCGTCAGGATGGAGAAGAATGCGTCCCAGGACCACATGGGGGTGCCTTTCGACTTGCGTTGGTCGGATCAGCTGTCGAGAGGACCGGTGCTGACGGCGATATCGCCCTCGTATCCGGTGACGTCGTACTGCTCGAACAGATCGGGCAGATATCCATCGCTCCTCATCTCCGAGAGCACACGCGCCACCTCAGCGGAGGATTTGCTGCCCTTGGCGAATCCCATGGCAAGGGGTGCCTCGTTGATTCCACCGACGGCTGTCTCGAAGCGTCCGTCTTCCTGGTAGAACGACGTGACCGACTCGACGATGGAGGTGCCGTCGAGCTGTCCCGCCGAAAGCGCTTGATAGGCATCAGCATTGGTCTTGAACGTCTGCACCGTCAGCGCCGGCTTTCCTTCGGCCGCAAATTCCTCGGCCATGGCGGTCAACGTGTCGAACTCGTATCCGGGCGCTTCGACCCCGATGGTCTTGCCCGCCAGATCGTCCACGCTCGAGATCGATTCGGGGTTGCCCGAGGGCACCGAGATCGAGACTGCCTGCACCTCGTACGGAACGAGATCGATGGTCTCGGCGCGTGCGGGCGTGTAGAACATGCCGGTGTCGATCATGTCCCAGCGGCCGGCCTGCACACCGGGAATCTGCGCCTCGAACTCTATGTTGACGAACTTCGGCGTCAGACACAGGCGCTTGGCGATCTCCTTACCGAGGTCGACGCGCATGCCGATCACGTCTCCGTTCGGATCGACGTACTGCATGGGCGGAAGAGTTGCGTTGGTGGCCATCGTCAGTACGCCTTCTTCGGCGAGGTCCGAAGCACCGAGCGTGGGTGTGCAGTCCGTCGGCGCGGCTGCGGAATCGTCCGAGGAACTACAGGCAGTGAGGCCGGCTACAACGACAGCGATAGCGGCGAGTCCTGTTAACTTGCGCATTGAGCGAGCCTTTCGATATCGACTGCAGCACTACACGTTCGAGGACGGGGCGGCAGCGACGATGATGGAGTGGTTCGAGAAGAGTCGATCTTTTGGGATCGATTGCACCAAGCGTCGCAGACGACTTCGGAGGCGTCAACGCGGTTAACACTGCCGACACGCGGTACATCAACTGTTAACCGTTCGCACGTGATCGAGGTCCCGATTCCTGCACTCCGAAAACTTCTTTCACAGTTCGGCACACGACGCCCGCTCCACCAGACGAGCACCGATTCGATACGTACGCCCGTCGGGTTCGAGTGAGTCCTTGATCTGCTGGAACAACAGGTCCATGGCCACGGTGGCCAATTGGGCCGCGCCGTTGTCGACGACTGTGATTGCCGGCTGCCACATCGCGAGCCACGGCATGTCCTCGTGGCAGATCATCGACAACTCGTCCGGTACCGACACGCCTCTGCCGACGAGCGTGGGCAGGATGCCGAAGACAGCCTCGTGGTTGGCCGCGTACAGAGCAGTCATCGCCTGGGGTGCATCCAGTAACGAGTTGATCGCTTCGGCACCGAATTCCGTGGTGAACGGGCCTTTCCGGACGATCGTCTCGTCGACCGGAATACCTGCGTCGGCCAGCGCCAGTCGATAACCCTCGTAGCGCTCACGTCCGGACGTCGCATCCTCGTTTCCACCGATATAGCCGATACGACTGTGCCCGAGCTCGATCAGGTGCGCTGTCGCATCGCGAGCACCCGTGACGTCGTCTGCCAGCACCGTCGACGCCGAACTCCCCTTGACCGAACGGATCAGGTTGACCACCGCGCGGCCCTGCTCCAGAAGCGCATTCGACGCCGCCGCACTTCGACCGCTGCCGATCACGATGGTGCCGTCGACGCCGTGCTCGCCCAGCATGGCCAGTACATCGTCCTCGCGCGCCGGATCGGCATCGGTGATGCAGAGCAGGACCTGAAATCCGCTGGCTGCCGCCCTCTTCTGGACGACCTCGGCGACAGTGTGGAAGGTCGCGTTGAGCAGGTTGTTCATGACCAGACCGATCAAATGCGACCTGTTCGAGCGCAGCGCGCTCGCAGCCCTGTTCGGCCGATACCCGAGAACCCGGGCCGCATCCTCCACCGCTGCCCGCGTCTCCGCGGAGATCAGTGACGATCCACTCAATGCGCGTGATGCCGTGCTGCGCGAAACCCCAGCAGCGCTCGCAACGTCGATCAAGGTGACCGCCATCGGTTCTCCGTTCTCTTGCTTCACGCCTCTGACAGACACATTCGACCGTGGTCGCGTTACAAGTACGTTTCCGGCTTGACGACTCGACCACCCCGAAGGCAGTCTATGCAATCGATCCCACAAATGCGGGTACGACGCGTCGTCGATCGTCCCGAGCCCGAAAGGCACTTCCATGAATCGCGATGATGTCGCGTGGTCCGGTTACTGGCCCGCTGCCCCCACACCGTTCACGCAGTCGGGTGACGTCGACACCGAGGCAATTTTCGACCTGATGAATCTCTACGCGCAGACGGGTGTTCACGGTGTACTCGTGAACGGCAGCACAGGCGAATGGTTCAGCCAGAGCGACCACGAACGAAAGACCGTCGCGGAAGCGTCGATCGATGCAGTCGCAGGCCGCTTCCCTGTCGTGATCGGTATCAGTGCGTACACAGCTGCGCAGTCCTCTACGCTCGCGAAACACGCTGCTTCCGTCGGCGCAGACGGCATACTGGCGACGCCTCCGCCGTACGTGCACACCTCGGCGGAAGAGACATTCCAGTACTACCGAAGCGTCAGTACCGCAACATCGTTGCCGTTCATGGCCTACAACTGGCCTCGTGGCGTTGCGGTCGACATGGGCACCGCACCCGGCCTGTTCTCTCGACTGGCCGACCTGGAGAACGTCGTCGCGATCAAGGACAGCACCGGTGATTGGCTTGCCATGCTCGACACCGTCGAGGCCGTGTCCGACCGCGTCCGTGTCTTCGGGAGCTTCCTGCATCGACGCGGCCTTGCCACGCTGCTCGAGCTGGGTGGGGACGGCAACATCGACGGCGGTGGGGTGGGCGCGCCCTTCGCGGTGCCGTTCTACGAGGCGGTCGCTGCACGTGACGCCGACACCGCGCGCATGTGGGTCGATCGTTATCGCGCGTTCTCGGGCCGCCTGATCGCGTTCGACTACAGCGGCGTGTACGCCTCCCCCATCCCCCAGTTGAAGGCCGTGATGAACCTTCTCGGCCAACCGGGAGGCACCGTGCGCGAACCACTGTTGCCGGTCACCGATGCCGACACGCTTGCCGCGCTGCAATCGGTCATCGTCGAATCGGGTATCGACGATGCCTACGCGACCGCAGGAGCTGTCCATGCGGTCTGAGGTCGACGTTGTTGTCATCGGAGCCGGAATCGTCGGTGCAGCAACGGCTCTCGCCCTCACCCGCGCGGGATCCCGCGTTGCTGTCCTCGATCGGACCCTACCCAACACCGCCGGCTCCGGTACGACTGCGGGCAACCTGCACATCCAGACCATCCATACGCGCAGGCCCGGGCAGGGCACAGCCGTCGACGTCGAACAGCTGCTTCCATTGCAGAAGTCGACGAGCTCGCTGTGGAACACACTGGACGAGACGGTGCCCGGTCTCGGGCTGAACCGATGCGGCGGGTTCATGGTGGCCGAAACAGAGGAGCAGGTCCACGCCCTCATCGCGAAGCACCGATGGGAACGAGCTGCGGGGATCCCGACGGAGGTACTGAGCGGCGAAGACGCTCGGCAGGCGCTGCCTCTGTTCGGCCCGAGCGTTCAGGCCGCAACCTGGTGTCCGTGGGACGGATTCGCAGAACCCGACCTCGCCGGTCCTGCCCTGTTACGTCAGGCCGTGGCCGAAGGAGCGTCTGTACATCCGTCGACACCGGTCACCGGATTGACCCGCGACGGTGATGTCTGGACAGTGCGCACCAACGGTGGAACGTGGATTGCACCCGTAGTGATGGACGTTGCCGGTCCGTGGATGGCTCCGATCGCGGCTATGGCAGGGGTATCGCTCGATCTCGTTCCGACCTCGTTGCAGATGCACTCGCTCGATGCCGCACCTCGGACGCTCGGAGTGCTGGTGCAGCACGTCGGCGAGGGAATGTCGATCAAGCAGAACCGAACAGGACGCCTCGTCCTCGGCGGCGGTTGGCCTGCAGGTGCGTTCCACGACAGCGAGACGGCCCCGAGCAGATCCGACAGCACCACAGGAAATCTGGAGCAGGTTCGACGGCTTCTGCCTGCGCTCGCCCAGAATGCGCTCCTCGATACCTGGACCGGCCCCGTGGTCACCACCCCCGACGAGATGCCGGTCATCGGCGAACTCGCCGGAGCCCCGGGACTCTTCGTGGCAGGCGGCACGTACTCGTTCACCTTCGCACCGTTGTGGGGACACATCCTCACCGAGCTGGTGCACGGTAGAAAACCAGAACTCGATATCTCGGCGTTCTCCCCCGACCGCCTCGTCCACCTCCCTACCCACTGAAAGAGGGCTTCACATGGCACTGGTCACGATGTTCGTCAACGGACAGGCGATGTCCGGCGGCACCCTGAACGACGCATTGCACCAGGCGCGATTTGTCGGGAAAGTCGACACCGCACCGAAATACCGCTTCTTCTCCGTGCGCGACGAATTTCCCGGTTTGCACCCGGTCTCAACCGATGGATTCGTAGTACCGGGCGAGCTGTACGAGGTCGAGTACGACGTACTACGCGACGAGCTCCTTCCCAGGGAACCGAAGGAACTCGAACTCGGCGTCATCGAGTTGGCGGACGGCTCGGGCTCCCTGTCGATGCGAATGCGTGAGAGCTATCTGACGGCCACGGGCGTCACCGACATCAGTGACCGCGGCGGATGGCTGACCTACCTCGCGAGCACCCGATGAAGGTCGTGCGTGGCGGAACGGTTGTCGAATCCCATTGGGCCGCTCCGGCAGACCTGCTCATCGACGACGGCAGAGTCGTTGCGGTGCTCACCCCTGGCAGTGAGGTCGACGCGGCAACGGAGGTCATCGACGCAACCGGAAAACTGGTCATGCCGGGAGGAGTCGATCCCCACTGCCACGTCGGATTCACCTCCGGTGAATTCACCTCTCTCGACTCGTATCTCGCGTGCACGACGGCGGCCGTGTTCGGCGGCACCACCACGATCATCGACTTCGCCATCCCCCGTCCCGGTCAACAGCCGCTCAACGCTGCCGAGGTGCAGCGAGCGAAAGCGTCGAGCGGACTGTGCGATTCGGCTCTGCACGCCTGCGTCGTCGAGTGGACCGACACCACCGCCGACCAACTGAAAACGCTGGCGGACGGCGGTATTCGGACGGTCAAGATGTTCACCACTTACGCCGGTGAGACGATGGCGAACGAACACACCATACTCAGCACAATGCAGGCCACTCGCGATCTCGGCGGAATGGTCATCATTCACTGCGAGTCCGACGCAATCGTCACCGACGCGCAGAACCTCGCCGCGGCATCGGACGGAGTCGATGCCGCACACATGTCGCAGACGCGGCCGGAGCTCGCCGAGACTGCCTCGGTCGCCGCCATTCTCGCGATCGCCGAATCACAGAATGCGCCGGTCTATTTCGTGCATCAGTCGACTCCGGCTGCCGTCGAACTGGTCGCGGACGCTCGCAAGCGAGGGCTCGTCGCCTTCACCGAATCGGTTGCGCACCATCTGATCGTCGACGACTCGGCCTACGAGGGTGAACAACCCGAACGATTTGTCTGCTGCCCACCGCTGCGCTCGGCCGAGGTGGTCGGGGAACTCGGGCGTCACCTGTTCACCGGGCACATCACCACCATCGGTTCCGACCATTGCTGCTACGACACCGCACAGAAGCAGGTGCACAGCCACGACGTGCGGCACATGCCCAACGGACTGCCCGGAGTCGAGACGCGTCTTCCGGTGATCTACTCGCACTATGTCGACGGATTGGGTCTGACTGCAAGCAGATTCGTGGAGTTGACCTCGTCGAATCCAGCGCGCACCAACGGCTTGTATCCCCGCAAGGGATCGCTGATGCCGGGGTCCGACGCCGACATCGCCATCTGGGATCCCGAACTGGAATGGACGGTGACCACCGAAACACTGCACATGGCGACCGACTACACCCCCTACGAGGGACACCGACTTCGAGGAAAGCCGGTCACCGTGATCGTGGGCGGCGAGATTGTCGTCCGCGACGGCGAACTCGTCGACGCCACTCCCCGCGGCCGACACCTCGAAGCGGCACCCCTCGACTTCAGCGGGGCATTCAGCATGTGAGGCCCGGACTTCTACCGTCGACGGGTTCGGCTGCCTCGACGTGGTGCTACTTCGGACTACTTGTCGGCGAGAGCTACTGCCGCCGCCAGGTATTCACGTGCGTCTCGAATTGTCTGTGCGACCCCGCGCCCCGCGATGGCGTGGTACCGACTGATTCGGTCGTCATCGAGAGCCTCGAGGACGGTGCTGGAATCCGCGTGCATCCAACCACCGTCTCGGACCAGTTCGTGGGCACGCTTGCCGTGCAGGGCAGAAATTCCCTCGACCCTGATTCCTTTCGGATCGGTCGACGCCGCGAGGTAGTAGGCCTTCTTGCCGGAGTAGCCGGCCTTGACCTTCTCGCGCAACCGGAAGACGGCATCGGCGGCATCGTCGATCGCCGATGCGTATTCGTCGGAGCCCGATTCGGCGGCAGAGATTCGCGCGATCTCCCCATCGATCGCAGAAAGCAAAGTGGCGAGGTATTCGGGATCGCTCATAGGCCCATGATGCCCTAGAGCAGTGATCTCGCGAACCAGCACCCGACCGGAAGATATCGACACCTGTACAGCTCGGGGATCGACCTGACCGACCGCACAGTCCGGATGCCTGCCGGCAATGTCATGGGCCACTGACGAGGCGGAGCTGTCCGAACGGTTGCCCGCACCACCTGCAGCTTCCACCGACGTAGTCGTGGCCGTCTTCACGTTCGCACTCGTCGACTGCGCATCCGCTGCCGCACGAGAGCATCTGGCCACATCGGCACCGCTCACCGTCACAGCCAGGGTGGTGAAGTGCTCCCGGCGGTGCAGCGCAGTCGTGGCACTTTTTCCGTCCATTGGGTATTCGACTGGGCCGCCATGTGCAACCCACCGAATCGAGCATTTCCAGTTCACACGCCATGCAGATCGCCATGCCGTGGAGAATCGCACAGGGCACCGACATCAGAATTTTCCGGAGTTCACGCGTCGCTACGCCTCGGCAACGCAGACAAAAAAAGACGGCTCCGGACTTCTCCGAAACCGTCTTCGACCTGCAATGTGTCGGGCTGACAGGATTTGAACCTGCGACCACTTGACCCCCAGCTAGATCGACCACACTTCCATGGTCCCAACCGGACCCACAGCGTAGGACTTGAGCAGGCTTTTTCGTCCGAACGGGTTCAAAGCAATCCACCCCCGGTTGCACCCAGTAGTGACACGCTCGCGGCACGCTCGAACACCGATTGCTCCATGCGGATCCACCGAAGACCCCACACACACACCACCCGGGTCCACCGCTGCGAAAAGTGACTGAACCACCGACCCACTACGGTCTCGTACGCAGACAGCGGGACAACCAACGTAAAAAAGACGACATTCTTACCTACCTTTCCGCTGGCGAGGGGGTCATTCGAGGGCGGGTTGTTGACGTGGGCGTCGTGCGTCGGGGTGAGTGGCGAGTGAAGGTGGTCTGCGCCTGGGCGCGCATAGGGCAGCGATGCACCACAAGAACGCTGGACTGCCGAAGGCGACCGCATGGCCGCGTGGCTATTGTCCAACAGCTTGTCGGACCAATCCTGATGACGGCCAAGCGCGGCAATCCGACGCATGTTCTAAAGGTTGCTGTGTGAGGGTCCTCGCATCGTGGAAGATCCGAACATAGATCTACGTATACGGGCAAAGGAAGTCACTACATCTCGAACGCGGAAACGAATGCATCGAGGGCTGAGTCGGGGTCACCCGACGCCCACCCTTCGAGGCCGACGATGCCGGTATAGCCGATGCGTCGAAGAGCAGCAGCGATTGCCGGGAAATTGATCTCACCGGTCCCTGGCTCGCACCGGCCCGGAACATCGGCAACCTGGATTTCGCCGATGTAAGGCAACGAATCCTCGAGCAGTGCAATGAGATTTCCTTCGCCGATCTGGGCGTGATAGAGATCTAGGTTCATTTTCAAGTACGGGCTGTCGACAGCCCGTACCAATGCACGAGTGTCCGATGCCTTTGCGAAAGGCGTCCCCGGATGGTCGACGGCAAGATTGAGATTTTCCAGCGTGAACACACGTCCGGCTTGTTCTCCCAGTGCTGCGATCGAGCGCAACGTCTGCACTGCGGTCAGCCACATCGCCGGCGTCACGACCTCCACCGGACGCACCGGGAGTCCGTTCCCGTCGAGCCCGGTTCCATGCAGGTTGAGCCGCGGACAATCGAGCGCCTCTGCCACGAGAAGCGACTCCGAAGCAGTCGACAGAAGTCGCTCGATGCCTGCTGGTTCGGTGAGGTTGCCGTCGAGGTATCCGGTCATCGAGGAAAATGTGGCACCACAGGACGCGAGAGCATCGATGTCCTTGGTGGACCAGTTCCAGATCTCGACGTGCAGTCCGCGCGCTGCTATCCGCTCGACGCGCTCGACGAAAGGGAGTTCGAGATAGAGCATTTCGGCGCTCGCTGCCAGAATCATGTCATTGTCCCAGTTCCACAGCAGCGCCGGTCTCGACGCTGCGGATGCAGGCGAGCGCGATCTCCAGGGCAGCGCGCGCATCATGGCCGGTCACGACCGATGGCGTGCCGAACCTCACCGCGTCGACGAATGCCGTGAACTCGCCGATGTACGCCGCGCGCAGTAGCTCGGTGTCGCTACGTGCAGTGTCGACGTGCGCGCCAGAAGCGCTGTACAGGGTCATGTCGTTGCTCCGACAGTCGCCTGCGATGACCATACCTGCCGAACCGAACACTTCGCTGCGCACGTCGTATCCATAGAGCGCGCTGAAATTGGCCTCGGCTGTGGCAATGGCACCGTTGTCGAATTGCACTGTGACGACGGCAGTGTCGAGGTGCCCGCTGCCTTTGGCGTCCGGGCGCACGAGAGCGTCGGCGATGGCGGTGACCCGCTGTGCCGTCGCGCCGGGATTGAGGTACATCAGCGTGTCGAAGTCGTGAATGAGCGTCTCGAAGAAGATGGTCCACGACGGAATGCGAGAGGGGTCGGCAGTGAACGGGCCAGGGTCGCGGGTCAGAGACCTCAAAAGCTGTGGTGTGCCGATCTTTCCGTCGTCGATCGCTGCGCGGGCGGCAACGAACCCCGGCGCGAAACGTCGGTTGAATCCGACCTGAAGTACGACGCCCTCAGCTTCGGCGGCGGCGATCGCACGATCTGCATCCTCGAGCGTGACGGCCATCGGCTTTTCGACGAAGATGTGTTTGCGCGCGGCTGCGGCTTTCACAACGAGTTCGGTATGGCTGCGTGCGGGCGCGGCGACGACGACGGCATCGATCTCGGCGTCGTTCAATGCTGTGTCCACGTCGGTGTATGCCTTTGCAACGCCCAGGCTGTCGGCGAGCTGGCGGGCTGCACCGTCGACCGGATCGACGACCGCTTCCAGGACGGCACCGGGGACTCGTCGAGCAACGATCTCGGCGTGGTTCTTTCCGATGCGGCCCGCTCCGATGAGAGCCACGCGAACCGTGGCGACAGGGTTTGGCATGCGTCTTCTCCTGGTGTATTTGCGCTGCTCAGGATAACTAGTACGTTCTAGTGTCAGAACACTAGGGGGCTTGCCTCAATTGGTCAACTAGCGTTCTCGTGAGACGAAAGGAGTCCAGTGGTCGACAGCGCGCGCCCGACAATGGCTGACGTGGCAAGGATCGCGGGGGTATCGCCTGCGCTCGTTTCCATCGTCATGCGTGGAGTCGAGGGCGCGAGCGACGACACCCGGACAAGGATCAAGGCGATCGCGGAGAGCATCGGCTACGTCCCTGACCGCCGAGCGCAAAAGCTTCGCCAGGCCAGCTCGCGACTATTGGGTGTCACGTTCGATCTGCAGCAACCGTTTCACGGGGACCTCGTCGAACGCATCTACACGGCGGCAGCGCGTCACGGATACGATGTCACGCTCAGCGCCGTCGCTCCGAGTCGCAACGAACTGAGCGCAGTGCAAGCATTACTGCGTGAGCGCTGCGAGGCGGCCATACTTCTCGGATCACGTTTGTCAACAGCGGAACTCGTGGAAGTCGACGGCCGTACGCCCGTAGTCGAGATACTCAAATCTACCCACGGTATCGCGTCGGTGCGTAGCGATGACGTCGCGGGCACCGGCTCGATTGTCGATCATCTGGTCGAAATGGGACACGACCGCATCGCTCACATCGACGGCGGCACATCGCCGGGGGCGCACGACAGGCGACGCGGATTTGTGGCCGCCGCACACAGGCATGGAATCGACGCGCGTGTCGTCGACGGCGGAATGTCGGAAACCGAAGGTGCAGAGGGTATGCGCACCCTTCTCGAATCCACCGAACCGCCCACGGCAGTCGTAGCGTTCAACGACAACTCGGCGACGGGTGTGCTCGATCATCTCGTGCGCCGAGGAATCGACGTCCCATCGGCTATTTCGGTTGTCGGCTACGACGATTCACGCTTGGCGCGCATCGCCCACATCGACCTGACGTCGATGTCGCAGGACGTATCGGCACTGGCGGATTCAGCGGTGGCGAGCGCACTGGGACGCATCGCCGGCGCCGAACCGACCGAGGTTGTTCTGACGCCCCGCCTGATCAGACGGGGCACGGTGGCTCCGCCACCCGCCAACACGTAGTCGCACCCCCTGCCGGATGGCGCGAGCGAGTCCTCATGAGATCGGCCACACGGGACCGGTCTCGGCGGTTGTGTCGCGGGCCAATGGTCGAAACCCGAACTCATTCCCGGCGGTGCCCACGTGCGACCCGCGCCGACCTTGCCTACGCCGGCGACAACGTTCTCAATTTCTGATAGACCCTGCAGCGCCGATGATTCCGGAGGCGACGAAGCCGAGAATCAACACGAACAGCATCACAGCGAACGCAATTGCGGCGGCAGCGGACTTCACTGCGGTACCGCCGGCCTCGACGAAGTTCGACATCTGATCTCCCAGTTCCAGTGCGTCGTGAGACGCAGCTACTTAAGCGCGTTAGTAGAACTAACTATGGGCTACATCACAGGCAGAAGTCAACAGTTCGGTTACAAACCTCTTCGCTTCAAGGCGCGAACTCGCTCTGCAGAACGCACGGGTCCGGTGCTTCCGCGCACGATGAGATGCGGTTCGACGATCATCTCGGACGCCGGCGCGGAGCCGTTCTCCAGGCGCGTCACCGCGAACGCCACGGCGTTCTCGGCCAGAGCATCAACGTTCTGTCGCACAGTCGTCAGATCGATCCGAGAGAGCCGCGCGAGGTCGCTGTCGTCGTAACCGACGATGGACACATCCCCTGGAACATCGATTCCGGCGCGGTCGAATGCATCCATGAGGCCCAGCGCGCAGCGATCGTTGCCGGCAAGAACCGCTGTCGGCAAAGTGCTTTCGTCGAGCATGAGATGTCCTGCCGCAACCCCCGACGACTCGTCGTGAGCTCCGTCGATCACGCGAATTCGATCACCCAGGTCGTGGCCATGCATCGCGGCGCGGTAGGCGTCGCTTCTGATGGCAGATCCCGGACCGGATCCCCCATCGATGTGGTAGATCTCGCGGTGCCCCAGTTCGATCAGGTGGTCGACGGATTGCCGAATACCGCTGTCGTCGGCGCTACGCACACTGTCGAAGCTGCTCCGAGACAAAGGTTTTGCGACGACAACTACAACCGCACGCTCTTCCAGCTCCTCGAAGTACGATTGTTCCGAACTCGGGCCGAGCAGAATCAGCCCTTCGCATCGGTGGGCGATCAGAGATTCGACGGCAGCCACTTCGTCTCGCCCCGGTGCGCTTGCGGACAGCAGAACCTCGTAACCCGCGGCTTTGGCGAACGGATAGATTCGCTTCACCAACTGAGCTTGGAACGGCTGCTCGACGTCGACCAGAACTCCGATGGTTCGACTGCGTCCGCGGGCCAACAGCTGAGCGGTGGCGTCGGGTTTGTATCCGAGCTCATCGGCGATACGAAGAACGCGCTCTCGCGTTCGCTCCCCCGCACCGGCCTTACCACCGAGGACGAACGACACAAGCGTGCGTGATACCCCCGCCCGGACGGCAATATCGTCCATCGTGGGTTTCCGCGCTCGCGCCCTTCCGCGAGAATCCGCGTCCGATCGTCGATCGCTCTGCTCACTTCCAGTCACTGACTCCCACTCTCGCGAACCCTGACGGCGTCGACAAACCGTACCTCCGAGCGCTCTCGATCGTTGTGCGTTCGACCGGTAGCTCAGCGGGTAAAGCCATGTGACCCACTTCTCATCTCACTGTCAGTATGTTAAGACATACATACATAAAGATTTAGCTCTAGCCCATCGTCAACCACGGGTATCGGAGGATGAAAAACAGATGTCTTCAGCTCAACCAAACTCACGGAGTGCGCTCCCGCCCGACACCCCGGGGACGCATTCCCGACGACTGGGCGTCATCGCAGTCGTCGCGACGTTCGGCGGCCTGCTGTTCGGCTACGACACCGGTGTCATCAACGGTGCGCTCGAACCGATGAAGGACGACCTGGGGCTCACGTCGTTCACCGAAGGTCTAGTCGTCAGCATTCTCATCTTCGGTGCCGCGATCGGCGCACTGGTGGGAGGGCGTCTGTCCGACAAATACGGGCGACGCCACAACATCTTGCTGCTCTCCGGAGTCTTCGCTCTCGGCACCATCGGCTGTGTGCTTGCCCCGTCGTGGGAGGTGCTCGCGGTATTCCGATTCATCCTCGGTCTTGCAGTCGGCGGCGCGTCCGCCACGGTCCCGGTCTACCTCTCCGAAGTTGCACCTGCCGAACGACGCGGATCTCTGGTCACCCGCAACGAGGTCATGATCGTGAGCGGCCAGTTCGCGGCCTTCATCATCAATGCCATCATTTTCAACATCTGGGGTGACCACGAGTCGGTGTGGCGCTACATGCTCGTGGTCGCACTCTTTCCCGCGATCGCGCTGTTCGTCGGCATGCTGCGCATGCCCGAGAGTCCGCGCTGGCTCGTGCTGCAGGGTCGCGACGACGAAGCACTGGCAGTTCTGAAGCAAGTTCGCACCGACGAACGCGCAGTAGCCGAGATGGCCGAAGTACACGCTCTGGCCGAAGAAGAGAGACTCTCCCAGACCGGAGGTGCAGCAGACCTATCCGTCCGCTGGATCCGGCGGCTCATCTTCATCGGTGTCGGCCTCGGCGTCTTCCAGCAGTTCACCGGGATCAACTCGGTCATGTACTACGGCACACAGCTGCTCAGCGATGCCGGCTTCTCAGACAGCGCTGCAATCATCGCCAACACGCTCAACGGGTTGTTCAGCGTTCTCGGCATCACTGTCGGTTTGCTCATCATGAACAAGGTGAACCGCCGGACGATGCTCATCGCCGGCTTCGGGCTGACGACCTTCTTCCACCTCCTCGTCGGACTGTCCGCGCTATTACTGCCGGACGGCACTGCGAAGGCGTACTTCATCCTCGTCTTCGTCGTCCTGTTTGTCTTCTGCATGCAGGGCACCATCGGCCCCCTGGTGTGGCTCATGCTTGCCGAAATTTTCCCCCTCAAGATCCGCAGCTTCGCAATCGGGGTCTGCGTGTTCATGCTCTGGTTGGCCAATGCTCTTGTTGCGCTAGCATTCCCGCCTGTCGTCGAGGCGCTGGGCATAGCGCCGACCTTCTTCATCTTCGTCGGGCTAGGGGTCCTGGCACTGATCTTCATCGTCACCCAGGTACCGGAAACTCGCGGGCAATCACTCGAACAGCTAGAGGCCGGATTCCGTCGCGAGTATTCGTGAACCGAACCCATCGAAAGGACGTCACGACATGGCAATACTGGTTGCAGTAACCGACAACGAAGAGGGCCGCCACGCCCTGCGCGTCGCGGCCGACGAAGCAAGTGCGATGCACACCGAACTGATTGTGGTGAATTTGACTCTCGGCGGACTTGACGTCAGCGGACTCGACGCACAGCTTGCTGTGCGAGTCATCGACCGTGCCGGACGCGCAGACCGCGACCCCGCAACAGCGGTCCTCGACGAGATCGACGCACATCCCGAAGTGACGCGGCTTGTCATCGGAATCAAGAGACGCAGTCGTGTCGGCAAAGCTCTGCTGGGCAGCATCACTCAGCGCCTACTGATGATGTCGCCCGTCCCGGTCCTGAGCGTCCAACCCAGCTGAGTCCGCTCGACGGTGGCTGGCGCCGAATCCGACCCGTCACCGACACGAACCTACAGAAGACCCTGCGCGGCAGAACATGCCACGCAGGGTCTTCTCGTCGGCGACGGCGGTAGTCCGCCGGACCGGACAGCTGCATCGACAGCGGACGTCCACAGTGCAGCTCACCGATATGTGTCCGCGCCGCGCGAAACCCCCGCTCCGACAATAGGAGCGGGGGTTTCGCAGATCAGAGCTCAGTCGTTCTCGGGCTCAGTCGTTTTCAGGGAACCCGAGGTTGATTCCTCCGTGGCTCGGGTCGAGCCACCGGCTGGTGACTGCTTTGCCGCGGGTGTAGAAGTGGACACCGTCCATTCCGTGGGCATGAGTGTCACCGAAAAGGCTGTTCTTCCAACCACCGAAACTGAAGTACGCCATCGGAACCGGAATCGGGACGTTGATGCCGATCATGCCGACCTCGACCTCGTTCTGGAACCGCCGCGCCGCACCGCCATCGTTGGTGAAGATGGCGGTACCGTTGCCGTACTGGTTGGAGTTGATGAGCTCGAGCGCCTCGTCGTACGTGTCGACGCGGACCACCGAGAGGACCGGCCCGAAGATCTCGTCGGTGTAGATGGACATGTCGGTGGTGACGTTGTCGATCAGCGTCGGGCCGAGCCAAAAGCCGTCCTTGCCGCCGTCCGCTTCGACGGTGCGGCCGTCGACGACGATGGTGGCACCGGCTGCTTCTCCGGCGTCGACGTACGAGGCGACCTTGTCGCGGTGCGCTTTGGTGACCAGAGGTCCCATATCGGCACCCTTGGTCCCGTCTCCGGTGACCAACGGTGTGGTGCGTTCGACGATCTTCTCGACGAGTTCGTCGGCGATGTTTCCGACGGCGACCAGCGCGGAGATGGCCATACACCGCTCGCCCGCAGAACCGAAGCCGGCGTTGACCATCGCGTCGGCAGCGAGGTCCAGATCGGCGTCGGGGAGGACGATAGCGTGGTTCTTCGCTCCGCCGAGGGCCTGAACTCGCTTACCGTGCGCGGTGCCTGTGGAGTAGACGTACTGCGCGATCGGCGTCGACCCGACGAAGCTGATTGCCTTGATGGACTTGTTCTCGAGCAGCTCGTCCACCGCGAGCTTGTCGCCCTGCAGAACGTTGAACACACCGGGCGGTAGTCCTGCTTCTTCCCACAGCTCGGCCATCCACAGTGATGCAGTGGGATCCTTCTCGCTGGGCTTGAGCACGACGGTATTGCCGGCGGCGATGGCGACGGGGAAGAACCACATGGGAACCATGGCCGGGAAGTTGAACGGAGAAATGATGCCAACAGGTCCGACGGGCTGACGGATCGAATACACATCGACCTTGGTCGACGCGTTCTCGGTGAACCCGCCCTTGAGCAGGTGCGGTATGCCGCAAGCGAATTCGACGACTTCCTGGCCGCGGCTGATCTCGCCGAGCGCATCGGAGAGAACCTTGCCGTGCTCGGCGGTGATGATCTCGGCGAGTTCACCCTTCTTGGCGTTGAGCAATTCCCGGAACTTGAAGACTATCGCGGTTCGCTTGGCCAGCGAGGTGTCTCGCCAGGCCGGGAATGCCGCTGCGGCAGATGCGATGACCGTGCGTGCATCCTCGACGGTAGCCAGCGCTACCTGGCCGGTGATCTGCCCGGTCGCGGGGTTGGTGACCGGAGCGGTCTTGTCGGACGTGCCGGCGAACGGCTTTCCGTCCACCCAATGAGCAATAACGTTGTCAGTCATGATGTGTCCCTACGTGAGTGGAAATCAGGAGTGCTCGGAGACGTACTTCCGAATGGTGTCGAGCTGATATCGCGAGACCTCGTGCGCGTTCTCGTTCTCCGCGAACACACTCGAGACCATGACTGTGTCGCGGTCGTAGAAGCCGAGCTTGCCGAGGCCGCCGAAGAACTGGTTCCAATCGACATCGCCGTCACCGACCTTGAGGTGCTGATGCACGCGTACGGCGTTGCCCGGAGGATTGGTGATGTACCGAAGCCCATGCGAGCGATGATGATCCATCGTGTCGGCCACGTGCACCAGTCGCACCATGTCGCCCGCTGCCGCCATGATCGCGTCGAGATCGCCGCCCATGTGGAACTGGTGACATGCCACGATCACCATGCCGATGTTCTTCGAGTTGATTCCGCGAATGGTACGAACCGCCGCCAGACCGTCCTCGACGAAGTCGTCGGGATGCGGATCGATCAACACCTCGAGACCTTCACGTTCGATGATGGGAACAAGTTCCTCCATCGACCGGTAGAAGGCCCGTTCGGATTCCTCGGGCTTCTCGGGTCGGCCGCTGAACTCGGTGTTCATGGTCGACACACCGAGGTCGACGGTGATCTGAATCGCGCGCTTCCAGTATCGAACTGCAGCCTCACGCGCATCCTCGTCGGGACCGGACCACCGCAGCACCGGAAGTACGGATGCAATACCGACACCGGCGTCGGAACACGCCTTCTTGAACTTGGCGACGAGGTCGTCATCGGCTTTCGGATGGTTGAAGAAAGGAATCATGTCCACGTGCGGCGTCAACTGCAACCACTCGTACCCGAGATCGGCGACCACACCGGGCAATTCGAGCAGCGAGTAATCGTGATGGAACGGGGTCGGATCGAGAGCGATCTTCATTCGTTTCACGCGCCCGGGATCGAGGCACGCGGAACCATATCCACGGCCACGGGAGCACCCGACTCGAGCGACTTCACTCCGGCCTCGCATACAGCTGCTGCGGCATAGCCATCCCATGCGCCGGGACCGTCGACGTAGTTTCCGGTCTCGGCACCCGAGCGCACGGCGTCGACCCACCGCTGAATTTCCGTGTCGTATGCCTGCCCGAACCGCTCCTTGAACGACGGTGTGATCGTGCCGCCCCAGGTTCCGGGTGCGGACTTACGCACCAGTCCCACATCGAGACCGATCATGGCACTGCCTCGTTCGGCCACCACCTCTGTCCTGACCTCGTACGCGACGCCCGTGGTCACGAACACCTCCGCGTCGACGTGCCGACCGGTCTCGGTGGTGAAGATGGCGATCTGTGGATCCTTCAGCCCCGCCGGCGCATTCGTGTTGGCCGACGGTGTGATGATCTGCACTGTCGTGATTTCCTCGTCGAGTAGGAAGCGGGTGACGTCGACTTCGTGAACCAGCGAATCCTTGACGATCATCGCGCTGTCGAAATGCGGCGGCACAGCCGGGTTTCGGTGCGCGCAGTGTACGACGAGCGGGCGACCGATGTCTCCGGAGTCGATCAGAGCTTTGAGATCTGCGTACTCGTTGTCGAACCGGCGCATGAATCCGACCTGAATGAGCTTCTTGCCCAGTTCGGCCTCCGCCTTCACCACTGCGAGCGAGGTTTCGACGTCCGTGGTCAGCGGCTTCTCGCACATGACGGGCTTGCCGTACTCGAGACATGCGAGGAGCTGCTTCTCGTGCGTCGGACCGGGGGTCGCCAGCAACACGGCATCGACCTCGGGATCGGCGATGGCGTCGATAGGGTCGTTGACGACCCGAGCGCCGGGAATGGACGCGGCGAGTTCTTCGGCCTTCTCGGTGAAGTAGTCGTTGACGACGGCGACGCGTGCACCGGCGATCTTCGAGGAAATGCGAGCGACGTGGTCGGCACCCATCATGCCGACCCCGAGGACGGCGATGCGCAGTTCGTTGGTCATGAAAAAAATTCTCCTTGCGGGTATCAGCTGAACTGGATGGACGGGATCCCGCAGGAGCCCAGGTACTTACGAGTGCGCTGTGCGATCGGCAGCGGGTAGTCCGGCTCGCACGGGTACATGTCCTGCTCGACGATCGCGAAGATGTCGGCGGTGAGCTTGCCGGCATCGGCCAGGCGCTCGATGGTCGACAGCAGGGGCGGCATGTCCGGAATGCCCAGGGGCGGTTCGGTCATCGCGCCGAGCTTGCATGCCTCGCCGAAAGGCAAATCCTCGGCTGCAACCTTGGCGCGGACTGCTTCGTCGACCTGCTTGAGATGCAGGTACCCGATGCGCTCCGGTGCGCGCTCGATGATGGCGATGTTGTCTCCGCCGCAGTAACTGATGTGGCCGGTATCGAGGCACAGGTTGACGAACTCACTCGACGTGCCATCGAGGAACCGATAGACATTCTCTTCGGTGTCGACGTGAGAGTCCGCGTGCGGGTGGTACTGAGCCTTGACACCGTACTGCTCGAACATGCGCTTGCCGAGCTCGTTCATGCCCTCGGTCTTCTTGCGCCACTGATCGGGGGTGAGCGTGCGGTCCTCGAGCACCGCACCGGTGCCTGGGTCACGCCACATCTCGGGAATGACGACGACGTGCTTTCCACCCACTGCCGCAGTCAGTTTCGCAACATCTTCGATCTGGGTCCACACTGCATCCCAGGAAGCGTCCTGGTGCAGGTGCTCGAAAACGGTTCCGGCAGAAAGCTTCAGGTTGTGCGCAGCGAGCTCGTCGGACAGCTTCTGCGGATCGGTCGGAAGGTATCCGAACGGCCCGAGCTCGATCCACTCGTAGCCCGATGCGGACACCTCGTCGAGGAACCGGCCGTAGGGGGTCTGCTGCGGGTCCTCCGGGAACCAGACGCCCCAGGAATCGGGTGCCGATCCAACGCGAATAACGCTCATAAGATAAATCCTCTCTGAATGTGCCGAATGTTGTGGGGTGACTACTGGCCGGACGGACGCAGGAACGGCCGCTGGATCTTCTTCCACTTCTGATATGTCTCGTACGCGGTCCGCGTCGACTCGAGGGTCGAGGTGGCACTGACCGGCACATCCCACCAGGATTCGGAATCCGGGGCAGCGATGAGTGGGTCGGTTTCGACGTGGATGACCGTGCTCGTCTCGCTCGCCTTGGCCGCCTTCACCGCGTCCGTGAACTCGCTTCCGTTGTTCACGCGGACGACGTGGACGCCGAGGCTTGCCGCATTCGCGGCGAGGTCGACGGGCAGGATGCCACCGTCCAAACGACCGTCCTCGCTGCGGTAGCGGTAATCGGTGCCGAACCTTTGCGATCCGAGTGACTCCGACAGCGAACCGATGGACGCGAACCCGTGGTTCTGCACCAAGATCATGATGACCTTGACGCCTTCCTGTACGGCGGTGACCAGTTCGGTCGCCATCATGAGGTACGAGCCGTCGCCCACCATGATGAACACGTCACGGTCCGGCTCGGCCATCTTCGCACCGATACCGCCCGCTACCTCGTAGCCCATGCACGAGAAGCCGTACTCGACGTGATATCCCTTCGCATCCCTTGTGCGCCAGAGCTTGTGCAGATCGCCGGGCATGGATCCGGCAGCACACACCACGACGTCGCGGGGATCGGACAGGGTATTCGCGAGACCGATGACCTGGTTCTGATTCAGCGGTGCGGACGAATCCTCGATGGCGTATACCGACGTCACCGTGTCGTCCCATGCCTGAGCGAGCTCGGCAACTCTGCTGCGATAGTCGTCCGACACCGTGAAGTCCCCGAGGGTCTCGGCCAGCGCGTCGAGCGTTTCGCGGGCGTCGGCGACGACGGAGACACCACCCTGCTTGACCGAGTCGATCGAGGCCACGTTGATGTTGACGAACTTCACGTCGGTGTTGGTGAACGCGGTCCGCGACGCAGTGGTGAAATCGCTGTAACGCGTACCGATTCCGATCACGACATCGGCTTCGGTGGCGAGCGCATTGGCGGCCGTCGTTCCGGTGGAGCCGACGGCACCAACCGATTGCGGGTGGTCGTACGGCAACGATCCTTTGCCCGCCTGGCTCTGACCGACGGGGATACCCGTCGCTGCGCAGAACGAGGCAAGTGCATCGGTTGCACGCGAATAGATCACGCCGCCGCCTGCCACGATCAGCGGCTTCCGCGCGCTGCGAATAACCTCGGCCGCCCGCTCGACGGCGGACTTCTCCGGGACGGGACGGGCCATGTGCCACGTGCGGGGAGCAAACAACGATTCCGGCCAGTCGAATGCTTCGGCCTGCACGTCCTGCGGGATGGCGACGGTGGCCGCGCCCGTCTCGACCGGATCGGTGAGGACGCGCATCGCACCGAGCAGAGCGCTCGGCAGCTGCTCGGGGCGCCACACCCGGTCGAAGTAACGCGACAGGGGCTTGAATGCATCGTTGACCGTGACGTCGCCGCTCGACGGAAGCTCGAGCTCCTGCAGTACCGGCGCGCTGGCGCGAGTCGCGAAAGTGTCTGCGGGAAGGAGTAATACGGGAAGGCGGTTGATCGTGGCCAGAGCTGCGCCGGTCAGCATGTTGGTCGAGCCCGGCCCGACGCTGGCCGTCACTGCCCAGGCCTGCAGACGGTCTTTCTGGCGCGTATAGGCAACGGCGCTGTGCACCATGGCTTGTTCGTTGCGTCCGAGCACGTACGGCAATTCCGGTTCGGTGCCGGCTTCGACGGCGTCGATCTCGGCCTGGAGCAGTGCCTGGCCGAGGCCGGCGACGTTTCCGTGACCGAAGATGCCGAAGGCTCCCGCGAAGAACTTGGTGCGGACGCCGTCGCGCTCGACGAACTGGTTGGCCAGAAACTTCACGACGGCCTGCGAGACGGTCAGATGCACTGTCGGTTCGGCGTTGTCGTTCTTGCTTGCCGAGATCGGCGCTGTGGACACCACAGTCATGCTCCTGTCGATGCGGTGTGGAGGGGAAGGCGAGGATCGACCGGCTGATCGGCCCAGCTGCCGCGAATCCAGGTGTGTTCGGGATCGTCGACGATGTTCCAGGCGCGCTCGACACCCGGTCCGGCCATGACGTTCAGGTAATACATGTGATAGCCGGGGGCGGCAACGGACGGGCCGTGGTAGCCGTGCGGCACGAGGACAACATCTCCGGTTCGCACTTCTTCGAGCACCTGGATCGGTCGCTGCGGTGTGCCGTAGACCCGGTGGTAGCCGAAACCTGCGGCGCCCTGGGGCCCGTCGGCGATCTCGAAGTAGTAGATCTCCTCGAGCGCCGATTCGTTCGCGGTGTTCTCGTCGTGCTTGTGTCCCGGGTAGGAGGACCAGTTGCCGCCGGGGGTGATGACCTCGCAGGCGATGAGCGAGTCGGCCTCGAACGTGTCCGCGGTGCCGAAATTGTGGACCTGCCGACTGCAATTGCCCGCGCCGCGCAGTTCGACCGAGATATCCGAAGCGGGCACGTAGCGGAACGGGAGATCGTTCTTCGCCCGTGCGCCGCACAGGGCGAATCGGCCACCGGCTGCGCTGGCCACCGAGTACGCCGAATCTTTGCCGACGTAGGCGAAGTCGGACGGGCCGTCGAACACCGATGCACGGCCGGCGAGCTCGAACGTGGTGCCGGCACTGGTCACCGATGCCGATCCCGCCAACGGGAGAACCATGATCTCGTCCGGACCCGAATTCAGGTCCACCGACTGACCGGCCGAGAGCGTGAAAGTCCACAGACTCGATTCGGTCCACCCCGCGCTGTCGGGTGTGACGGCGACGTCGAAACCGTTCGTGCTACCTGTACCGGCAGCGATGTAGTACTCGGAGTTCATGTTTCACCTCACCATGTCGACGGCGGTACCGACAGCAGCTTCGACGTTTCCGTCCGGCGGGTAGAGCAACGTGCGACCGACGATCAGGCCCCGGACCGCGGGAATCTCCAGTGCGCGCGCCCAACTGGCGTACGTCTCCTCCGGAGCAGTCTGCGGGTCGCCGCCGAGGAGCAGAGTCGGGAACGTCGTGGCATCCATGACGCGTTCCATCTCGGGCACGACGGGAAGCTTCATCCACGTGTGGGCCGAGCTGGATCCGAGGCCTTGCGTGATGTGAATCGATTTGATGACCGCGTCGGTACTCAAGTCGTTCTTGACGCGACCTTCGACTCTGCGTGAGAGGAACGGCTCGACCATGGCGATGAGGTTCGCCGCGGCCAGTTCGTCGATTGCCTGCGCGCAGGCGGTCATCGTCGCCAGAGTGCCCGGATCGTCGAGCGCAATCCGAGTGAGCATCTTCGCACCGTTCATGCGCGCCTTTGCCGTGGAAGCAGCTGTGGCACCGGTCATTCGATCGTCCAACTCGAACGACGCGCCGGCCAAGCCGCCGCGATTCATCGACGAGAAGACCACCTTGTCCTCGAGCGCACCGAGCAGCACGAGGTCGTCCAGGATGTCGGCGGACCCGAGCACACCGTCGACGCCGGGATTGGCGAGCGCAGTGCGCAACCGGTCCAGCAGCTCGGTGCGGCTGTTCATGGCGGTCATGTTCGAGCCGACCGACAGCGCACCCCGTGCCGGATGGTCGGCAGCAACGATCATCAGCCGGCCGTTGCCGCGGATCGTGGGGCGGGTGACCCGAGTGGCCCACGCACGTTCGATGGCCTGCGGGTCGGTGGCGCGAATCGCGGTGACCTCGGCGTAAGTGGTGGCCGCGGGTGCGGGACTCAAGGTGGTCTCAGACATTGACAGCCTCCGTGGCGGTTTGTTCGGCGAGTAGAGCGACTTCGGTGGCGGTGGGCATTGCCGTCGAACATTCGAGGCGCGATGCCACGATCGCTCCGGCGGCATTGCCGTAACGCAGGATCTTCTCCAGGGGCCAACCGGCGAGCAAGCCGTGGCACAGCGAACCGCCGAAGCTGTCCCCCGCCCCGAGGCCGTTGACCACGTAGACGAAGTTCGGTGCCACCGTGACGGTCTGAGTCTTAGTCTTGCCGAGGACACCTTTCGGGCCCATCTTGACGATGGCAAGCGAGACCCCGAGATCGAGGAGCGCATCGGCCGCCTTGTGCGGGTCGGTTTCGCCGACTGCGATCTGGCACTCTTCCTTGTTTCCGACGGCAACGGTGACCTGCGCGAGCGCCCGGCGCACCTGCTCCGTCGCGGCGGCAGGCGAATCCCAGAACATCGGCCGGTAGTCCAGATCCAGCACGGTCAACGGCGCTCGATCTCGGGCCTCCCACGCAGCGAAATGAGCACTACGACTTGGCTCTTCGGACAAGCCGGTAACTGTCGACCAGTAGAGACGCGCGTTGCGGACAGCATCGACATCGATGTTCTCCGGACGGATCTGGAGGTCGGGTGCCGACGGCTTCCGATAGAAGTACAGCGGAAAGTCGTCGGGCGGGAAGATCTCGCAGAACGTGACCGGAGTCGCGAACTGATCGTCGGTGACGACGAATTGGTTGTCTACGCCCAGCCGAGCCAGTTCCGCGGCCACGTATCGACCGAAGGGGTCGTTGCCGACGCCGGAGATCAACGCAGAGCGGCAGCCCAGTCTCGCGGCGGCGACGGTGACGTTCGCGGCGCTACCGCCCAGGAACTTTCCGAAGGTGTCGACCTCCTCGAGACCGACGCCGGTCTGCAGAGGATAGATATCGACACCACTTCGCCCGATGGCGAGGACGTCGAAGGCCGCGGTGTTCGCGTCGGCTGAGGTGGTCACGATCGACTCCATTGGTGTGAGGTGTTCGTTTCGGTGAGGGCTTCCGCACGTTTCTTCGGTGCGTCCACTGTGCGTGAGCTCACACGCAAATGTCAATACTTTGTCCTGACATTCTTACTTCCGGTCAAGTGATGTTATCCATCCCCTACACTTCGTACAAGCCGGTGCCCCACAGCGCCCACCGACAGACGGGAGAGACCAGTGACCACGTCGAACACAGCGGCGGCTGGAACCGAGGCGGCCCAACTTCCCGTCGAGCTCAACCGGTCGAGTCCGGTGCCGCTGTACTTTCAACTGGCCCAGGCAATCGAGTCCGCCATCCTGCAGGGCGTCCTCGCGCCGGGAGAACGCTTCGAGAACGAACTGGCACTTGCCAAACGACTGAGCCTGTCTCGTCCCACCACCCGCCGCGCGATACAAGAACTCGTCGACAAAGGGCTGCTGGTACGTAAGCGGGGCGTCGGCACACAGGTGGTTCAGAGTCCGGTTCACCGACCGGTCGAGCTCACCAGCCTGTTCGACGACCTCGCCCGCGCTGGGCAGAATCCGACGACCCGACTCCTCGACTACCAGGCCGGTCCGCCGACACCCGACGTCGCACAGGAACTGAACATTTCCGACACGACGGACGTCGTCACCATTCGCAGGCTCCGAAGCACCAACGGTGAGCCGCTCGCGGTCATGGTCAATTATCTGCCGAGCGAACTCGCCCCGGAGCCGGACGAGCTCGAGACCCAGGGCCTGTACTCCTCGTTGCGTACGCGGGGGGTACACATCAGGCTCGCCCGCCAGCGCATCGGCGCCCGAGCGGCCGACCGCGAGGAGGCAACCCTGCTCGACGAAAAGTACAAGGCACCGCTACTGACCATGCACCGCACCGCTTTCGACGATTCGGGGAGCGTCGTCGAGTTCGGAGCGCACGTGTACCGGGCGTCCCGGTACTACTTCGACACCACCCTGGTCGATCGCTGAAGGACCGATCCACACCGGACATCGGTAACCGCGTCGTCAGAGAGGACTCTCGACCGCGACGGTTCCACCGCCATTGTGCATCGAGGTGATCAACGCCTGTGCCACCACGCTCGCCTGCAGCCCTTCACGCGCCGATGCCAGGGTGGATGTGCGCCCTTCGGTGATCGAATCGATCCACTCGCCCAGCTGTAGTCGATACGCGTCGGCAAAGCGAGGGACCCAGTCCTTCGAGTACGAATAGCTGTGCTGCAGAGCATGATCGGTCAGCGTCCGAACCGGCTCCGCCAGACGACTCGCGCCGTGTTCGCCGACCACCTCACAGCGGATGTCGTACCCGTAGCCGGCATTGAGGAACAATTCCACGGTCGCCAGAACACCGTTCTCGGTTCGCAACAGCATGAACTGCGGATCGCGGCGATGCTCTATCCGCTTGCTCGCACGAGTGACATGCCAGCTGACCTCGACCACCGGGGAGTCGAGCATCCACGGCACCGTATCGAGTTCGTGTATCGCAGAACCGGTGATACTTGCCTCCGAATCGCCGCCCGGCCCGGAGGTGACCGTGCGACTCGAGCAGTGCACGATCAACGGATCTCCCACTGCGCCCGAGGACACAGTGTGCTTCAACTCGACGTATCCCGGGTCGAATCGGCGCATGAAACCCACAGTGAGCAAGGGAATTTCGCCCGAGATCGCAGCCTCGTGGGCTCGAACCACCGTTGAGCATTCCTCGACGGTCGCTGCGAGCGGCTTCTCACACAGGACCGGCTTGCGGGCCTCGATACAGGCGAGCACCAGATCGGCGTGGGTGGAGTCGTGGGAGGCGACGACAACGGCGTCGACGTCCGTCCGCGAAATCAAACCGTACGGGTCGGTGACGCCATCCGCACCGACCTCAGCAGCCAGACCAAAGGCGCGGGTGGCGTCGACGTCGGCCACGGCCGTGACAGTCGCACCCGACACCACCGAATGCAGATTCCTGATGTGGTCGGCCCCCATCACTCCGGCTCCGATGACTCCTACGCGCACGCTCATGGGGCCTCACTAACGATCTCGATGAAAAACATCGAATGTCCGGACATATGTACAGCACGTGATACTAGGGTGCGTGGCATGACGTCGACCAGCGAACTAGTACTTCCACCCTCACGCATCGCACCGCCCATGAATGCCCCTGCACTTCGATGGGGCATCCTGGGTCCGGGATGGATCGCCGCGCGATTCGCAGAGGCACTGCGCCACCACACTTCTCAGAAGATCACGGCCGTCGCCTCGAGAAACGCGCTGCGAGGATCGGCCTTCGCGGCGGACTGGGGAATCCCGACCGTCCACGGCAACTACGACGACCTCGTCGCACGTTCCGATGTCGACGTCGTGTACATCGCCACCCCGCACACCCTCCATTTCGAGCACGCAGCGCTCGCACTCGAGGCAGGTAAACACGTCGTAGTGGAGAAGCCCCTCGCCCTCGACGCCCACCAGGCTCGTGCTATCGCCGAGCTCGCCCGATCCACGGGATTGTTCGCAATGGAGGCCATGTGGTCTGCATTCCTGCCGATGTTCGACGTCATCGACCAGATCTTGGCGCAGGGAATGCTCGGTGAGATCAGTACCGTCCTGGCCGACCACGGCGAGCACTTCGACACCGACCATCGGATCTACGACCCCGCACTCGCCGGTGGGCCCCTCCTGGATCTGGGGACCTACGTCGTCTACTTCGCCCAGAAAGCGCTGGGCCGGCCTGCCGGTGTCACGGCGGTGGGACAGCAGGCGAACTCGGAGCTGAACGGTCAGATCTCGGCGACCCTGACCTCACCGACAGGTGCTCACGCCGTTCTCAACACCACCATCCTGGCCGACACGCCGAACCTCGGTGCCGTGTGTGGCACGGCGGGCATGCTTCGAACGGCGGGCGTCTTCTACCGGCCGGGAGATTTCACCGTGTCCTTACGGGACGGACGATCCGCTCGGTTCGTCGACGACGTCAGCGGTTACCCCGCCGGACTTGCGTACGAAGCTGCGGAGGCGGCCCGACGGATCGCCAGCGGAGAGCTCGAAAGTCCCTGCCACACAATGAGCGACACCATCTCCACCCTCGAGACCCTCGACGAGTTGCGACGCCTGCTGGGGATCGATTTCCCTCTCTGAGTCCCGCTCGCCGAGGGGCTTTGCAGTCCTAATGTCTGGACAAACAATTGACTTTCGGGTGTGACCGGTATTACATCTTCGTAGGCAGTACGCCCGGCCCGACATCAGCGGGTCGTCTGGTCATCGAGAGGATGTTTGAAAAATGACGTCTCGTTTGGGTTCGGTAGCGGACAGGTCCCCAAAGAACCTGGGGCGCAAAACCATCGCAATGGCGATGGGGGTCGCGCTGGCGGCATCGGTCGCCGCGTGTTCGTCCTCGGGCGGCGCGCCCGAGGAGTCCGACTCCGGAAGCAACGCAGGAACGGCCGATACCCCGAAAGCAACAATCGCGATGATCACCCACGAGGTACCCGGTGACACGTTCTGGGATCTGATTCGCAAGGGTGCCGAGGCAGCGGCAGCGAAAGACAACATCGAACTGCGCTACTCCGCAGATCCCGAGGCACCGAACCAGGCCAACCTCGTCCAGAGCGCGATCGACTCGAAAGTCGACGGCATCGCGGTGACGCTGGCCAAGCCCGACGCCATGGCCCCTTCGGTCGAGGCCGCGGAAGCGGCAGGAATTCCGGTGGTTGCGTTCAACTCCGGATACGACTCCTGGAAGGACATGGGAGTCGGCCAGTACTTCGGCCAGGACGAGACCATCGCCGGTCAGGCCGCAGGTGCCCGCCTGACCGCGGACGGCGCGAAGAAGACCCTCTGCATCATCCAGGAGCAGGGCCAGGTTGCTCTCGAATCCCGCTGCGCCGGAGTCACATCTGGCTTCACCGGTGGTAGCACCGAAATTCTCAACGTCAACAGCAAGGACATGCCCTCGGTAGAGGCCACCATCACAGCCAAATTGCAGCAGGATCCCTCCATCGACCACATCGTCGCACTCGGAGCCCCGATCGCGTTGACGGCCGTGCAGTCCAAGGCCAACGCCGGAAGCAACGCCACCGTCGCCACGTTCGACACCAATGCCGCGTTGGTCGATGCGATCAAGTCCGGCGACGTGGCGTGGGCGATCGATCAGCAGCCGTACCTGCAGGGTTACCTGGCCATCGACTCGCTGTGGCTCTACCTCAACAACGGCAACACCATCGGCGGCGGCACCCCGGTTCTGACCGGGCCCGCGTTCATCGACTCGACCAATATCGACGCCATCGCCGAGTACGCCGCAAACGGTACTCGCTGAACTCGACGCTCACCGGCACCCGATCGTCGCTGCCGGTGAGCGTCGCACCAGCATGGAAGGAATACCATGTCCACGCAGGCCGACCTGGATCTGTCCAAACACACTGTCATCGTCGATGAGCGGGTGAAGAAGCAGAAGCCGTTGCAGCGTTTGTTGATTCGCCCGGAGATCGGAGCTCTCTTCGGAGCGATCATCATCTTCGTGTTCTTCTGCATCGTCGCACCACCGTTCCGCTCCCCCGAAGCGCTCGCCACCGTCCTCTACGCGTCGTCGACGATCGGCATAATGGCCATCGGGGTCTCGTTGCTGATGATCGGCGGCGAGTTCGATCTGTCGACCGGAGTCGCGGTCACCTTCTCGTCCATCATGGCGTCGATGATTGCCTACAATCTGCACTTGAACGTGTGGATCGGATCTGCGTTGGCGTTGGTGCTCGCATTGGCGGTGGGGTTCCTCAACGGGTACCTGGTGATGAAGACCAAAATTCCGTCGTTCCTGATCACACTCGCAAGCTTCTTGATGCTCACCGGGATCAACCTCGCCGTCACAAAGTTGGTGACCGGGCAGGTAGCAACACAGTCGATTTCGGACATGGACGGATTCGATTCCGCCAAAGCGGTGTTCTCGTCTTCGTTCTCGCTGTTCGGAGTGTCCATCCGTATCACCGTCGTGTGGTGGATCGTGTTCACTCTCGCCGCGACGTGGGTGTTGATGAAGACGCGCATCGGCAACTGGATCTTCGCCGTCGGCGGTAATCAAGACTCGGCCCGCGCCATCGGCGTCCCGGTCACCAAGGTCAAGATCGGTTTGTTCATGTTCGTCGGGTTCTGCGCGTGGTTCGTCGGCATGCACCTGCTGTTCGCGTTCAACACGGTCCAGTCCGGCCAAGGCGTCGGCAACGAGTTCCTCTACATCATCGCCGCCGTTATCGGCGGGTGCCTGCTCACCGGCGGGTTCGGAACTGCCATCGGCGCATTTATCGGTGCGTTCATCTTCGGAATGGCGAACCAGGGCATCGTCTACGCCGGCTGGAACCCCGACTGGTTCAAGTTCTTCCTCGGCGCGATGTTGCTGTTCGCCGTCATCGCCAACAACTCGTTCCGTACCTACGCTGCGAAAAGGTAGATCATGACCATTCACGCCGACACACCCATCGAATCCGAACCCGCGGGCGGGGGCAAAACGCCCCTCATCGAACTGAAGAACGTGGGCAAGAGCTACGGCAACATCATCGCTCTGCAGGGCATCAACCTACGTGTGGGTGCCGGTGAAGTCACCGGAGTCCTCGGCGACAACGGAGCCGGCAAGTCCACCTTGATCAAGATCATGGCCGGACTGCATCAACAGAGCGAGGGAGAACTGCTCGTCGACGGCAAACCGACCACGTTCGACTCCCCCAAGGACGCGCTGAACCAAGGCATCGCGACGGTCTACCAGGACCTTGCCGTTGTCGCGCTCATGCCGGTGTGGCGCAACTTCTTTCTCGGTCAGGAGCTCCGCAAAGGCACCGTGTTCAAGTCACTCGACACCAATGCCATGCGCGCGACGACCATCGAGGAATTGCACAAGATGGGCATCGATCTACCCGACGTCGACGCACCCATCGGCTCCCTCTCGGGTGGTCAGCGTCAGTGTGTTGCCATCGCCCGCGCCATCTTCTTCGGTGCGCGTGTTCTGATCCTCGACGAGCCGACCGCAGCCCTCGGCGTCAAGCAGTCGGGAATGGTGTTGCGCTACATCTCCGCAGCCAAGGAACAGGGCTTCGGCGTCGTCTTCATCACCCACAATCCCCACCACGCATACATGGTCGGCGATCACTTCGTCCTCCTCAACCGTGGACGTCAGAAGCTCGACTGCAGCTACGAGGACATCTCCCTCGACGACCTCACGAAGGAAATGGCGGGCGGCGACGAACTCGACACCCTCACCCACGAACTTCGGCGGTAAGTCGGGTCCGTTACTCACATGCTGTATCGGGCCGGTCCGACAGGACCGGCCCGCACATCTTTCGAAAAGGAGTTTCGTTGTGCGATCGACTCGGTCTGTTCGTGTCGGAGTAGCGGGTTTCGGGTGGATGGGACGGGTGCACACCCAGGCGTATTCGCGCCTGACGCAACACTATCCAGACCTGGGCCTGCGCCCGGAGTTGGCGATGGTCGCGGACGAGCTCGAAGGCCGAGCGGACGACGCTGCCGATCAGTTCGGCTTCGCGGCGGCGACCACCGATTGGCACGAGATCGAATCCGACCCGACGATCGAGGCCGTCTCGATCACCGCGCCCAACTTCCTGCATCGTTCCATCGGCACCGCGATGGTCGAAGCGGGAAAGCACATCTGGATCGAGAAGCCGGTCGGCCTGACCGCCGACGATGCGCGCGCTGTCGCACTCGCGGCGGAGAAGGCGGGCGTGCAGACGGCCGTCGGATTCAATTACCGCAATGCCCCGGCGGTCGAAGAAGCCAAGGCCCTCGTCGAGTCCGGCGAACTCGGGACGATCACCCATGCCAGATTCCGATTCTTCAGCGACTACGCGGCACATCCTGACGGAGCGCTGAGCTGGCGCTTCGAGCGGGCCCGCGGCGGTAACGGCGTACTCGGCGATCTCGCCTCACACGGAGCCGATCTGGTCTACTACCTGCTGGGCGAAATCGAGTCCCTGGTGGCAGACACTGCCATCTTCGTCCCCCAGCGAACGAAGCCGAGCGGGTCCGCCACCGGGCACGCCCTCGCCGTCGGAGGTGAACCCGGGGCCGTCGAGAACGAGGACTTCGTCAGCAGCCAACTCCGCCTGCACAGCGGAGCTCGCGTCGTACTCGAGGCCAGTCGCGTGGCCGTCGGCGATCAGAACGCTTACGGATTCGAGATTCACGGCACGAAAGGTGCTGTGTCGTGGGACTTCCGCCGGCTGGGCGAACTCTCCGTCAGCACGGGTGACCGATACCAGGATCAACCTGCATCCACTGTCTACGTCGGACCTTCGCACGGGGAATACGGCGCATTCCAACCCGGTTCGGCGTCCTCCATGGGTTACGACGACCTCAAAGTCATCGAGGCAATGCGCTTCTTCAAGTCCATCGGGGATGGAAAGCCCTGCGGCGCAACACTACGAGACGCCGTCCGCAGTGCCGGGGTACTCGATGCCATGTCGGAATCAGTGGCCTCGGGACGGTGGGTCGGCCTCGGCGAATAGAGGCGGTGCTGTCAGGATCAGATTCGCGGGTATCGATCGACCGAGGCTCACCGCGGAGGCTCGGTTCTCAGGGAAAGTCGTCCGTATCGGCACCGAATCGATCGGCTCCGGTGCGACCGAGCAGCAACTGCATGCTGTCGATATCGGAGAGCAACAGAGTGCGACCGTAGGACAACCTCACCCGGCTCCCGAGCCACGATGTCCGCGAGAGTTCCACGAGTTCACCCGTCGCCGCCAAGCGCGAGCGAGCGTGCACGACGATGAGCGGGATATCGAGATAGGACCGAAGCAGTTCGGCCTGCACAGTGGTCGCGAAACCGATCTCGGCGAAGCATTCGGCCGCGACTTCCTGGTCCGAGTACAACGCTGCCGCTTTCGCGGCATCCACCGGTGACCACGACTCGGTGATCGCGAGCGGGATGTCGTCGACCAGATGCAATTCGCGAGCGAAGACGAGCGGTCTCGACGACGCGTGCTCCCTGAACGAACGTTCCAACTCCGGCGGGACCGGAACAGCTGTCGGGTAGTCCATTCGCGATCGCGCGTCGTGTCCCTGGGCGATGAGCTGTTCGCGCCACGGCTTGTACAGATCCAGGTCGTAGCGGCCGGTCAGTGCCCGCCCGGTGACGTACGTTCCGGATCCACGGCGGCTCTCGACGTAACCGTCCTCGACCATGGCGGCGATGGTGCGGCGGATGGTGACCCTACTGACGCCGTACTGCTCCATCAATGCTGCCTCGGTGGGGATACGTGCACCGGAGACGAACTCACCCTCGTCGACGCGGCGACGCAGATCACGACGGATCTGCCCCCACGCGGTCAGGGGTGAATCATGCTCTACGACGAACGCGGCCACCCGTTCATTGTGACCCATGAGCAACTCGGCCCGCTCGTAGCGGCCGAGTGTCGATCATGGGTTCAGAGAATAGGTGGCACGGGCGACGGCAGATCCGGGCTCGGAGAACTCGACCGGCAGACGCGAGAACCCGCGAACCATCTGCTTGACCCACCGCTCGGGCCTGCCGACGATTCGCACGTCCGGACCCGCCAACAGCTCCTCGACGGTGATCTTGGCGGCGAGTCTCGCGAACGGAGCGCCCATGCATGCGTGGATGCCCTCGCCGAAGGACATGCTGCGGTTCTTCGGGTTGAACTCCCGGTTGATGTCGAAGGTGTCCGGGTCCGCGTAGACGCGTTCGTCGCGGTTCGCCGATCCCTGCAGGAACATCACCCGCGAGTCCGCCGGAATGGTCACTCCCGCGATGACGATGTCCGCCGTGGTCTGACGCGACAGGTTCTGGCCCGGAGTTTCGTACCGAAGCGTCTCCTCCACGAACTGCTTGATCATGTCCGGGTTCTCCCGCAGGTAGCCCTGCAGGCGGGGGAACTTGTCGAATACGTAGACGATGTTGGTGAGCAGTGCAGCCGGAGCGTCGCTGGCCGCGGACAACACCAGGTGTGCCAAGCCGTCCATCTCGGCCTCGAATACTTTGCCCTTGCGTTGCGCGAGCAGGATCTGCGTGTACGCATCCGAGCCGGAGGTGTCGGCCCCGTCCTCGATCTCGGCGCGTCGAGCAGCGAACCGCTCGGCGAGCAGAATCTCGGTCTCCTGGTTCGCCGCGGCAGCATCGGCCGGAACACCGAACTTTCCGACGGTGCGTTCCATCGCGCGCCAGAGGTGCTCGACGATGACGGCGTTGTCCTCACTCGGCGAGCCGAGCAACGAGATGCCCATACCGATGGACATCGGCAGTGCGAAGTCACTCGCGAAGTCGCCGCTACCGGTGGCATGCATGTCCGCCAACAACTTTCGCGCGAATTCGCGGGTCCCCTCCTCGCGCGCCAGGATCTCGCGAGCGGCGAACGTCCGGCGGACGGCCTGTCGGAGCGCGGTGTGCCGCGGCGGATCCTGAGCGACCAGAATTCCCTCGCCGTAGGAGTCGTGAGTGCCGTCGACGTCGTTGCCGAGACCGTTGACGAGCTGCTGATGATTGGCCAGTCCGGCGCGCACGTCGTCGTACCGAGAGACGACGTAGATGTCGCGGTCGGGGTTGTAGTAGACCGGTGCCGCGTCACGGAGGCGCTTGTACGTGTCGTAGGGATGGTCGTACGACGAGTAGGACAGCGGGTCGTAGTACACGGTCAGGTCCGCCGGCGCGGGGAGTTTCGCTGCGCTGTCCACCTCGGGAACCGGGGCGGTGGGGATCGGATGATGCGCGACCGGGCAGCCGTGGGCGAGCGGTGCCTGCGTACCAGCGGTGGATGACATGTACTTCGAACCTCACTTCGGGCGTGTGCGGCGCGCATGCGCGCCTGGACAGTTCGTTGCGTCCGCGGTGGACGCGTCGGGTATCGACACGTCCACCGCAGAGGCGTTCGAGACCTACAGCGAGCGGTACTTCTCCTTGAACTGCTCCTCGAGTTCTTCGAGGGTGCGGCCACGGGTCTCCGGAGCGGAAGTGATCATGAACAGCGTGCCGAGGAAGCAGACCACGGCGAACAGCAGGAACGTTCCGAAGTGCAGTGCCTCGACCATGATCGGGAACGCCAGCGAGATGATCGCGTTGATGCCCCAGAGTGCGAGCACCGCCAGGCCGATCATGCGTCCCCGCCACTTGAGCGGGAAGATCTCGGCGATCATGAGCCAGACGACCGGCCCGATGGTGCCCTGGACGATGGCGACGAAGGCGAGGATTCCGATGAGCAGCAGCCACGGACGCAGCGCGTTCCCCTCGGGAAGCGCAAGTCCGATGGTGCCGACGAAAATGTGTCCGATGGTGGTTCCGGCGAAACCGAAGATCAGCAGCGTGCGACGGTTGAACTTGTTGATGAAGGTCAGGGCGAGCAACATCGCGCCGACTGCGATGACACCGGTGAAGACATTGAACGTGATTGCGCTGGAGCCGAATCCGGCTTCGTCGAGCACCTGGGTGCCGTAGTACATCATCGAGTTGATTCCGGTGAGCTGCTGGTACATGGCCAAACCGATACCGACGAAGAGCAGGTGCCGGATCCACGGGGTGCGGAAGATCTCGGAGTAGGTTCCTGCCTTCTCGACCTTTTCGATCTCTGCGAGCTGACGGACCTCCGCCATCTCCGCGATCGCACGTTCCTTCGAGCGCACGGTCATCAGGACCGCCAACGCCTCGTCGTCGCGGCCGTTCGCGATGAGCCAGCGTGGGCTCTCTGGCATACGCAGCATTCCGAAGAACAAGAACACCGCAGGCACGACTGCCACGGCGAGCATGTAGCGCCAGACGTTGTCGTGTCCGCCGAAGAGGTTTGCGATCAGTGCATTGATCGCGAAGGCGAGGAACTGCCCGGTCACGATCATCAGCTCGTTACGCGAGACGATGCTGCCGCGTTTCTCGAACGGTGCCACCTCGGCGAGGTACACCGGAACGGTCACCGATGCGCCGCCGACAGCGAGACCGAGGACGAAACGGAACACCAGGAAGGTTCCGTAACCGGGTGCGATGACGCAGCCGACGGCTCCGACGAAGAAGAGGATAGCGAGCAGGATGATGTTGCGTCGACGTCCCATCGCATCGGACAGGCGACCACCGAAGAACGCGCCGGCCGCTGCTCCGATGAGGAGGGTGAAGGTGATCAGCCCCTCCTGGACCGAGGACAGGCCGGTCGCCGAGAGCCCGCCCGGTTCGACCATGAACGACAGTGCTCCGTTGAGCACGCCGGTGTCGTAACCGAAGAGCAGGCCACCGAAAGTGGCGACGACGGCCACGAGACCGATTCGCTTGTTGTAAGCGCCGTCGCCGAGAGGCGGCAAATCCAGTTTCACCGAATTGGTTGTGAGAGATCCATGAGACACGTCTCCTACGCTCCTTTGCGTAATTCGCTCGACCGAAAGAGTCGGTCATGGCGCGAGTTGTTCGATCTCGAATAGTAGGGCATGGACGTGGTCCGCGTCACTATCTTCAGCAATATTGAGTTGAGTTTATTTCACTCCACCGCCACCCAGGATTTGTATTGATTACATATCCTATTCCGGGTTTCCGCAGCTCCGATCACCAGTGCTTACCCGTCGAGACCAGCGAGTACGCGACCGAACCTACTTTACGGACCGAAAATACGGTGGTTGATGGAGGTCGGATAGGCGACGCTCGGCGGTGATTTGTATTCGAGTAGATACAACTTGGTATCACGTTCGATACAACATCGACAGCTATCTGTATTCGGTGGAATACAGCATTCTCGAATTCTCGAAATCAATAGACATAAATTCGCCGAATGCCGTTTTTCTTCATTCGTTGCGGTGTTATCGTCCTCGTCACACCTTCGGAATCGATCATCGTCAGGGGCAGCCTTCATGGACACCACTCACAGCACCGACTCGCAGCCGTCGGTGGCGATCATCGGCAGTGGGCCGTCCGGGTGCTACCTCGCACAGTTTTTACGCAAACAGTGGCGCGAGTCCGAGATCGTCATCTTCGACCGTCTCGACACCCCGTACGGCCTCGTCCGCTACGGCGTTGCACCGGATCATCCGGGCACCAGAGCGGTTTCGAAACAGTTTGACCGGCTCTTCGCCCGAGACAACGTCACCTTCGTCGGATCCACCGTCGTCGGATCCGTCGAGGGCGCAGGACACATGACGCTCGACAAGATACGAACCGCGTTCGACATCGTCGTCCTCGCCACCGGCCTGCACGCCGACCGCGCACTGTCGGTGACGACCGACCTCCACGGCGTCTACGGTGCTGGCCATTTGACAAGACTGATCAACGGCCACCCGGACGAGACCGTCGACGGACTCGAGCTGGGTCGACGCGTCGTCATTGTCGGCCACGGCAACGTCGCCATCGACCTTCTGCGCCTGTTTCTGACCGCGCCTGAACAGCTACGTGAGCTCGGGATCGCGCAGGACGTGGTCGATGCGATCTCCGCCGGTCCGGTGAGTGAGATCGACATCGTCGGCCGGTCGATGCCCTCGCAGGCGAAGTTCGACCTCGCGATGATCAAGGAACTGGCCAAGCTGCCGAACGTCCGATTCGAAGCCGACCTCGTCGCCCCCGCCGAGGACGAGGATGCGTCCCGACACGACGCGGTCCAAATGCTGATCGACGGTTCCGAGCCGTCGGCGCAGCGCGTGGCGCGCTTTCATTTCGGTTTCGAGCCCGTGGAACTGGACGGCGCGGGAACCGTGTCGTCCATCACGCTGCAGGCGCTGAACTCGACCGGTCGGACTATGCGCCTCGATGCCGATTCGGTGTGCACTGCAATAGGATTCGCGGAGAACGAGAGCGCGCCTCTATTGCGCGCCGATCACACCTCCGCCGAGCACGTCGATCTCGAGCGCGGCATCCTCGGCGACAGTCTCTACTGCGTCGGTTGGCTCCGCCGTGGACCGCGCGGCACCATCCCCGAAAACCGCACCGACGCACGCATGGTCGCCGACACCATCATCGCCGATCATCTCGTTCGCGATGCGGCCATGCCCAAACCGGGCTACAGCGCACTGAACATCGACACCCATTCCGCCGCCATCTGATCGAGGAGTACACCATGAGCAGAACTGTCATTCTTTTCGGCACCGAATCCGGCAACGCAGAGATGGTCGCCGAGGATATGGTCGACGAGCTCGACGGCGATCACCACGCCGAAGCCATCGACATGACGGACTTCGACATCTCCGAGTTCACCACCGAGAACAGCTACATCGTGGTCTGCTCGACGCACGGTGACGGTGAATTGCCCAGTGGCGCAGCCCCGTTCTTCGAGGCACTCGAAGCCGACGAGCCCGACCTGACCGGGATTCGCTTCTCGGTGTTCGGCCTCGGCGACAGCAGCTACGAGACCTACAGCCACGGCAGCGAGATCATCGACGAGAAACTGCGCGCCCTCGGTGCCGAGCGAGTCGGTGAATACGGTCGCCACGACGCGAGCGACGGCTCGCTGCCCAACGACGATGCACTCGCATGGTTGCGCACCGTCTTCGTCGCATCCTGACCCCGTCCACGATCCCTTCACGCGAAACAACGAGGTTCACCAATGCAGTACCGCAGCTTCGGCCGCACCGGCTGGGACATCAGCGAAATCTCCTTCGGCGCATGGCAGCTCGGAGGAGCGTGGGGCACAGTCGACGACGAGGAATCGATCGGCACCCTTGTGCACGCCTACGAGCAGGGCATCAACTTCGTCGATACGGCAGAACTCTACGGAGCTGGCCACAGCGAGACGGTCGTCGGGCAGTCCCTGCGCCGCTGGACCGGTGAGCGGATCTATGTCGCCACCAAGATCCAGCCCGTCGTCTGGCCGAGTGCGGACGAGGACAACCCGCTGATGTCCGGACGGTACCCCGAGTGGCACCTACGCAGCGGTGTCGAACTGGCGTTGAGCCGCCTGGGCGTCGAGCGTCTCGACCTGCTCCAGCTGCACGGCTGGATCGCCGATGGCACCCGCAACCTCGACTGGCTCGAAACCCTCAACGCGCTGCGCATCGAGGGGAAGATCGACAAGATCGGTGTCTCCATTCGCGACTACCGCCCCGAGGAGGGTGTGGACATCGCTGCGCTCGGCCTCGTCGACTCCATCCAGGTCATCTTCAACATGTTCGAGCAGCGACCGGTGGATGCACTGTTCCCCGCAGGCGGCAGGACCGGGACCGCCTTCATCGACCGCGTCGCCCTGGATTCGGGTTCGCTCGGCGGCCAGTGGACTGCCGATACCTACGACTCGTGGGAACCAGGATCGCAGCAGCACGAGATGTTCCGCGGCGAACGCTTCGGTGAAACCCTCGCTCGCGTCGAGGCACTCAAGGAACTGTGTGCGCCGTATTTCCCCACCCTCGCCGAGGCGGCAATGCGCTACGCGCTGAGCGCCCCCGAAGTCTCCACCGTCATCGCCGGAATGAGCACCCGCAGCAACGTCGCGCGCAACGTCACCTACTCCGACGGCAAGCCCTTTCCGGAGGAACTGCGGGCGAAGTTGGCCGAACACAACTGGCCGCGGAACTACTACAAGTGAAGCGAGTGCTGCAATGACTTCGACCGACACAGTCGCCACCGTGCAGGCAGAACTGATGTCACCGGCCGAACTGGACGCGGCTGTAGAGGCGGTACCGGTGGCGTATCTGCCGCTGGGCACCCTCGAGTTCCACAGCGCTCACCTACCGATCGGCCTCGACGCGCTGACCGCGCACGGGGTATGTGTCGGTGCGGCGTACAAGGTGGGTGGCATCGTCCTTCCGCCGGTGTACCAGGGCACCGGCGGCGGACACTCGAACTATCCGTGGACGGTCATGATGAACTCCCCGGATTCGATCCGGTCTCACCTCGAGCAGACACTCGTCAAACTGGAATCATTCGGCGTGCGTGTGGCTGTCGTGTTCACCGGACACTTCGCCGACGAACAACTCGCGATGATCGACGACATTGCGCTGGTGTGGAATGCCGATGCCGAGCATTCGCTGTCGGTCCTCGCGACCGCCGTCAATCGATGCTCGAGCTCACCGGTGCCGCCGGATCACGCCGGACTGTTCGAGACCAGTTTGCTGTTTGCGTTGCGGCCGGATCTGGTGCATCTGGAGCGCCTGCCGTCCATCGCGGAACGCCCCGCGATAGACCGAGACGGCGACTCGATGGGAAATCAACGGCACAACCGGACTCACCCTCTCTGGGGCATCTTCGGGCCAGACCCACGCACGATGGACGCCGACGAGAGCAGGGCGGTTCGATCCGCTCTGGTGACCTGGATGTGCGACGAGGTGTCAACGCTGCTGCGGAGTAAAACCACGTGATGCTCGGGGGTGGAACCTGCGTCCGAGTCTGCGTGCAGGATCAGGTTCGCCCAACTGTTGGACGTCGGCGGGGATGAAGCACGACGGGTGAGTTGAAGAGAAGGAGATCTGCTCGTCATGCCATGGCTCATCACCGGACGGACAATTCAGGGACTCGGCGGCGGTGGCCTGATGATCCTCGCGCAGGCGATCATCGCCGACGTCTTGCCCGCCCGCCAGCGCGGCAAGTACACGGGGCATCACGGGCGGAGTCTTCGCCCTCTCTTCGGTCGCAGGTCCCCTACTCGGCGGATTCTTCACCGAGGGGATCGGATGGCGATGGGCGTTCTGGATGAACATCCCACTGGGGTCCTCGCAATCACGTCGGCAGTGTTCTTCTTACGACTACCCAAGATCGACCACGACAAGCCGAAACTCGACGTCACGGGAATGGTACTGCTCGCGCTCGCCTCGACCGATATTATCGTGCTAACCACATGGGGCGGAACAACATACACCTGGAACCCCCACGAACATCGCCCTGATCATCGCAACCGTCGCCGCGGCCCTCGGTCTTGTCCGTGTAGAAACATCAGCCGCGGAACCGATCATGCCGCTACACCTTTTCGAAGACCACAACTTCAACTTCACCATCATCGCCGGACTCATCATCGGAGTCTCCAGGTTCGGCGCACTGGCCATCTGCCCACCTACCTTCAGATGGTCACCGGCGCAGGGGCAACCCAAGCCCGCCTCCTGGTGACCTCGATCGTCTCAGGGCAACTCGTGAGCAAGACCGGATGATACAAATACCTACCATCCTGGGCTCGGACATCGTCTTCGTCTCACTGTTCCTGTTATCGACCATGACAGCGGGCATGCCGGTATGGATCATCTGCGCCTACCTGGCTGTGATGGGTGTCGGACTCGGCATGAGCATGCAGATCCTCGTACTCGTAGTGCAGAATTCTTTCCCGATCACCGAAGTCGGTACCGCGACCGCATCCAACAACTACTTCCGTCAGATCGGCGTCTTCGTCGACGAGAAGCCCCTCGCAACAACGAACGACCGCACACCCGAGGCCTCTCTACAGCTGAATTCGCGTCGATGCAATCGAGCCGGAGCGCACTGCTAGATTCGGCAGAGACAAGACATCTGCGATACCGCGCATAGAGGAAAAGGTGAACGGTTCACGTTCTCGATCATCCGACTGGCTCGCCAGTGGCGTAGTACAGCTGACTGGGCGCCGTGACGGTCGTCCGCTCGTACCGCCGGGTTCGGCTGCGACCTATGCACGCACGCTTACCGAATACCTTTCCGATGCCACGGCCCACACGCGTCACCATGTAGCGCTGGACGGCCCGGAACTACTCGGCGAACGCGCCGCATTCACGTCCGGAAAGCGCCAGGGGTCCATCTCCGTCGGTGGTGCGTGCAGATTACTCCGCAGCGTCGACGGCTGGGTCGCGGTGTCCTGTGCCCGTGAGGACGACGCTTCCCTCCTGGCTGCGTTGATCTCCGCGGACGTCTCAGGCGATATCTGGCCGAGCCTGACCGCCTGGGTGGGTGAACATTCCGGCGCGGAATTCACCGAGCGTGCCACGCTTCTCGGTATCGCCGGCGGAGCTGTGGACGCCGAGGCCGCGCACGCGTCGCTACCGGACCCCCTGCCGACGCCGTTGGTCCCCCGGTCCGTCGAGGGCATGCTCGTCGTCGATTTCAGTGCGCTGTGGGCCGGACCGCTGTGCGCGCACCTGCTGGGTCTTGCCGGTGCCCGCGTCGTCAAAGTGGAAACGCCCACTCGACCCGACGGCGCTCGATCGGGAGATCGACAGTTCTATCGACTGCTGCACGCCGGCCACCGATCCGTCGTTCTCGACCCATCGACATCCGCGGGGAGACAGGCGCTGGAACGTCTCGTCGACGCCGCCGACGTCGTCATCGAGGCCTCTCGTCCGCGCGCTCTGGCAAGCTTCGGATTGGACGCCGAGGCGTCGGCCGCGGGCGGAACGACGTGGATCTCCATCACAGCACATGGACGCGATTCCGACCGAGTCGGTTTCGGTGACGACATCGCCGCGTCCAGCGGACTCGTCGCCTCCGATTGCGGCGGCACACCATTGTTCGTGGGCGACGCATTGGCCGATCCACTGGCCGGTCTCACGGCTGCTGCGATGGCGTCGTCGGTATCACCGACAGGAGGCGGATACCTGTGGGATCTGTCGATGTCGGCGGTGGTCGCGTCGACGCTCGACGGCTCTCCGTCCCGTGCCTGCACACCGTCCGAGGCTCCCGCGCAGCCGCGTCGACGCACAACAATCGGCGATGCTCCGGCCTCCGGCGCGGACACCGAACTCGTCCTGCGTGGTCTCGGAATCGAATTACCATGAGCACACTGCTGATTCGGCGTGCGGACCTTGGCACGGGTGTCGAGGCCGATGTGATGATCCAGGGCGGGACGATCGCCGAGATCGGACACGATCTGAACAGGGCAGGCGTTGAGGTGATCGACGCCCGGGGTGGGGCACTCGTCCCCGGGTTGACGGATCATCACCTGCATCTGCATGCGATGGCCGCGCAGGCGGCGTCGATCTGCTGCGGCCCGCCCTCGGTCCATTCCGAGTCCGATCTCGGTGTCGCGCTGGGACGGGCGGACTCCGACGCCGATGGATGGCTGCGCGGAGTCGGATACATCGAAACCGTGGCCGGTGAACTCGATTCGCGCGGTCTCGACCGGATACACGGTGCGCGGCCGGTTCGCATCCAGCACCGCAGCGGAGCGATGTGGATGCTCAATTCTCGTGCTGCAGAGGCCGTCGGGCTGTCGTCGGCCGATCATCCCGGCATCGATCGTTCCCCGGACGGCACGCCTACGGGTCGGTTGTGGCGGGCGGACGACTGGCTTCGAGAACGCCTGCCCGACAACGGTCCTCCGGATCTCACCGACGTCGGACGCCTCCTGCTCGGGTACGGCATCACCGCCGTCACGGACGCAACACCGGATCTGGCACCGTCCTCCCAGCGCGCGATCCTCGACGCCGTCGACACCGGTGCACTGCCGCAGCGAGTGCACCTGCTCGGTAGCCCACGCGACGGACCGACATCCGAACGCGTGACGGTCGGTCCGTACAAGATCGTGCTCGCCGATTCCGACCCGCCGAACCTCGACGAGCTGGCTCACCTGATCGACCAACTGCATCGGGTGGGCAGACCCTTTGCCGCACACTGCGTTTCCCGTGAAAACTTTGTGATACTGCTCGCCGCGCTCGACCAGGTCGGTGCGCTTACCGGTGACCGGGTGGAACACGGGGCGTTGATACCGGCCGATTCCATCGCCGAGGTTCGACGCCACGGACTCACCGTGGTGACACAGCCAGGGTTTCTGGCCGATCGAGGTGACGATTATCTGCGTGACGTCGATCCGCGTGACGTCGGCGATCTCTACCGCTGTCGGTCGCTGGTCGATGCAGCCGTGCCGCTTGCGTTGTCGAGCGATGCTCCGTACGGTCCACTCGATCCCTGGGCCGATATGCGTTCGGCGATGTACCGAAGCACGGTTTCCGGCGCGGTCGTGGGTCCAGGCGAAACTCTGTCTGCAGAGCAAGCTTTCGAGCGCTATCTGACGCCTGTGCACCACCCTGGCGGTCCTGCCCGCACCGTTCGCGTAGGCGGGCCTGCGGATCTTGTACTTCTGCACACACCCCTCATCGAGGTGCTGCGCAATCCCAGTGCGGACGCCGTACGCCTGACTCTGCCCTGATCAGGCTCCGACCGGTCGCACCTCGTCCACGAGTCCCCACTCCAACGCCTGAGCTGCACCGAACGTCATCCCCGACACCACTACCCACGCGGTCCGCCACCGTCCGATTCGCCGGGACACGCTCACCGTGCCGCCCGCGCCCGGTAGCAGTCCCATCGACATTTCCGGGAGAAGGAACGCCGAATCAGGATCGGCGACGATGTGGCCCGCGAACGCCGCGAGCTCGAGCCCGCCGCCCATCACCGCACCGTGGACTCGCGCTTCGAAGTTCCGTCCCAGCCGTATCGAGAGTTCGTGGATCTGCTCACCGGGCCGGTGCTGAGTCCGAATCAGGTGCGCCGACGCGGGATCGGACGAGGTACCGAACTCGGTGAGATCGCCGCCGCTGCAAAAGGATCGACCCCGACCGAGCAGTGATACCGAGGTCACCGAATCATCGAGTTGGGCGACGGACAACGCCTCCACCAACGCGTCGCGCATCCCGGCATCGAGCGCGTTGTGCCGTTCGGGCCGGTCGAGCTCGATGATCAGTCGGTCGTCGACTCGATCGATGACCACCGGATCACCGGTCTCGAATTTCGGCCGAAAGTTGCTCGCGGACAGCCACCGTGCGTACTCCGGTCCACCCTGCAGCGTGGAGTAGGCCATGGACTCGGCGATGAGCGCGTTGTGCACACCGAGGAATTCGGCCGTCCTGAGCAATCCCGTCACCGTCGCGCCGGCGATCGGATTCTTCTCGAGAGCTTCGCAGAGCTGCTGGACGGCGTCGCCGATCCGCTCGACCTTCACCGTCCGCCGATCGTCGCCGCTCTCGGTCAGCGTGAACGTCAACGCATCGACCAGAGTCGAGTTCTCGCTCGTGGGAGTGCCGATTCCGATCAGTATCCGGTGCGATCGACGCGCATGCGCGGTCGCAGATTCCACCGACTCCGGATCGCTGTCGACGTCCACCAACGTCAAGACATCGTCGGGTGCCACCGGGGCCACAGCGCCCACGGCCAGGTCGTGAATCGACACGGCACCGGGCATCACGGTGCGTACCTCGTTTCGTAGGTCACGGCGGCAACCTCGATCGTTGACGCCGCAGAGTCACACGGTACGTGTAGTGCTCGGGGAGAAAGTAGCTGACGGCCAGTTCCACCGGGCGACCTTCGCCATCGGAGTAGAGCCGATCGACCCGCAACATCGGGTGCCCCGCTGCACAGCCAAGGAGCGCGGCGACCTCGTCGGTGGCCGGCTGAGCCGTGATCGATTGAGCCGCCTCTTCGATGGGGCTGCTCAGATGGCGTTCGAGCAGAGCGATGACCGTGTGCGTTCCCACGGCACCTGTTGCGAGCTCGGGTGCACCGAGCAGATGACGCCCGATGTCCTCGGGCAGGTGAACGGTGGTGAGCACGAACGGTATTCCTTCGTGCAGCCGGCGAAACACGACGGTGTGCACCGCGTCAGTAGTCTGCCGCAACCGACTCGCGGAATCGATGTCCGTACGCCGCGCCAACCCCGAAACCACGTCCACCGTGGTGTCCGACGAGAGATTCATGAGGTCTTCGATCGAACCGAGCTGCCGTAGATACCTGCCGCCGCTTTCGTTGACGAAGGTACCGCGTCCGGCCACTCGGTAGACGATGCCCTCCGCAACCAGATCGAGGAACGCTCGCCGCACGGTCTGCCTGCTCACCGAGTAGCGGTCGGACAGATCGGCTTCGGTGGGCAGACGCACCCCTCCGCTGTACTTGCCCGCGACGATGTCGGCGCGTAGCTCGCTCGACACCACCTGGTACGCAGGTCCCGCGGGTTCCCGCTGTGCCCCGTTCATCTCGCGCCTCGACCGCCGATCGAACTCAGAGTCCGCCGCGTCCGACCAACTGTGCCGCAATGACGTTGCGCTGGATCTCGTTGGTACCCTCGCCGACGATCATCAGGGGCGCATCACGGAAGTACCGCTCGACGTCGTATTCCGTGGAGTAGCCGTAACCGCCGTGAATGCGGACGGCGTCGAGTGCGATCTCCATAGCGATCTCCGACGCGTACAACTTGGCCATGCCGGCTTCCATGTCGCACCGCTCACCGCTGTCGAACTTGTCCGCGGCATAGCGCGTGAGCTGGCGGGCAGCCGTCAGTTTGGTCGCCATGTTCGCGAGGTAGTTTCCGATGGACTGGTGCTTCCAGATCGGCTTTCCGAAACTCTCCCGCTGCTGCGAGTAGGCCAGCGAATCCTCGAGTGCCGCGGTTGCGACACCGAGGGCGCGAGCAGCAACTTGCATGCGTCCGGTTTCGAGGCCCTTCATCATCTGCGAGAAGCCCTTGCCCGGAACGTCGCCCAGGATCGCCGACGCCGAGATCCGGTAGTCGTCGAAGGAGATCTCGCAGCTTTCGACACCCTTGTACCCCAGTTTGGGAAGATCGCGCGAGACGACCAGTCCCGGCCCGTGTTCGACGAGAACGATCGAGATACCGGCGTGGCGAGGCGTGGCCTTGGGATCGGTCTTGCACAGCAGCGCAATGACTCCCGAGCGGCGGGCATTGCTGATCCACGTCTTGGCACCGTTGATGACGAGATCATCTCCGTCACGTTTGGCACTCGTGGTCAGCGCCTGCAGGTCGGATCCACCGGAGGGCTCGGTGAGAGCCATTGTTGCGCGCAGTTCACCCGTCGCCATGCGCGGCAGGTAGTTCTGCTTCTGTTCCTCGGTACCGAACAGCGTGATCAGCTTGGCGACAACGGTATGTCCGCCCATTGCGCCTGCGAGACTCATCCACCCACGGGCCAGCTCCTCGGTCACTTGGACGTAGCACGGCATGGAGACCGGCGATCCACCGTATTCCTCGGGTACCGCGAGGCCGTAGATGCCGATCTGCTTCATCTGCTCGATCCACTTCTCCGGGTACTCGTTCGCGTGCTCCACCTCCTGCACGGTCGGCTTGACGTCACGGTCGACGAACTTCCTGACGGTCTGGACCAGGAATGACTCTTCGTCGTTCAGCGAGCTGCTCATAGGGCCACACTTCCAGTTTCTGACGGTATATATATTTGTACGGCCATATTTGTTGTCAGCCGCCCAATTGTCAAGACCAGGGTTGACACTGCCAGAGAGCGCTGCCAGCATCGACCCAGTAGAGCAGCGCATTCCGATCATCTGACACTGTTGCATCACCTGAACGGGTTGGCCGTACATTCGAGCCGCCGTCGCACCGCACCGAGAGGACCTCCCATCCAGTGACCGCTCCTCCCCCGGCCCCAACGACCCAGCATGCGCCGACCCAGTCTCCGTCGACCCACCGCAGGCGGGGCGTTCTCGTCGTTCCGGGATCCAACGAGAAGATGATCCGCAAGGCGCTCGCGTCGGGTGCCGACGAGGTGGTCATCGACCTGGAGGACGCCGTCGCTCCCACCCGTAAGGTCGAGGCTCGGACCGCTGTCGCGGCGATTCTCGCCGCGTCGACACTGCGGCCGGAAACCGCTGTGGCGGTTCGGATCAACGCAGTGGACACCGAATGGGCGGCCGAGGACCTCCGCGCGCTTGCCGAGTGTGGCGACGCCATCGGGAGCATCGTTGTTCCCAAGGTGAACGGCGCGGCGGAACTCGTGCACGTAGCGGAGTCGCTGCGCGATCCATCGGTGACGCTTCAGGCGCTCATCGAGACTCCGCGCGGCGTCGGGAATATCGATGAGATCTGCGCCGCGACGGATCGCCTGGCCACGGTGATCATCGGGTACGCCGACCTCGGCGCTGCCCTCGGACGCGCACCGGGATCACCGCCACAGCGGTGGATCGCAATCCAGGATCGCATCCTGGTGGCCGCGAGGTCCACCGGCCGGGCGGTGATCGACGGGCCGCACCTCGGAACCCGCCCGGACGAAGAATTCCAGCACAGCGCGCGGTGGGCACGCGAGCAGGGGTTCGACGGCAAGTGGGTCATCCATCCGTCGCAATTGGACTTCGCGACAGCAGAATTCACCCCGACCGACGCCGACGTGGCCGACGCACGACGCGTACTCGCGGCACTGGCCGAGGCAGAGACACTCGGCAACGGAGCGGCCCAACTCGACGGCCGCATGCTCGACGAGGCGGTCGCGGTCGCGGCCCGTCGCGTTCTCGACAGGATCGGAGTCTCGGCATGACGGATCGCCGGGTCGGCGGACCCTACTTCGACGAACTGACCGTGGGCCAGGTGTTCGACGCGGCTCCCGACATCACCGTCACGGAGGGGCTGTCCGCGGTTCGCCAGTCCATCATCGGCGACCGGCTTCGGCTTCCACTGAGCACGCCACTGTCCATCGCCGTGACCGGACACGCTGCAGCTCTTGCCAATCCGGGCCTGGTGTGCGATCTCGCGATCGGTCAGTCGACCGTCGTGACCCACCACGTCAAGGCCAACCTGTTCTACCGAGGCCTGCGGTTCCTGCGGTACCCCCACATCGGCGACACCCTGCACACCCGCACCGAAGTGGTCGGACTGCGGGAGAACTCGGCGAAACCCGGTCGGCACCCGACAGGTCTCGCAGCGCTGCGCATGTTGACGACCGATCAGGACGGCCGAACCGTCCTCGACTTCTACCGCTGCGCGATGCTGCCGCTCGGTGACGGTCCGGATCCGAACAGAACCGTCCACACCGACGATCTCACGACGATCGGCCCAGTCGAATCACAGCCCTACGCCGTGCCGACCGGATGGGATCTGACGGACCTCCGGGACCGCCCATCTCAGCCGGTCGAGGCAGGGGACGTGTTCGTCAGCAGCGGCGACGTCGTCTCCAGCGCGCCGGAACTGGCACGGTTGAGCCTGAACATCGCGGCCACCCATCACGACGAGCGGGTGGGGGGCAACGGACGCCTCGTATACGGCGGCCACACGATCGGACTCGCATTCGCGCAGGCCACCCGGGCGCTGCCGGACATCGTCACGGTGCTCGGTTGGGAGTCCTGCGATCACACCGGACCGGTTCACGAGGGTGACACGCTCACCAGCGAGTTGACGGTCGAGCGCATCGCTCCGACTGACGGCGGCCGCGTGCTGCACCTGCGCTCGATCGTGCATTCGCACACAGGTGCCGAGCCGACTGCAGTACTGGACTGGCGCTTCGCCGTTCTGGTCCCGTGAACATCTCCACGAGGAGGAGTGCGTAATGGCCGAACAGGCGCTGGTTCTGGGAGGCGGCGGTGTAGCCGGGATCGCCTGGGAACTCGGATTTCTACTGGGCGTCCAGGACAACTCGCCCGATCTGGCGCGTGCCCTGCTCGGGTCCGACCTGATCGTAGGAACGTCGGCCGGATCCACGGTGGCAGCACAGATCACCAGCGGGCTTTCGTTGGACGAACTGTTCGAGCGCCAACTCTCGACGACGACCGACGAGATGAACCCCGAGATCGACGTGGAAGAACTCGGGGCCACTTTCGTGCGAGCACTCCAGAATCCCGACCTCACCATGATCGACCGGGTGCGGGCCATCGGCTCGCTGGCGATCGACGCCAGGACCGTCGACGCCTCGGTTCGGCGTGCCGTGATCGCCGCCAGACTGCCCGCGCACGAGTGGCCGGAACGACAACTGAAGATCACGGCGCTGGACGCGGAGTCCGGTGAACTCACGGTGTTCGACCGTAGCGGTTCCGTCGGACTGGTCGACGCCGTCGCCGCGAGCTGCGCGGTACCGGGAGTCTGGCCCGTCGTCTCCGTGGACGGTAGGCGATTCATGGACGGCGGTGTGGCAAGTTCCACCAACATCCAGGTCGCTCGCGCACACCGGCACGTGGTGGTGTTGGCCCCGACTGCCGACCCAGGGAACTTCCTCCTGGGTGGCACGGTCGCGGACGAGGCGGCCGCCGCGACCGATTCGTCGGTGTACACGGTGTTCGCCGACGACGCTTCGGTGTCGGCTTACGGGCCCAATCCGCTCGACCCCGCCTCGCGTGCACCCTCGGCCCAGGCCGGACGTGTGCAGGGAGCCCGCGAAGCCGCAGCACTGGGCGCATTCCTCCACGAGGCGCTCTAGATTTTCTCGACCTGGCCCGGCGGTGGCGCGGTGGTTGACAACGACCCCTGGTTCGGCCGATATTAGACATAAGTGTCAGATAGCGTGTGAAAGGCAAGGACTTCATGACCTTTGTGATCTTGCAGCCCTGCTGCAACGACGCGTCGTGTGTCGATGTGTGCCCGGTGGACTGCATCCATCCGACCCCGGAGGAGGCTCCGTTCATGCGGACCGAGATGCTGCACATCGACCCTCAGACGTGCATCGACTGCGGCGCGTGTGTGGACGCGTGCCCCGTGGATGCCATCAAGTCCGAGGACGACCTGGAAGACGACGAGGAGGTCTACCTGGATCTCAATTCCGAATACTTCGACTTGCATCCCATGGTCACCGGCGAGCTCGACCCGGTGAAGCCGGTGTGGCGCAAGGCCGATTTCACCGGCATGCGCGTGGCAATCGTCGGATCGGGCCCCGCAGCTTTCTACGCGGCGCTGGAGATCGTAGCTACCAAGGGCGCGAGCGTAACCATGTTCGACCGACTGCTCACGCCCTATGGGCTCGTGAGATTCGGTGTGGCTCCTGATCACCCGGGCACCAAGGCGGTCACCGATGTTTTCAAGACGCTGGCACGCCGAACCACGTTCTCGCTCAACCTCGGTGTCGAGATCGGCACTCACATCACGCACGACGAACTGCTCGAGCGTCATCATGCAGTGATCTACGCCGTCGGCGCTTCCTCGGACCGCAAACTCGGTATCGGCGGCGAAGATCTGCCCGGCAGCCACACGGCAACCGAGTTCGTCGCGTGGTACAACGGCCATCCCGATTACGCAGACCGTACGTTCGACCTGTCGACCGAGCGCGTCGTCGTGGTCGGCAACGGCAACGTCGCCCTCGACGTCGCCCGAATCCTGCTCACCGACCCCGACGAGCTCGACCGAACCGACATCGCCGACCATGCTCTGGAAGCATTGCGGGACAGCAAGGTTCGCGAGGTCGTGGTGCTCGGCCGCCGCGGCGTCGCCCAGGCGGGATACACCAATCCTGAGATGATCGCGCTTCGCCATCTCCCCGACGTTGACCTGATCATCGACGGTGACGAGGTCTCGACCGACGAGCTCACGCAGTCCATCCTCGATGCGGACGACACCGAAGCGTCGATGCGATCCAAGGTCGCGTTCGCCCAGGACGTGGCGAGCCAGTCCCCCGAAGGGCACCGCAAGCGACTGGTGTTGCGCTACTTGGCATCCCCCACTGAGATCCTCGGCGCAGATCGCGTCGAATCGGTGACGGTGACCCGTAACCGCCTCGAGCAGGAGAGCGACGGCGCCGTCATGGCTGTCGCGACCGACGTCACCGAGTCCATCGCCACCGGCCTCGTCCTACGCGCCGTCGGGTACCACGGTGTCGCAGTACCCGATCTGCCGTTCGACGCCGCGCGGGGCGTCATCCCCAATGTCGGCGGAAGAGTGGTGGATCAGTCGAGCAGAGATACCGTTCCCGGCGTGTACGTCACCGGGTGGATCAAGCGCGGTCCGTCCGGGGTCATCGGAACCAACAAGAAATGCGCGACCGACACCGTCGACCTGCTGTTGCAGGACTACCTCGCCGGTGCGCTGCCCGCGCCGAGCGAAGGCCCGGATTCCATCGCCGAGCTCGTCTCGCAGCGCCAGCCGAACATGGTGGACTTTGCCGGGTGGACCACGATCGACAAGGCCGAGAGGGCGGCCGGTAAGGCCCGCAAGCGTCCGCGTGTCAAGTTCGTGACTCCGGAATCGATTCTGGCAGAACTCAACTGACACGAATCAAAAGAGGGGCCGGGCGATGTCGCCCGGCCCCTCTCTTGTTTCGACGCTACCGGGCTACCGCGCCCAATTCGTCCATCGATGCTCCCGACGCCACCGCGGCGCGCATCTTCATGACCTTGCCGCCCATCCCGGCACCGACTACAGCGGTCAACCTGCCGCCTCGGTCGTAGTACGCGAGGAACTTGCGCCCGTCGTCCTCCACCACGGTTACTCGATCGAGTGCCGACGGCGTACCGAGCGCTTGAATCTTCATGTCGTACTGGTCGCTCCAGAAGTACGGCACACCAGGCGTTCCCGCGGCGACCTCTGCGCCGAGCAGCGAGGGCACCATCAGCTTCACCTGATCGAGAACGTTGCTCCAGTGCTCGGCACGGTGTGAGACGCCTGGCAGATCCCAGGATGCGACGTCGCCGACTGCCCAGACGTGCGGGCTACTCGTGCGGCCGGTGCCATCGGCCTCGATTCCGTCGGACACGGTCAGACCCGACCCGCGGAGCCAGTCGGTCGCGGGTGTGGACCCGATGCCGACGACGACGATGTCCGCTGTCACCGATGATTCGTCCGACAGAACTGCTCCCTGCACTCGGTCGCCGCCGATCCACGAGTCCACGCCGACTCCGGTCAGTACTTTCACACCGCGCTCGGTGTGCAGTCGCTGCACCAGACCGCCGATCACAGTGCCCAGTACGGATTCGAGCACCGTGTTCTGCGGTTCGACGAGGGTCACGTCGTGCCCTAGATCGCGCAGGCTCGCGGCCACCTCGCACCCGATGAATCCGCCGCCGACGACGAGCGCCGCACGGGCATCGTTCAATTCGGCACGAATGCCCACACAATCGTCCATCGACCGCAGTACGTGGACTCCTGCGAGATCCGCCAGTCCGCGCAGCCGACGTGGCCGAAGCCCGGTCGCGATGACGAGGTTGTCGTAGCCGATCGACGAACCGTCCTGCAGGGTGATCGTTCTCGTCTCGGTATCGAGCCCGGAAACGGAAGTTCCGAGACGGAGGTCTATCCGATTGTCGGCGAAGAACTGCTCTGGTTCGAGCGTCGAATCCAACGCGTCACCGCGCAGTACCTTTTTCGACAGCGGTGGGCGGTCGTACGGCAGGTGCGGCTCGTCTCCGATGAGAACGAGCTCGCCGTCGAAACCCGCGCGGCGGCAATGTTCGGCAGTACGAATGCCCGCCAGGCCTGCTCCCACGATGACGATCTTCATCGATGCCCCTGCTCTGTAGTCGTCATGGCTGCCCCGGCAGAAGCCGTAGGAACAGTGCTTCGGCGTCCGCGAGCAGTTCGTCTCCGTCGTGCAGGCGTCCGGTGATCCAGGTCTTGCGTCCCTCGATGCCGTCGATGGAGACCGTCACCGTCAGAGGCCGGCCGATCGGCGTGATCTTGCGGTAGTTCACTTTCAGGAACGCCGTCCGCGAACCGGGTTGCGCGACCGAACTGACGAAGATCCCGAGAACGTCGTCGAACAGCAACGGAATGATCCCTCCGTGCACGGCACCGTTGCCGCCGAGGTGCGCGTCGCTGAACGTCACTGTCGCGGTGAGCGTCGTGTCGTCGGAGGAGTCGACGCGGTAGGGAATCAGCGACGGATGACCACCGCGTCCCGACCGGTCGGGCCTGCGCGCGAGGCGTTGCTTCTCGTCCGCTCGCTGCGCCGTCAAGTGCGCAGCTGCGGTTCGGAACTGCTCGGTGAGCGATGTGGCGAGATCGAGGGTCGGGGCCGACGCGGCCAGCGCCGCATGCATCTCACGAAAGGCGTCGACGAGCTCTGCGTACTCGGGCGGCGACGGCTGGGGCACGTAGCCGGTTTCGGGTACCGTTTCGCTCATCGTCGAATCAGCTTCTCGGACAAAAGTTCCACATCCTTACGGAAGTCGTCGATACTCCGGCTCGCCGGTTCGACACTGATCCAGGTCACCCCGGCCTCGCTGTACGCGTCGAGCTCGGGTGCCACCGCAGCGCAGAAATCTGTCGCGTTGCCGCTCGTGAGCAGATCCTTCTCGAACGGTACGAACGAGACGTCGATTGCATTCTTACCGAGGTCTGCCCGGTTCTTGTTCAATTCACCGATCTGCTGAGCGAGCGACTCGATGCTCTCGAGGGGCGGCGTCTTGGTGATGGCCGCCATCTCTGCGGACTGCCCGATCGGCATCCAGCCGTCGGCGAGCTGTGTGACGCGCCTGCGAGCAGCCTTGCTGTTGCCACCGATCCAGATGGGGGGACCACCCTCGGTGACGGGCAACGGCAACGACACATGATTGCTGACGCCGAATTCCGGCCCGTCGTGTTCCACGCCCGACCATGTCGCACGCATGGCGGCGATCGATTCGTCGAGAAGCTTTCCGCGACGACAGAAATCGGCACCCAAGGCCTGGAACTCCGTCTTCAGGTAACCGGCCCCCATGCCGAGGGTCAACCGTCCACCGGAGAGCAGATCGAGACTCGCCGCGGCCTTCGCGCCCAGGTAGGGACTGCGATATCCGGCAACCATGATGTACGTGATCAACCGGATACGCGACGTCGCCTCGGCGGCCATGCTGAGCGAGACGAAGGGGTCGAAGGCGTGATGACCTCCGTTGGACAGCCAGTCACGGTCCGGGTAGGGGTGCTCGCTCATCGCGAGCCCGTCGAATCCGGCATCCTCGACGAGCCTCGCGACCTCACCCAGGCTGCTGTCGCCGATCCACGTCCGATAGTGCTTCACCGCACGCATCGGGAAAATGAGATTGAATTTCATCGGCCCCGTCATTTCGAAGACCCCTTCATTTCAGCAACTCTCGGGCGACGACGACGCGTTGAACCTCGGTGGCACCTTCACCGAGCCGCTTGACTCGTAGGTCACGGAACCATCGCTCGAGCGGAAGTTCCTCCGACAGGCCGAGAGCGCCGTGAATCTGGATGCACCGGTCGATGACGTCGTACGCCTTCTCGGTCCCGTACATCTTGGCGATGGACGCATCGACCTTGACGTCCTTGCCGAGGTCGGCGTTCCATGCGGCCTGGTACATCAGCAGCCGTGCTGCGCGCAGTTCCACTTCGGATTCGACGAGCATCCACTGGATTCCCTGCTTGTCGGCCAGCTTCCCACCGAACACGTCGCGGTCCTTCGCCCAGCGGCACGCCATGTCCAAGGCCTGTTGAGCGATACCGATCGGGCCTGCCGGATAAATGATTCGACTGTGCACGAGAAAGTCGCTGGCGAGCGAGAACCCGCGACCCTCGTCGCCGACGAGGTTGGCCGCCGGGATGCGCACGTCGTCGAAGTGCAGTTCGTACGGCGAGAAGGAGGCCACGACGCCGATGCGGTTGAACGTCAGGCCCGGCGTCCCCTTTTCGACGATGAAGCACGAGATGCCGCCCCTGCCTTCACCGGTACGGGCGTACACGACGCCCCAGTCGGCGTTCTCGGCGTGCGACGTCCACATCTTGCTGCCGTTCAGCACGTAGTCGTCGCCCTCGCGGACGGCCTTGAGTTTGATGGCCCGCGCCGGATCCGAACCGCCAGAGGCTTCACTGATGGACGTGTACGCCTTGGTCATCGTTCCGTCGATGATCGGCTGGGCAAACTTCGCGAACTGCTCCGGCGATGCCTTGAACATGATGTTCGGCGGATTGCCGCCGAATGCACCGAGAGCCGGAAAAAACGCTCCCATACGGCATTTCGCCGCCTCCTCGGCGACGACGACCTGGCCGAGCACACTGAGTCCGGCACCGCCGTACTCCTCTGGAGTCTGCAGTGCCCACAACCCGAGGCCACGGGCCTTGGCCTGCAGCGGGAGCAGGCGTTCTCTCGGCAGTCCTGCGATGTCGTGGCCCAGCGTGTCCTCGACCGGGCGCACCTCGGTATTCATGAATCGGCGCACGGTGTCCCGCAGCATGACGAATTCTTCGGGAAGCTCCCAGGTGCCGGTGATCGACGCCTGTTCGATGGTCGTCATCGACGCGGTACCTACGCCTTCGCGCCGAAGCGACGGGCGCGTGCGTTCTCGAGCTGCGGATGATGGTTGGCGTCGTACTGCGCGATCCAGTCGGCAGGCAACTTGCCCCAGGCCTCGCCGATACGCAGGCGCTGCCCGCCGTTCAGAATCTCCGAAGCGACCACGTCGCCGACGAAGATCGAGCTCTCCTCGACGTCGAGGGTGCCGATCACCCTGGCCTCGACGTAGCTGTGCGCGTCGAGCAGGATCGGCGCACCGGTCTCGCCGGTCTTGGTACGCAGCGTGCCGATCTTGTCACCGTCGCGACCCGACCTTCCCCCGAGCGTCATGAGGATCTCGAGCGACTTGTCGAGTCGGTCTGCCTCCGCGCTGAGCATGTGCATGACGAAGATGCCGGAGTTGACGACCATGTCATGCGTCTTGTTGTACTTCGTCAGGCTGATAGTCGCGCGTGGCGCTTCGGGGATGATACTGGCGGAACCGGCCGACAACGACATCAGCCCGTTGGCGAATCCGCCGTCGACGGTGGTGATGGCAACGGGGAACGGACGCAGGCCGGCCAGCACGCGGTTGGCCACCTCGGGGTCGTAGGACATGCGAATTCTCTTTTCTAGGAGTGGGATTCGATGGATCGCTGAAGATAGTCGAGCAAGTTTGCGGTGAACACGTCGTTGTCGTCGCCTGCCACCATGTGGCCTGCCTCTCGCACGTCGACCACCTCGGCGTGAGGAATGAGCTCGCGCATCTCTGCGACACCCTCGTCGGACACCACGTCAGATTCCTTGCCCCGGACGAGCAGCACCGGCGCAGATATGTTGCGCGCAGCGATCTTCGAGCGCTCGTAGATCACCGAGCTGATAGGAGTGTCCGGATGTGTCTCGGCGTCACCGGGGAACATGACCCGTGGATCCCAGTGCCAATGCCACCTGCCGTCAAGTAGGCGAAGATTCTTCTTGAGCCCGTCCAGATTCTTCGGACGCGGCCGGTGCGGGTTGTACGCCGAGATCACCTCGGAGGCTTCCTCGAGCGAGGCAAATCCGTCAGGGGCGCTGCGCATGAAGTCGCGCACTCGGCGTCCGCCGGTGACCTCGACCCGCACGGCGATGTCGACGAGAACCAGCGCCTGGGCCAAATCGGGGTCCTCCCCCATCGCGATGAGCGCCACCTTGCCGCCGAGAGACGCACCGACCACGGCGATACCGAGGCCCGGGTCGCGTGCACGCACGAACTGGATCATGTTGCGCACGTCCTCGGTCATGACCGACATGCCGTAGTCGCCGTCCGAATCCCAGTCGCTCTCGCCGTGCCCGCGCAGATCGATCGCATACGCGATCCACCCCGCGCGGCCGAGACGTTCACCGGTGCGCCGCCACGAGTGCCGCGTCTGACCACCGCCGTGAAGAAGGATCACGATGCCGCGGGCCGGGACGACGGCGGGTGTGGGCTCCCACCGATCTCCACGGAGAGAAAGCCCTGCTCCCTCGATTTCGACAGTGCCCGGATCCACGGTCATCGATTCACCTTCCCACTGCACATTCGGCGGCCGAGTCGCTCACTTGGTGGCGTCGGGAACTTCCAGAACCACGGCTCCGGCCTGACCGCCACCCGCACACATCGCTGCGACCGCGTATCCGCCACCTCGACGGCCCAATTCGTTGATCAGACTGATCACCATGCGAGCACCGGAGGCGGCAACCGGATGTCCGAGACTGCAACCGCTGCCGGAGACGTTGACGATGGAATCGTCGATTCCGAGCTTCTTGCACGCCGCTACGGGGACCGACGCGAATGCCTCGTTGATCTCCCACAGCCCGACGTCGGCCACGGTGATCCCGGCACGGTCGAGCACCTTCGGAATGACGTCGAGGACGGCCAGACCCATGAGTGCGGGGTCGATCGCCGTGGCGGCCCAGGCCTTGACCGTCGCGAGCACGGGCAGACCCTGCTCGGCGGCGAGGTCGCTGCCGACCACCATGACGGCGGCGGCCGCGTCGTTCATGCCGCTGGCGTTGCCTGCGGTGATCGAGAAACCTTCGATCTCCGGATGCAGCACCTTGAGGCTCGCAAGCTTCTCGAGGCTCGAGTCACGCCGGGGGTGCTCGTCGACGGCGAACTCCTTACGGGTGCCGTCGGACTGCAGTGCCTGCACGGGGACGATTTCGGCATCGAAGGTTCCGGCATCGATTGCTGCGACGGCACGCTGATGCGAGCGGAATGCCCACGCGTCCATCTCTTCTCGCGTGAGGTCGACCTCCTTGGCCGTGTTCCACCCGACCGTGATGGACATGTCCATGTTGGGCGCTTCCGCCGTGTTCGGGTGGGTCGGCGGCATCCACTTCTCGGTGAACTGGTCGACGGTCCCCGGAGTGCGCCACTTCTGGATCGGACTCGTCGAAATGGACTGCACGCCACCGGCGATGATGGCGCGCTCGGCACCCGAGATGACCTGACCCGCGGCGTTGCCGATCGCGGTGAGGCCACCGGCACAGTGCCGGTTGATGGCTTGGCCGGGCACCTGCAGCATCCCGAGTACCACCGCGGCATGGCGCGCCATGTCCCCGCCGCCGTAGTTGGACTCGGCGAGGATGATGTCGTCCACCTGGGAGACGTCGAGGCCTGATCGCTTCTGCACGGCGTCGACCACCACTTCGGCGAGTTCCATTGCGCTGGTATCGCGCAGGGTGCCTTTGAACGCGGTACCGATCGCTGTACGCGCTCCGGCGACGATGACGGCGTCGATCTTGTTTGTCATGAGCAAATACCCTTCGAAGATGTCTGTAATCAACCGAGTGTGAACGGATCGCGCGTAGCGCCGGTCAGTTCCACCCAGATGGCCTTGGTTTCGGTGAAGTCCTTCACGGCGTCGATACCGTTCTCTCTGCCGATTCCGCTCGATCCCACGCCGCCGAACGGCACACTGGGTGACACCGCACGATAGGCATTGACCCAGATGGTTCCGGCGCGAAGACGCCCCGCCACACGGTGGGCCCGGTGGACGTCCTTGGTCCACACCGAGCCGGCGAGACCGAACTCGGTGCCGTTGGCTGCCTCGATCGCTTCTTCCTCGTCGGTGAATGTCGAGACCACCAGGACGGGACCGAAGATCTCTTCCACCACGGCCCGCATGTCCGAGGTGACGTCCGTCAATACGGTCGGTTCGACGAAGTAGCCGCCGAGCTCCTCCGACGCCCGGCCGCCGTAGGCGATCGTGGCACCCTGATCCTTCGCGGACTCGAAGTGCGACAGCACCTTTCGATACTGCGGATCGTTGGACACCGGGCCCATCTCGGTCCTCGGGTCCTTGGGGTCGCCGAGAACGATCGTCGACGCCCGAGCCACGATCTTGGCGACCAACTCCTCGGCGACGGATTCGTGCACCAGAAGCCGAGACCCTGCCAGGCATGTCTGCCCGGTTGCCGCGAAGATCCCGGAAATCACGCCGTTGGAAGCGGCATCGAGATCGGCGTCAGGGAAGACCACCTGGGCGGACTTGCCGCCGAGTTCGAGCGTGAAGCGGGTCATGTTCTCGAGCGCTGCCTGCCCCACCTTGATGCCCGTGCCGGTGGACCCGGTGAAGGCGATCTTGTTCACGCCGGGATGGCCGGCGAGCGCAGCACCGGTCTCCGGTCCCCATCCGGTGACGACGTTGATGACTCCGGGCGGAAAACCGGCCTCGGCGAACAGTTTCGCGAACGCTACCGTCGAGGCAGGCGTGTAGTCGCTCGGCTTGACCACGAACGTGCACCCGGCAGCGAGACCGGCCGCCAGCTTCCAGCTGAGCAGCAGCAGCGGCGAGTTCCACGGCGTGATGGCGCCCACGACACCGACGGGCTCGTGTTTGGTGTAGACCAAGTAGTTGGGCTTGTCGGTGGGAACGACAGCGCCCTCGAGCTTGTCGGCCATGCCCGCGTAATAGTAGTAGTAGTCGGGCAGGCTCTTCATCTGACCGGCCATCTCGCGCAACAGCTTTCCGCCGTCACGAACCTCGAGCTCGGCCAGATTGTCTGCCTCGCGGGCGATGATGTCGCCGAGTTTCCACAGCAGCTTGCCGCGCGCCGTTGCCGTCAGTTGCCCCCACGGGCCCTCCAGCGCGGCGCGCGCCGCGGTCACGGCGCGATCGATGTCGGCGGCGGTTCCGTCGGACACTCGAGCCCACGCCGACGCCGAATACGGGTCGGTGCTGTCGTAGGTGCGGCCGGATTCCGATTCCACATCGGCCCCGCCGATCAACAGCGAGAACCGTGCGAGATCGTTCTCGGTGGGGACTGCGGTGTCCGTTCCGCTACTGCTTGTCACGTAGATCCTCCTCGATTGACACAATCACTGTCGATGTCATCTGAACCGCGGTGTGCGCTTGTTCTTGCGGGAGTCCGTCCTACCCTCACCCTGATTGCCGATCTGGGTGTACGACAACCCGTTTCGCATCGCCATGGACGGTGTCATGTCGATGGACTCCCAGATCGCGCGCACGGTGCCCTGAATGGCATCCGGTCTACGTGCGGCGATCTCGGTCGCGAGTTGATGAGCGCGGGCTCGCAATTCGCCCGTCGCCGTCACCTCCGTGACGATCCCCGCACGCAATGCGGTGTCTGCGGTCATCCGTTCGTCACTGCCCAACAGAGCCCAGCGCATGACCTCACCGAACGCGACTCCGCGAGCCAGCATCCCGATGGGTTCGAGTGACGAGACGATGCCCCCGTTGGCGTGTGGATCGAAGAACGTCGCGTCTTCCGAGCAGATCACGATGTCGCACTCGTTGATGAAGTACATCGCGCCGCCCGCGGCCATGCCTTGAACGGCGCAGATCACCGGCTTCCACACCTTGTGGGCCCGAGGTCCCAGTGATGTTCCCGGGTCCTCCTGATTCCACCGGTTCAGGTGAGACCACCATGGTCCTGCGCTCAGATCCACTCCGGTGCAGAAGGCGCGCTCACCGTTGGCACGCAGTACTGCAACGTGGATGTCGTCGTCGTCACGCACCCGCTCCCACACACGCACCATCTCGCTCGCCATGGCCTCGTTGAAGCAGTTCAACCGATCCGGCCGGTCGAGTGTGATCGTCGCGATGTGATCGGCCACCTCGAACTCGATCGTCGTGAACACGGCGCTTTCCGCGGAGCCGTCTCCCTCTGCTGAGCCATTCTCGGACGCCACGGCAGCCACCTTCTTCTCGTTCTGTGGATCGGTGTACCGCTGTTGCAGAGCGGGTTTGGAGATCTTCCCCAGCGGGTTACGCGGAATGGCATCCAGCACTTCCACCTGTTCGGGGAACTTGCGGATGTTCAGCGTCGTGGTGCGCAGATATTTCTGTACCGAGTCGAGGGTGGGCGGAGTGCCCGCATCGGCAGGGACCACCACAGCGCACACCCGCTCCCCCGAGACGGCGTCGGGCAATCCGATGACGGTGAGGTCGGCAATCGTCGGATCGCCGATCAGCGCCTCTTCCACTTCACGCGCCGAGATGTTCTCCATCTTGCGCACGATGATGTCCTTGATACGGCCCGTGACTGCGAGTCGTCCGTCTGCATCGAGGTAACCGAGGTCGCCGCTGCGGAAGAATCCACGAGTATCGAGCGCGCCTGCATCGAGAGTGTCGTCGACGTATCCGCGGAACAGCTGCGGACCTCGCACACGGATCTCACCGATCTCACCGGTGTCGGCTTCGCGTTCGCCGTCGCAGACGATGCGTACCTCGCCGCCCGCTCCCGGGATGCCCTCGCATTCTGCGCGCTGAACGTCGGTGTCGTTCGGGGTTCCCCACGTGATGTACGGGCACTCGGTCATGCCGTATCCCGAGATGATCCCGACGCCGCCGAGCCGGTCGCGAGCATCGGCGCTCAACGATGCGGGTCTGCCCGATCCACCGCCGAGCGTAGCGCGCGAATGCGGGAAGAGCGGGGTCACACCGCGTTCTCGCGACAGACGTAGGTACTCGTTGGTGAACGGCAGACCCGAACCGACGAGGGTGGCCCGCTCTTCGATGAGCTGATCCGCGTTGCGCTCGGGATCGAACACGGCGCTGACGATGAGCGAATGCCCGACCAGAAACGCGTGCAGCACATGTGCGATGCCGCCCACGTGCGCAATCGGCACGAAGGCCGCGCATCGATCGTCGGAGGTCACCTCCAGGTTGGCGACGAATGTCTTTGCCGCAGCGATCAGCCCACGGTCGGTGTGCTTGACGCCCTTGGGCGCTGCCGTCGTGCCGGAGGTGTAGAAGATCCAGTCGATCGACTCCACGCCGCGATCGAGCGGAGCAGGCAGAGTCGCTGGGTCACCGAGCGGGAAGTCCTGTTCGATCACGAGCACATCCAGATTCGGGACCGAGCCCTTGACCCGCTCGGCCATGGCACCGTGGTCGTAGCCGCGATACTCACGCGGAACGACGAGCAGTGACGCACCCACCTGAGTGGTGATGAACTCGACGTCGGCATCACGCAACATCGGGATGACGGGGTTCTGGACTGCGCCGAGACGCGAGAGAGCCACCGCCATCGCCATGGTCTGGACGGTGCTCGGCATCTGCCACGACACGACGTCGCCCGCCCGCACACCGCGCTCGTACAGGGTGGCGGCGATCCGGTCCGACAACTCGCGGAAGGCCCCGAACGTGAAACGCGCACAGTGCTCGTCCACTGCGAACTCCGCGTCGGGGGCGAGCTCGGCTCGGTCGGCGACCAACTGCCATACCGTCGTCGCATCCAAGATCTCAGTGCGTGAACGTCCAACCACGCTGTCGGTCAGTTCGGTCATGGCGCGACTATTCCGCCGCCACTGCGCGAAGGTCGTCGGCGATGACCCGCTTGAGGATCTTGCCTGCCGGGCCCAGTGGCAATTCGGTACGGAACACGAAACGTCGCGGCTGCTTGTAGCCGGCCAATTCGGCACGGCACAGGGCAGTCAGTTCGGCCGTGACTGCATCGGTGTCGATCTCGCCGCGCGGGACCACGACGGCGATCGGCGTCTCACCCCACTCGGGATCCGTCACGCCGACAACGGCAACCATCTCCACAGCGCTGTGATGACCGATCACTCGCTCGATCTCTGCCGGGTAGACGTTGAACCCACCCGAGATGATCATGTCGGTCTTGCGGCCGGTGATGTGCAGATACCGCTCCTCGTCGAGAAATCCGAGGTCACCCGACCACAGTCCGCTGGGGCGGAACGCTTCCGCCGTCTGTTCGGCGCGATTCCAGTATCCGGTGGCGTTGGCGTCGGACTCGATGACGATCTCGCCGATCTCGCCCGCAGGCAGCTCGGCACCGTCCGCGTCGACGATGCGGATGGACACCATCGGTGTCTCCTGGCCACACGAGGTCTGAATCGATGTCTTGCCGTCGACCATGTCGCGGTGATCCTGTGGCGTGAGAATTGTTGCTTGACCACCACATTCGGTCAGCCCGTACCGCTGCTGCAGGTCGCAACCGAGCAGATCCATCGCCTTGCGTGCCAAACCGGGGGGCACCGGTGACGAGCCGTAGCTGATCCGGCGAAGACTCGACATGTCTCGCGCAGGGCCGTCTTCGAGGATGCGCAGCGTGCGTTGCAGCATCGTCGGGATGAACGTGGTGAAGGTGACGCCGCTTCGCTCGATCTCGTCGATGACGGCCTGCGGATCGAACTTTCTGTGGATCACCATCGTCTGGCCGAGATAGGTCCACGACACCGTGCGCACCATGCCACCCGCTGTGAAGAACGGTGTGGTGGCCAGGAAGACGTCCGACCGGTTTCCCTCGGTCACCAGGTTGGTGTCGACCGCCTGCGCGAGCAACGAACGGTGCGTGTTGACAACACCTTTCGAACGCCCGGTGGTGCCGCTTGTGTACAGGATAAAGAGTACGTCGTCCGGTTCGATGGTCGGCAGCGCCGTCGACTGCCCCTGATCGAGCGCGGACTCGTACTCGACGCCCACTGTCGTGTCGTCGCCCGATCCGATGCGAACCAGGACGTCGAGATCTACGAGCTCGCCGCCGAACCGCTCGAGCTGCTCGGTGTGCACGATGGCCGCGCGGGCCCCCGAATCGTCACGCACGTGCGCCAATTCGTCCGGTGCGAGGCGAATGTTGACGGGCACCGCCACCAGTCCCGCCTTGGCGAGGGCAAACGTCGCTTCCGGCCACTCGACGCAGTTGCGCGCGATCACCAGTACACGGTCGCCCTTGTTCAATCCCGCACTCAGCAGGTAGCGAGCCAGCCGACCGGCCCTGGTGTCCACCGCCGACCAGGTGTGGGTGGTGCCGCCTTCGACCACGGCAGTCTTGTCGGGGTATCTCCGCGCATTGTTCCGTGAGATGTCGCCTACCAGCACAGTTCCTCGCAAATGTTCTCGGGAAGGTTCACACCTTCGCGTATCGGGCGCAACACGTCGTTCTCAGATCAGGAAGGCGAGCGTGTCCAGGGGACCGCCTGCACCCACGAGATGCACTGTCTTGGCTACGAGTTCGAATCCTCGTTCGGTGCGGCGCACCGTGTGCATCACTCGGCCGGCCCAGATGCGCTGGGTGTAGCGGTACTCGAACACGGCGAAGTTGGATTCCACCGTCACGGTGTCGGCGGTAGAGCTCACCACTTCCATGTTGCTCAACATCCGGCGCATCACCGAAGGCGGCGTCTGCGAGTGCCGATTTCCAGTGTTGAGCTGGGCCACGCGCGACCTGATGCGTCGCCGGTTGTCGTAGATGTACGACAGCTGGGTCTTCGGATCGGTGTCCGGGTGCATGGGTACCCAGTACAGAGCATCGTCGGCCCACAGCAGCTCCCACTCGGAGTACCTGCCCTCATCGGCCAGTCGTGATTCCAGATACAGGAATCCGGCAACGTCGGCCTCCGGTGCAGGCAACGGAATCAACGTGCTCGCCACATCTGCCGCACCGTCGTTATCCTCGGTGGTCGTCATGGTCACTTCTCCTGTCCCACAACGGATGCCCACTGGCGGTAGAACCCGCGCTGCGGCGTTTCCGCGCTCTTGTCGTAGTTGACGATTCCGGTTTCGTCCGTCACATCTGTTTCGAGTCCGCGCGAAAGGCGGAGCCACTCGGGGTCCTGCGCTGCCAATCCCGCCTGGTTGCGCATACCGATTTCACCGTCGTCGGCGATGAGGAATCCGGCCGGGCCCATTGCACCTTCGGAACGGCGCAGCGTGCGTTCGTTGAGCTTGCCCTGACCGGGGATCATCACTGCGGTGGTGTAGGCGATGGTGCGATCGACGCCGATCGGTTCGACGTACATCACGTTCATCTCGGCAAGGAAGAGGTTGGGCCAGATCAGCGTGTGAGCCGGACCGACGACGAGTGCATCGTGGGCCTTCTCGACCCCATGCGCCTTCTCCAGCGCCGCAACGTACTCGGGCAGCTTCTCCCGTGGGGTGCGGCCGTACCAGACGAATTCCTCGTCGAGCTTCCGATATTCGGCGGAGTAGTCGATCTCCGAATGTCCGTCACCGATGTCGCGGACGACGACCTCGACCTTGGACGGAATGTGCGAGACCTTCGCGGGCTTGATGGCGTCGTACACCGAGGCGTGGGTGAACAGCGCATGATAGCCGTCCACATTGTTCTCCACCACCATCTTCCAGTTCGCGTGATGCAGATGCTTCATCCAGTTCGAGCGAAGATCGATCGTGCCGGTGGGCGACAAATCGAGCAGCCTGTCGATGGCACGCGTCGCGCCGCCGAGATGCTCCTTCAGCGAGACTCCGTCCGCCGACAACGACGCGAAGATGAATCCGCCGTAACTGTCGACGCGGGGGGCCTCGGCCATGCCGAGCTCGGAGCTCACCTTCTTGAAAGCGTCGCCATAGCCGTTACGCATCGGCACCGCGGCGAGCGAACCGTCGTTCGAGAACGTCCAGCCGTGGTAAGGGCAGCGAAAGTTGCTGGCGTTGCCGGACTCCGCGTTGCAGAGCTTGTTGGCGCGGTGCGAGCAACGGTTGAGCAGGACGCGCACGATGTCGTCCTTGCCACGCACGACGACGATGGGATCGTGACCGATCACCCGAGTGAGGTAGTCCCCCTCCTCGCTCACCTCGCTCTCGTGTGCGACGTATACCCAGCCGGCGCGGAAGATGGTGTCCATCTCACGCTTGAAGATCTCGGGCGAGGTGTACACCGAGCCGTGTACGCGGTCGCCCTGAACGACGTCGGCGACGTCGAACGCGTCCGGGCTGTCGTGTGGCACCGTGTGGGCCACCGCGGGTTCGAGTGTGGTCATGAGAGGGCCTCCGTGTCCGATGAAGCGAGATCGAATGATGCGGGTTCTGTTCGTGCCGAGCCGTCCGATGCGGGTTCGGTTGCTGCAGAGTCGGATTCGATGTATGCGGCGGGTAATGCCACCCCGCCCAGGTGCCGGAATCCCACGCGGACGTTGTCCCCGATGCGAGGTACGGCCGGGGCGACGTCGACGGTCGTCATGATCAGGCGGTGGCCGCCGCGCAGTTCGACGTCCACGATCGGATAGGGCGCGGTGGTCGCGACCAGTCCGGGTTCGAGCCGACGCATGAGCGTGGCCGAGTGCACGGTTCCATGCAGATCGGTTGCACGCCAGTCCGTTTCGGGCGATCCGCACCGGTCACACACCTGCTGGTCGAGATCGACCGGGGCGTCGCACCGCGAGCAGAACGGCAGCACGAGTTCGCCCCGCGCGGCACCGTCGTACAGCGGCCGCAGCGGATCGCCGTCGACCGTCGGGGCCAAGGCAGGGTCGAGCAGCCAGTCGGTTCGACCGTCGGTGATCACTGTCATGCCGCACGCTCGAGAACGAGTGCCGCATGGTGGTCGACGCGACCACCGATTCCGCCGACGAGTGCCGTTCGGGCGCCGTCCACCTGACGATCACCGCCCGTTCCTCGCAGTTGGACGAGAGCTTCGGCCAACGGTGTCATGCCCTGGAGGTAGAACCCGGACAGCTGGCCGCCGCCGGTGTTGGTCGGCAACACGCCACCGAGACCGGTGTCTCCGGAGCGGACGAAATCGCCGGCACGAGCACCGCGGGTGAGTCCGTACTCCTCGAGCAGCATCAGCGTCACGATCGAGAAGGGGTCGTAGAGCTGTGCGGTGTCGAGGTCGTCGCGGGTCATCCCGGCTTCTGTCAGCGCGTCGTCGACAGCGCGGGCGCCGCCGCCGAACCACGACTCACGGCCGGCTCGCCGATGACGAACCGGATGCTCGCGACCGGCACCGCGAATCGCGACTCTCGGGCCCGTTCCGACGCCGGGGTCTGCGGTGACCACGACCGCAACGGCACCGTTGACCGGGCGCGCGCAGTCGAGTCGGCGAAGCGGGTCGGAGATCATCGGACTCGCGTAGTACCCGTCGCTGTCGAGCGGAGTCCGCACGACCGCGTCCGGGTTGCGCTGCGCCCACGCGCGAGTGGACGTAGCGACGACACGAAGATCGTCCGGCGTTCCGCCGTTGGTGTGCATCCACCGGTTTGTCAACAACGCATAGGTCGGCACCGAGCCGAGGACACCCGACGCGCGTTCGAGACCACGAGTGCCACTCTGTCCACCACTCTGCGCGTAGGTCGATCCGGCGGCCCTGCCCGCCACGAGAGGAGCGTCGGCGAACACACACACGACCGCGCGTGCGGCGGACGACGCCACCGCCGCACGCGCGTGCTGGATCATCGCGATGGTCGTCGCACCCTTGATCTCAATGTGCTCGAGCAGTCGCAGATCACCGAATCCGCCCTGTGCCGCGAACGCGACACCGAGTCGATCCGGCCGAATTCCCTGCGAAGAGCCGACGAGGAGTCCGTCGACGTCGTGCAGTTCCAGTCCGGCATCCGCGACCGCAGCACGTGTGGCCTCACCCGCGAGCTGGAGCGGCGACGCCCCTGGCCGCAGTGACATCTCGGTCATGCCGAGTCCCACGATGGCAGGGGTTGTCGAGGAAGCACCGGTCATGGCGTGTTGCTCCTGACGGGGCCGAGCGAGCGATCCCTGCGCTCGTCGCGGTAGTTGCCCACCCTGATCCACTCCTGTCGATCTTCCGGCGTCGCGAGGCACAGGCTGGCCAGTTCGAGCGGCGACAAGAAGATGTGGTCCCCGGTCTCGGCGTCCTCGACCAGCAGACGCGGACCGTTGCCCGTGTCGTCGACCGAGATGCGCACGACCGCGAATTCGTTGGACAGGTGAGCCACCTCCCGCCTCTTGGGAGTGCGTCGATCAGCTACTTCGTCAGACATTGACCTCAACTCTTTCTCTGACCCACTGGTGGTCGACGTACTCGATGGAACGGCGAACCGATCGGACCAGCTACTCTCATAGTCATATCGTATGCGAGTGTCAGAAACAATGGAGAGGATCGACCGAACTGGGTCGAACCGATCCAATAATTCCCTGTTCAAAGCTATGGATTGACGTCGCACAAAGATGCACACTATGAATAGATTGCACTGAACAGGTACAGAGCGTCAGATTACCGTCATCACCGACGGCGAACTCGGCAACACGGAAGGCTCCCGATGACAGAGACCACGATCGACTCTCCGACGACACCCGGCACCGAGGTGAAGGACGAGAATTACCAGAGCATTTGGGGCTATCTGCGCGAGCTTGAATTCCGCCAGGGTTTTCTGGACGTCGACGGTGTCCGAACCCGCTACGCCGAGGCCGGTTCCTCGAACAAGCCACACGTGATCATGCTGCACGGCACCGGTGGACACTGGGAGACTTTCGCTTCGAACCTGTCCGCGCTCAGTGAGCACTACCATTGCATCGCAGTCGATCTCATCGGCAACGGATTCTCCGACAAGCCGGACTACGACTACGAGATCGCCGTCTACGTACGCCAGGTCCTGGCCGTGCTCGACCTGTTCGGTATCGCGAAGTCCCACTTCATCGGAATGTCTCTTGGCGCGTGGGTGTCCGCCGCGGTGGCGGTCGAGCACCCCTCCCGCGTCGACAAGCTGATCCTTATGTCGCCTGCCGGTCTCGTCGCCACGGCGTCGAACATGGCTCGTATCCGCGCCGAGCGGACGGCCGCCGTCGAGAACCCCACCTGGGAATCGATCCACAAGGTGTTCGAGCACCTCATCGCGGACGAAGCGCGTCGCCTCCCGGATCTGATCGCCCTTCGCCAGGCGATCTACCAGCGCGAAGACACCCGCACCTCGATCGAACACCTGCTGATCCTGCAGGACGCCGATGCCCGCGACCGCAATCTGATTCCCGAGGAAAAGTGGGCGACGATCACCGCTCCGACGATGATCGTCGCCTCCGGCAAGGACCACGGCGAGTACCAGAGCACCGCACGCACGGTCGCTCGGCTGATTCCCGAATCGGAGATCTTCGAGATGGCGGACGTGCGCCACTGGCCGCATTTCGAGGATCCTGCAAGCTTCAACCCGGCAGCTCTCGAATTCCTCGGTAGAGGTATGTCCGCCAGCGGTCACACTTCCGACAGGGACGCCGTCGATGAGTGAGACGTTGGACGCGGGCACCATCGCCGACGCCGCTGCCCGCCTCTACGAAGCCGAGAAGTCCCGAACACCGATTCGTCAACTCTCGCTTCAGTATCCGGACATGACGATCGACGACGCGTACGCGGTGCAGCGCGCCCTCGTGGACCTGAAGATCGCCGACGGCGCGGCCGTGCGCGGCCGCAAGATAGGACTCACGTCCAAGGTGATGCAGCGCGCGGTGTCCATCTCGGAACCCGATTACGGTGCGTTGTTCGACGACATGTTCTTCGACGATGGCGGCACGGTGCCGGCGAACCGCTTCATCCGGCCACGTGTCGAGGTGGAGCTCGCGTTCGTTCTCGGCGAGACCTTGAAAGGGCCGGGTGTGACGCTGTACGACGTGCTGCGCGCGAGCGAGTACGTGACGCCTGCACTCGAGATCCTCGATGCCCGCGTCCAGATGAGCGACCCCGATACCGGGCACCAGCGGACGATCGTCGACACCATCTCCGACAATGCTGCCGACGCCGGAATCGTGCTCGGCGGCAACGTCGTCCGCCCACACGACGTCGATCTTCGCTGGGTCGGCGCCTTGCTGTTGCGCAACGCGTCCATCGAGGAGTCGGGGCTTGCGGCAGCCGTGTTGGGGCATCCCGCGAACGGGGTCGCGTGGTTGGCCAACCGTCTTGCGCCACACGATGTCGCCCTGCAGGCGGGTGAGATCATCCTGGCCGGTTCGTTCACCAAGCCGGTGTTCGCCGAACCCGGTGACACGTTCGTCGCCGACTACGGTCCGCTCGGCACGGTGTCGGTGTACTTCGAACCACTGGACCGACCGTGACGAGCAACAGTTGGCGCGACCTTCTGTCCACTGGCACGACGCAGTTCGGCATGTGGATTGCGTCGGGAAACAGCTACACGGCCGAGATCTGCGCAGGGTCCGGGCTGGACTGGTTGATGCTCGACCAAGAGCACGTCCCCAACGACCTCCGCTCCACTCTGGCTCAGCTGCAGGCGGTGGCCCCGTACCCGATCGAGGTACTCGTTCGTCCGGCGTCGGGGGACGCCGTGGTCATCAAGCAGCTCCTAGACATCGGCGTGACAAACCTGATCGTGCCGATGGTCGAGTCGGCCGATGAGGCCGCGGCCCTGGTCGCAGCCACTCGCTACCCGCCGAACGGCATTCGCGGCGTCGGTAGTGCCCTGGCGCGCGCCTCGCGCTGGAACCGTACTTCTGACTATCTCATCACCGCAGACGAAGGAATCTCGCTCACCGTGCAGGTCGAATCGACCGCCGGACTCGCGGAATTGAAAGCAATCGCGTCGACGCCGGGTATCGATGCCGTCTTCATCGGTCCGGCGGATCTGGCGGCCTCCATGGGATACCTGGGACGCCCGCAGGATCCAGTGGTGGTCAAGGCTGTAGAACAAGCAATTTCGGACATCACCGCGTGCGGAACGGTGGCGGGAGTCAATGCGTTCGATGAGACGCTCGCTCGTCGATACATCGCGGCCGGGGCTCGGTTCGTGCTGGTCGGCGCCGACGTCGCAATACTCGCACGCGGAAGCGACGACCTCGCGCGGCGGTACGTCGTCAGCGATCGGAATTCCTGAAACCTCTTTAATCTGACGGTGTTGTCACTTACACTCGGCAGTAGTCGGACCGCGGATCGAGAACGATTCGCCGCTACGGAAGGCCCCCAAAGATGGATTTGGACTTCACGAAGGAACAGGTGGAGTTCCGCGACCAGGTACGTACCTGGTTGGTCGAGAACAAGCCGCGCGAGGTACGCCCGCGCGACAACGAGGGGATCCGCGACTACGACATGGCCTGGCAGCAGACGCAGTGGAAAGGCGGCTGGGCCGGTATCGCCTGGCCGACCGAGTACGGCGGCCGCGGACTGACACTGCTGCAGCAACTGATCTGGTACGAGGAGTACGCGGCTCAAGGATTCCCGGGTATCGACGCGAACTTCGTCGGCCTCAGCCATGCCGGACCCACGCTGATCACCAGGGCGAGCGAAGAGCAGAAAACGCTCCACCTCCCCAAGATCCTCAAGGGTGAAGCGATCTGGTGCCAGGGATTCTCCGAGCCCGAGGCCGGTTCGGATCTGGCTTCTCTCAAGATGAAGGCCGTCGTCGACGGCGACTCCCTCGTGGTCAACGGGCAAAAGATCTGGACCAGTTTCGCGATGCATGCCCACTACCAAGAGTTGCTGGTGCGCACCGACAACTCCGGCACCAAGCACAAGGGCATCACCTGGGTCATATGCGACATGAGCACTCCCGGGATCGAGGCTCGTCCGATCCGCACCATCGAGGGTGGTGAGGAATTCTGCGAGGTCTTCTACGACGACGTCCGGATTCCGTTGAGCAATGTGGTCGGTGAGATCGGCTCCGGCTGGAGCGTGGCCATGTCGACTCTGTCGTTCGAGCGCGGAACTGCATTCACCGCCAACCAGGTTCGCCTGGCCAAGGTGGTCGAGGACCTGATCGATTTCGCTCGTGACCATGTCGGGCCCGACGGTCGACGAGCGGCGATCGAGGACGACGAGATCTCCCGCCGACTTGCCCGTGCGCGCGCATCGGTGGCGTCGCTGCGAGCGATGACCTACGTCGGCATCTGCGAGAACATGAAGTCCGACACCCCCGGTCCGCGCGGGTCGATGCTCAAGCTCCACTACGCGGATCTGTGCAAAGAGGTGGCCGCACTCGCGATGGACATCGTCGGGGTCGACGCGCTTCGCGATTCGTCACGGTGGGACAAGAACGGGTGGGTGGGCAACTACCTGTACTCGTTCTCGCAGTCCATCGGAGGCGGGACCTCGGAAATCCAGCGAAACATCATCGGGGAACGCGTCCTCGGTCTCCCACGGTGAGAAGAGAGAAACGAACATGAACCTACTCCCCTCTGAGGAACAGCTCGACATCGTCTCTGCCGCAACCGAATTCATCGAATCACGATTGCCGATCTCCGATATCCGCGACCGCGCGGAACTGCCGAGTGCGGTGGACTCCGCGCGGTGGCGCGAAGGCGGCGAACTCGGACTGCTGACACTCGGTCTCGACGAATCGTTTGGTGGCTCGGGCCGCCCGCTCGACGACGAGGTACTCGTGTTCGCCGCGCTCGCGACGCGACTTGCGCCCGGTCCGTTCCTGGCGTCGACCCTCGCCGCGCGGGTCGCTGCGCACAGCGGCGACGTCGAACTGACCGAGCTCATCGGGAGCGGTAAGGCTTTGGTCGGACTCGGCGAACTGCGCGGCGACGGAGCGTTCGGCGCGGACGGGTTCAAGGGTTCGTTCGATCTGCTCGACTGTGTGGGTGGCACGCACGTTCTGCTGGTGGCCCAGCACGGTGCCGCTCTCGTCGCAATCGACGAGTTCCCGGACATCACGCCCGTACCGTCCATCGATCCTGCCGTCCGCCTGTCGACGTCGACCGTGATCTCCGGCCGCGTCGAACACTGGGTGCCGGCCTCGACCGATCCGATCTTCTCCAGGGCGCAGGTTCTCGCGGCGGCGACACTGGCCGGACTGGCCACGGCCGCAAAGAACATGGCGACCGAACATGCCGCCACTCGAATCCAATTCGGCAAACCCATCGGGGTGAACCAGGCGGTCAAACACATGTGCGCCGACATGGCAGTGTCCGCCGACGCGTCGGTCTCACAGACACTGTTCGCCGCGATCGCACTCCAATCGGGCCGAGACGACATCGAGTTCCAGATCCTGTCCGCCAAATCGGTAGCCTCCAGAGCCGCGATCGACAACGCCGCCCACAGCATCCAGGTCCACGGCGGCATGGGCTACACCTACGAACACAACGCGCATCTCGTGCTCAAACGGGCCCACGTTTACTCGCATCTGTTCGGCGAACCGACCGAGGTGCTCGCTCAGCTCCTCCAGCAGGGTGCAGCCCAGTGACGCGCAAGGTTGCCATCGCAGGCGTCGCACTGTCCGACGTCGGCAAGGTAGACGACAAGAACGCGTACGAGTTGATGGCACAGGCGAGTCGTCGCGCGCTCGCCGAGGCCGGTCTCACCCCCGCCGACGTCGACGGACTCGGCTCCACGGGCCAGGGAACGTTGCCGCCCACCGACGTCGGTGAATATCTGGGCCTCAAACCGCGCTGGATCGACTCGACGTCCGTCGGGGGCGCGTCGTGGGAGGTCATGCTCGCGCACGCCACCGACGCCATCGCCGCCGGTCATGCCGACGTCGTGCTGCTGACCTACGGGTCGACCGCCCGCGCCGACATTCGAAAGGGATTGCGCGGAGCCAATATCAACTGGGGCTCGCGCGGACCGCTCCAGTGGGACGCGCCCTACGGGCACACACTCATCTCCAAGTACGCGATGGCTGCGCGTCGGCATATGTATCAGTACGGCACCACCATCGAGCAGCTCGCCGAGGTCGCTGTGTCGGCCCGATTCAACGCCGCAGACAACCCCGAAGCGATGTACCGCGATCCCATCACGATCGAGGACGTGCTGTCGGGACCCATGATCGCCGACCCGTTCACCAAGCTGCACTGCTGCATTCGCTCGGACGGCGGCGCTGCAGTGGTGCTTGTCTCCGAGGATCGAGTGAAAGATCTCGCGTCCGACCCGGTATGGGTACTGGGATCGGGTGAGGCAACGTCGCACATGCTGACGAGCCAGTGGGACGACATGACGGTCGGCCCTGCATCGGTGACGGGACCGCTCGCGTTCGCGCGCGCCGGACTGAAGCCGTCGGACGTCGATGTCGCCGAGATCTACGACGCCTTCAGCTACATGCTGCTCCTCACGATGGAAGACCTCGGCTTCTGTGAGAAGGGCGAAGGCGGCAAGTTCGTCGAATCCGGCGCACTTCGCTTGGGCGGAGAACTGCCGACCAACACCGACGGCGGCGGCCTGTCCGCATGTCACCCAGGTCAGCGGGGACTCTTCCTCATCGTCGAAGCGGCTCGCCAGCTGCGCGGTGAGTCCGGTGTACGACAGACTCCGAACGCGAAGATCGCCTGCGTCAGCGGTACCGGGGGATGGTTCTGCTCGAGCGGCACAGTGCTGCTGGGCTCGGAACAACCGTGACGACTGTGCTGCCGTCGGTCCGCCCCCCACTTCCCGGTCGGTTCACCAGTACCGGACAGTTGATGGCAGCGGCGGCGGCCGAGTACGGCGCACGCGACGCCTACGTGGAACAGGACGGCACCCGACTCGGTTTCGACGAGTGGTACCAGCGCTCGCGTGCGCTGGCCGCTCGTCTCCGTGGCCGGGGAATCGACCGCGGCGACGTCGTCGCTCTCATGCTCCCCTCGGGAATCGACTACGCGATCTGTTACACGGCGATCGCGCTGCTCGGTGCCGTGACGACCGGGATCAACACGCGACTGGGCCCGCGGGAGGTGGAGTCGATCCTCACGCAGGCACAGCCTGCACTGGTGATCCGCGACGCCGATGCCGATCTCCCCGAGATCGACGCCGCGCTACCGGTGATGGCACGTACCGAACTGGGTGCCGTGTTCCGCGCGGACGTCACCGACTTCGTCTCTGCAACAACGGGGCTCGATGCACCGGTGACGATCATCTTCACGAGCGGAACGACCGGCCTGCCGAAGGGTGCCTGGTTCGACGGCGAGAACATGGCTGCCGCAGCCCATTCGGCCGGTGTGATGAGCGCCCCCTACGACCGACGCCTCTCGTCCACGCCGTTCCCGCACGCCGGATACATGGCGAAGCTGTGGGACCAGCTCGTCTGGGGTATCACCCTCGTGGTCTCCCCCGTCCCGTGGTCGGCTGCGAAGATGCGAGACATCCTCGTCCGTGAGCGCATCACGATGGCGGGCGGCGTCCCGACCCAATGGACCAAACTGCTCGACCTCCCCGATGTACGACGTGATTCGTTTCCCGACCTCCGGCTCGGCGTCGTCGCCACCGCCCCCGCGTCGCCGGAGCTCGTCAAGCGCACCGCCGAGCTGATCGGCGTGCCGTTGGTGGTTCGCTATGCGATGACCGAGTCACCGAGCGTGTGCGGCACGGCGATAGACGACCGACCGGACGTGGCGTTCCGCACCGTCGGAAAGCCGCAGACCGGCATGGACGTTCGCATCACCGACGAGGACGGCACCGAGGTGCCGACCGGCAGAGTGGGACGAGTGCGCGTTCGCGGCGCCTGCGTGATGCGCGGATACTGGAACGACAACGAGCGAACCGCCGACGCATTCGACGACGACGGCTGGTTCGTCAGCGGAGACCTCGGCAGAATGACCGACGAGGGCGACCTCGTACTGGCGGGACGCGTCGGAGACATGTACATCCGCGGCGGCTTCAACGTGCATCCGGTAGAGGTCGATCACGTCCTCGCCGAGCATCCCGGGGTGAAAGAGGCAGCAGTAGTGGGGTATCCGATGCCCGTCATCGGCGAGATCGGGGTCGCGTTCGTCGTACCGTCCGATGCTTCGTCGCCGCCGACGTCTACCGAACTTCGACGGTGGACCGCCGACCGACTCGCCGACTACAAGTCCCCCGACCACCTCGTGATCGTCGACGCGTTGCCAGTGACCGCAATGAACAAGGTCGATCGAAATCGGTTGCGCGCGCTCGCTTCCGAGAATCCTCCTCCGCCGCGATGAACGACTCCCTGGCCCGAGAAACGGGTGCGCCGGACACAGACACGCTGGCCAACCTGCGCGACGTCGGCGGGTTGCACACCGTCGACGGACGGGTGACTCGATACGGCGTTCTGTACCGCAGTGATGCTCCGTATCAGGGCGATTCCCGCCCCGTGGCTATCCCGGTCTGGCCGCCCGCGGTGGTCGTCGACCTACGGTCCCTCGCCGAAGCAGAGCGCAATCCGTTCGACTGGGGCGGGGACACGATCCGCCATCACCGTCCACTGCACGACGGGGCGGCCCCCACCGAGGCACTTCCTCCGGAACTGGCGGGGCTGTACGAGCAGATACTCGATTCCGCCGCCGACCGTGTCGCCGAGTTGGTGTCCATTGTCGCCGACGCTTCCGGGCCGACGCTGCTGCACTGCGCAGCGGGGAAGGATCGAACCGGCGTCGCAGTCGCGGCGCTACTCCTTGCTGCGGATGTGACACCGGACGAGGTGGTCGGAGACTATCTGCAGACTCAGGCGCACATGCCAGCACTGGGTCTTCGGTGGAAAGCCAAGGCCAACAGAGCATCCGGCGGGCGCACCTTGCCGCCACAGTGGTTGACGGCTCCGGAATCCGCCATTGCATCGGTGGTGGACCGGCTGACCGATTGGCGCGGTGGTGCCGGGGGATGGCTCCTCGATCACGGCACCCGCGAACTCGACCTCGCCCGATTGCGCGCGAGACTCATCGAATGACAACGGAGGGCTATCTCAATGCGAGTACACATCGAACTGGACCAGTGCGAGGGACACGGCCTGTGCGCGGCTACAGCACCGGATCTGTACGACCTCGACGACGACGGATTCGCGGCGAAGGCCGACCTGGACGTTCCCGACAACCTGATCTCGGACGCCGAATCCGGCGCGTCCGCCTGCCCGATGAGTGCCATCCGACTTCTGGGCCGATGATCAACTCCGCCATCGTATTTGCGGTAGTGCAGCAGTATCGGGATTCCTGAATATTCGCCCCGCACATGGTCTAGCGTCGGATGCGGGCACGATGCGATGTGGCGCACCACCACCGTCGGCCCACATCCCCCGGCGCGAACAGGAGTTCTCATGGCAGGACGTCTCGAAGGAAAAGTAGCATTCATCACCGGTGCCGCCCGTGGACAGGGTCGAAGCCACGCGGTACGTCTCGCGCAGGAGGGCGCAGACATCATCGCCGTCGACATCTGCGAACAGATCGAGTCCAACCCGTATCCGCTTGCGACACGGGAAGATCTGGACGAGACCAAACGTCTCGTCGAGAGCCTCGATCGACGCATCGTGACGGCGAAGGCCGATGTCCGCGAACGCAGTCAGCTGCGCGACGCGCTCGGTGCCGGAGTCGCAGAGCTCGGCCGTCTCGACATCGTGCTCGCGAACGCCGGCATTCTCCCGATGGCTATGGGCGATCCCGATCCGATGGACTTCGTCGACGCAACCGATGTCGATCTCCTCGGCGTCATGAACGCTGTGGCGGTTGCACTTCCGCACCTGCCGGACCACAGCTCCATCGTGGTCACCGGTTCCACCGCGGCAATGCTCCCCGGCACCACGGACAACCCCGCAATGGGCCCGGGCAGTGCAGGGTACGGCTGGGCGAAGAAAACGTTGATGAGCTACGTAGAGCAGATGGCATTGCATTTGGCACCCAGGTACATTCGCGTCAACTGTGTCCATCCCACCAACGTCAACACCCATCTTCTGCACAACGACGGCCTGTACAGCATGTTCCGTCCCGATCTCGAGAACCCGACTCGGGAAGACGTGGAGCCTGCCTTCACCACCTTCCAAGCGATGCCGATCCCGTACGTCGAGCCGGTGGACATCTCCAACCTCATGCTCTTTCTGGCCTCGGATGAATCGCGCTACATCACCGGGCAGCAGATCCGCGTCGATGCTGGGTCCCTGTTGAAGTTCCCCCAGGGACCCAGCTGATCCAATTCGCTGCACCGATATGGACGCCCCTTCCTGAAATCCGAGCCCCGACATATGGGGTCGAATTTCAGGAAGGGGCGTCCATGCACGTGGTGAGCGGGCCGACGATCAGCTCACCGGAAAGCTGAAGGTCTTCGTCTCGAGGAAGTCTTCGAGACCCTCCACTCCCCATTCACGGCCGAGTCCGCTCTGCTTGTACCCACCGAACGGTGACTCCGGATCGAACCACTGCGCGCCGTTGAGCGCGATCGTTCCGGTCCGCAATCGCAACGCAATTCGCTTGGCGCGTTCGGTGCTCGCGCTGTACACCGAACCACTGAGACCGAACTCGGAATCGTTCGCGATACGAACTGCGTCGTCGTCGTCCTCGAACCCGATGAGACACACGACCGGACCGAAGATCTCCTCGCGCGCGATCCGACTGTCGGCCGGAACGTGCGAGAACAGAGTCGGAGCGACGAAGTAGCCCTTTGTGTATTGCTCCGGCCGAGTTCCACCGACCACCAGGCGAGCTTCGGACTTGCCCACCTCGATGTAGTTCAGCACCTTCTCGAACTGAGACCGATTGATCAAGGGCCCCATCATATTCGACATGTCCGTCGGATCGCCCCAGGGCAGACCGGCGAGGATCTGCTCGGCTATCGCCGCGGCCTCGTCCATCAGATGGTGTGGGACCAGCAGCCGGGTAGCCAGTGCACACCCCTGACCGGCGTGCATGCAGACCGCACCGGCTGCCATCGCCACGCTCGAAGCCAGATCGGCGTCGTCGAGAATGATCGCCGCCGACTTGCCACCGAGTTCCAACGACACTCGCTTGATGGTCTCCGACGCGTTGCGCATGACCAACCGTCCCGTTGCGGTCGAACCGGTGAAGGTAATCTGGTCGACGTCACGGTGGGTGGTCAAGACCTCCGCGACCCGGTTGTCCGACGTCGTGACGATATTGAGAACACCGGCCGGAATGTCGGTGTCGGCGGCAGCTGCAGCCAATACCGTCCCGGACCAGGGTGTGTCGGGTGCGGGCTTCAAAATCACCGTGCACCCGGCAGCAAGCGCTCCACCGATCTTGGTCAGGTTCAGCTGGAACGGGAAGTTCCACGGCGTGATCGCCGCGACGACTCCTGCAGCTTCCTTGCGCACGGTGCGAATCGACTCTCCGCCCATGATCTGCTTGGGCGGCAGCGTCCGCTCGAACTCGTACGTGGACAACAACTCCGGCCAGTAGCCCAGTGATTCGACGGGACCGTCGAGGCCCATCGGGAACGACAGCGCCATAGGCATGCCGCTCTCCGCTGTGAGGATCGGACGAATCTCGTCGGCGACCTTGCGCAGGTTGTTCTGCAGTTGAGTCAGGCAACGGCGCCGGAGTTCGACGTTCGTGGACCAGTCCGAGTTGTCGAAGGCCCGACGCGCGGCGGCAATGGCGCGCTCGACATCCTCCGACTGGGCGTCCGGTGCCGTTCCCACCACCTCTTCGGTTGCCGGATTCACGACGTCGTAGGTCTGTCCACTGCCTGCACCGACGAGATCTCCGTCGATGAGCATGTGCTGATCAGTGATGTTCATGTGTTGCTCCTGTGGTGTGCCGTCGGTCGCGGCCCGAAATCAGTTGTCGACGCCGGACGGCCGGCGTCGAATCGGCGGTCCCGGCTGGATCCGGTGATGCTTCATCGACTGCAATCCTTCAGTGCGGCAATGACGACAGCGATCGGTGACACAAACGTTAGATGACGTCTCGCATTGCCGGGCAAGAAACTGGGATTCAGTCCGAAATCCCTGAGCCGCGTGGCAAGCAACCCCTCGAATACTGCACTTGGTGAATTAGATGCGTAGAACCTGCTGTTGTACGAAGGCGAGCCCGCAGCGCACTCGTTACCACCGCTCACATGACACAAGGTTCAGATAGCGCTGTCAGTACAGGCCTCCACGCCTCCAGGTCGTCCATCGTCTGGGCCGAGACGCCAATCCGATCCGACAGTGGACCCCAACGTCGGTCCAGCTCGGCTGCCGCCTCGTCCAGGGTCCCGACCACGGCGAACTCGGCCACCATGTCGTCACCGATCAATTCGGACATCGCGTCCCACCGACGGACCTTGGCCAATTCGTACAGTTTCTCGTGGACGCCGCCCCAGCCGTGCACGTCGAGCACGCCCTTGTACGACGGCGTGGAACCGTAGAACGCGATCTGGCCCCGCACGTGCTCACGTGCGCGCGCGATCTCATCGCCTGTCGTACCGGTCGCCAACATCGGCGTCACGCAGATCTCCAGATCGGCGCGGGTGCGTCCGGACAGAGCCAGCCCCTCGTCGATGTTCGGCAGAATCACCTCGGTCAGGTACTTCTCGGTGACGAACGAGTGGACCTGGAAACCATCGGCGACCTCGCCCGCGACCTTCGACATGCCACCGCCCACTCCTGCGACGAGTACCGGAGGGCGGCCGAACGGATTGGGCCCAGGATCGAACATCGGCGTCATCAGTGTGTGCGAATAGAATTCGCCCTCGAAGCTCAGCTGCGACCCGTTCTCCCATGAATCCCAGATCGCGTGCAGTGCTTGTACGTATTCGCGCATACGCGCCGCGGGACGAGACCACGGCATCGCGAAGCGGCGGGTGATGTGTGCGCGGACCTGACTGCCCAGCCCCAGCCGGAGGCGTCCCGCAGCAAGCGCCTGCACGTCGTTGGCCGCCGTCGCGGTCACCATCGGGCTGCGCGCGAAGGCGACGAGAATGCTCGTCGTGAGCGCAATGTCGTTCGTCGCCTGTGATGCTGCTGCGAGCAGGACCAGCGGATCGTGGTTGGTCTCACCGAGGCATACCGCGTCGAACCCGACCGATTCGGCTTGCCCCGCGATGCTCGCAACGGTCCCCGTTCCCGGATCTACGAGAACGTCGAACATCGAGCTGTCTCGCGTCATGACTCAACTCCTATTGTTTGCACTGATTCGAGCCGCAACCGGCGCGGCAGGACGCCTTCCCACCGTCGAGTAGATCAGATAGCGTCTATTCCGTGCACGGAATAGACCCAGTTGCCATGAACACAGCTGCACGAAGGAGAAGATCGATGCCCGACACACCATCACGAGCCGCAGCAGTCGCGCGAGCGATCGAGGACGACATCGTCGCCTCGGGCTGGCGCGTCGGCGAATCCATCGGATCGGAGTCCGAGCTCATGGAACGGTTCGGTGTAGGACGCGCGTCGATCCGGGAAGCGTGTCGGATTCTCGACAGTCGTCACGTCGCCACGCCGCGACGTGGACCGGGCGGCGGACTCGTGGTGACGGCACCGGATCGATCCGCAGTACTCGATCACGCGTCGCTCTACCTCGAATACACCGGTTTCGCGCCGGGTGACGTGTATTCGGTGATGGAGACACTCGAGGTGTCCGCCGCACACGAGCTCACGGCCACGATCGATTCCGCCGGTATCGATCGACTGCGTCAGGTACTTTCCGAAGAAGCAGCCGCAGAAGATTTCCGAGAACGCGCAGTCACCGTGCACACCGAGATCGCGCGTCTGGCAGGCAACTCGGTTCTCGAATTGTTCGTCCACATAGGAAACAACCTCGCGCGTCTGCACGGTGTCGCTCCCACCGAATCGGAGCGAGCATGGATGCACGAGCGCAACATCGAACTCGTCGACGCCATCGTCGCCGGAGACGCAATCGCTGCAGCCCGCGCGGTGCGCAGACGCGTTCGAGCCATGACCAAACGCGAGGCCCTCTCGGCCGACCGTAACCCCACGTCGAAGGTAGATGACCGATCATGACGGAATCCGAGAACGCACTGGTGCTGGTCGAGCAGCGCGGACGCACCCGCTTGTTGACGCTGAACCGACCGCGAGTGCGCAACGCACTCTCCATCGCGCTCAGCGACACCCTCGTTCGCGAGCTTCGATCAGCGGACGCCGATCCCGACACCGCGGTCGTTCTGCTCACCGGTGCCGGCGGCGCATTCTGCTCGGGTGTGGACCTGAAAGACCTGGCGGAGAACGGCTTCGACGGCGAGCGGTCGTCGGACGGAAACTGCATCACGGCGCTCGCCGCCGTGGTAACGCCGGTGATCGGTCTGATCTCGGGCCCGGCGGTGACCGGCGGATTCGAACTGGCACTGGCGTGCGACTTTCTGCTCGCCACCCCCGACGCCCGCTTCGCCGACACACACAGCCGAGTGGGAATCGTCCCGGGCGGTGGTCTGACCGGTCGACTGTCCGCGGCCGTCGGCGTCCGTCGTGCCCGGCAGATGAGCTCCACGGGTTCATATCTCGATGCACCCACGGCCCTCGCCTGGGGCATCGTCAACGAGGTGGTCCCCGCGGACAACCTCGTCGACCGAGGGTGGGCCGTCGCCGACGCCATGCTCGCCGCCGACCCCCGCACGCTCGCGGCGGTCTGGGCTCTCTACGACGCGGCGTCCGATGACGCCATCGCCACCGCGATCGACCGCGAGGCGGCGGTCAATCGCGCGTGGAGTGTGTCGGCGGACGGCGTGGCCGACAGGACGGCACAGGTGTTCGACCACGGACGCTCTCAAACATCCAGTCGCTGAATCTCTCTCAGGGGCGAAGAGGTGGGAAGTAGGATTCCGCTCCCTGAGCACGAACGTCGTCGAGCCAACCCGATCCGTACGCATCGACCGTGCGGACGGAGTCGGGTGCTTCGAGATTCCACGCCTGTCGCTTGTAGGTCCAGTTGTTCGGCTGCAGCGAGTGGGCGGACTTCCAGTGCTCCACGGGGGCGGCGTGATCTCCACCACGGTGCAGGTACTCCCCCATCTCGAAATTCGCAGCAGCGAGAGATGAGTCGATGGATCGGGGTTGGGACCGCTCGACCGCCTCGTCTGCATCGAGCACGTATCGGATGCTCGAGCCGCATCGCATCCACGCTGATGCGGAAGGTGTTGCGCAGCAACAAGGAAGGCCTCACTCCAGAGGTTCTCGAACGCCTCGGGATGACGCGCGCCATGGCCGACGCCGCGGAGCCGGAGCTCTACCTGCAGATGGTTCTCGACTGGGCCGAACACGGATCGCAGAGCAGATACGTCCTGTCGCCGGAGGACGTCGTGGCACGGTCCGCACCCCGCTCTGTCGATGAGTCAACGGCCGCAGCGCACTGCGAGCTCGGCCAGCACCTTCAACTCGGCGGTGACCACACCGACGCCGTCGAACACTGGCGCCAGGCACACCGACTTCAGCCGCTGAACTGGACGTACAAGCGTTGGGCGTAGCGGTTCGAGTACGGCGAGGACGGCGACGCGTCGTTGTACAAGGGCAGCATGGAGAAGGATCTCCGCGAGGTCGGCCCTGCGAACTATTTCCCCAAACTTTGCCCCTGACGCTGCCACCGGCCCCGTCACCTCACTCGACAACCACCTCGGACTCGACCAGAGATTCGATGTCCGATGCGCTGTAACCGATCTCCGCAAGAATCTCGCGCGTATGCTGCCCCTTTTCGGGCGCTGCGCGGCGAATCGACGCTATCTCGTCGTCGAACTGGACGGGTGCCGCAGACAACTTAAGATCCGGATGGTCGGGGTGCTTCATCAGGTAACCGTTGGCCGCCACTGCCGTATCGGTCTGCACGTCGACCGGCGTGGAATAGAACGAGAATATGCACTGGTGATCGCCCAGTCGTTCGGTGAGCGTGGCGCTGTCCAGCCCGGCAATCACCGCCCCGATCTGTGCCGCGACGGATTCCCGGTTCGCCCGTCGCGCAGCCTGATCGGGGTACTTCTCGACCAGCGCATCGAGACCCAGCGCCTTCAACGCAGGCTCCCAGTAGCGCGCTTCGTCGATCATCATCAGCGCCACCCAACGTTCGTCGGCCGATCGGTACTGCCGGATCAGCGGAGCCATGTCCGACAGAGGTGCCTTGGGTAATTGTTCCCCGGTCAACGACGCGTAAGCCATATCGGGGCCCAGGTTCCACGCGGCGGACCCGAGCAACGAGGTGTCCACCACGATGCCCTCCCCAGTTCGCGACACGTGCACGAGAGCCGCACAGATACCGCCGGCCAGGAACATTCCGCTCGGAATGTCGCCGATCGCAGGGCGCTGCTGAGCGGGCCGGACCGCTCCGTCGTCGGTCAGGACATGAGCCATACCGCCACGCGCCCAATAGGATACGGCGTCGTAGCCGCCCGCCTCGGACTCCGGTCCGCGCTGTCCCTGTCCATGCCCCTTGGCTACGACGAGGCGAGGATTCAATGCCAGCAGATCCGACGGCTCGGTGTGCAGTTTGCGTTGCACTCGCGGCAATTGATTGGTGATGGCGACGTCGGCCCACTTCACCAGTTTCTCGAAAACACCGCGCCCCTCGGCTCGACCTATGTCGAGCGCAATTCCCCGCTTGTTTCGATTGACGAGTTCGAAGAGAAAATCGTAACCGTCCTTGGACGGGACCATTCCGCTCGGAATGATCGCGCGCATCGCGTCGCCCTCCACCCGCTCGATCTTGACGACGTCGGCACCGAAGTCGGCCAACGCAGCCGCGGCGGCGGGTACGAAGCCGTGTTCGGAGAAGTCGAGAACCTTGATGCCCGTCAGCGGCAGTGTCATGTATGTACGCTCCTGATCTGTAATCGAAGTCGAACGAGATGGACCGATCGCGATCGTGCGCATGTCGTTGCGATTCTCCGCAGATAAGGAAATGCGGGGAAGGGTCAGGCGCGCGTTCCGACACGGCGGTGCATACGGACGACGAGCGTCTTCGCTATCAGTGCGTGCGCTCGCCGAAGTCGATGTCGGCGAGTCCTCGAAACGCACTGAAGTTCGGGCGGTCCAGCCACGACGGCCGAGCCGCATGATCGTCCGCCGGGCGGGCCCAGTCCGGTGAGTCGCCCCAGTCCTGGCGGCTCAATCGTTCGGCAGTGGTCTGTGGGAACCTGGCCAGCGCGGCATCGTATTCGCGCGCGAAGCGCTTCATCTCGGCCATCAGCCAAAGGTCTTCCTCCGAGCGCCACTTGCCGTTCCCGGCGTAGCGAATGTTCTGCCACGACGAGAAATCGATCGACGGCGCGCCAGGCTCGGGATTGTCTGCGCGGTTGATCACCTCGTACACCACACGATCACCATCGATGGCGTACCAGACCAGCGGGTTGTACACGTGCGGGGCCGCACCCATGGTGCCCTCGATGAAACGCCGAATCTCGCTGGGGCCGGTGAACTTTCCGTAGAAGTGGTCGTGGTAGACGGCATCGTCGGTGAACAGATTTGCCCAGGCCTCCCAATTCTCGAGCACCTGACCCACCCGAAAGTAGTGGCGGAAAGCCGTCTCCACCTCGTCGCGCGTGAAGTCACTCACTGCGGCAACACCGTCCTCTTCTCACATGTCGATCCGATGGCTGCCGATTCTTCGATCAGCGCCGCACATCGCTCGGCGTGGTCGAGAACCAGATGATGGTAGCCGCCCGGGATCTGCACGAAGGTGCTCGTCTCCGGCGGAAGTACTCGCTCTGCATCCGCAACTGCAGCGGTGGTGACAACCGAACTGAGCTCGCCATACACGTACGTCAGCGGCACCGTCAGCGCTCTCGCAGAATCGAGGACGAAGTCGTAATCGAAGGTCACGCGTCCCACTCGGTCGAACTTCCACGCCCAGCCGCCCTCGACCGCCTTCAGCGAATTCGCCGCGATGGGCGTTGTCAGCTCGGGTGCGACCGGAGGTTGCGGCGGCATCAGTCGGAACCGCGAAATCGCCTCGGCTACGGTCGAGTACGGTACCGATCGACCCTGCGGCCGTTCGGGAAGCTGCGGCCGCGGCTCGGCGAGTCCGGCGATGAGCGTGTCGAACAACACCACCGACCTCACGCGCGAGCTGTGCTGCGCAGCAACACCGATGGCGACGGCCCCGCCGAGACTGTGCGCGGCGAGAACGACGTCCGTCGATCCGAGGTCGTCGAGCACGCCGACCACGTCCGCCGCCCACTGCTGCACGGAGTACGCGTCGCGGTGGCCGCTGTCTCCGTGCCCGCCGAGGTCGACGAGCACCAACCGGTACCGGTCCCCCAGCAACGGCACGATCTGCTGCCACCACTGGGAATTCGCCAGATGACCGTGAATCAGCACGATGTCGTGCGCGCCGTGGTCGTGCGCGCCGTGTCCGGTGACGCGATAGCGGATCGGCACGCCGTCGACGTCGACCGAGAAGTCCACGCCCGGAGCCCTATCCGCCCATACGCAGGCCGGCGGCACGGGTGCCGAACACGTCCGTTGCGAATACCCCGCCGAGCTTGTTGGCGTCCCAGCGCTTTCCACCGTTGGAGACCACTGCCACGGGCGACCACGCCTTGAGCAGTTGAATGTTCTCGCCGAGCGCCTTGATGACCTGCCCACTGACGTGGCCGGCCTCCGGGCTCGCGAGCCACGCAACCACGGGCGAGCCGAGTGACGGATCCTTGGGGTCGAACTCGTCTTCGCCACGTTCGTCGGGCTCGATGGCCGGGGCACTGCCTGCCATCGTCGCGGACATACGAGTACGTCCGCCAGGGCTGATGGCGTTCACCGTTGCGCCGATCGAGGCCAGTTCGAGACTCGACGTCTGTGTCAGCCCCACGATGGCGGCTTTGGCAGCGCTGTAGTTCGTCTGACCGAAGTGACCGAGTAGCCCCGCGCCCGACGTGGTATTGATGATGCGCCCGTACACCTTTCCCCCGGACGCCTTCGACTCGTCACGCCACTTACGAGCCACAGCCCGTGTGGTGAGCCAACTTCCTCGCACGTGTACACGCATGACCAGGTCGAAATCGTCAGCACTCATGTTCCAGATCGCACGGTCGCGAACGATACCGGCGTTGTTCACCACGATGTCGAGACGCCCGAGTTCGGCGTACGCACGCTCGACCAGAGCGTCGACCTGCGCCTCGTCACCGACGTCGGAGAAATCCGAGATCGCTTTTCCGCCACGGGATTCGATGATGGCCACGACGTCGTCGGCAACCTTGCCCGTGCCCTCTCCGTCCAGCGAGGTACCGAGATCGTTGACTATGACCGTCGCTCCGTGCTTCGCGAGCTCAAGCGCATGTCCACGTCCGATGCCGTGCCCGGATCCGGTGACGAGTGCAACCTTGCCGTCGAGCAGTCCGCTCATGTGTGTGTTTCTCCTTGTGTCGTTCTCTGGAAGTGAATGCGATCAGGACGCGACGGGACGGAACACCGTTGCGTCGATGTCGTCGGTGATCGGCCGGAAGAAGACCTCGACGGCCATGCCGACCTCGAGATCCTCAGGTGCGGCACCCTCGATGTTGGTCATCACGCGCGGTCCCTCGTCGAGCTCGACCATGGCCGCGATGTACGGCAACCGGCTCTTGAACGGGTGAAGATCATTGACGTAGACCGTCGAATACGTATACAGCGTTCCACGTCCGCTGGCCGCGACGGCCACGACGTTCTCGCTCCAGCAGAACGGGCAGAACGGCCGCGGGTAGTGGTGCACCCGCGAGCAGTCGTTGCACGACGCGATCAGCAGTGTCCCGGCCTTCGCGGCGTCCCAGTACGGACGGCTCGCATTCTCGACCGTGGGCAGATCGGCGCGCGGCTTCTCGGTTGCATTGTCAGCCATCGTCGTTCACCAGCCCACGTATTCGGCGGGGCGCTTCTGAACGAAGGCGGTAACGCCCTCCTTCGAGTCCTGCGCGTAGGACTGGATCTCCTGCGCCATCGCTTCGGCGACGAACGACGCGGTGCGATCGGAGTCGGGTGAATCGTTGAACAAGCGCTTCGTCAACGCGATCGCGCTCGTCGGAGCCACTGCCAACCGGTCGGCGAAGTCGGCCACGGCAGCATCGAGATCGGCGGTGGGAACGACCCTGTTCACCAAACCGAGGGTCAATGCCTCTGCAGCGGTCAACTTCTCACCGAAGAAGACCATCTCCTTGGCTTTCTGCATTCCGATCCTGCGCGGCAGGAGGTAGGCACCCCCACCGTCGACGACCAGTCCACGCTTGACGAACGACTCGGCGAAGTACGCGGCATCCGTAGCAATCACGAGGTCCGACGCGTACGCGAGGTGCGCTCCGATCCCGGCCGCAGCGCCCTGCACCACGGTGATCACGGGCTTTCCACAATCGAGCACGGCCGCAACGAGTTTCTGGGCTCCGGTCATGATCGTGCGCATCGGTCCGGTCACCCGCTTTACGTTCTTGGCATGGCCGTCGGCGAGCTTGACGACGTCCGCACCCGCGCAGAAGTTACGTCCGTTCGCACGAAGAACGACAACGCGAACATTCGGGTCGGAATCGGCGTCGAGAAAGAGTGCAATCAAGGCATTGCGATCGTCGGGGCGGATCGCGTTCGCGGCGTCGGGCCTGTTCAACGTAATTGTCAGGATTCCGCCTGAGAGTTCCGACACGACCGCGGTGTCGACGTCGTGATTCACAATCGTTTCCGTCATGCCCTGCTCCCTGCCGAGCCACTTACGGGGCTCCATTGATCCGTCTGATCTGACAACAGCGTCACACTCACGAGGTCAGCCGACACTGTACGTCGCCCGTAGATGTTTGATGCCGTTGAGGAAATTCGATCGGAGCACGGCGGGCTCTCCCACTGCGCGAATGTCGGGGTACCGGGTGAACAGTTCGCGGAACGCGACGTCCAGCTCCAGTCGCGCGAGGTGCGCGCCGAGGCAGAAGTGCGGACCCGGTGCTCCGAAAGCGAGATGCGGGTTGGGGTCCCGGGTGATGTCGAAGTTGTACGGATTCTCGAACACCTCCTCGTCGCGATTGGCCGAGGTGTACCACAGCACCACCTTGTCACCCTTGACGAATTCTTTGTCGCCGAGGCGAACTCCGTCCCGGGTGACGGTCCGACGCATGTGTACCACCGGGCTCGCCCAACGCAACATCTCCTCGATGGCGCCCGTCGCGTAGTTCTCGTAGTCCGACATCCACGTGTCGCGCTGATCAGGATTGCGACTGAGCACCAACAGCCCGTGTGTGATGACGTTCCGCGTGGTCTCGTTGCCTGCCCCGACGAGCAGGATGAAGAATTTCGCCATTTCGGCGGGAGTCAGGTTGTCGCCCTCGGTCGCCGCCACCAATCTGGTGATCAGGTCGTCCTTGGGGTCCGCGATGCGCTCTTCGGAGAGAGTGCGCAGCAGCGTGATCAAACCTTCACTGGCCGCGGTGACGGCCTTGCCGATTCCGGCGGCCGTCTGGTCCTCGATGTACTCCGCGTCCGAGGCACCGAGAATGGTGTTGGTCGCTTCGAGGATGAACTTCTCGTGTTCGCGCGGGATACCGAGCATGTTGTCGATGATCCGCAACGGCAGGAGCGCTGCGAAGTCGCTGACGAAATCGCACTCACCCGAGGCGGGCATCTCGTCGAGGATCTCGCGGACTGTTGCTTCGACCTCGTCACGCAGACCTTCGAGCGACCGCGTGGTGAATCCGCGCGAGACGATCTTGCGCATGCGTGCATGCTCGGGATTGTCCATGTCGATGATCGATCCGCGGTACTCGCGCAGCTTCTGCGGCTGATCGAAGATCTGAGTGCCCTCACCCGAGGAGAAGTCCTCCGGACGGCGACTCACTTCGAGGATGTCGGCGTGCCGCGTCAGCGCATAGAAGCCCTTGGCTCGACCGGTTCCGGCGGCGCCGACGGGGACGAAGACCTGGGGGTGGTTCCTTCGCAGGTCCGCGAACACCTCGTCGCGTTCGGCCGGGTTGTTCTGCCACCAGTTCAAATCGACGAGTGGCGTCGAGACCTCTTCGGTATCGATCATTGAAACCGCCTAAGAATGTGATCCGGGTAACCCACCTTTGCGATTCTGGCAGTTGTGTCACTATTTGGCAAGCGCCTTGAACAGGCGATGGATGTCTACGCAATCCGATGCGCAATCACACAACTGGCTCTATCGTCACCTGGAGGACCCACACGTCCGCACCCTCCACTCCAGCAAAGGCCTCCACTACGTGAGCGATGACCCGTACCCGTCCCCCGCACTGATCATCAGCGAATGCCAGCGTGGAATTCTCGAACCCGAGCGATCCGTGTCACCCGGCCTGGCAGCGATGGCAGCCGCGAGGAACGTGGTGGGAAGAACTGCCACACTGGCAACCGAGTTTCGCGCTCGCGGCCTGCCGGTGGTGCACTGCATCATCGAACACCGCGCCGACTTCAAGGGCATGCGGCCCAACTCCTATCTCGGCGCGATGTCGCTCAAACACCGATCCATGACCGTGGGCTCCGAAGACGTCGAGATCCCAGCAGACCTCGGACCCGAACAGAGCGACATCGTGAGCTCACGCGCCACCGGCTTGACCGCCTTCTACGGCACCGACTTGGACGTCATGCTGCGATTGGAGAACGTCGCCACGCTCGTTCTAGCCGGCGTTTCGAGCAATATCGCACTGCCCGGACTTGCGCTCGAGGCGGTCAATCGCGGCTACTCCGTCGTGCTCGCCGAGGACTGCACCGCAGGCTCGTCTCCCGAGACCCACGAATTCATGGTGTCGAACATGCTGACCCTTCTCGCACGAATCACCCCGGCAGTCGATGTCATATCTCGACTACCGGGGTGAAGAGGAACTCGGGTGGATCAGCTCGGTCTCATCGACTCGAGGCCAGAGCCGCATCCTCGGCGTCCTGTACGGCGTCGCCGTTGATCGAGAACCCGCCGTCGACGGTCACCAGCGACCCGGTCGCGAACGCTGCCTCATCCGACACGAGATACGTTGCTGCATAAGCGATATCCATGGGGTTGCCGATTCGTGTGAGCCTGCCACCGCCGGTGTGGTGACCCGAATCGCCGCGGCCGGCGACCACTCGGCCCACGAGAATGCAGTTGGCCCGGATGCCGTCGGCGCTACCTTCCACAGCGAGTGATCGCGTCAACGAGTTCACCGCAGACTTCGCGGCCCCGTAGGCGCCGAAGCCCTTGAACCCGGCCACGGACTGACCCGACGAGATGTTCAGGATCGACGCGCCGTCGGCCGAGACGAGGTGCGGCCAGGCATACTTCGACGCCCAGAACACGTTGCCGGTGACCGTACCGGTCATGATCGCCTGCCACTCCTCGTTGGAGTATTCGTGGATGGGCTTGATCGTCGTGGCCACCGCCTCGGTGGGAGCCGCGTTGTTGACCAGGGTGGTCAGCTTCCCGAAGCGTTCGACGGTGGATGCCACCACATCGCGAATGCTGTCCTCGTTCGTGACGTCCAGGGAGAAGAACTCCGCCTCGCCCCCGGCTTCTCGGATGCGGGCCACAACCTTGTTACCGCGATCCGCAGTTCGCCCCGTGACCGCGACCTTGGCCCCTTCCGACGCGAAATGTTCCGCCATGGAACGACCGATGCCACGGGTGGATCCGGAGATCAGTATTACCTTGTCGGACAACCGTGTACCCATATGTACTCCTTGCGCGTGGATGTAGCCGACAACCGGCGACGATCAGAGCGATTCCTGCAGGTTCTCCATGGCAATCAGTCGACGACGAGTCATCTCCATCGACGCGGGCGCGTTGGGATCGTCGGTTCGGGACTCCAACTCGCTCAGATGAGCTCGGGTGGCTTCGATCTCCTCGACCAACCGCTCACCGGCCTCGTCACGCGTCAGCAGATCCTGATCGGTCCAGTCCGCTGCGTCGATGTCCTTCTCTGTGGCCATGCTGACACCATTGCTTTCGATCGAGACCGGGTGCGACGAATCGGGGGCATCGTGCTCGACGCCCACGCGGCACCACGGCCTGTTTCACGTGTTTGAATCTGACACCTATGTACGTTAGTGACAGCAATCACAACTGTCAACGTGCGAGGCGTCGACCCGCGTCGACGAACGCGTCTTCGATTCGCCGATGACGAGCACGCACCGACGCAAGCGAGTCGGGATGCGTCACGATGTACAGGTCACCGTGCTCGATCGAATCGGCGACGATCTCGCCGACCACCTCCGCAGCCAGGATTCCGGCGGGTTGCATCGGACCGGTGCGTGTCGGATTCGCCCCCGGCCTGTTGCGTTCGCTGTTCGCGATATTCGATCGCACCATCGCCGGAACGAGGACGCCGACGCCGACATGTGAATCACGATGAGCAAGTTCGTCACTCACCGTTTCCGTCAACGCGACCACGCCGAACTTGGTCACTCCGTACGCCGCGAGCGAGGGACCGGTCCGCACACCGGCGATCGACGCGGTGTTCACGACGTACCCGTGCGTCGAGGTCGATTCGATGATCGGAAGGAACACGTTCATTCCGTTGATGACGCCCCAGAGGTTGACGTCGATCATCCAGCGGAAGTCGTCGAGGGTGAGCTGATCGAACGGTGCGATCTTCGCGACCCCGGCATTGTTCACGGCGATGTCGATCCTGCCGTGACGATTCACCACGCAGTCTGCCAGTGCCCGCACCTCCTCGGCGCTCGATACGTCTGTCACGACGCCGGCAACCCCGAGGGCCGACGACGCCGACTCCAGCGCCGATCTCTCCACATCGGCGATGGTCACCTCGGCGCCCCGGGCGATCAGCGACGACGCGATCGCGTATCCGATACCGGCCGCTCCCCCGGTCACCACTGCGACCTTGCCCGTCAGATCCGAAATTCCCACAGTCATCGTCGGTGCCCTCTCCCTGTGCCGAGTCCCGTTGTCGAGAAACGATCTTCACTGTTCAGTCGATATTCAGCCCGCCGAGCGCGAACTCGCTGATCCACTCGACGTCCGCATCGGTCGGTGCCGTCGAACCCCACAGGTGACGACGCATCGCACCGAGTACGAGGTCGGAAATACATGCCCCGTCGCGCACCGGATCGCAACCGAGAGCATCGAGGGGTGCGACGAGCAGATCAGAGATCGGTTTCAGCAGCTCGTGCTGGCTGCCGCCGGGAGACGCGGATCCGGACTTGCTCAAGTGTCCGAGCACCGTCCGCGAAGTCTGCGCCGCTTCGACACTACTGACCTGTCGCAGCACTCCGCGAGTCCACGCCGCAACCTGCTCACGTGGACCGTCGACCTCGTTCATCCGTCCGCTCACGAACTCGACCACTCGACTGACGCCCTTCTCCAGGACGGCGAGTACCAGGTCGTCCTTGCTCGGAAACGAACGGTACAGCGTTTGGTTCGAAATACCGGCCGCCGCGACGATCTCGGACACCGAAGGCATTGCTGGAGCCGACTTTTCGATCAGTCCGAGGGTCACGTCGAGCAACCGCTCGATTTCGTCCTCGGCAGATTTGCGCTGCCGCTCGGTCCGCCGCGCGGCAGCCTGTGCGGCCCGGCTATTTGATGCCGGTGACCGAGAATCTGATGTATCGTTCTGCATCTCGAGTAATCACATTCTGTTTCTAGGAGACTGATGAGTTCCAGTATGGACGACAACAGCAACTCCGCAGCCACCGACACCGGATCTCCGTTCGACCTGTTCAGCCTCGCCGGCAAGGTCGCACTGGTCACGGGCGGTAGCCGCGGTATGGGTCGACAGATGGCACTGGCCTTCGCCAAGGCCGGTGCCGACGTCGTCGTCGCCAGTCGCAAATTGGAGAACTGCCAGCAGGTGGTCGCGGAGATCGAAGCGATCGGACGGCAGGGCCTCGCCTACAGCTGTCATCTCGGTCATTGGGACGAGATCGAGGGGCTCGTCGACGCGGCGTACGAAAGATTCGGTCGCATAGACGTTCTGGTCAACAATGCCGGCATGTCCCCCACCTATGACAGCGTCACAGACGTCACCGAGAAGATGTACGACAGTGTTCTCGGACTGAACCTGAAGGGCCCCTTTCGGCTGACCCAACTGATCGGCACCCGAATGAAGGCACAGGGTTCCGGCAGCGTCATCAACGTCAGCAGCACCGGCTCGCTCCGTCCGATGGGCTCGATCATCCCCTATGCCGCTGCCAAGAACGGTCTCAATGCCATGACCGAGGGATTCGCCGATCTCCTCGGACCCGAAGTACGCGTGAACACGCTTATGCCTGGTCAGTACATGACCGACATCGCCGCCGCATGGGACATGGAGCAGACCATGGAGGCGTCCAAGCGGCTGCATCTCGAGCGCATCGGACAGCCGCCCGAGATCGTCGGTGCAGCACTGTTTCTCGCCAGCAGTGCGTCGAGCTACACCTCGGGAACGATCGTGCGATCGGACGGCGGCATTCCCTGATCGTGAGCGAAACCGGCGGTGACGGACGGATTCGCTCTCGTCACCGTCGACCTCATAACGGGTGATCAGAAGTGGTCCACGAGCACCTTCGCCAGAATCTCGGGTTCGCTGATCATCACGTTGTGACAGGTGTCGATCTCCACCACATCCTCCACGCCGCCGAGGTTGTCGATGTGCGCGCGCTGCTGTTCGGGAGTGACTGCTCGGTCCTGGCCGGTGAGTATCCACGTCCGCGGAATCGACGTGGGCATCGCGCTCCGGTCCACGGGTTGCGTTGCCAGCAAGGTCGATTCGGCACACAGTCCCGAGATGCTGAACTCGGTCTGCTCGCCCGTCATGCCGTTGCAGAACAGCTGCTCTGCCAGTTCGCGGGGGAACGGGGCCGGTTCGGCCTGATCGTCGACCTTGTCGCTCACCTCCTCCTGAAGATCGCCGACGAGATCCTGCAGAATCGATTTACCATCCGGCGGCACGGCCGCCGCGACGAAGACCATGCGTGACACCCGATCTGCGCCCAACGCCGCTGCAACGCCCGGAACGGTGACCCCGGCCATGGAGTGCGCCACCAGCATGACCTCGTCCACCCCGGCGTTCTCGATGTCGGCAACCACCGACGCCACGCAGTCCGCGATCCCAACCGTGCGGATGTCTGCTGGATTGCCCGCTCTCCCGGGTAGATCCACGGCAATGACCTCGATGTCGGGATGCAGGGCAGCCAGCGCGGACACCGTCGGCTCCCAACACTCGGATGTGTGTTGACCTCCGTGCACCAGAACTATGGCGTGGCTCATGGCTGACCCTCTCCCTCGGTGGTCCAATACTGCTCCAGCAGAACTCGTTTGAGAAGCTTCCCGGTCGGTGTTCGCGGCAGGCTCGTTGCGAAGTCCACCGACCTGGGGCACTTGTACCCCGCCAGTACCTGCCGCGTGTGGGCCATCAGTGCCGCCGCCAGTTCATCACTGGCGTCCACCCCGGGCTCCAGCTCGACGACCGCCTTCACCTGCTGCCCGAACTCGTGGTCGGGCACACCGATCACGGCTACGTCGAAGACGGCGGGGTGTTCGGCGAGGCGGTCCTCGATCTCTGCGGGATAGATGTTGACTCCACCGGAGATGATCAGATCGACCCGACGGCCGTCGAGGTAGAGATAGCCGTCGTCGTCCAGGTACCCGAGGTCGCCCAGGGTCGCGCGACCCGACGCGTCGAAGACACCCGCGGTCTTCTCCGGCGACTTGTGATAGCTGAACTTCGGCGCGTGCTCGAACCAGACGGTGCCGCGCACCGTCGGTGCCACCGGTCGCCCGTCGTCGTCCCGCACCGAAATCGTTCCAGGCGCAGGCTTTCCGACCGATCCACGATGTCGGAGCCATTCCTGTGGCGTGATCAGCACCATTCCGATGTTCTCGCTGCCGCCGTAGAACTCGTAGAGAATGGGGCCCCACCACGTCATCATCGCTTGCTTGACCGAGACCGCACATGCTGCACCGGCATGAATGACGCAGCGCAGGCTCGACACGTCGTACCTCGACCTCGTCTCGGCAGGCAGGCCGAGCAGACGCACGAACATCGTCGGAACCACACTGGTGTGCGTTACCGAGTGACGTTCGATCAGCCGGAGAGTCTGCTCGGCGTCGAATCGCTCGGTGAGCACGAGCGTCCCGCCCCACCTGACAACCGAGGTGCAGCTCTGCAGCGGATACGCGTGGTAGAGCGGGGCCGAGTTGAGCCACACCGATCCGCCGGTGAACCCCCACATCGCCGCGAACCCGGCTGTGAGCGGATCTCCCTGTGCGAACTGCACATCGAGCATGTCGCGAAGTATTCCCTTGGGCTTTCCGGTGGTGCCGGACGAGTAGAACATGAACGCGCCCTGCAGGTTGCCTGCGGTCGCGTCGGGGCCGGGATCCACCGTCTCCCCGTACAGACGGTCGGCGCCGTCCGAGGACGGGAGGTCGTCGTCCGCGACGAGAATGACCGGAGCACCAGGCGCACCGTGAACCGCGCCGCAGACCGTATCCAGGTATCGCGCGGAGGTGACGACGAGTCGAGCGTCGGAATCGACGATGACGTGCGTGATCTCGTCGGCCGTCAGATGCGTTCCTACGGCGACCAATCGGACGCTCGTACGCAATGCAGCGACGGCAACGACGAGGAAGTCTGCGCGATTCTCCATCGCGATTGCGACGCGGTCACCCGTCAGCACTCCTCGCGCGGACCAATCCTGGGCCACTCGGCGTGATCGAACCGCCAGCTCGCCGTACGTCATCGATGGGCCGTCCGGCACGAGAACCGCAAGTCTGTCCGGGTCTACTTCTGCCCAGTGATCCGGCGTCAAGGCCGGGTTCTGGCTCTGGTCCCGGGTTTCGGTTACAACAGGCACTAGTCGACTCCTTCAGTCCACGGTCCAGCCAGTGACCTGGCTCTTCGCATTCTTCATCGCCGACCACGGCGGAAGGCGGGTCGGCATGGGCAACGGCACCTGCTCTGCCCCATGTTCCGCCAGGAACGCGGCGAAGACGGCCGGATCACCGGGAAACGGCGAGCCCTCCCCGGCGATGAATCCATAGAGCTCGCACCCCTCGGGACCCGCGACCCACGGCCCGAACATGTCGCCGTATTCGAGCATGATGTGAGTGCCCACGCCGCACACGCCGTCCTTGCTACGAATCTCTCCCTGCACGATGAAGTTGATGTGGTTGCCGTGATGGCCGTGTTGCGGCGTCATGGCACCTGGGTCCCACTTGTTCCAGAACGCAACGTAATCGGGTGAGAGCTCGATCCACTTCTCCCAGATCGATGCGGTGTGCCCGTCTTCGAACCGGAACCTCAACATCTCTTCGGTAGGAACATCGTCGAGATGTTTGATTCGTGGACCGCCATACATCGCATGCCTCTCTCAGGGCTCTCGTCGATCACAGCTACCTAGGCAGGGCCTGCATCATTCCGCCGTCGAGTTCGTACGTACTGCCGGTGATGAAGGACGCCTCGTCCGACAACAGGAATGCCACGAGATCTGCGGCCTCCTCCGGCCTTCCCATTCGGCCGATGGGGATCAGACCCGCCCACTTCTTCTGCAACTCTTCCGGATACGCCAGGATCGCCGGAGTGGCGACGGTGCCGGGGGCGACGGCGTTGACTCGAATATTGTCCAGCGCATAGTCGATGGCCGCATTTCTCGTCAATCCCACCACCCCGTGCTTGGACGCGACGTAACCGGCCATCAGGTCGGCATTCTTGAGACCCGCGCACGAGGTCATGTTGACGATGGCTCCCCCGCCGGCCGACACGAAGTGCCCGAGCTCGGCTCGCATGCAGAGGAATGTGCCTCGAAGATTGACTGCCACTGCCAGATCGAACGCAGCGGGGTCGAGCTCGTGTATCCGTCCGAGTGGATGCGCGATACCCGCGTTGTTCACCGCGAGGTGCAGTCCACCGAAGGTCGCCACTGCATGCCCGACCATGGCCTCGGTTTCGACCTGATCGGAGATCTCGGCGTGGAAGTACGACGCCCGCCCCCCGGCTTCTTCGATGTCCGAGACCACTCGTTCACCGGCGTCGTCGTCGATATCCGCCACGACGACGGCTGCCCCTTGAGCTGCAAGCTTTTTGGCACACGCCTCGCCGATTCCATTGCCGGCACCGGTCACGAGTGCAACCCTGTTGTCGAATCGCATCGTCGTTCTCTCCCAGCACTGAGTCGGTGCAGAGTCCATGCCGGACCGCGAATGCACATCTGACACCGATGGACACTAGTGTGACGTGCACCACCTGTCAACGGGCGTGAACGACGGGAAATCTGTACTGATTTTCCGCTGTGACCCCATGATTCATTCTGTGACGCTATTGTCAGAACACTGCAAAGATTGGAGCCTTCTCTCGTGCGAATGCCACTCGGCCTCGTCAGCGCTCTCACTGTCGCCTCGTGCATCGCTGTCACGTCGCTCTCCACTGTTGCTCCGGCTGCCGCCGTCCCGATCGCGCCCACTGATCCGGCGTCTGCGGGCTGCAGCGATGTGTCGGTCGCCAGCAGCCTGATCCCGTCCGGCCCGAAGACGGATTCGGTGTACGGACAGTTCTGCGACGTGGGAACCTCCGACACACTGCAGATTCTGGTGGCCGGTGCCACCTACGATCACACCTACTGGAATTTTCCGGGATTCGGCGGCAAGTACTCGTACTCGGATTACGCCAACGGGGCCGGCTATTCGACGCTGGCGATCGATCAACTCGGTGTCGGCCGCAGCTCGAAGGCGCCGGGAATCACCGTGACCGCCCTCTCGCACGCCAACGCGATCCATGACGTCGTGCAGGCCGCCCGGAACGGCGAACTGGGTCGACAATGGAATAACGTTGTGCTGGTCGGCCATTCGTTCGGAACGCTTGCCGCGCTCATCGAGGCCTCGGTCTTCGACGACGTCGACGGCATCGTTGCCAGCGGGGCTTCACACGTCCCCGGCCCCCTGGCGATCGCCGGAGTGGTCGGTTCGGTCCGTATCGCAGAGCAGGATCCACTCACCACCGACGCCGTTCCCCCGGGCGATATCGGTTACCTCAGTACGGTGGACCTGAGGGCCACCGAGTTTCACGATCCCGCCGACAGCGACCCGGCGGTGGTTGCCGCCGACGAAGCAAACAGACAAGCGGGAACCGCAGGAATGTTCCTGACCATTCCCGCGTACATTCCCGCAACGCTGAATATTCGAGTACCGGTGCTCCTGGCGAACGGAACCCGCGACAGGGTCTTCTGTGCTCAGGGCGACGGACTTTCACTCACCGATTGCGCGAGTGCCGACGCATTGTACCGATCGGAGAAACCGTTCTATCCCAACGCCGATGTCGAGGCCTACGTGCTTCCTGGAGCAGGTCATTCGATGAATCTGGCACTGAACAGCCGTGACTTCTTCGCCCGAGCTACCGAATGGATTTCTGCCCATGTCGGATAGCAATTCCATCGAAACAGGTGATGAATCGGCCTCGGCCGCTCCCCAGTTCGGTGTGTACGTGCCACAGATCAAGATCGATGCGCGGACCATGGTGTCGCGAGCGCAGGCTGCGGAGAAGGCCGGATTCCATTCGTTCTGGGTCATGGACCACCTGTACGCGCCAGGGGCCCCGCCCACCGACACACTCGAGAGTTGGACGCTGCTCAGCGCGCTTGCCGGCGCGACGTCGACCATCCGACTCGGTCATCTCGTCGGCTGCAATCCATTTCGCCATCCCGCCTTGCTGGCCAAGATGGCCGCGACCCTGGACCAACTGAGCGCCGGCCGCCTCGACCTCGGCTTGGGATGGGGCTCGGTCGAGGACGAGTTCGTCCAGTTCGGTTTCCCCGTCGGCACCAGACGCGAGCGCTCGCAAGCACTCGGCGAAACACTGGACGTCCTGGAGCTGATGTTCACCGGCGAACCGTTCGACTACGACGGAACCCATTTTCGCCTCGAGGGCGCATACGGACTTCCCGTTCCCGTCCAGAAACGAATTCCGATCCACATCGGCGGCGGCGGGAAGCAGCTGACCATGCCGCTCGTCGAACGCCACGCCGACTGGTGGAACTGCGTCGGCAGTGCGCGGTCCAGGTTGAGTGAGCTCGCCCCGCTTCGCGGGAACGCGAGGATATCGGCGCAGTACGCGGTCGGGGTCGTCGATGTCGAATCCCGACGAGACGACGTGACGGCGAGGATCGGTAGACGCATGCCCGAGAGTGCATGGGGAAGAGCACTGATCGGAACGCCGGACGAATTGGTGGAGATGTTCCGTGCGGAGCGCGATCTCGGCGTCGAATTGTTCATCGTTCGCTTCCACGACCTCGGCACCGAAGCCACCCTCGAATTGTTCGGCAAGGAAGTGGCGGCACCATTGAAAGTTTCGAATCAGTCAAGAGGAGTGTGTGCATGACGTCGACTTTTCGATCGACCTCCACCCAGGCAGACGTGATCGCCGCGGTGACAACGTTTCTCGAGAAGAATCCACCGCCGTCGATGTCCGAGACCGAATTTCTCGGGCGTCGCTACGACGCCGGCCTCGCCTGGGTCCAGTTTCCTGTCGGTTCGGGTGGTCTCGGAGCGCCCAGTGCACTGCAGGGTGTTGTCGAAGGAGCGTTGCTCGCGGGCGGAGCGGCTCCCGTCGACAGCATGCGCAATCCCGTCGGTCTCGGGATGGGCGCTCCGACGGTGCTGCACCACGCATCGGTAGAGCTCCGAGACCGCATCCTGCGCCCACTCTGGACGGCCGAAGAAATCTGGTGCCAGCTGTTCAGTGAACCCGGCGCCGGTTCGGATCTGGCGAACGTGGCCACCAAGGCCGTGCGTGACGGTGACGACTGGATCGTGAACGGGCAGAAGGTGTGGACGTCACTTGCTCACCGTTCGCGCTGGGCCATGTTGCTGGCCCGCACCGATCCCACCGTGCCCAAACATACTGGCATGACGTACTTCATCCTCGACATGACGACACCCGGTGTCGAGGTGGTGCCGCTGCGTCAAGCCACCGGCGAGGCCGATTTCAACGAGGTCTTTCTCACCGACGTGCGCATTCCGGATGCCATGCGCATCAGCGAGGTGGGCGACGGCTGGGCCGTCGCACGCACGACGCTGATGAACGAGCGAACTGCTATCGGTGGCAAACAGGCTCCGCGCGAGGAAGGCCATGTGGGGAGGCTGGCCGATCTGTGGCGGACACGGCCGGACGTCCGCACACCCGGCGCCTACGCCGAGCTGATGCGACTCTGGGTGGATGCCGAGGTCGCACGGTTGACCAACGAACGTACGCGCCAGATCGCCGCGATGAACCAGCCCGGGCTCGAGGGCTCCGGTGCGAAGGTGACGTCTGCGCGCAACAATCAGCAGGTCACCAAGTTCCTCGCCCGTTTGAGCCCGAACGATGCACTGACGTACGACGAATGGTCGATGGACAAGGCCCCCGAACACACACGGGACCGTCCGGAGACGTACCACTACCTGCGTGCCCGCCCGAACTCCATCGAAGGCGGCACCACCGAAATTCTGCTCGGTCAGATCGCGGATCGTGTACTCGATCTACCCCGTGAACCGAAGATCGATCCCACCCTCGCATGGCAGGACATCCCCAGATGAGCGCGCCCACAGTCCCATCCACGCCTGCCGTCCCATCCCTGGTCTACGACGCCACGCAGGACGATCTTCGATCCACTCTGCGCCGGCTTCTCGACTCGAAGTCCACCTCGAAGCACCTGCTGGCTCTGGCTGCCGAGGAACGCGGCTACGACTGCGCCCTGTGGACTGCAGTGGCGCGCGACATGGGCCTCGCCGGACTGCTCGTACCCGAGAACTACGGCGGTGCAGGCGCATCCGTCCGCGAAGTGGCCGTGGTGATGGAAGAATTGGGTCGGGCTCTCGCTCCGATTCCGTACTTGGCCAGCGCGGTTCTGGCCACGTCCGTTCTCACGAGTTCTCTTTTCGACAGCGACGATTCGCCGGATCGCGTGAATCCTTCGAACATCGCCGGTGAGGCACTCGGTCGACTCGCCGACGGAGAGATCGGGGCGCTGGTGGTACCGGCCACTACCGGCCCTACCACCGAGGCTCGGTCGGCGGCCTTCGGGTTACGCGGTCGACGCATCGATGGCGCGGACCGAATCACACTCGACGGCACCGTGACCGGCGTATACGGTGCGGATTGTGCCGCGCTGTTCGTCGTCCCGGCCGTAGTGGACGGTGTCGAGACGATCGCACTCGTCGAAGAATCGGTCGCGGGGCTCTCGGTGTCCGCACCCGTCAGCCTGGACGTCACCCGGCCGGTGTTCGACGTGCACTTCGACGGCGTCGAGGCAGACGTCCTGATCAGCGGACCGAGCGCAGCGACGGCTCTCGACACGGCGTTGGACACCGGCGCGGCCATGCTGGCGTCCGAACAGGTCGGCGTGGGCGACTGGGCGCTCGAGTCGGCGCGAAATTACCTCACGATTCGCCATCAGTTCGGCAGACCGCTCGGGTCCTATCAGTCGTTGCGCCACCGGGCGGCGCAGCTGTGGATCGACAACCAGCAGGCGCGGGCTGCGGCACAGTACGCCGCAGCAACGCTCACCGAGAACTCGAGCGACACAGGCGTCGCAGTCTCGATGGCCAAGGCATACTGTGCCGCAACAGCATTGACAGCCGTCGAAGAATGCTTCCAGATGCACGGCGGAATCGGGTTCACCTGGGAACATCCGGTGCACTTCTATCTCGCGCGTGCGTTCACGTCGACCGTTGTGCTCGGCAGTGCAGAAGACCACCACAACGCCATCGGCGCTCTGGTGGATCTCCCTGCGTCGTGACGGCGGCCTGAGCGCTCGCCGCTACCGCATCGCCAGCGTGCCGCCGTCGACCGGAAAGACCTGACCGGTCATGAATCGCGCACCGTTGCTCGACAAGAAGGCCATCACCGGAACGAAGTGCCGATCGACGTCACCGAGCTTGCCGCCCAACGGCACTGCCGTCGCCATGAACTCGTCGTGTGCGGCCAGTTGCTCCGGCGTCATCGAGGCCCGTGTGGTGTCGTACATCGGCGTCCAGATGGCCGGCGCTATCGCGTTGACGGTGATGTCGTACTTCGCCCATTCGCGCGCAACGGTTCTGGTCCACGCCACCACCGCTCCCTTGCTCGCGGAGTAGGCGGCCTTGTTCGGCAGTCCCTGTACCCCCGCGGCGGAAGCGAAGTTGAGGATCTGGCCACCCGCGCCTTTCAGGTGCTCGAACGCCGCCTGATTGGTCAGGAACGTCCCTGTTGCGTTGATGGACATCACCTTCGACCATGTCGCGAAGGTGATGCTCTCGGCAGGGCCGCCCGGGGCGATTCCGGCCGCGTGGATCAGCACGTCGAGACCCCCGAGGAGCGACACTGCCTCGTCCACTGCGGACTTCACCGAATCGGGTTCGGCGACGTCGGCCACGAGGAACTTCGCCCCGGCCTCCTTCGCGATGGTCTCACCCGGATCCTGCGCGAGATCCAACGACACGACCTGTGCACCCAGAAGCGGGAACGCACGAACGAGACCGGCGCCCATGCCGCTGGCACCGCCGGTGATCACGACGCGTCGACCGGTCAGTGAGATCGAATTCTCTTGCACGGACATCGCGGTCACGCGATCCCGAGCTTGGACTTCGCTGCACCGATCTTCGACGGGATGTGCTCGGACGGCCACAGCGTATCGACGGCCTCGTATCCGGAGAGCACTCCTCGTGCCACCTGACGAAGGTGGACTTCGGTCGGTCCGTCGACCAGGCCCATCACCGGCGCACTGACCCACATGTGTGCGAGCGGCGTGTCCTGGCTGACACCGAGCGCACCGTGAACCTGAATGGATCGCGAGACGATGTCGTGCAACACCTTCGGTGTCAACGACTTGATCGCACTGATGTCTTTACGGCACTTCGAGTAATCCTGGGTCTTGTCGATCAGCCAGGCGGTCTGCAGCACGAACAAGCGGAACTGCGTCAGCTGCGCGTACGATTCCGCGATGTAGGTCTGTACCGTCTCGCGGTCGGCAAGAGGCTTGCCGCGAGTGGTACGACTGAGCGCGCGCTCGCACATCATGTCCAGTGCCCGCTGTGCCATTCCGACCGTACGCATGGCGTGATGCACGCGTCCCCCGCCCAGGCGTACCTGTGCAACCTCGAAGGCGCGCCCCTCGTCACCGAGCATCGCGCTCGCGGGCACCCTGACGTTGTCGTAGTGCATGTAGGCGTGCGAGCCCTCCTCGACGGGCTCATGCATCAGCGGCACGTTTCGCTCGATGACGACACCTGCGGTGCCGGTGGGCACCAGGAACATGGACATGCCCTTGTGCGGGCCCGCATCCTTGTTCGTGTACGCCATGACGATGCAGAACGTGGAGTAGCGCGCGTTGGAGGAAAAGTACTTGTAGCCGTTGATGATCCAGTCGTCACCGTCACGTACCGCGGTGGTCTCGAACTGACCGACATCGGCTCCGCCCTGCGGTTCGGTCATCGAATAGCACGAGAAGATCTCGCCCGCCAACAGCGGCGCCAAGTACTCCGCCTTCTGCTCTTCGGTACCGAAGTGCGCGATGATCTCGGCGTTCCCGGTGTCAGGAGCCTGAGTTCCGAAGATCACCGGCGCCCAGATGGAACGACCGAGGATCTCGTTGAGCAGCGCAAGTTTCATCTGGCCGTAGCCCCGCCCACCGAGTGCGGGCTCGAGATGGCACGCCCACAACTGTTGGTCGCGAACCTTCTGCTTGAGCGGGTCCACGATGCGGCGATGTTCGTCGTCGAGTGGTTTGTAATTGTCGTGTGGCCATACGAGATCCAACGGTTCGATCTCGGTACGCACGAACTCGGCCGCCCAGTCGAGCTTGCTCTGAAACTCGGAGTCGGTCTCGAAATCCCATGCCATGAAATGCTCCTCGATAGTGTGTTCGTTGAACGGATCAGCGGTACGACGTGGTGCGGGAGAGCGACGCGGCGAACTCCATCAGTTCGAGTGCGATGGGACCGAAGCGCGCGACGCGCTCGTCCGCTTCGCCTTTCGCGTGCCGTGCAACGCTCGCCTCCAGCACGATCGCGAGCTTGAATCGGGCAAGGATCACGTAGTAGTCGACGGCGGACACATCACGTCCGCTCACGTTCGCGTAGTGCTCGAGCATCGCATCGCGAGAAGGCATTCCCGCGTAGTCGAGGTACCGCGCGTGCTTCATCGCGTCACCCTCGGGCGGCCAACCCACGAGAACCCAGCCGAGATCGAGCAGCGGGTCGCCGATCGTCGCCATCTCCCAGTCGATGATCGCGGCCAGTTCGGCAGGCTTACCGTGGCGGTACATGACGTTGGCGAACTGGTAGTCGCCGTGCATGATTCCCGGTTCGAACGTGGACGGAATGTGATTGCGCAGCCACGATGCGGTCTCGTCCAGGCCCGGCAGCTCACGAAACTTGAACCCCGCCAAGTGCGAGAGCCATCGATCGACCTGGCGCTCGAGGAAGCCTTCCGGCTTGCCGAAGCCCTCGAGCCCCCGAGCTTTCCAATCGACCCTCGCCATCTTCGCTGCGCCGTCGACCAACTGAATTGCCAAGCCGCCGCGGGCGTCCAGATCGGTGTCGAACGGGGCTATCCACCCGGCGCCCATGGGGCTCCAGCCGTCGACGAGATCCATCAGGTAGAACGGGCTGCCGATGACGGACTCGTCGTCGGTCACCGCCCGCAGCCCCGCGTGCGGGACGTCGGTTCCGTTGAGAGCCTTCAGCAACCGGGCTTCTCGCATCAGAACCTTGGCTCGCCCTTCGACTCCATAGCTGGGGGGCTTGCGAAGAGCCATTTTCTCTCCGCCACGGCTGATCTCGAAGAGCTCGTTCTGGGATCCGCCTGCCAGGCTGCGCGCCTCGGCGAGTTCGCCGGGCCCCGGTAGACCCTGGGCATCCATCCAACGACTGAGGGACTCGACGTCGAGCGACGGAGTACTCACTGCTTGATCTGTCATGATCAGAACATAATGACTATATTTGGGAAACGCAATTACCCACGGCGTTCTTTTCGTATATTCGCTGGTGGGAGCTCTGGGCTTTTCCACCTGAAAGGATCTCGATGACCTCCGCAGTTCGCGTATGTCCCAAGACCATGTCCGCCGCCCGCATTCATCGACTCGGCAGTGCGGACGCGATTCGGATCGACACGGTCGACGTGCCGACCCCCGGACCGGGCGACGTCCTCGTCGAGGTGCACGCAGCCGCCGTCAACTTCCCGGACACGTTGATGATCGCGGGTAACTACCAGACTCGAACCCCGTTGCCGTACATACCCGGACACGAGGCGGCAGGCATCGTCGTCGACGTCGGCGACGGCACGTCGGAGCTCACCATCGGAGATCGCGTCGCCGTGCTCGCGCCACACGCATTCGCCGAATACGTCACTGCACCTGCGGAGTCCGCGTCGTCGATTCCCGACGCCGTGGATTTCGTTTCTGCCGCGGCAACCTGGGTCTGCCATCTCACCGCCTACCACGCTCTGCGATCCGTCGCTCGAATCTCCTCGGGCGACAGGGTTCTCGTGTTGGGCGCGGGCGGCGGCATAGGGCTCGCCGCGGTGGAACTCGCCACCGCCCTCGGCGCCGAGGTCGTCGCCGCAGCGTCGTCTCGAGCCAAGCTCGACGCCGCGACTGTACGCGGTGCGCGCGTCACGATCGACTACAGCGCAGGCGATATCCGCGAACAGCTGCGAGCGGCGTGCGGCCCCGGCAGTCTGGACGCCGTCATCGATCCCGTCGGCGGGTGGCAATCCGAAGCGAGCCTGCGTGAACTCCGTTGGGGAGGAACGTTCGTGACCCTCGGGTACGCCAGCGGTGAGATTCCAAAAATCCCGCTGAATCTCGTCCTGCTCAAGGGTGCCGTGATCAAAGGATTCGAGATTCGAACCTTTCCGCAGCACGACCCCACCGGCAATACACGTGACCGAGCCGAGTTCACCGAGTTGTGGCGCTCGGGCCGAATCTCACCGACCATCCACGCGCGATTCCCCTTGACTCACACCCGACACGCACTCGAAGCCGTCGCCGGACGTGAGTCGGTCGGCAAGACCGTCATCGAGATCGTTCGAGACTGAGACCGCGCAGATCTGGAGCCGCAACTTCGAAGGACGCCCCCGCAGATACTCTCGTGGGACGTCCTTCGATGTTCTACACGTCAGCTGGTGCGCGGGAAGTGGTACAGCTCGCGGGCATTGAGCTCGACGATCTTGTGTGCTTCGTCGTCGGGAACCTCAGCCAGCAGCTTCTCGGTGAAGCGACGACTGTTGGGCCAGTTCGAGTCCGAGTGCGGGTAGTCGCACTCCCAGGTGATGTTGTCGATGCCGATCTTGTGACGGCGCGACACGCCTTCGAGGTCGTCGATGAAGCATCCGTAGATGTTCTGCCGGAACAGATCCGACGGACGAACCTCCTTGTTGACGTTCTGGTACCAGCGGTGCTTCTCCCAAGTCAGGTCGATACGCTCGAGAAGGTAAGGGATCCAGCCGATTCCACCTTCGGACAGTGCAACCTTCAGGTTGGGGAACTTGTAGAACACCGGCGAGAACAGCAGATCGGCGGTGGCGTACATGGAATTGGTACCGAACAGCGCAATCATCACGGCCATCGGGGCCTCCGGTGACGTCATCGGGGCCTTGCCCGAGGATCCGAAGTGCATGCACAACGGCATCTTCGTCTCCTCAGCAGCGCGGAAGACCGGATCCCAATGATCGGTGTAGAACGACGGCAAGCCGAGCCCGACGGTGTTCTCGGGGAACGTGATCGCCTTCGCACCCTTGGCATGGCAGCGGTAGATCTCCTTCGCGGACTCCTCGACATCCCACAGCGGCAGGATGATCAATGGGATGAACCGGTCGGGTGCAGTCGCGGCCCACTCGTCGAGGTGGAAGTCGTTCCACGCCTTCACCGACAACAGCGCGAGCTCGCTGTCCTTGTGATCGATGAACACGGTGCCTGCGAAGCGCGGGAACGAGGGGAAGCACAGAGCTGCCTGGACTCCGTCGATGTCCATGTCCGCGACGCGGGCCTTGGGGTCGTAACATCCGGGCAGCATGTCCGAGTAACGCGTCGGATCCATGCCGTACTCCTGCGGCTTCTTCCCGGCGACGGCGTTCAGGCCGATGTTCGGGTAGATCTTGCCCTCGTACGACCACACCTCGGCAATCTTGGCCTTCGCCTCGCGACCGCCTTCGCCGCGTGCGGACGCGAGCAGCAGCTTCGACAACCCCTCGTCGCCGCCACTCTTGCTCATATCCATCTCGATGATGCGCGGTCCCTGATCGAGATGCTTTTTGGGTAGACGAGACGTCCACACGTTCGGCGGTTCGATCAGATGATCGTCCACCGAGATCAACTGCATATGGTCCTGAAGCGGCACTGTGACTCCCTACGTGAAGTGGATGGCGCCCGTGGGCTGAACGTCATCGAGATCTTTCGGCATCCGTCTTGTCAGCATTCAGTGCGCCTGAGACGCAATATCTGACATAGTGTCATCGTAGTGATGGGCGTCACGAACGTCAACATCGGACGTCATCCACCAGCTAATTGTCTCCAAATTTTCGTGTGCGTGGAGAACCCATATTGCCGTTGCCGGCGTATTTGGATCGCTTTCTGACGCATCGGTCATTCAATTACCCGGTCACGCCGACGTACCTGAGGTCGAATGCGCCACCGGACGTCGGCGGGCTCATCTCGTCGAGTCCCACTACCGCCGACGTGTGCGCATACTGCGTCGGGATCGCACAGACGAAGAGCTCGAGAGCATCCTCCGACGCGCTGGCCGACGCTGCAGCCAGCGCCCTGGCACGCGCGTCGGTCGCCATCGTCGCATCGAGTGGTGCCAGCAGCGCCGCCTCGACCTCTGCGGGCAGCGGGCCCGGGTACTGCCAACCCAGATAGGCCTCGGCCATGGTCGTGCCTGCGTCGGCCGTACCGGGATGTGTGTACTGGAAACCGTCGGCTCGCCCCGCCCGCCACTCGGTGGCAGCGGTACCCAGGTCGCGTTGCTGCAGTTGTAGATCGATCCCCACTTGCGCAAGCTGTTCCTTGATCGCGACCGCTACTCCGTCACTCGTCCGCACGCCGGCCAGCGTCAGTACCGTCAACTGCATTCCGTCGCCGTAACCGGATTCGGCCATCAGCTGCCGCGCCCGATCAGGGTCGTAGTCGTATCGATCGGCACTGCCCTCGTCGTGGCCGACGACACCGTCCTGCAACGGCTGCGACGTCGGAGTGCACTTTCCGCCGAGCAGTGCCTCGCTGATGCCGTCACGGTCGATCGCATAGTTCATGGCTCGCCGCACGTTCACGTCCGCCAGCGCCGGGTTCGAGGTGTTCAGATACATCGCGTACCACGCACTTCGGTCGGTGTCGGTCACGCCGAATCGGGTGTCACGCACCAATTGCTCCACGTCCGCGCTCTGCGTCACCTTGGTGAGCGCCGCGTCGATCTGGCCGCTGCGCAGGGCGTTTAGCCGCGCTTGATCGTCCACCATGCCCACCACCTCGATCGACGCCATGTTCTGCGCCTCGGGTTCGAAGTACCCGTCGTATCGGGTGAAGCTCGCGCGGTCGCCGACCTTCAGCTGGTCCAGTACGTACGGACCCGAGCCCGCCTCGGTCATGGAAAGGTCCTGCTCGGCGGCAGCGGGGTTCACGATAGCTCCGGCGAGAGTGGACAGCCGGTAGATCAAGTCGGCGGCAGGTCGATTCAGCGTGAGCACGACGGTCTCAGCATCGGGCGCGGCCACGCCGTCGATCGATGTCAGTTCACTGGCCACCGTCGACGTCGGCAGAGACCGTGCACGTTCCAGACTCCATCGGACTGCCTCGGCGTTCACCGGCGTGCCGTCATGGAACGTCGCATCCGAACGCAGTGCGAACGTGAGCGTTCGCCCGTCGGCGGAGTACGACCAGGATTCGGCCGCCATCGGGACGAACGTTGCGGTGCCCGAGGAATTGTCGACGCGGACGAGACGGTCGTAGACCAGGCTCAGATACGGGAACGCGCCGACGATCGAGGGAGTGGCATGTGGGTCCATCATCGGCGGCGGCAGTATCCATCCCATCGACAACGACGCATTTCGATCGACCTCACCGCCACCTCCGGCACCGGGCGACGTCTCGCCACCCCCGCAAGACGACGCCACCAACGCGGCGACACAGACGACGGACACCCACGTGAATCTACGAAACATGCTCTTCCCTCTCTCGGTACGAACGAGAAACGACGAGAGCGGAACGGATTGTCCCCGTTCCGCTCTCGTCGCGTGTGGTGTGGATCAGGCAGTCTTGCCGAGGTAACGGGTGTCGACGATGCCGGTGAAGTCGGCCTGGCCGGCCTGGTCGATGCCGTACACCTTGTCGCTGTACGCGGCCTGGGTCGGGATACCGCAGACGAAGATGTCGTACGCGTCCTCGGAGGCGATCCGCGACGCCTGGGTGTACAGCGAGATGCGCTCGTCGTCACTGGTGTTGGGATCGAGCGACGTGTTCACCGCGTCGGTGAACTCCTGAGACGGTGCCGTCGGGAAACGGAGCGGCACGAGGTAGTTGTTCTGCAACGACTGTGCCGGAGTGGGGAACGTCAGACGTGGGTTGAGTAGCGCGTAGCTTCCCTCCCCCATCCGAACCTGCGCATCGGCAGTGGGCAACGGAACGATGTCGAGTCCCACTCCCACCTCTGCCAACTGAGCCTGAATTGCAGTGGCCATCTCCTGCTGCGGCGACAGACCGGCCACCGTGATCACCCTCAGGCGCAGGTCCGCAGGCGCGTTCGCCTCGGCCAAGAGCTGACGGGCCTTGTCGGGATCGTAGGTGTACCGCCCGACGGACTCCGGGTCGCTTCCCTCGATCTCCGGTGCGATCGGCTGCGAGACCGGTGCACACTGGTCCTTCAGCAGTGCCCCGTTGATGCCGTCACGATCGATGGCGTAGTTCAAGGCCTGCCGTACCCGAGGATCTTCGAGCCCGGGCTGGCCGATGTCGAGCTGCACCGCGTAGTACTGCGCCACCGGGAACGTGTGCAGCTGGTACTGGGGCTGACGTAGCAAAGTCTGGAGATCGTCGGTTTGTCCGGCCTTGGCCAGCATGGCGTCGATCTGGCCACTGCGGAATGCGTTGAGCCGTGCGTTGTCGTCGGTGATACCGATGATCTCGAGCTTCGCGGCCTTCTGCGCTTCGGGATCCCAGTAACCGTCGTAGCGGCTGTAGATGATGCGGTCACCGCGACGAACCTCGTCGACGACGTATGGTCCCGAACCTGCGGTCTCGACCGACAGATCCACGTTCCCGTCGATGGCAGCCGGGCTGATGATCGCCGCGACGGTGCTCGACAGAACGGACGGCAGGTCTGCCGCTGGTCGGTTGGTGGAGATCTTGACAGTCGTGGGATCTACCTCTTCGATACCGCTGATCAGTGCGAGCGCACCGGCGGCGCGAGCTCTCGCCGGATCCACAGCGCGCTGAAGACTTTTGACCACCGCTGCGGCGTCGACCTTCGTGCCGTCGTGGAATGTCGCGTCGGTACGAAGCGTGAAGTTCGCGGACATGCCGTCCGGTGCGAACTCCCAGGACTCGGCGAGCATAGGAGCGATCTCGGGTCCGGCGACGGCTTGCGTCAGACGGTCGTATACCGGAGCCAAATAGTTGAAGTCGATCTGGTAGTTCGCGGACTGATGCGGATCGAGGTTGTTCGGTGCCACGGTCCAGGCGTACCGCAGTGTCGCGTTGCGGTCGACATCGGACGCTGCTGCACCCTCTCCCGAAGCTGGTGTGGACGAGGACGAACCACTCCCACCACCGCACGCGGTCGTCACCACGGCAACGGTCATGATTCCGACGAGAACCTTCGTACCGAATCGGATACGTCTGTGCACTTTCATGGCTTGTATGTCCTTTTTGTTGCAGAGCGTGGACCGGACCCTCGCCGGGCCCATCGGGGGGTGGAGCAGTGAATCGAGCGGTGTTGTTCGTGCGGTGTCGTCGGAACGAAACGTGGTCGCTTATTTCCGAATCTTCGGATTGAGGTAGCCGTAGGACATGTCGACCAGGAGGTTGCATATCAATACCACCAGGGCACTCATGATGACTACCCCCTGGACCATCGGAAGGTCGCGCTGCACCACTGCGGTGTAGCCGAGCATTCCCAATCCCGATATAGCGAAGACGAATTCGACAGTGACCGCGCCGCCGAGGATGCGTCCCATCTGCATGCCGAGCACGGTGACGATGGAGACGGCTGCATTCTTCATCGTGTGCTTCCACAGCACACTTCGTCCGCTCAGTCCTTTTGCGCGTGCGGTGCGCACATAATCCTTGTTGAGTGCGTCCACGATGGAACCTCTTGTTTGCCTCGCCAATTCGGCTGCAGAGACCGCGGCGAGCGCGAGCGCAGGCAGGATCAGGTGTCGTGACCACTCGACGATGCCGCCCTCGGCAATCGTGACGTACCCGGTGGCGGGCAACCACGCGCGTGTGATGGCGAACGTGATCACCAGCAGCAGACCGAGAACGAACGGTGGAACACTCATCAGCAGAGCAGCAACCGTGGTCACCGCACGATCGACCAGCGAGCCCTGTCGCACCGCAGCCCACACGCCCAGCGGAATCCCGATCACGATCGTGAGGATGATCGCCCACAGCGCAAGCGAACCGGTGATCCAGATGCGCTCCATGATGGCGTCCGTCACGGCTTGCCCGCTGTACAGCGACTTGCCGAGGTCGCCGGTGACGGCGTGCCCGACCCACTCTGCGTAACGAACGATCATGGGTGAGTCCAGATTCAGGTTCTGCCTGATCGACTCGATCTGCTCGGGGCTGGCGCCGTCGCCCGCAATGCGAGCGGCGGGATCGGTCCCTCGGTTCGCCAGTTCCAACAGCACGAACGACAGGAAGGCGACCAACAGCAGCAGTGGAACCGAAGCCAATATTCGGCTCGTCACCAATTTCAGCATGACGCCGACTCCTCTGTGTCGAACTGCGCCACAACAGGTCTGGGCAGGAGCTCTCTCATGTCGCCGCCAACGCTCGTCGAGCGGCGCGCTTGCTCGGATTCATCACTGGGATCGCAGACAACAGATCCTTGGTGTACGCCTCCTGCGGATCCTCGAATATCTGTGCCGTGGGGCCCGATTCGACGATCTCACCTCGACGCATCACGGTTACATCGTGTGCGAACATCTTCACGAGCGCGAGATCGTGAGAGATGAACAGGTAGCTGATCTCGCGTTCCGCCTGCAGATCCTGGAGCAGATTGAGAACCTGCGCCTGAATCGAGACGTCGAGCGCCGCTACCGGCTCGTCGCAGACGATGAGTTCTGGATCGGTGGCAAGTGCACGCGCAATCGCGATGCGCTGCAACTGTCCACCCGAGAACTCGTGCGGATACTTGTCCATCTGGTCCACCCGCAGTCCCACGCGTTCGAGCAGCTCCACCACCTTGTTCTCGCGGTCACGTCCACGGAGACCGGTGTGCAGCGTCAACGGCTCGGCCACGGACTGTCCCACGAGCATGCGGGGATCGAGCGAGTTGAACGGGTCCTGAAAGATCATCGTTGCCCGGCTACGAAGTTGCCGAACACTCTTGGCCGACATCTTCAGAATGTCGTCGCCGAAGAGCCTGATCGCACCGGTGTCGGGTTTCTCGAGACGCAGCGCCATCCGCCCGATCGTGGACTTGCCTGCCCCGCTCTCCCCGACGATCGCGCGGGTACGACCCTTCTCGAGGGTGAACGACACGTCTTTCACCGCGTGCGTGTGCTCGCTGGCGATACCGAAGACGTTGCGCTTCTTCACGAAAGACTTGACTATGTTGTCGACTTCGAGAACGACGGTCATCGACTGATTCCTTCCAGTTCCAGTGCGTCGGAGCGCGCGCAGCGCACCCGATGGGACTCGGTGCCGGACAGCGAGACGGTGCCGGCGTCGCAGAGCCCGGACTGCGCGTACACGCACCGTGGATGGAATCGGCAGCCACTCGGCCAGTTCCACGCAGCCGGAACGGTTCCTGGAATCGCGTACAACCGTTCTGCTCGCACCTGAGCATCCGGCGTCGAGGCGAGCAGACCTTCGGTGTAGGGATGCCGAGGGTCGTAGAACAGGTCTTCCGCGGCGGTCGTCTCCATGACCTGTCCGCCGTACAGCACTGCCACGCGATCGCACGTCTCGGCCACGACGCCGAGGTCGTGGGTGATGAACAGGATGCCGAGACCCATGCGATCCTGCAGTTCGGTGAGCAGGTCGAGTACCTGCGCCTGCACCGTCACGTCCAACGCCGTGGTCGGCTCGTCGGCAATCAACACCACCGGCTCGCAAGCAACAGCCATAGCGAGCATGACGCGCTGGCACATTCCACCACTGAACTGATGCGGGTATTCGTGCGCGCGGGCGGCTGCGTCGGGAATACCCACGAGCTCGAGCATCTCCACGGCACGAGCCCACGCCTCACGATGCCCGACGCCCTCTCGATGGCGCTCGACCACCTCGGCGATCTGATCGCCCACGGTGAAGGCAGGGTTCAGCGACCGACGTGGTTCCTGGAAGATCATCCCGATGGATTTGCCTCGCAATGCATTCATCTCGCGCTTGCCCATGCCCACCAGTTCGCGTCCCTGCAGCTTGACGGAACCGGAAATTCGGACTCTGGGTCCTGTCAACAGGCCCATGATCGCCAGAGACGTCACGGTCTTGCCCGATCCCGACTCCCCTACGAGGCCAAGGGTCTCGCCGCGATCGAGAGTGAGGTCGAGATGGTCGACGACGGTGGACCATCCGTGCTCGTTCTTGAATTGAATGCTCAGATCCGTCACCTCGAGGACCCGTTCGCCCAGCCGCACATCTGCGGCCTCGACCACCGTCTCGTTCTCGTGCTCAACCATTGGCTCCACGTCCTTCGAATGCGTCGCGCATGCCGTCGCCGAACGTGGACAGGGCCAGCACCGTGAGAACGATGGCCGCCGTCGGCACGATCATGAAGCTCGGAGACGCGCTGACGTTCTGGAATGCATCCTGCAACATCGATCCCCAACTCGCCTGCGGTGATTCCACGCCCAGACCGAGAAAGCTCAGGCTGGCCTCGACGATGATGACGATGCCTGCACCGAACGTCAGCTGAATCATCAACGCGGAGCTGGCATTGGGCAATACGTGCCGCCACAGCAGCCGGAAGTTGGAACACCCGACACTTCGACACGCCTCGATGTAGGACTCACCGGCCACGGCCTGCGCCTCCGATCGAGCAACGCGGAACAGTCTGGGAGCCAACAGCAATCCGACAGCGATCATCGCATTGGTCAGACCCGGCCCCAGCACACCGACGACCGCCAGAGCGAGAATCAGGGGCGGGAGCGCAAGTAGCGCCTCCGCGATCCGGCTCAGCACTGCATCGATCGGTCCACCGACGAGTCCGGCCAACAGTCCGAACGGAATTCCGACGATCGATGCCAAGAACATCGCCTGAACCATCGCGAGCACTGCGATCTGAGTGGCGTCGATCAGCCTGGAGAACGTGTCGCGCCCGTATCCGTCTGTGCCGAACCAGTGTTCACCACTGGGACCCTGCAGACGATCACCGAGAGCCTGAGTGTCCGGATCCTGTGTGGTGAGCAGCGGCCCGAAGACCGCCACCAGCACGAGCAGAACGAGAAAAGCCAGAGCAATCATGGCTGCACGGTTCGACCGGAGCGCTCGCCACTTTCTGCCACCGCGGAAGCGCTTCTTGCGGGGAACGGACGTGGTCGGCACACCTGCCGCGTCAGTGGTGCTCATCAGCTGTCCCGTCTGAGTAACATACATCCGGCCTCGGGTCCGCCGCCGACGCCGACGGCCGCGATCTCGACGTCCTTGGGAATCTGACGATCGCCGCCCTCGCCCCACAACTGAACGCACGCCTCGTGCAGGAATCCGTAACCGTGCAGGCGGCCGGCCGACAGCTGTCCTCCGTGAGGATTTATCGGCAACGCGCCGTCGAGACGGTAGCGGTCTTCGTCGTCGAGGAACTGCGCAACTTTCCCGTGTTCGGCAAAACCGAATGCTTCGATCCATTGCAGAGTCAGGTAGCTGAAACCGTCGTAGAGAGTGGCGAAGTCGACGTCGGCAGGAGTCAGGTCCGTGGTCTCCCACATGGATGCCGCGGCGTCGAACGGTGCCGTGGTGGTGAAGTCGGTTCGCTGATCCCAGTTGTGTCGCTCGTACAGTCCGGCACCCGCGGCTTCGATGGCAATCGGGGTGTTCTTCAGGCCCGCGGCCGCCTCACGGCGCGAGATGATGATGGCGGTCGCACCGTCGCACGGAACATCGCAGTCGTACAGACCGAGTGGGGTAGAGATCATTCGGGCGTTGAGATAATCGTCCATCGTCATCGGTGCGCGATAGATGGCATTGGGGTTCAACCCGGCGTTACGACGACTGTTGATGACCAACTTGCCCAGTTGCTCTCGCGTCAAGCCGAATTCCCACATGTAGCGCTGCGCGAACATGCCGATCCAGTTGGCCGGCGATGCCGCACCGAAGGGCATCCGGAACTCGGAGTGTCCCGACGCGCGTGCCACCTTGGTGGTCAGAGCAGCGGCGCGACCCGACGCCTGCGCGGTGGCCTCCCATACCGAGCGGAAGCACAGAACGTGATTCGCGCGCCCCGACGCCACAGCGGCCGCAGCGTCGAGCAGGGTTCCGATCTGACCTGACGTCTCGACGCCGCTGACGTGCCATCGCGTGCGAAGACCGAAAGCGTCGCGTACGTCATGGGTTGTGGCACCGACGAACCCGCTTTCGGCCGCAACCGGACCGGGATAACTGGCAACGCCGTCGATGTCGTCGAACGACAGACCAGCGTGCTCGACCGCTCGCGCGGTTGCTTCGAGAGCGAGATCGATTCCCGTACGGCCGATTCGGCGACCGATCTGAGACTGTCCTATTCCCGTGATCACTGCACGGTTGTCCACGAATGTCATGCTGTCACCGGTCTGAAGAAGGGGATTGCCACGTCGTCTTGTTCGTCGAAGACCACCTCGACGGCCATACCGATGTCCACCGCATCGACATCGACGTCGACCAGGCAGGTGGTGAGACGCACGTCCGGAGAATCGTCGAGTTCGACCGCGGCGATGACGTACGGCGGCGGAAAAGCGGGGAGCCAAGGATGGTGGTTGACGGTGAACGCTGCCACCTTGCCCGTACCGGAAGCGACCTCCGGTCCGACGTCGAGGCTACGACAGCGCCAGCACGCACCGACCGGTGGATGGATCCAGCCGCGGCACTTCCGGCACCGAGTGATACGGAGTTCGCCGTCGAAACCTCCGGTCCAGAACGCGCGTGATTCCTCGGTCACCTCGGGAAGCACTCGACCCGATTCGTTTGACATGTACATCCTCCAGGACATCTCTTGCTCGGCGCCGAAAGCGGCTGGCGATCTGGTCCGCTCGCACGGTTGCGAGTGACGCCGATCACCGTGTCAGCACACTAACATCTGATGGTCGTGTCACGTAAGTGTTGAACCCGAACTGCACTTGGGAAACTTTTTCAGTGCTCTGCAGCCGATTTTCGAGGAGACCCTCTGACGTAGATGTTCAACTTGAGTAACTTAATGACTGCCGTGCGGTGGAGGAGCTGGTCGGACCGCATTCCCCTAAGTGCATGAGGGCGTCAGATTTCATCCGCCCGCGACGTGCGTGCCAGCGTGACGAGCATAAATCGCGCAGCTGAACCTGACTCGAAAACGCCCAAATCGGAAGCTCCACCAACCCAGGGCACGTGACCACGCCCGGACGCGTCGCCGCTCGAGACCAGCACAGAGCCTTCGCGTGCACTTCGACAATCTGACGACTTCACGAACCGGAGGCACACAGTCCGGCAGTTGTGACCGCGGACACAAACCGTCCAATTTCATGTACAGTGAGTCAGATACTTCAGCAGTAAGGTCCCGTCCCCAGCCGCGCACGCTCGCACTGTGACAACGGGTCCGCTGCTTCCGTCAGTCGAAAGGATGCTCTGTCGTGGTCGGTGTAATGAACGGAATCCGAGTCGTCGAAGTTGCGGCGTGGACCTACGTACCGGTAGCAGGAGCGATCCTGACCGAATGGGGTGCCGACGTGCTCAAGATCGAGCACCCCGAGACCGGTGATCCGCAGCGCGGTCTGGTCAGCTCCGGCTTGATACCCGCAGGTGGCGTCAACCACATGTTCGAGCTCCCCAACCGGGGAAAGCGAAGCGTCGCACTCGATCTCAAGACGGAAGAAGGCCGCGATCTGCTCATGAAGATCGTCGCGACCGCCGACGTCTTCCTGACGAACTTTCGCCCGGGCGCGCGCAAGAAGCTTCGCATCGATGTCGACGACGTCCGTGCCCACAACGACAAGATCATCTATGTCCGCGGTTCGGCGGCAGGACAGCGCGGCGAGGAATCCGAGCGCGGTGGCTACGACATGACGTCCTTCTGGGCGCGCAGCGGCGCCGCCGACAACGTCAGCCCCGATTCCCTGGGCTACGCCGTTACGATGCCGGGACCTGGCTACGGTGACACACTCGGTGGACTGACTCTCGCCGGCGCAATCTCCTCTGCGTTGTTCCATCGCGAGCGCACCGGAGAGGCATTGACCGTCGACGGATCCCTACTGGCATTGGGCGCTTGGTCGATGGGTGCCACCATCGCCGGCTCACATGCTTTCGGACTCGAGCGTTTCCCGAAGACCGTTCCGTCCACAGCGGTGAATCCGCTCGTGAACAGCTACCGAACCTCCGACGACCGTTCCATCGCACTGGTGATGCTCGAATCCGATCGGTTCTTCCCTGAGCTGATGCACGTGCTGGAAAGTCCCGAACTGATCGACGATCCCCGGTTCGCGTCCCACGCTTTGCGCGGACAGAACCACCTCGACCTCGTCCAGGTTCTGGCCGACGGCTTCGCCAAGAAGACCCTCGAAGAATGGCGAATTGCGTTGAAGGATATCGACGGTTCGTGGGCAGCGGTTCAGACCCCGCGCGAGGTACTCACCGATCCGCAGGTCGAGGCGAACAAGTACATCGCGGATGTGACCGACTCAACCGGCAACGACTTCAAGTTGGTGTCTGCGCCCATCCAGTTCAACGGTGCCCCCGGCGAGACCAAGCGCGCTCCAGAACACGGTGAGCACACCGACGAAGTTCTCGAAGAGATCGGGTTGACGATGGACGAGATCGTCGAACTCAAGGTCAGCGGCGCCGTACTCTGATCCACCGTCGTGGTCCGCCCCGGCAGGGCGGGCCACGGCAGGGCGGGCCACGGCAGTCCTCGACACCGCTCGAACGTCCACTGCACGGCCAAAGCCCCTTCTGACTCCTCTCGGAACCTGAAGGGGCTCTTGCCGTGTAGTACTAAACCGCGGAGGTCTCGGCGTCGACGTAGCTCAGGACGCCGCGAATGTTGCGTCCGGCGCGCATGTCGTCGTAGCCGTCGTTGACCTTCTCCAGCGGATAGGTGCGGGTGACCATCGAATCGAGGTCCACCGAACCCGCGCTCCACAGTTCCAGAACCTTGGGAATGTCGCCCCGAGGGTTGGCCGAGCCGTACAGGCTGCCGACTATCTGCTTCTCCTGCAGCGTCAGGTCCATCAGGTTGAGCGAGACCTCCCGCTCGAGCATGGGGTGAATGTTGGTCACGATCAGTCTGCCCCGCTTGGCGATCATGGCGAGCGCCTTCGAGATCAGCTTGCCGTCGCCGACGCCCATCGCCGTGATGAACTTGTCGGCACCACGATGCCATGTCGCCTCTGCAACAACCGCTTTGGCCTCCTCCCAGGACGAAGCCACGTGCGTGGCACCCATCTTCAGCGCCATCTCCCGCTTGAACTCGTTGGGGTCGATGGCGGTGATCGTGCGCGCACCGGACAGCTTCGCACCCTGGATCGCGGCAGCACCGATGCCGCCGACGCCGGCGACGACGACCGTCTCACCGGGTTGAATATCGGCAGTGTAGACCGACGACCCCCAACCGGTGATGAATCCGCATCCGAGCAGGCACGCACGATCGAGGGCGTGATGCGGTTCGATCTTGATGCAGCTGGCTTCGTTGACCACGGTGTGCTTGGCGAACGAGCCGATGCCGCACGCCAACGCCAGATCCTGATCCCGAATGTGGTGCCGCGCCGTACCGTCCTGAATCTGTTTGCCGCTGTATATCTTTGCGCCGAGATCGCACAGGTTCTGATGCCCGGACGAACACGACGGGCACCGACCACAGGACGGAATGAAGCTGAACACCACGTGATCGCCCGGCTCGATCCACGAGACGTTCGAGCCCACGGCCTTCACGACTCCTGCGCCCTCGTGACCGCCGATGCACGGCAGCGAGAACGGCATGTCGCCGGTCACGATGTGCTCGTCGGAATGGCACATTCCCGATGCGTGGAGTTCGACGAGCACCTCCTCTTCCTTCGGGTCGTCGAGATCGATCGTCTCGATCGACCACGGCGAATTACGTTCCCACAGAACGGCTGCCTGGGTCTGCATGTGTGTGTCCTTTCGAAATACGAGGTGAATCAGAGAATGATCGATCGAGGCTCGACGAATGCGGCGATCCCTTCCGGACCACCTTCCCTGCCGATACCGGATTGCTTGAAACCCCCGAAGGGAGAACCGAAGTCGATGGGACCGGGCGAGTTGATCGACACCGATCCGACGCGTAGGCGCGCAGCAACTCGGGCCGCCCGGCCGCGGTCGGCGGACCACACTGCGGCGGCGAGTCCGTACTGCGAGTCGTTCGCCTGCGCCACAGCGTCGTCCTCGTCGGAGTAGGCGATCACGACGGCCACCGGACCGAACAGTTCCTCGCGGGCGATCTCGGAGTGGTTCGGGGCGTCGGCAACGATGGTGGGGGTGACGAACCATCCCGCGTCGAGTCCGTCGGGCCTGGTGCCACCGGTGACGATGCGTGCACCGTCCGATTTCGCACGGGCAACGACACTTTCGATTCGGTCGCGCGCCGCACGGTTCACGACGGGACCGATCTGAGTGGCCCTGTCGGCGGGATCGCCGATCTTCATCTGCCGCACGGCCGAAGCCAGAGCCTCGACCAATTCCTCGTACCTCTCCTGTGGCACGAGGATCCGGGTCTGCGCGACGCAGATCTGACCGTTGTTGGCCATGACTCCGGTAACGAGTCCGCCCACGGTCTGCGCATCGAGAACCACGTCGTCGAGCACAATCGCCGCCGACTTGCCGCCGAGCTCGAGCACACACCGCCGAACGTCCGCGGCGCACGCTGCACCGATTCGCTTGCCTGCCGCCGTGGACCCGGTGAAGCTGATCTTGTCCACGCCCGGGTTGGCAACGAGCGCCTCCCCCGTCTCGACATCGCCGGAGACGATGTTGATCACGCCGTCGGGAAGTCCCGATGCCTCGATCGCCTCGGTCAGCATCGACAGTGCCAGTGGCGCTTCGGGCGACGGCTTGAGTACGACGGTGCATCCGGCGGCGAGCGCGGGCGCGAGCTTGAGTGCGGCGGTGAACAGAGGAGCGTTCCAGGGCAGGATCGCGCCTACGACGCCGACCGGCAACTTCTGCACCAGAACGTCACCGCCCATGGCCGACGGACGGGTGTCCTCGAAGACGAACTCGTCGGTGATCTTCTGGTACGACCGCAGAACTCCGACAGTGACGCCGATCTGTCCGAACGACGCCCACTTTCGCGGTGATCCGACCTCCGCTGACACGAGATCGCCGAATGCGGTCGACCGCGCCTGGATCTCGTCGGCCAACCGTCCGATCGCTGCACTGCGATCGGCCGCCGACGTTCGCGACCACGGACCGCTCACACCTGCGTCGCGCGCCGACCGCACGGCGGCGTCGACGTCGTCCGCCGTCGCTGCGGTCACGTGGCCCAACACCGTTCCGTCGGCGGGCGAGAGCACTTCGATCCGCGTCCCGGATCCTGCGCGCCATTCACCGTCGATGTAGACGCCCTCGTAGTCGTGCACTCTCGATACCTCTCGATCGGCCGCGTCCACAGAACGAGCAGCAGGATTTGAATTCGATTCTGGCAGTAATGTCACGTTACGGCAAGGGTCGATCGGCCACGGCCGGCCACGACGTCACCGAGCTGATCCGGGGTGCTTCCGTGCAGGACCAGCTCGTCGGCACCTGCCTCCCGGTACCGCTCGAACATCTCCCAGCAGTCGCTCGGTGACCCCAACGCTGCAGCGCCGCGAATCCACTCCTCGGGTAACGCCCGCGCGACCTCGGTCATCTGATCTCGCTCCAGCACCGAGTCCGCGGCCCCGCGCACTCCCGCCAACAATGGATGTCCGCGCAGGTCGGTCAGCCGATCGACGTCCCACCCGTTGACCTTCGCCAGCTGCTCGCCGAACGTGGGGATCTGGTAATACGACACGGCACGACCCCCGACGACGGCAGCTTCCTCGTCGGCGGACAGACCGGACGCCGTGATGACGGTCGCGTATATCCGTACCGAGTTCGGATCGCGTCCCGCCTGCGCCGCGGCCGCGCGCACGGTCTCGGTCGAGCGGCGAACGGCGTCGGGCGTCAGAAACGGGTGCAGCAACACGCCGTCGAAATGCCGCCCTGCCAGCTCGAGGCCCTTGGGCCCGATCGCGGCGAAGACAAGAGGCGGAACGGGCACATCGGGTACATCGGTCAGCCGCAGTGACGGAAACGTTCCCGCGGGCCCGTCGTACTTGACCTTCTCACCGCGGCAGAGTCTGCGGAAGATGTCTGCCGAGTCGACGATGGAGGCGTTGGTCGACTTCGGTAGTCCCACCGCACTCCACATCTTGTCGACCGAACGGCCGATGCCGAGAACAACCCGACCGTCCGAGAGTCCCTGGGCGGTCATCGCCAGCGACGCGAGCAGAGCAGGATGCCGGGATTGGAAGTGCGTGATACCTGCCGCGATCTTGATCGTGCTCGTGACCTGGCTGAATGCGCCGGCGAGTACACCGAAGTCCTTCGTTCCCCACCGCTCGCTGAGCCACAGCGTGCTCATCCCGATGCGTTCCGCCTCGATCGCCTGCGCTATCGCCGGGCGTGGATCGGGAACGCGGCCGGGAAGCGCGTAGCCGCCGAGAGCCGGGCCCGGCGAGTCCGAGGCATCGGACCGCACACTGGCGGGCTCGATAGTAGTTTCATGATTCATTCCCGTATTCTGACAGTAATGGTCACATAAATCTGCAATAGTCGGGAATCGACAGGGATGCCGGAGTCATCACGGCTCCCGCGCCGACACCACGTTCGGCATTCGCAACGTCAGATCGAGGGAGCACATGGGTTACACGGCGACACGAGGCCGACTCGAAGGGGACGTCCGCGGCACGCTCGAACAGTGGCTGCCGTCTCGGCTCGCACCGGACGGCCATACGGACTTCGCAATATCGGAGTTCTCCGCACCCGACGCCGGGTACTCCGGAAAGACGGTGTTCTTCACCGCATCCTGGCTGAACGCCGACGGCGAGCGGTCCGAACACGCCCTGGTGCTGCGCACACAGGCAACGGACCATCAGCTGTTCACCGAACCCGACTCCGTCCGGCAGGCCGAGGTCATGCGGATCCTGGGTCGCCATCCCGGTGTGCCGACACCGACCATCGTTTTGACCGAACGAAATTCGAGTGTGTTGGGTGCGCCGTTTTACCTGATGAGGCGAGTCCATGGCCGCACCCCGTCGGACGTGCCGAGTTGGCACAAGCGCGGATGGACCACCGAACTCAGCGCTTCGGAACGGGAATCACTGTGCGACAATGCCTTACGGGCACTCGTCGCAGTGCATCGAGTCGACGATCAGGCCGACCTCGAGTTCTTGCGCGGACCGGACACGGAGGGAACACCACTCGAACGGTACGTCGCGGGCGTCCGCCGCTGGTTCGACCGCTCGAGCGACGACCTGGTCGCCGGCCGCGACATTCTCGCAGCCGCGCTGACCGAACTCGAAGACCACGCTCCGGCCGCGGACGTCGAAACCGTGGTGTGGGGTGACGCGAGAGTCGGCAACATGTCGTTCGCCGACGATCTGTCGGTCGCCGCGCTGTTCGACTGGGAGACGGCATCGACCGGGCCACCCGACATCGACCTCGGATGGTGGTTGATGTTCGAGCGATACCTCTGTGAGGCGTTGGGATTCACAAGGCTGCCCGGTGTCCCCGACGACGACGAGACGGTCCGCAAGTATGTCGAGTTCGGCGGCCGCCTCATCGGTGACATCTCCTACTTCCAACTGTTGGCAGCCGTCGTGCTGTCGCTCATCACCAATCGCCTCGCCTTGTTGCTCGTCCGCGACGGCCTCGACGCGGACACCGCGCGCAGCTACCCGACGACAGCCGTCGGATTGGCCGAGCAGTACTACCGAGAACACCTGCACCGAAGGAGCAGACAACAATGACGACCGACATACCCGCCCCGTCACCGGTCGGCGCGTTAGGCCAACCGTGGGAGGTCTTCGTCGAGCGCGGCAAGATCCGAGAGTTCGCCGCCGCGATGCAGTCCGGCAATCCCGCTTACCAGGGTGCCGACGCCGTGATCCCCCCGACGTTCCTCATCAATGCCGTGCAGTGGGCACCGCCCGGTGTACGGGTTGCCGTCGGATTCGAGCGCAAGCGACTTCTGCACGGCGAGCAGGAATACATCTTCCACGGCGATCTGCCGCGGGCCGGAGACAAGCTGATCGCCCAGGAACGCGTCCTGGATCGGTATGCGAAGCCGGGCAAACGCGGAGGCGAGATGAAGTTCGCCGTCGTCGCCACGGAGTTCCGTTCCCCGAACGGTGAATTGATCGCCGAAGCTCGCGCCACGTTCATAGAGACGGCACCGCGCGCCAAGTCCGCACAGGAGGCAACGAAGTGACCGAGACCTCGAGTCCGATCGCCGTGGGCACCACCGCGGAACCTCGCACCTTCGGGCCGCTGACCACCGCGATGTTCGTTCGCTACTCCGGTGCCTCGGGGGATCTCAACCCGATGCACTACGACGACACGCTGGCACGCGCGGCCGGGAATCCGTCGGTGTTCTCGCAGGGAATGCATCAGTCCGCATTGCTCGCGACGTTCGCAACGGATTGGCTCGGCGCGCAGAACGTACGACGCTTCGGCGTCCGGTTCCGCGAACAGGTCTGGCCAGGAGACGTGCTGACATGCACCGGAGTGGTGACGTCGGTGGAAATCAGTCCCGAGGGACACCAACTCCTGGTCGTCGAACTGACGTGCACCCGCCAGACCGGAGGCATCGCCATATCGGGCAGCGCCGAATTCCGAATCGACCCCGGCCCGTAACTCGGGTCGTACGCCCTCGCCCGGTGCTCGCCATCGGGCGGTCACTCGCCCTAGACTGTCCGACGATGTCAGAAAATCCGATCACTCGTCGCGCCAGCTACGGCCCGTCCAGTCCCGACGTCGGCACTCGCGGTGCCAACACGCGCAGCAAGATCGTCGACGTGTCACTCGATCTCTTCGGCGAGGTCGGGTTCTTCAACACGTCGGTCGACGCCATCGCCAAGGGTGCGGGCATATCGCGTGCAACGCTGTATCAGTACTTCCCGGGCAAGGACGAGATCTTCCTCGAACTGCTCGACGAGTGCGGTCGTGCACTGTTTCGTGTTGCACGCCGGATCGGGCCGCTCGGCCCCACCGAGGTGGGATTCGACAACCTCAACTGGTGGCTCGGCGAGTGGAGCTGGGTCTTCGAGAAGTATTCGACGATGTTCGTCCAGTGGACCGGGGTGGCGTCGTCGGACACCGCGGTCAGACCGGAGATCAACAGGTTCATCGGCGGGTACAACCAGCGTATAACCGACCGGCTCGAGTCGTCCGGCCTCGAGGGGATCGATGCCAAGGCCGCCGCAGTCACGATGACTGCGGTGGTCCACCGTATGAACCTCTTCATCCACACCGATCGCGCGTACGGACGAGACACGCAGTCGGTGGTCGACTCGGTATCGGTGTTCCTTCAGCTGATGTTGTTCCCGGACACTCCCGACTCCGTGCTGGGAAGCCTGGGTCTGAGCGCCGTCGGGCACGATGTCATCGACATCCCGCCGATGCCCGACATCGCCGGGCTGAGCACCGACGACCGAATAGCGGGCTTGAGCAAACGCGCCGTCAATACGGTGCAGACGCTGGTGGAGGCAGGTGCAGTCCAGTTCCGTGAGAGGGGGTATCACCGAACGAGCGTCGACGACATCGTCGAGGAAGCGGGCTTCGCGCGCGGCACGTTCTACAAGTACTTCAGCGAGAAGCAGGATCTGCTGGTGGCGCTGAGCGCCGAGGCCATCACCGCGACCGTCGAATTCGCGGACGGCCTGACCCACATCGATCCCATGTCCGACGACGACACCGAGCTCAGGGCGTGGCTCGACCGCTACCTGCACTTCTCGACGCGCTTCGCAGGAACCATCGACGCGTGGTCGGAGCGGAGCGCCGACAGCGACATCGTGGTTCGTCTGGGGGCCTTCGGACAGGCCAAGGTGGACAACGCGTTGCTCCGCGTCATCGATTCCCGGACTCGTGACTACCCGTTCGATCCGGTGATGGCCGCGCTGGTCTTCCGTGCTGTCATCGCTCGTGTGCCGCAAGCGACGCAGGAGCTTCCGACGCCGTTGTCGCACGACGAGGTCATCGACCTGCTGACGGCCTGCATCAAGCGGGGTTTCTTCACCCGCGCTCACTGACGACCAGTAAAGCCTTATCGTGATCTGACGGCTCGTTCGCTTCTTCGTCCCCAGGTGTTGCCGTTTTCGGCGTTTCCTTGAATATTTCTGACAAGTGTGTCATTTTGAAAGTGGGAGCACATCGATGGTGCTCGTCGCACGGCGAGCGATCACCACCTCACGACACTCGCGCCAGGAGAGGACTCGATTCACATGGACATCAGCACAGCGTCTGCGCTCGTCACCGGAGGTGCAGGTGGCCTCGGGGAGGCCACTGTCCGCCGGCTCGCAGCCCAGGGCACAGCAGTTATCATCGCCGACCTCAACGACGAGAAGGGCAAGGCCCTCGAAGTCGAACTCGGCGGCAAGGTGCGCTACGTCAGCACCGACGTCATGGATGAGTCGAGCGTCGACGCGGCGCTGTCTGCGGCCAACGAATTGGCACCGCTGCGCATCGTCGTCAATGCACACGGTGGCGGGGCAGGCGCGTCGCGGGTCGTCGGTAAGGACGGTGAGCCCGCATCCTTCGAACAGTTCCAGTGGTACATCAACCTGTTCCTCAACGGAACGTTCAACGTCCTGCGCCTCGGTGCAGCAAGCATGGCCAAGAACGAGCCCTCGGGCGAGAGCGGCCGCGGGGTCATCGTCAACACTGCCAGCATCGCTGCGTTCGAGGGACAGATCGGCCAGACCGCGTACTCGGCAGCCAAGGGTGGCGTCGTAGGCCTGACGCTGCCCGCAGCACGCGACCTGACCAAGCTCGGCATCCGCGTCATGGCTATCGCACCGGGAACGTTCTTCACCCCGGCGTTCAAGATGGAACGTGAGGAAGCCGAGAAGTTCTGGGGCTCGACGGTTCCGTTCCCCAATCGCATGGGCAGCCCGTCGGAGTACGCCGCGCTCGTTCAGCACATCGCGGAGAACGACTACCTCAACGGTGAGGTGATCCGTATCGACGGTGCGCTGCGGTTCGCACCCAAGTAGACGATCAGGAGCGCAGACCACACCTGTTCGTGGAGACGCACCCCGAGTTGCCGGCTGCTCGGGGTGCGTCTTGCTGTCGGGCATGCGTTCGTCGAACACCCGGGCGGTACACGTGACAACGCAGAGCCGGCTCGCTCCCGAACGGGAACGAGCCGGCTCTTGTTACTGAAGTCGAACGTCAGATTCGGACATTTCTCTCACACGACAGACGCGGCACGAAGCCGTGCGACCTCCTCGGGCGAGCGTCCGAGGAGACCGGTCAACACCGAGTCCGTGTGCTCACCCAGTCCCGGCACCGGACCCATCCGTGCTTCGACACCGCCCAGCGAGGCGGGTGGCAGCAGCGCGGAGATCGGCCCCGCAGGCGTCGCCACCTCGCGCCATCGATCACGTCCGGCGAGGACCGGATGCTCCCAGAGTCCGTCCATCGTGTTCATCCGAGCGTTCGCGATGGAGGCGTCGTCCAGCGACGCGGCCAGTTCGTCGGCAGTACACCCCTTCACCGCCTCGGTGATGATGGGCTCCAATTCGTCGCGGTGTGCGACCCGGTCGGGGTTCGTGGCGAATCGCGCGTCGTCGACCAGTTCCGGGCGGTGCAGCACGTCGAGACACAACCTCGACCACTCCCGCTGATTCTGAATCGCCAACAGCACCGAACGACCGTCTCCGGCGACGAACGGGCCGTAGGGCGCGATGGTCGCGTGGCGGGCACCGGTGCGTTTGGGGCTCGAGCCGCCGTACCGCGTGTAATACGCGGGCGAACCCATCCACTCGGTCAGCGCCTCGAACAGCGACACTGCCACCGGCCTGGCCTTGCCCGTCGTTGCCCTCGTGTACAGCGAGGTCATGATCCCGGAGAACGCGAAGCTGCCCGCGGCGATGTCCGCCACCGAAATACCTGCCTTGGCAACGTCTTCCGGCGAACCCGTCACCGACAGCAATCCGGCTTCCGCCTGAACGAGCAGATCGTACGCCTTGCGGTCGCGCCATGGACCGTCCGCACCGTAACCCGAGATGTCGCAGACGATCAGCGACGGATGACTGGACGCGAGCTCGTCGGGGCCCAGACCCATGCGCGACGCCGCGCCCGGTCCCAGGTTCTGGACGAATACGTCCGCACCATCGAGCAACTCACGCAACAACTCTCGGCCCTCGGGTGCCTTGAGGTCGAGCGTGATCGATTCCTTGGACCGGTTGAGCCACACGAAGTAGCTCGACTGACCGTGGACGGTGGTGTCGTATCCACGCGCGAAATCCCCCGCGTCGGGTCGCTCGACCTTGACGACCCGCGCACCGAGATCGGCGAGCTGCCTGGTGGCATACGGGGCCGCGACAGCTTGTTCCAGGCTGACTACCGTGATTCCGGCCAGCGGTAGTTCACTCATTGTTCCCTCGCCTCGTCAGCAGAATCACCGGTCACTTCGTCAGGGGATCTCGCGGCAGACCGAGCAGGCGCTCGGCGATGGTGTTACGCATGATCTCCGACGTACCCCCTGCAATGGTCAGGCATCGAGTGAACAGGTAGTCGTAGGACAGCTCCGGCGTCTGCCCGGTGACCGCCTGGGTGCCCGCGAGTTTCATGCCGAGATCGGTGATCCGCTGCGAGTGCTCGGCTTTGAGCAACTTGGTCACGTTGGCCTCGGGGCCGGGTCCGGCGCCGATAATCGCACGCGCAGCCTGACGGAGATTGAGCAACCGGAGCGTGTGAGCCTCGGCGAGAACGTCCCCCACCGAACGCTCGTCGTCGACTCGGGTGGGTGTGGCACCGTCGAGCAGCTTGACGAGCTCGACGCCGGTGAACTCGATCGAACCACTGCCGCCACCGATCGAGACGCGTTCGTTTCCGAGAGTGGCACGAGCGACTTTCCAGCCCTGCCCTTCTCCGCCCACGACATCGGAGTCGGGCACGAAGACGTCGTCGAAGAACAGCTCGTTGAACAGCGCATCACCGGTGATCTCACGCAGCGGGCGAATCTCCACACCCTGCGCCTCGAGATCTATCGCCATCATCGTGACACCAGCATGCTTGGACGCTGTGGGATCCGTTCGGACCGTGGCCAATCCCCACTTGCAGTGCAGTGCGGCACTCGTCCACACCTTCTGCCCGGTCACTCGCCAGCCGCCCTCGACGCGTTTTCCGGCGGTTCGCACCGCAGCCGCGTCGGAGCCGGCGCCCGGCTCGCTGAACAGCTGGCACCAATCGGTGTGTCCACGAAGAACGTCGTAGACCCACCGCTCCTTCTGCTCGTCGGTGCCCTCCTGCGAGATCGTCAGATTGATCCATCCCCCGATGCCGAGTTCGGGCAGATCGACGCCGTGGAACTCTTCTTCGATCACCAACTGTTCGACGACGCCTGCGCCTCTGCCCCACGGAGCAGACCAGTGCGGAACGAGATATCCGCTGTCCACCAGAAAGTCTCGACGCTCGGCCTCGGGTAGCTCAGCCACGGTGCGCACCACATCGCGTGCCTGCTCGCGATACCGCTCGGCCTCCTCCGGTAGCTCGAAAGAAGCGCCGTGCGCTTCACCGGAACGGAACGCGGAGGTGATGTCCGACAACGGGTTTCGATCGTCGAGCAAGGCAGCTACCGTAGCCGCGCGGCGCAGGAACAGATGTGCGTCGTGCTCCCAGGTGAAGCCGATTCCGCCGTGCAACTGAATGTTGGTGCGCGCGGTCATGACCTGGGCACGCGCCGCGTGAGACGCCGCGACGGCGCCGGCGAACCACGCGCCCTCGATGTCACTCGAACGAGCAGCGTCCCACGTCGCAGCGACGATCTTCTCCGCTTCGATGAGCATGTTCGCGCAATGATGCTTGACAGCTTGGAACGTACCGATGGCCCGGCCGAACTGCTCGCGTGTCTTGGCGTAGGACGTCGCTGCCTCGAGGCACGCCAACGACGAACCGACCGCCTCGGCCGACGCCAGAATCCGAAAGATGGTCGTGGCGCTACGGGCAGCGCCGCGCAGCACTCGATCGGGCTCGGGCATGAGGCCGGAGACGGTCACCTTCCCGATTCTTCGCGTCGAATCGAGTCCGGCCTGCGACTCCACCGTGACACCGGCCGAGGTTGCATCGACCAGCACGACGTCGTCGCCCACCACGAGAGCGAGGATGTCGGCATCCGGCGCGCCGAGCACCGCACCGCTCTCACCGCTGACGACTCCGTCCGAGTCGAGCACCAGGCCTGCGGACAAACCGAGCGCGCCGACGGCGGTACCGTCGGCCAGCCCGGGGAGCACGGCCGCACGCACGGCGTCGGACCCGAAACGGTCGATCACCGCCGACGTCGCGACCGTCGGCAGGAACGGACCTGGCGCGACCTCGTGTCCGAGGGCTTCGAGCACGATGCTGAGTTCGGGAAGGCCGAACCCCGATCCGCCGTACTCCTCGGGAAGATGCAACCCGAGCCAGCCGAGGGCGGCCGTCGCGGACCACAGTCCTGCAGCGTCGGCGCCCTCGGCGTCGCTGTCGAGCGTGGTGCGAGCAGCCTCCCGCGCCTTGTGCCGCGCGAGATGGGATACCGCCACATCGGCAAGGTCCTTGTGTTCCTCCGAGATCGCCAATGCCATGGCAGTACTGCCTTTCGATCGAGATGTGGACACGGTCACCCGTTTGTGACCTCGTCTGTCAGATTGAGGTTATCGAAAACCGACCGTACGCAACAGGGGAATCCGAGAACACGTCGCGATCGGCACGTCGTGTGAGGGCAATTGACAGGCGTTGCGCGGCAAACCCATACCGGGACGTGCACGCGGGCCGAGTTTCCTGCAATTGTAGACAAGATGTCAGAAGATGGCCTATCGTTCTGACAAAGTGAAGCACGACACACCAGGAGTGGACAGCCGATCATGAGCATTTCCCTGATTCTGGAGATGTCGGTCTCGGACAACCCGGACCGCACCGCAGTCTCCGTCGCCGAATCTTCACTGACGTACCAGCAGCTCTCCGACCTCGTCGCAGGAATCGGCAGCGTTCTGATCGAGTCCGGTGCCAAGTCCGTGGTCTTCCTCGGCTCGTCCGGACTCGAACTACCCACGCTGCTCTTCGCCAGCGCCTACGCCGGCATTCCGTTCACCCCGGTCAACTACCGCCTCGCACCGAGCGCTCTCGAGACGCTGATTGCCCGCGTCGACGGTGCACTCGTCGTCGTCGATCGGTCCTATGTCGACTCCGTGTCCGCTACCGCGGCACCCGTCGTGCTGACCGATGACATCGTCGCGCAGGGCCGTGCGCGGGCGAGCGATCCACTGCCCGCAGCGGAGGTGGATCCGGACTCACCCGCGATCGTGTTGTTCACCAGCGGTACGACGTCGGAACCCAAGGGCGTGGTGCTTCGCCACAGTCACCTGCTCAGCTACGTGATGGGTACCGTCGAATTCGCATCCGCCGACGAGTCCGACGGCGCACTGATCAGTGTCCCGCCGTACCACGTTGCGGGGATGGGAACGATCGTCAGCAACTTCTACGCGTGCAGGCGAATGATCTACCTGCCCAACTTCGACGCGGCAACCTGGGTCCGACTCGCCCGCGAGCAGGGCGCAAGCTCGGCCATGGTCGTTCCGACGATGCTCGACCGCATCGTCGATCACCTGGGGACCGCCCAGGTGGACATCCCGACGCTGAAGTCGTTGTCCTACGGCGGTGCTCGGATGCCGCGACCGACACTGGAAGCGGCGCTACGAGCGTTCCCGGGCGTCGGATTCGTCAATGCCTACGGCCTCACCGAAACAAGTTCCACGATCGCACTACTCGGACCCGATGACCATCGCGATGCGCTGGAGAGCGACGATCCCGTCGTGGCAGCCCGACTCGGCTCCATCGGACGTCCGGTACCCGGCGTCGAGATCGAGATCCGCGACGCCGAGGACCGCGTGGTCGCGCAGGGCGAGCAAGGTGAACTGTGGGTACGCGGGCCGCAGGTCTCCGGTGAGTACATGGGCTCCGGCTCGGTGCTCGACTCCGAGGGCTGGTTCCCCACCAAGGATCTCGCGTTTCAGGACCGAGACGGGTTCCTGTTCGTCGTCGGCCGTAACGACGACACCATCATTCGCGGCGGTGAGAACATCGCGCCCGCCGAGATCGAGGACGTGCTCGTCGAGCATCCGCTGGTGAGATCCGTTGCCGTCGTCGGCATCCCGGACGATCACTGGGGTCAGGCCATCGTGGCGACCGTGGTGCTCGAACCGGGCGCAACGTCGGATCAAGAACAACTACGCGAGTTCGTTCGCGCTGAACTGCGCAGTTCACGGACACCGGACCGGATCGTCTTTTGCACCGAACTGCCCAGCACGTTGACCGGGAAGATCCTGCGCCGCAACATCATCGCGGACATCCTGGCATCCACCGAAGTCACGCCGGTCTGACCCGGGGCAACACCAAGCCGGAACCGGAACGAGAACAACCGAGGAGAGAAGAACATGTTGAAGACCGGAGCGAGGCTCAAAAGCCAGGTGTGCACCACTCAGGTGATAGTGGTGCGGGCCGGTAGCGACGATGTCGTACTCCACTGCGGCGGGTATCCGATGGTGGAGCTGACCGAAACGCCAGGAGAAGGGCTCGCCATAGCAGCAGGATTCACCGAGGGCACAGCCATCGGAAAGCGATACGTCGATGCAGGGGGTGCCGTCGAGATCCTCGCCACGAAGGCGGGCACCGGCAGCCTCGCCCTCGACGGCACCGTGCTCACGCTCAAGACGGCCAAGCCGCTGCCGTCCAGCGACTGAACGGTGGTGAGTTCCCCCCAGGGCGCCCGGACAGGCCCACTCGTCGGAATCCGGGTGCTCGAACTGGCCGGGATGGGCCCCGGCCCGCACGCATCGATGATGCTGGCGGATCTGGGCGCGGATGTCGTGCGGGTACAGCGTCCCGGGCAGCTCCCGGTGCCCGGCAAGACTCCGAGTCAACAGTTGCGCGGTCGCACCATCGTGGAACTGGACCTCAAGGACCCGACAGCCATCGAGGACGTTCTGCGGCTCATCGAGCGGGCCGACGTTCTCGTGGAGGGGTTTCGCCCCGGTGTAACCGAACGGATAGGGCTCGGCCCGCACGAGGCGATGAGCCGCAACCCTGCGTTGATATACGGGCGCGTCACCGGCTGGGGCCAGGACGGGCCACGATCGCAGGAACCCGGGCACGATCTGAACTACATCTCGAGCACCGGTTTGCTCAACGCAGTCGGGCGCAAGGGTGAGCGTCCGGTTCCACCGTTGAACCTGTTCGGGGACTTCGGCGGCGGATCGATGTTTCTCGTCGTCGGAGTACTCGCAGCATTGGTCGAGAGACAGACGTCGGGAGCTGGGCAGGTGGTCGACGCGGCCATGGTCGATGGGGCACCCGCACTCGGGCATCTGCTGTGGTCGATGCGCGGGACCGGCCAGTGGTCCGAGGATCGCGGAACGAACATCTTCGACGGCAGTGCACCGTTCTACGACACGTACGAGTGCTCGGACGGAAAGTACGTGGCCGTGGGCGCGCTCGAGCCGCAGTTCTACGCAGCGATGCTTCGGGTGCTCGAGATCGATGCCGACGACCTCGGACCACAACGTGACGAGAGCGGCTGGCCGCACATGCGTGCGGTGCTGACGGAGCGGTTCTCCTCTCGGACCCGGGACCGGTGGGCGCAGGCCTTCGACGGTGTGTCCGCCTGTGTCACTCCGGTACTCACGTTCGCCGAAGCAGAGACAGATCCGCACATGGCGCAGCGTGGCACGTTCGTCGACATCGACGGCGTCGTTCAACCCGCGCCCGCACCGCGGTTCTCACGCACGTCGCCCGCAGTCCCGGAAGCACCGACTCGTCGATCCGTACCGGTCGAACAGGTATGGACGTGAGCGGCGCGGGAGCCCTCGCCGCTCTCAGGGTGCTCGAGCTCGGTGCAATCGGTCCGAGCGCCCATGCCGCAATGTTGTTGGCGGACATGGGGGCAGACGTCGTCCGGGTTCAAAGACCGGGAAGTATCGACACATCGGCATCCGACCAACTGCTCCGTGGTCGTTCGTTGGTCGAGGCCGACTTGAAGTCTGCGCCAGGAATCGACACCGTCCGTTCGCTCGCCGAGCGCGCGGACGTCGTCGTCGAAGGCTTCCGTCCCGGGGTCGCCGAGCGTCTCGGACTCGGTCCCGAGCCGATACTCGCGCTGAACCGGCGGGCAATTTATGCGCGAGTGACTGGGTGGGGACAGACCGGACCGTATGCAGACAAGGCCGGGCACGACATCAACTTTCTCGCGCCGACCGGGATCCTGCACGCCATGGGCCGAGCGGATTCGCGACCGGTGCCACCGCTGAACCTCGTCGCCGGATTCGGCGCGGGCTCGATGTTCCTTGTCACCGGCATTCTCGCCGCACTGTGGGAACGACAGTCGTCCGGAGTCGGACAGGTCGTCGACGTCGCGATGGCCGACGGTGCTGCGTTGCTCGCACAACAATCGTGGTCGATGCGAGCGTTCGGCGGCTGGTCGGACGAGCGGGGGCGCAATATCGTCGACGGCAGCTGCCCGTTCTGGGACACCTACGACACCTCCGACGGCAAGTACATGGCCGTGGGCGCATTCGAACCCGTCTTCTACGCTCGGCTTCTGGAGGCACTCGAGCTCGATCCGACAGCGCTTCCGACGCAGCAGGATCGACAGCGGTGGCCGGAATTGCGAACCGTCATCGCGGAACGCTTCGCCAGCGAGACTCGGGCGCACTGGACTACCCTGTTCGGCGACATCGATGCGTGCGTGACTCCGGTCTCCAGTTTCGCCGAGGCACCGAACGACCCCCACTTCCGCACACGCGGCACGTTCACAGTCCTCGACAACGTCGTGCAGCCCGGACCGGTTCCGCTTTTCTCGCGAACCCCGTCACCTCCCCCGTCGCCGCTGCCGCGCCTCGCCGCGGTGAGTGCATCGCTCTGGCAATGAACCGAATCAACCGACTCTGAAAAGGAATTCGATGTCCGATACCACCCTTGCCGCCGAGGCACCCGCCCTGATCGAGCGCCGCGGCCACGTCATGATCATCACGCTCAACCGCCCACAGGCCCGCAACGCGGTCAATGCCGACATGTGCATCCGCGTCGGCGATGCCCTCGAAGACGCCGAGAACGACCCGGACGTTCGCGTCGTCGTCCTCACCGGTGCCGGTGACAAGGCGTTCTGCGCGGGGGCCGACCTCAAGGCCCTCGCCCGCGGCGAGAGCGTCATCCCGGAGGGTCGGGAGAAATGGGGCCTGGCCGGGTATGTCTCCCATGCCATTTCCAAGCCGACGATCGCCGCGGTGAACGGGCCCGCTCTCGGTGGCGGCACCGAACTGGTGTTGGCCAGCGACCTCGCCGTTGCCGCCGACTCCGCATCCTTCGGACTCCCCGAGGTCACCCGCGGACTGATCGCCGGCGCGGGCGGCGCTTTCAGGTTGGCTGCCGCACTCCCGCCGACCGTGGCCATGGAACTGCTTCTCACAGGTGACCCGATCACCGCACAGCAGGCACTCGAGTTCCACCTCGTCAACCGTGTCGTCCCCGCCGCCGATGTACTGAGCACCGCACTGGAACTGGCCGAGAAGATCGCGGGCAATGCGCCACTCGCCGTTCAGGCCCACAAGCGAATCGCGCTGCAGCAGAAGGCCGACGGCCGACGCCCCGCGGAAGAAGCAGGGTGGGAAATGACCACCGAGGCACTACCTGCCATCGCCTGTTCCGAGGACGCGAAGGAGGGCCCACGTGCCTTCGCGGAGAAGCGCGCACCGATCTGGCAGGGTAAGTAGATGACCGACAACACCCGGACGCCGTCCCACACCGCGCTCGTCACCGGAGGTACCGGCGGACTCGGATCTGCCGTCACCGCACACCTGCTCGATCAGGGGTGGCGGGTCGTGGTTCCATGGCTCGTGAAGGAAGAACTCGAGCGAGTCCCCGAGCATCCGAATCTGGTTCTCGTACAGGCAGATCTGTCCGAACAAACAGCCCTGGACGACGCGATACAGGTCGCGTCGGCCGACACCGACGCTCCGCTGTTCGGTCTGGTGAACCTCGTCGGTGGATTCACCTCGGGGCACCGAGTGCACGAAGAACCGGTCGCCGTACTGGATGCGCAATTGAACCTCAACGTGCGGACGGCGTACACCGTCACCCAGGCAGCGCTACCACACCTGATCAGAGGCGGCGGGGGGTCGGTCATCTGTATGTCCGCCGCGGCCACGCGGCGGCCGTTCGCCGGCGCGGCGTCGTACATCGCGTCGAAGGCGGCTGTGGTCGCACTGGTGGAAACACTCGCGCTGGAATACATCGACGACCACATCCGCGTGAATGCGTTGTTGCCGTTCGTGATCGACACGCCGGGGAACCGCGCAGCGATGCCGGACTCGTCGCGCAAGGGGTGGGCCAAGCCCGACAAGATCGCGCGGGTGATCGACTTCCTCCTCTCCGACGCCGGGGCCGCGGTCACCGGTGGATCGATCCCGGTCACCGACGTCGACTGACGGCGACCGGCACGACCGACGAAAAAGCCCGAGTACGACACCGAACGGTGTTCGTAGTCGGGCTTTGTCATATCCTGTTCGATGTCTACCGCGACGCGGCGTCTCGACCCGCAAGCCAGCCGAAAACCAGAGCAGGCCCGAGAGTTCCCCCCGCACCGCCGTACGTCATCCCCATCGCCGACGCCATGACGTTGCCTGCAGCGTAAAGGCCGGGAATCTCGTCACCGTCGACGTCGAGGACGCGTCCGCTCGGATCCGTACGCGGACCGCCCTTGGTTCCGAGTGCTCCGCTGCGTACCTGGACGGCGTAGTACGGCGCGGTGTCGAGCGGTGCGACGTTCGCCGCCGAGACCGCTCCGACCTCGCGGTCACCCCACCACTGGTCGAGAGTGGACTCACCGCGACCGAAGTCCGGGTCGTTGCCGACGACCGCATGAGTGTTCCACCGTCTCACGGTTGCCTCCAACTCGTCGACCGGAACATCGATGGTCTTGGCGAGCACATCGATCGAGTCTGCAGTGAGGATCCAGTCGGGGAGTGCGGCGGGCGGAAAATATCCTGCGAGTCCGAATTTCTGCATGTAGTAGTCGTCGAACAACAGCCACGCCGGGTGATTGCTGTAGTCGTAGGTGGACACGTCGAGGTAGTGGAAGGCAGCGCCGAACGCGTTGTAATTGGCCGACTCGTTGGCGAACCGACGACCTGCCCGGTTGACCATGATGCTGTGCGGGCGAGAGCGTTCACCGTTGACCAGGTAGGGAACGCGGCCGAGACCCGGCCGGTCGACGTCGATCGTCGGTGCCCACCAGGCCTCGCGCATGTTGCCGAGCCCTGCTCCGATGCGCATCGCCATCTTCAGCCCGTCCCCGGTATTGGTCGGTACCGACACCGGTCGTTCGAGCGGGCCACGCAGGAACGACCGAACCATCTCCTTGTTCTGCTCGAAGCCACCGGTTGCGAGTACGACCCCACGACGAGCATGAACCTCGACATCTCCTGCGTCCGAATCGCTTGCGTGCGAAGCGAATCGGACACCCACCACACGTCCGTCGCGGACGATGAGCGATCGCGCCGGCGAATTCGTGTACGGAAACACTCCGCGATCGAGACAACCCTTGAGCAGCGCACCCACGAGCGCCTGACCGGTCCCGCGAGCATCGGTCGCCTTGCGCGCTGCAACATCTTCCGCCGACGGGCCCTTCGACGCACCCTCACCGAACGTCGTCTCGTCGAGCGAGATGTTCACGGGGAGCTGATGTCCCACCCAGACACGATCTGCCCACTCCCCCAGATCGGCGAACGGAAACATGGGGCACATCAACGTCCGTCCACCGTCCTTCTTCGCACCTGGATGCGTCGGGTGGTAGTCGGGGAAGTTCTCGATGATCTTGAACTCGACCGGCGTGTGTTCCTCGAGCCAGGAGATCACCTCGGGCCCGTGATGGACGAACGATTCCAGCACCGCGTCGTCGACGAGATCGTGAGTCAGAGAACGGATGTACGTCAGCGCTTCGGCGGACGAATCCGACACTCCCAGTGCCGACATGTGCGGATTGTCGGGCATCCACACCATTCCCCCGGACCACGCCGCTGTTCCCCCGACGTGCTCCGCCTTCTCGTAGATTCCGACGTCCGCGCCGCCGTCGTGGGCTGCGACCGCAGCGACCAGACCGGCTGCGCCGGTTCCGAGCACGATCACGTCATGTGTACGGGTAACGGTCATCTCAGTCCTTTCGTCAGGGGGAATGTCCTCTGTCAGGAGCGAGTTTCGATTGCGAGCAGCACCCGCTCGAGCACCGCATCGAGATCCACCAGTCGACACACGGCCGCGACGTAGCGATCCGGTCGCAGGATCACCACCTCGTCTCGTCCGCGTGCGAGCACCATGTCGCGGAAGGCTCCGTCGACGTCACGCAGTTCGATCGACGCGGACTCGGCGGCCTCTCCTCCAGCTAAGGTCTCGAAACCGCTCCGACGTCCGGTCAGCGGGGGCGTCACATGGAACAGGTTCGCGCCCAATGTCTTCAGGCGTCCGAGATGGGAGCCGTCGATATGTCGAGCAGGATTGCCGGTCAATCCGAGAATCGCGAAGCCGTGGCCGATCGCATCGTCGAGGCGTACACGCACACCGTCTGCCGTCTGCACGGACGGCTGGCCGAACATCCGTCCGACCGGTGAATTCTTGTCGTTCGTCGCACCCCCGACGACGACGCCCTTTCGGTAGCGCGGCACCGGCTTGTACTTCATCTGCAGTATGTACTCCCGCGCGCCCGGAATCCGTTGCGTGTTACGGAACACGACGTCGCGCACCATCTCGGTGGCCCTGTTGCGCGGCTGGTAGTAGCTGCCGACACGGGTGGCGAACGAGACCATCGTTTCTGCATTGTCTCGGCGTTCGGCATCGTATGTGTCGAGTACTGCCGCCCCCGCACGCCCATCGGTCACAGCGGCGAGTTTCCACGCAAGATTCGTCGCGTCACGGATGCCCGAGTTCATTCCCTGACCGAAGAACGGTGGCTGCAGGTGAGCGGCGTCGCCCGCGAGGAACACACGGCCGACGCCGAACGTCTCGGCCGTCCGCGAGTGGTGCCAGTACACCCGCCGCCGCGAGATGGTCGGCAGCGGCGAACCACGATAGAAGCGGCCGACGAGCGCGTTCACCGACTCGTCCGATACGACGTCGTCCTCGCTCTCGTCGGGCAAGAGCTTGAACTCGAATCGCCTGTGACCGTACGGAAGTGGAATGGTCATCGCAGGCCGATCCGCGTCGCAGTACACCGCCGAATACAATGCGTCCCAGGTGTCGTCGGTAACGTCGACCACCAGCCACTTCGACGGTGCGGTCTCACCCTGCAGTGCCACGTCCACGGCGTCACGCACGAAGCTTCGCCCACCGTCGGCACCGACGACATACCGTGCGCGCACCCGCACTTCGCCGCCCTCGGACTTCGCCGTCACGTCGACACCCTCGGCATCCTGAGTCACATCGACCACCTCAGCGGAGGTCAACAGATCCACATGTTCGAAGCGGTCCAACCCGCGGCGCAGAGCGCCTTCCATCAACGGTTGGTAGAACAGATTGCGGCGCGGCCACCCGTAGGGCTGACTTACCGGTCGCACGTGGGCCAGGACCCGACCACTCGAGCTGTAGTAACGAATCGGGGCGTTCTGAATGAGATCCGGCAGCACGTCGTCGAGCACACCGGCGGCCTGGAACGTGCGCAGGGATTCGTCGTCGATCGCAACTGCACGGGGATGCGCGACGATCTCCGCGTCCCGGTCCAGCACAACGGTTCGTACCCCTGCTGCACCGAGCAGATTCGCCAATGTCGCACCACACGGACCTGCACCGACGATCGCGACATCCACGTTGAGATCCACGTTCGGGAGCCTCCTCGGCTGTTCGGTCGACATATCCGCCGAGCGACGCTGAGCCGCGGCCGAATGTCGAGGCGCGAGCGAGGGCGAATATCACCTTTACATGCACATAGTGTCAGATCAACCCTGCCGTTGTGTGCGGTTTCGCATTATCCGACGAGCAGACCTACTAAGCCGATGCGGCTATGGCCATACCGGTGATCCACTCCTCCACCGGCTGGTAGACGAGGGCGTCGAGCGGCTTCCCGCCGCCTGCAGCGCCTGCGGCGAGCCAGGTACGCACTTCGTTGGCACCCGCTCCGGCGTCCGCGTGAGCGCGATCGGTGAGTTCGGTCAACGCCGCACGATCCCAGCCGGCGAGCGCAGTGAGGAACGCCCGGTCCCACTCGGGCTTGATCTTCTTGCGCGCAGCTGCCGAACCATTGGCGATGATGCGTGCCCGCTCCTCGTCACTGATGTCGTAGGTGTCGACCTCGAGGCTCGGCGGCGAGTGCGACAGCCCGCCGGTGCCGATCACCAGCACGCGATCACCGGTCCCGTCGAGGTAGCTCGAGACTGCGTCGCCGAGAGCGAGCACCCGCCGGGCGTGCGGAAGGGGCGCGGTCGCGCAATTGATCGGGATCGGAATAACCGGATATCTGCCCTCGTCGCCGGTCAGATCGCGCAGTGGTTGTGCAAAAGCGTGGTCGAGTTCGATGTCGCGGCACATCGTGATGTCTATGTCCGACGCCAACAGGTGCTCGGCCAGCGCGCGCGCCGTGGAGCTCGGAACGTTCAGCTCAGCGGAGGGATGACCGGCCTCGGCCATGATCCCGGCCGACTGTGCGACCCCGAACGTCGGCACGATGGTGCGGAACGCACGTCTGTGGTCGCCGCCGAAGAGCACGATGTAATCGGGGTCGAAGTCCAGGACGACCGAGCGAGCCCGCGTCAACGCACTCCGAAACTCCGAGCCGTGCACCTCGTCGACGTCGCGGTCCTTGCCTGGACTGTGACTGGCACACACCACGAGCCGATCGGGCTTCGACATTCGGTCCTCCTAGAATATTCAGGTGACACGAACGTTAGAACGCCTCGAACGCAATTGCAAGGACGCCACCGATCTTCTCTCCGTCGGACACAGAGAAAATCGCGGGCGATGCTGAAGGGCGAATGAGTAATTTGCCGACCCTGGGTTCGGCTACCGTCCGGCCGGTGTCTGCACTCAGGACCCCTCCCGAAGAGCGTTGGCCTGAGCGCACCAGAATTCTCTCGGTACGCCTTTCCGTTCCTGTTTGCCAAGAATCAACGAATCTATCGGTCCCACGACAATGGGCCGACGTGCGAGGACATCAGCCGCATCAGTCTTCAGGGTCGGGCACACGGCCTGGATCGGCGCGAGTGGGTCATCTTCGGTGCCGGTGTCGTGGCTGACGACGGCACCGTCTTTCTCGGATTCCGTCGCGGACCGAAATTGGCCGCTGACATCAGTCGCGAAGACGCAGCGACCTGGACGATCGACGACATCCCCGGCTCGAACCGGCCCTACATCGCAGCAAATTCCAGTCGGGCTGATAAATCCGAACTAAGTGATCGACAGCCCGTTCGCATTGGCCCAACGCGGCAACCTGTTCGCTTTGAGGCCCGACGCCGACGATCGACTGCGACTGGCCCACTCGTCCGACCAGGCCAACTCGTGGTCGACACCAATCGCCGTCTCGGCACCGGGTGTTGCGCGAATCAGGTACGGCTCCAAGGAAACCGGTCCGGATGGCGTACTGACCATCGCGTACTACGGCACGGAGGACGGCAAGCGTTACCGCGGATACATTGCCGAATCACTCGATCCGACTGCGACCGCCCCAGTGTCATTCGCCACCGCGCTCGACTCGTCGGCGTGGTCGGGGAATTGCGCTGACTTGCTGCCCGGCCACCATGGAAAATCTCACGTATCCCTCCCCCCGACCAGTAGCGTGCCTGTGGTGAGCCGTTCTAGGGGCCAACCGAAACCGAGTTCTCGGTACTCGTTCCCACTACTAGCTTTTCGTGAAGCCGCCGAGTCCCCGGGAAATCGCGCGTGCCGTGGTCAAGACCGCTGTGACCACTTCATGGGGCCGGTCACCGACAGGGACGACTGAGATCGCGGCCACATGTGCTCGACGCCGGTCTCCTTCGAGTCTCACAGCGACCGCAGCCAGGTTCCGGCGCTGATGTCGACATCGGCAGTCGGCACCCGCGTCGGAGTGGTCGCAAGCCACTCGGCGAAGAAAGTCCCTGCACTCCGACGGCTCACACTGCGCTCTTCGATGTAGGTAAGGACCAGCGCCTCGGGCACGAATCCCCCCATAATCGGGAGGAGTAGGCGTCGCCGCGTGGGCATTCGAGGTTGTCATGCCCACACATCGGACGGCTGTGTCCCGTCGACCCACAACTTCGAGTACGACACGGCATCGACGGAAACGTTTCGGGGCCGACAAATAGGCGAAACACATCGGCAACACACCACACTTAGATTTCTTCTTGTACAACGTACTAGAGATCTGATACACCTATGTAACCCACATCACATCGAGGAGCGTCATGCCTTATCCACTCCGAAAGAGCGCAGCGTCCTGTTTCGCAGTCGTGGCTGTCAGCGCGCTTGCTGTGACCGGGTGTTCCCCCACGCCGACCGACGGCGACCAGCAAGTCGAGGACACGATCGCGACGAACGTCGTCGATCCATCTCTTCAGGCACTGCTGCCTGCGGATATACGCGACAAGGGCGAGCTGACCATCGCGTCGCCGTATGGCATCGCACCGTCCATCTATCTCGACGGGAGTGGTCAACCGACTGGCATCGCTCACGACGTCGCGACAGGTCTCGGAGAGATACTCGGCGTTGATACGCAGTGGCAGGAACTCCAGTTCTCGGGTGTGGTGTCAGGTTTGCAGGCAGGGAACTTCGACCTGTCCATGGGCGTGATAGGCGATACTCCTGCTCGTCAGGAATTGCTCGACTTCGTCGATCTGATGACCAACGAATCAACGTTGCTGGTACAGAAGGGCAATCCTGACAACATCACAGACCTGGAAACCGCGTGCGGTGAGACAATCGGCGTCAATGCAGGCAGCCTGCAAATCCCGAGGGTCCGCGCCTATAGCGATGCGTGCGTGGCCGACGCCAAGTCTCCCATCGGTATCAACGAATATCCAGGCACACCCGAAGCGCAGGCTCAGGTCCAATCCGGTCGTATCTCTGCGTATTTCGCACCCTACCTACTTCTGAACTACACGGCCGAGACTGCAGGAAACGGGCAGCTTTTCGAACTCGGCGAGGGTCGCTACCCGGACAATCCGTGGGCGATCGGAATGGCCAAGGATCGTGAACAGCTGTCCGAAGCCATTCACGGCGCACTGCAAAAAATGGTCGAAAACGGCAGTTATGCAGCGATTCTCGCGAAATACGATTCCGAGGGTGCTGCACTCGCAGCCGGGCAGGTGCTGATCAACGGTGCCGGCACCGACGCTTTCCCAGTGGAGTAGGGAACGAATTCGAATGCACGTCCTCAGACATACACAGGAGTTCGATAGGCATGGCAACCACAGCATCGAGATCCACAGCTAGAGCATCTGTAAACAGCACTGAAGATCCGGGTTTCACGAGCGACTACGTGGTGATCGAACGACGCTCGTACCTTCCATGGATCCTCGCCGCAGTGGCCGCGGCACTTACTGTCGGGTTCGGGTGGCTCCTGATCTCGAACCCCGCGCTCGATTGGACTCAGACCGTCCAGTATCTCTTCGCGCCACAGGTTCTGAAGGGGGTATGGGTCACCATCCAGCTGTCCATCCTGTCGATGGCCGTCGGCATCTGTGTCGGAATTTTCATCGGGCTCGGCAGAATGTCCGACAACGGCGTGCTTCGAACGCTTTCCACAATCTACGTGACCATCTTTCGTGGCATTCCGGTGCTACTGCAGCTGTTGATCTGGGGCAACATCGGTCTCATCGTTCGCAACGTGACTGTCGGCGTCCCCTTCACCGACGTGGCATTCTTTTCTGTGCCCACCAACGAATTGATCGGTCCGTTCACGGCGGCGATTATCGGGCTCGCGCTCGCCGAGGCGGCATATATCGCCGAAGTCGTCCGCGCCGGTGTTCTGTCTGTCGATCGTGGGCAACTGGAGGCTGCATCGGCGTTGGGAATGACACCGGGGCGTACGACCCGCCGGATCATGTTGCCGCAAGCGCTACGGCTGATCATTCCCCCGATGGGGAACCAGTTCGTCACGCTCATCAAAGCAACCTCTCTGGTGTCGGTCATCGCCGGAGGTGACCTACTCACTCAGGTTCAGAACATTTCGGCCACCAGCTACCGGATCATCGAAATGCTTGCCGTCGCCGCGTTCTGGTACCTCGTACTGGTCTCCGTTGCAACGATCGCCCAGCACTTTCTCGAACGAGCGGTATCGAAAGGAATCAAAGCATGACCGCACCCATCGTGCAGGCAAGTGGAGTCCACAAGCACTTCGGTACCAACCACGTGCTTCGCGGCGTGGATCTGACTGTGGAAGCAGGGGAGGTCGTCTGCCTCATCGGACCGTCCGGGTCGGGCAAGACGACCATGCTTCGTACGCTCAACCACCTCGAAACGATCGACGCCGGCCTGATCCTCATTTGTGGTGAGACTGTCGGGTACCGGCAGGTAGGCCAGAACCTCTACGAACTATCACCGAAAATGGTGTGTGCACGTCGCGAAAAGATTGGAATGGTCTTCCAGCACTTCAATCTCTTTCCGCATATGACGGTACTGCAGAACATCATCGAAGCACCCGTAGGGGTGCGCCGGCAGTCACGAAAGTCGGCTACCGAGAACGCCCTTCGACTCCTCGACCGCGTGGGCCTACGAGACAAGGCCGACGCGTATCCGGTGAGCCTCTCGGGTGGTCAGAAGCAACGCGTGGCCATCGCCCGAGCGCTGGCCATGGAACCGGAGATCATGCTGTTCGACGAACCGACCAGCGCCCTCGATCCCGAGTTGGTCGGTGAAGTCCTGGCGGTGATGAAGGATCTTGCGCTCAGCGGCATGACGATGGTCGTGGTCACCCATGAAATCGGGTTCGCCCGCCAGGTCGCAGATCGAGTGGTGTTCATGTCCGAAGGTGTCATTGTCGAGCAGGGTCCCCCGGCCCAGCTCATCGACAGTCCCACCAATCCCCGAACCATCGAATTTCTCCAGGCGGTGCTCTGATCCATGAAGTCATCTTTGATCAACAATGTTCTCGATGCCGACCTGCCGTCGATCGACCGAGCGGAAGGTGTGTGGCTGTACGACACCGCCGGTAGGAAGTACATCGACGGCTGTTCCGGTGCGGTCGTAGCCACGATCGGTCATGCACATCCCCACGTACTCGAGGCGATGGGTCGGCAGGCAGCCAAGGTCACGTTCACTCATCGTGGCGCGTTCACCAGTGCCGACGCCGATGACCTCGCCAATCGGCTCTGCGCCTTCACCGGCTACCAAGGTGCATGGTTCGTCAACAGCGGATCCGAAGCAGTCGAGGCGGCTATGCAATTTGCTTTGCAGTTCTTCCGTGAGACTGGGCAGCCCGATCGCGACTGGTTCCTGAGCATGACTCGGAGCTACCACGGAAACACCCTGGGTGGGTTGTCGTTGTCCGGACATGCGCGGCGTGTGGTTGCGGGTGCGTTGGCCCACCAGTTCCCAGCACTACCAACCGCGTACAGCTACCGGGAGAAGGGTGACCGGTCCGAATCCGACTATGCGGCCGACCTACTCAGGGGTGCGCGGGAACAGTTCGAGGAGCATGGCAGTCGATTGGCGGGAATCGTCGTCGAACCGGTCGGTGGTGCCACGCTCGGCGCGACAGTTCCGCCGGCTGGATACCTGGAGGGTCTGCGTGCGCTGTGCGACGAATTCGGAGTCCTGATGATTGCAGACGAGGTCATGACCGGGCTGGGTCGAACCGGAAAGCCACTTGCATTGCAGCACTGGGGCGTCAAGGCAGATCTGGTCGCAATCGGAAAGGGTCTGGGTGCCGGATACACACCCATTGCAGCAACTCTCGTCGACGGTGGAATCATCGCCGCTATCGAGAGCGGATCAGGAAGAGTCCTCGGTGGCCATACCTATGCGGGTAATCCGTTGTCGATTGCGACGGCATCCGCAGTATTCGACGTGCTGACCGCTGATGATTTCATCATGAAGGGTGACGAGAAAGCCACCTATCTGCGATCGAAGCTCGTGTCGCTCCAGGACGAACACGAACTGATCGGCGATGTCCGCGGCGTCGGAATGCAGATCGCTCTCGAATTCGTGCAGGATCGGGAGGCAAAGAGCACGAACCTCGAAACCGGCGCTCTGGCACGCAGTATCGCTCGAGCTGCCATGGACCACGGTGCAGTGATCTACGTCTGCACAGGCGGATTCAACGACGCGGTTCAAATCTCTCCACCGCTGAACATCACCCGCGAGGAACTCGACATCCTCGTCGATTGCATAGATCGAGCACTGGCAGATGTTGCAGCCGACCTCGCCATGGTAGGGGTACCGGCATGACCGATGTAGCAACCGCTCTGGGCGACATCGACGCGTCCCAGCTCGGGAAAACACTGACCCACGAGCATCTGTTCATCAACATGATGCAAGAACGGCGCGGTGACGGGCTCGTACACGACGAGACACTGCTGGTGGACGAGCTCGCGGTCTTCGCCGCTCAAGGCGGCGGAACGATATTCGATCTCACCACCGCAGAGCTGACCCCCGGATCCACCCCTGACTCGGACCCGAATTTCGACGCCCAACAGGTTGGTCAAACGCGAAATCCGAAGGCTGTAGCCGGTATTCAACGGATATCACGAGCAACCGGTGTGCACGTGGTTCTGGGTGCGGGACGCTACCGTGATCCGTTTCTTTCCGAGGCACTGATCGGGACCCAAGGCGTCGACGGGATTGCCGAGGAGATGATCCGCGACCTCACCGAAGGAATCCCCGGTACCACCGCCAAAGCTGGTCTGATCGGCGAGATAGGTGCGGACAAGTGGTTCGTGTCCGAGCACGAGGACGTTGTTTTTCGTGCATCGGCAAAAGCCCACGTGCAGACCAATGTTCCGGTGTACACACACGCTGCCCGGTGGCAGGTGGGGTTGGAGCAGCTGGCTATTCTCCGCGAAGAAGGTGCGGACCCGGCGAAAATTGCGATCGGTCACACCGACACCGTCCCTACGCCGGGATTCGCGCTCCAGATTGCACGTCAGGGCGCGTTCGTCGGCATCGACACGATCAACTCCGACAATCGGCGAGAGGTTGCACACCGTGTCGACATGGTGATGGAGCTCGTGCGCGAAGGATACCTGCAGAAAATTCTGCTCGCCCATGACGTCTGTCTCATGTCGCAGCTGTCGGCCTACGGCGGCAACGGTTTCGGATTCGTTCTCGGAGGATTCCGACAAGCTCTGCTCGACGCAGGACTGGACAAGGGCGAGTTCGATGAGATCGTCACCGGAAACCCGGCTCGACTTCTTTCCTGACCAGAGCCGGCGAGATCAGGTTTCACCTACGCTTGTCGGTCTCGGCGTTGGTGGAACCTGATTTGCTTTGTTGCCGAACCGACTTCGATTTCACGCGAATTCCCGACACCAGCAAGTCGAGCGCCGTAGCAAAACTACTGTCCATCGGCGCCGTTCGACCGGACACCGTGCGCAGCATGAACGTCCGATCCTTCAGCTTGTCGATGTTCTCACGCAGGTGCGGGAATCGATCCGCGTCTGCCGTCACGAGCTGTTCGATGAACCGATCCTCCCAGCCTTGTTGTGCGTTGGATGGAAGAGCGGCGAGTTCGGAGAATATCCATCCGAAGACGAAACCCACTACTGTGTTGTACATCTCGATGAGACGATCGCCCTCGAAACCTGCCGCGGACAGGGCTCCCAGAATTCCTTCGGCAAGGGTGAACGACGACGGCGAGACCTGAACCTGCGACGCCATCAACGGGACGACGTTCGGATGCTCCCGCAAACCGTCCCGCACCGAATTGCACACGGTCAACAACCAACTGTCCCACTCGGCAGCCTCGGACAGGATCGGCAGTTCCAAGCCGTCCAGCAATCGCTCACACACCGCGGCAAGAAGGTCCGCTTTGGTTCCGGCGTGCCAATAGAGCGTGGTGGGGTACACCCCGAGGGCGTCTGCGACTCCCCGCATGGTCAGCTTCTCCACACCCGACTCGTCGACCTGCCGCAATGCGGTGTCGATCACCATGTCCCGGCTGATCGGAAGCTTGTCCGGAAGCGACTGACGGTTGGTACGACTGCGTGGCATCAGACGATTATGTCCCTAGGTGGGGTGAGTGCGCACTTTCGACGAAGTCCGCCCGTAAGAAGTCGAAATCGCACCCTTTGTCGGCTTGGAGGGCGTGCGCGTTGTGGAGCCAGGCGAAACCACGAGTCGCCGTTGCCGGAGGCTGAAACCGGCGTCGCTCCCGCAGTTCTCGATCGGGCACGTGATGGGAGATCGTTCCCGAGGACGCATCGATCTCCACTTCGTCGCCGTTGCGCAGAAGCCCCAGGGGTCCGCCGGCAGCCGCCTCGGGACTGATATGCAACACGACGGTGCCGGTCGATGTTCCGCTCATCCGGGCGTCCGAGAGACGGACCATGTCGTGCACGCCGGCTGTGGCCAGCTTTGCAGGTATCGGAATGTGCCCCACCTCAGGCATTCCCGGGGCGCCCAGTACACCCATTCCCCGCAGGACCAGAATGCTGTCGGCATCGACATCGAGATCAGGATCGTCTATTCGTGAGTTCAGATCCTCGATCCCCTCGAATATCACGACCCGCCCGCGATGCTGCAGCAGAGCAGAGTCTGTGATGCCGGCTGTCTTCAACACGGCCCCCGACGGTGCCACATTGCCGGTGAGCATGGTCAGCCCACCGCGTGGGGCCAGCGGCGCATTCAAAGGTGTGATCGCCGGGTGCGGGGTGTAGATGCCTGCGGCGAGTTGTTCGGTCCACGATTGTCCCGACGCAGTGGGTGTCTCACCGTGCACGAGTGAATCGAGGGTGTGAAGAATCGCCGGCACCCCGCCGGCGTCGTCGAGATCCCGCAGCAGCATCGTGCCGCCAGGACGGATATTGGCAAGGTACGGCGTCGTCGATGCCCATTTCTCGAAAAGATCGGTTCCGATGGTCAGCCCCTTGCGCCCTGCGATGGCCTCCAGATGGATGACCGCGTTGGTCGAACCGCCCAGCGCGCACACCACGCGAAACGCGTTTTCGAGTGATTCGATCGTGATCGATTCGGACGCGGTGGTGCCACGCTGGATCGACTCGACGATGAGGCGGCCGGTCCGATACGCGATGTCCGACCGTTCGGTGCTACCCGCCTCCGCGAACGCCGATCCTGGTAGCGCGAAGCCGAGAACTTCGACGACGGCGGACATGGTCGATGCCGTGCCCATCACGTTGCACGTGCCGACGCCGATGTTCAGGGCGCCCTCGAGTTCCAGCCAGTCGGCGTCGCTCACTTTTCCCAGACGACGCGACTCGCACAGCGGCCAGACGTCGTCGATCGTTGTCGCACTTCCTTTGAAGCACGACACCGGACGCGGTCCAGCGGTCACCATCATTGCCGGCTTGTCGGCGCTGACTGCTCCCATCACCTGAGCCGGCACGGTCTTGTCGCACCCGCCCAACAAGACAACGCCATCGATCGGGGCGGTGGAGATCATCTCCTCGACATCCATCGACATCAGGTTGCGGAGGTACAAACTGGTCGGACGGGTGAAGGGTTCGGAGATCGAGATGGTGGGAAATTCGATGGCGAGGCCGCCTGCTGCTTCCACACCCTCCTTCACCCGCCTGGAGAGTGCGCTCAGCCCTGCGTTGCACGGATTGAGTTCACTTGCGCTGTTGGCGATCCCGACTACCGGCGTACGGCGCACCTGGTCGGCGGTGAAGCCTTCCCCGCGCAGGAATGCACGATGCAACAGACCGTCCTGCCCTCCGTTTCGGAATTGTGCACCACCGCGCTGGTGCAATCCTCGCTGGGACAATGTGAACTCCTAAGTGTCGATGAGGGTGGTCAGGGATCGGGCAACCGAGGAAACAGTCGATGCGGTACAGACGAACTCGCAGCCGATTGAACCTGTGTAGCCCGCTGCTCGTACTCCACGCAGAAAGTGGCCGATCGGAAGCGCTCCGGTACCCGGCGCACCGCGGCCCGGATTGTCGGCGAACTGCACATGGCCTGCCGTCGCCGCATATTCGGCCGATGCCATCAAGCGCGCTGCTGCCGACTCTCCGTCGAGTGCATCGGCCGCGATGTGGTAACCGTCGAGCAGCACCGACGTGTGGAGCCGAGTATCGGGGTCGAGTCCGTCGAGGAGATCCAGTGCCTGCTGCGGAGTGCGGATCGGATAGTTCGGATTGTTTCCCACCGACAAGTGTTCGAGAACTATCCGGGTGTTCGGGCCACGAAGAACAGCGACAGCCTTGCGGAACGACGTCAACGCAGCGGCATCGGCAGCGTCTCGATCGATATCGGCTGACACATTTCCGTACAGCAAATTGAATGTCCCGCAACCGGTCTCGTTCGCAACGATTGCTGCCACGTCGATGCTCGAATCGAGTGCAGCTGCGGCCTCCGGGATGCAGGCGAGTCCACGTGCTCCTGAGCTCGATCCCCCCTCGTAGAGATTCATACCGCTGAGCCGAAGTGGGTACGCAGCTACCAGCGACAGGAACTTGTCCACGTCTCGACGAGACGGTGCTGCAGTCGAGAACGGCCACCATATTTCGAATGCATCGAACCCGGCTCGCGCAAACACGGTCAACCGCTCCGGCAGAGGAACGTCGCGTGCCATGGTCGAGGCATGAGCGCTGAATCCAACCGGATTCGGTCTCGTCCCCACGGGCTGGGCACCTCCGCAGTGCGGCTGGGGGCGTGCATGACTCATGGCATGAGCGGACGTGCGATGGCAGCGATGTCGGGGGTTCCCCCATCGCGCGCCGCGTGATCGAACATCGAGCGTGCAGCATCGAATACCGGTGACGGTGCGGCGATTCGACGAAGGAATGCATCCACCTCTACCAGCACACCCGCCATGGCGGTCACAGGCGCACCGGCATCGGCGTAGTCGGAAGCGAACGCGCGCGGCATGTTTCGCTGCATCATCGCCGACTGCGCCCACCCGCCCGCAAGTGCTTCCACTGACGCCGCGGAGTCCAGACCCGCCCGCACTACGGCAGCTGCCGCCTCCGCTGCTGCCGCCGAATTGACCGCGACCAGTACCTGATTGATCAGTTTGAGCTTCTGCCCCGACCCGACTGGACCGACACGAACGGCCCGTTCACTGTATGCAGCGAACACCGGCCGCAATGCGTCGACAGTGTCGGCGTCACCGCCGATCATCAGTGTGAGGGTTCCGGCATGGGCGCTGCTCGGTCCACCGGATACAGGGCAGTCGACGAACGCGGCCCCGACGTCACGCGCTGCCGAATCCAGTTCCATCGCAAGCTCCGGCGAGAAAGTACCGTGTTCGACGAAGACCTGGCCGGCGCGGGCACAGGCGAGAACATCTCCGTCCAGAAATATCTCTCTCACAGCCGCCGGCGTGCGAAGACAGCTGAGCACCAGGTCGGCGCTGACGGCCGCCTGGCCCGGCGTGGCTGCCCAGCTCGCGCCTCCGTCGATCAGAACTTGCACGCGCTCGCGGTGCCGGGCCCAGACGATGACGTCATGACGAGCGGCCAGCAACCGGAGCGCGATCCCACGTCCGATGTTGCCGGGGGCGATGAAGGTGATGCGCACGTAGGACTCCTGTCGGTGACGTCTAGTACACCGTACAAGAGATTGCGTGAGCGGACCACACGGATCTGCAAATGTTCGGAGGTGTTGCTAACGCGCACTCACCCGAGGAGCGAGAGATGGCCATCGTCGGCCACCCCGGACCTATGATGCCTGCAGCCACGGCCGTCGAGATGTCCGCGACGGACCCTTCGGTGGGTGTACTGCGCGGTCGAAAATCTACCGGAGTTCACAGATATTCTTGCAGCGTCAGAACTTTGCTTGACTGGTGTCTTCGACCAGCCGGGCCGGATAATGCAATCCGCATTGCACGGTTATCCGACGGCACATCGTTCTGAAGGGTCATCGAGAATTCGATGCATGAAGATCCGTTCGGTGAGAATGCTCCGACCCGTGGTGCAGGCCTCGAACACAATCCGAACGAGCGATGTCATCGTGGTCGAACAGCTGCCCGCCAGGCTTGCATGTGACGAGCCTATGTGTTCAGGGTATAGAACACGGTGCAGGTCGGCGTGCCGACCATGATCGAGAAAGGGCAAGGAGGTGCGATCGTCCTGACGAGCTCGACCCAAGGGATTGTCGGGCGCGGGCGGCAACGGCGCAGGCGACGCCGCCAGTAAGCACGCGGTCGTCGGGCTCATGCGCACCTTTGCGAATTGGCTGGCACAGTGTGCGGGGCAACAGCTTTCGCCGACTTTTAGACGCCGGTGAGGTTGACGCCGATCATGTCGTCCCACGATTGCTCGGAAAGTTCCCAGAACGGGCCCTGGGTCCAGATTCCGGCATTCGCGATGAGTACGTCGATCTTGCCGAACTCCGCGATCCCCGACGCCACCGCCGCGTCCACCTGGCTCTGATCCCGAACGTCGGCAACGACACTCAGTGCCCGCCGGTCCAAGGCTTCGACCTGCTTCACCGTCTCGGCCAAGTCGCTTTCCTTCGCCATCGCGTACGGAACCGTCGCAATCTGATCAGCGATATCGACCAGAATGACATCCGCACCCTCGCGGGCCGAGACCAGCGCGTGTGCACGACCCTGTCCACGCGCGCCGCCGGTGATCAGAACTGTCTTGCCGTCGAGAAGTCCCATCAGAGTCGTCCTCCTGCATCGACCACATGTGTGGTTCCGGTGATGTACCGCCCGGCGTCCGAGACGAGGTATAGGACAGCATTGGAGATGTCCTCGGACTCGATCATGGGAACGGGGAGCGTGTTGAGCGTCAGTGCGGCTTCCTCGAAGTCGGCTCGGGTCGGTTCGGCCAAGTCGGGGCGGAACAGTCGAAATGTTGCGTCGTTGAGGATCATCGGGGTGGCCACGGTCGTCGGATGGATCGTGTTGACGCGAATACTCTGTGGCCCCAACTCCTTGGCAAGTACCTGCATCAAACCCACCAGGCCGGCCTTCGCGGCGGTGTAGTGGGCGATGTTTCCGTTCGCGATCATCGATGCCAACGACGAGGTGATGACAATGGATCCGCCGCGGCCGCCCGCGACGATATGCGGTGCTGCGGCACGGACGGTCTTCCAGACGCCGGTGAGGTTGATGTCGATCATCGTCTGCCACATGACTTCCTCCATCTCGAGAGCCGGCGACATCGTGTTGATGCCGGCATTCGCGATGACGATGTCGACGCGACCGAGTTCAGCGGCACCGGCGTCGACTGCTGTGGTCAGTGCGGCCAGGTCGCGAACGTCGGCCTCGGAGGCGATGATGCGACGATCGAGTTCCTCGACCAGCCGAACGGTTTCGGCCAGGTCGTCGGCGGTCGCAGTGCTGTACGGAACGGTGTCGACCTGGGTCGAGACGTCGACGGCAATGATGTCCGCGCCTTCCTTTGCAAGCGCTATCGCGTGGCTGCGGCCCTGCCCCCTGGCGGCTCCGGTGATGAAGGCGACCTTGCCCTCGAGTGAACCCATGCTGCGCTCCTGACATGAAAGTGTGATGTGGATCTCAGTTTATGTCACACGGTGTCAGAACGTACGCGTTTCGAGATGCGAGGATGAGCGAATGGCACACGGTGACAGCGGAGGGCGTCCGTCAGCGACCAGTCCGCACGAACTGGCCGCTGCGGCACAGCAACTGTTCCTCGAGAAGGGTTTCGACGAAACGAGCGTCGAAGACATCGCGTCCGCAGTCGGAGTCAGCAGACGCACGTTTTTTCGATACTTCCCGACCAAGGCAGACGTGCTGTGGGTGGAATCGCCCTCCGAACTCGCCCGGCTACGAGATAACTTGGCGGCCGACGACGGCTCTGCTCCCTATGAACAGGTGTTGACGCGGTCCATTGTCGCGGCGTTGACCTACCCGTCGGAGCAGCACGAATGGGCCTACCAGCGGGCACAATTGGTGCTGAAAGTACCGTCCGTCCAAACGCATGCGTCGTTTCGATTTGCCGAGTGGAAGGATGCGGCGGCCGAATTCGCCGCTATTCGGAGCGGCTCTTCCAAGACGGACCTGTTCCCGATCGCCGTCGGACATGCCGTGCTCGCGGCGATGTTGACGGCGCACGAATACTGGATCGGCGGACCAGGGCGCGACCTGCCACAGGCACTCGAATCGACATTCTCGATGCTACTGCCCGGCCTTCCGACGCGCTGACGCGCTACCGCGATGAAACACCTCGGAATCGGGCGGACGACTTCCGACTCCGGAGGACGACGCGCGCGAACTACGTCGACGATCGAGTGGGGGCCTCCAGCATCCACCGCGGCAGGGACGCGACAACGACATCCAATGCGAATTCGGTTGTCACCGAGGGATGTTCGATCGCAGATTCGATCACGCCGGCATAGGCGTTGGCGATGTACGCCGCGTGTAGATCCACAGCCGACGAGTAGCGTGGGGTGCCGACCCGAACGCGGTCTATTTCGGGTATTCGTCTGACGGAGGTCACGATCGAGTGGCGCAACGCGTCGAAGAAGTGGTCTCTGAGGAGCATGTACAGATCGGGATGAAGTCGCCCGGTCTTCGCATCTCGATAGATCGAACGATGGAGACGGACATGATCGATCATGGCCCCGAAACTGTGCCGAACTGCGGTGGTCAGATCGGCATCGGGCTCCGCGGTGTCCGCACGCATGCGGTCACCAACGACATCCAGCTCGGCAGTCAGAACCTGCTTGAGCAAGGCCACCGGGGAGTCGGAGTGGTTGTAGAAGGTTCGCCGAGTCACTCCTGCTCGCTCACACAACGCGGTGATGGTCACCTCCGTGACCGGACCCTCCGCGGCCAGGGCCAGAATCGCACGGGACAGGGCTTCTCGACTACGCACAGAGCGAGGATCGGCCGCCGAGTCTCGTCCACGATCCGCTGCCATATCGCAGAGCCTACGAGATGCATCTCACCGCCGGCAAACTATTACACAGTTGTATATTTGATGCATGACGTCTGAACCGAGGAATGCGATACGGCGCGCTGCGCTGCTGCCGGCGCTGGTGATGTTGGGTGTGGTGTCCACCGCGGTCGGCAGCCTGGGAGCCCCGCTGCTGCCGACGATCATGACAGACATGGATGTATCCCTGTCCACATCACAATGGGCCCTGACCATTTCGTTGATCACCGGCGCTGTGGCTGCTCCCGTTCTGGGCCGCCTCGGCGATGGACGTCACCGCCGCGAGGTCGTTCTCGGCGCGCTGACTGTCGTGGCGCTCGGGTGCGTACTGTCTGCTCTACCGCTGGACTTCGCCTGGTTGCTGGTAGGCCGTGCGATGCAGGGAGTGGGTCTGGGACTTGTTCCCCTGGCGATCACGGCGGCGCGCGACGGACTGCCCGACCGGCAGCACGCATCGGGTATCGCCCTGATCGGTGTCACCACGGCCGCGGGACTCGGGATCGGCTACCCCGTTGCCGGGGTACTCACCGAGTACGGCGGGTTGCCTGCCGCTTTCTGGTTCGGTGGGATACTCACGGTCGTCACCATCGGAGTGTCGGCCTGGGCGCTTCCGCCGAATCCCGACCGCCCGGCCGCACGGTTGGACACGGTCGGTGCCGGCCTTCTCGGCATCGCCGTCGTTGCGATGTTGTTGGCGTGTTCGCAAGGCGCGCACTGGGGTTGGACTTCCGCCACACTGCTGTCGTCGGCCGCCGTTGCGGTCGTGGTGACAGCTGTGTGGACGTGGTGGGAACTGCGCCATGATACGCCCTTGGTGAACGTGCGTCTGTTGCGGCATTCCTCGGTACTCGCTGCGAACGTCATGGTCGTTCTCGTCGGCGCGGGTATCTACCCCTTGCTGTCACTGGTCGTCCGCTACGTGCAGACCCCGCTCAGCGAGGGCTACGGGTACGGATATTCGGCGGCACTCGCGGGACTCATGCTCGTGCCGTACTCCCTGGGAAGCTTCGTGGCCAGCCGGTTGGCGGTCCGGGCGATGCGGCGGTTGTCACTCGAAATACTGGTCGCAGCGAGTAGTGCCGTCCTCATCGCGTCGATGGCCCTGTTTCTCACCACTCGCGCCCACCTGGTGCCGCTCCTCATCACCATGGCGCTCGCGGGATTCGGTATCGGCGTAGTCTTCGCAATCAACCCCGCCCAAATCCATCGGGGTGCTCCCCCACAAGAAACCGGAAGCGCCAACAGCTTCTACCAGGTTCTCCGCTATATCGGGTATTCCGTCGGCAGTGCCCTCAGCGCAACGCTACTCGTCGCCAACGAATCCACATCCACAGGCCGACCGACCGAAGACGGTTACACTGCCGCGGCGTGGACCGGGATCGTCCTTCTCTGCCTCGCAGCTGTTGCCGCGCTGCTGCTGAGCCGCAATGCAGCCGTCGGCGCGTGCCGCCGTAAGCCGCTGACACCGCGCGCTTTCCGGGTTGGCCACTCCTGACGAGTTCGTTCCGGCCGAACGAGGAAAGACGCTCGAGGGTGATGTCGGAAGCAACCTCGTTCCGCCAGGAATCACACCCATCACACTCCCTTATATCGCGTGGCCGACGACGACGAGAATGAGTATTGATGAAGGCTCGTGACACACTTCGCTGACGATCCTGTCGGATCTAGTCGTCGGTCGCGTGTCCGACGATCCCTGCAGCGAAATGTGTGGCTTCGACCACATCCGAAGCCGCAAGCGCGTGGACCGATGAACGTCCGAGTCCGAGGACCGCGGAGTCCAGGCCGCCGCGCAAAATGTCGAGCACGTTCTCCACCCCGGCCTGACCGTTCGCCGCGAGACCCCACAGATACGCGCGCCCGATCAGCACTGCCCGCGCACCCAACGCCAACGCCTTCGCGACATCACTTCCCCGCCTGATCCCACCGTCGAGGGTGATCTCGACCTGATCGCCCACCGCTTCGGCGATCGCCGGCAACACCCGGATCGACGCCGGGGAACCGTCGAGATTGTTGCCCCCGTGATTGGACACCGAGATCGCGGTGACACCTGAGTCCACGGCCCGCAGTGCGTCGTCGACCCGCGCAATCCCCTTGAGCATGAACGGACCGCCCCACTGCTCGCGTAGCCACGCGATGTCCTCCCACGACGGCAACGGAGTGGACCTCCACTCGCGATACGCGGCGAAGAACGTCGGCGCAGGCCCACCGGGTGGAGCGAGATTCGGTGCCGTCAGATCCGGGAACGCACCCGACCGCGCCCACTGAGCGAGCCACCGCGGACGGGCAAGCACCTCGGGTGCCAACCGGAGTATTGCCCTGGCGTCGAGGCGTTCCGGTATCACCGGACTCCCCCAATCGCGGCCCTCCGAGAACGACCAATCCATCGTCAGAATCAGCCCGACGGCACCCGCAGCACGTGCACGATCGAGCATGTGCACCAACAACTCCCGCGAACCCACCCAATGCAGCTGAAAGAACGTCTGCGGATTCGCCGCGACGACCTCCTCGATGGGCTTACTCGCGAACAACGACAACCCCATCGAAATCCCCCGTGCCGCTGCTGCTCTCGCGACGGCGACCTCACCATCGGGATGGACTGCCTGCACACCCGTCGGGGAGATCATCACCGGAAACGACAGCGGCTGCTCCATCAGCGTCGTCGACAACTCACGGGTATTCGCCAAGCCGGCCACGTGCGGGGCGAATCCGAGTTCACCGAACGCAGCGGTGTTGTCGGCCGAGGTGATGCCCCGCTCCGAACCCGCCACCAAAGCGGAGTAGACGGATTTCGGTAGACGTTTCTTCGCGCGCCGCTGAGCCTCGGCGACAGTCTCGAACCAGTCGGTCACACACCCAGCCTGCGGTCGAACCCGGCCGGCATGACCACATCCGAGGGTGACAGGTCGTGGACGGAGGTGTGACCGAGCCCGAGAATCGCGGAATCGACTCCGCCACGGAGGATGTCGAGGACGTTCTCGACACCTGCTTGCCCGTTCGCCGACAGACCCCACAGGTACGCCCGCCCGATCAACACCGCCCGAGCACCGAGAGCCAGCGCCTTCACGACGTCGCTGCCGCGCCGGATTCCACCGTCGAGGGTGATCTCGATCTGATCACCCACCGCCTCTGCGATCGCCGGCAGAGCACGAATCGGAGCCGGCGTCCCATCGAGATTGTTACCACCATGATTGGACACCGAAATCGCAGTCACACCCGCATCGACAGCCTTCTTGGCATCGTCGACCCGCATGACACCCTTGAGCATGAACGGCCCACCCCACTGCTCACGCAGCCACGCCACGTCCTCCCACGTCGGCAACGGAGTCCCCATCCACTCCCCGTACGCCCCGAAGAACGTCGGAGCCGGACCACCCGTCGGCGGCGTCAGATTCGGCGTCGTCAGATCCGGGATCTTCCCGGTCTTGGCGAACTCCCACAACCACTTCGGCCGCATGACGCCCTCCGGGGCGAACTGCACCATGGCTTTGAGGTCCATCTTCTCCGGGATGGACGGAGAGCCCCAATCGCGGCCGTTCGAGAACGACCAGTCCAATGTCATGATCAACCCCACCGCTCCCGCCGCGCGTGCCCGCTCCATCCGCTGCAACAAGATCTCGCGTGACCCCACCCAATACATCTGGAAGAACGTCTGCGGATTCGCCGCCGCGACCTCCTCGACCGACTTGCTCGCGAACGAGGACAAACCGATCGGAATCCCACGCGCCGCAGCAGCTCTCGCGACAGCGACCTCACCGTCCGGGTGTACGGCCTGCACACCCGTCGGGGAAATCATCACCGGGAACGACAGCGACTGACCCATCACCGTCGTCGACAGATCACGCTTGTCCGACAACCCCGCCACATGCGGGGCGAATCCTAGTTCACCGAACGCAGCCATGTTGTCATCGACCGTGATACCGCGCTCCGAGCCGGCCACCAACGCCGCATACACGGACTTCGGTAGACGCTTCTTCGCACGCCGCTGCGCCTCGGCAACGGTCTCGAACCACGCACTCTTCGCCATCAGTGTTCCTGTTCCATTCCTGCGAGCGGGTTCTCGTCGCAGATCTTCGCCGGCGGACGCATCATCAACGTCAGCGGCACCGACTTTCGGGGGGTCTTGCGCTGACCGGTACGAGAATGATCGACACTGGACTTGGGGATCTCCCCCGCCGCTGCCAACGCCATTTCGCCGTTGCCGATGACGCATTCGGGGTCCGGACCGTCCATCGGCAGGCCCGTGAAGAATTTCGCCGCCATGCACCCGCCGCGGCACGCATCGAAGTGGGCGCACTTGGTGCACGCACCCGAGGTCTGCGGTGAGCGCAACTCCTGGAATAACTCCGAGGTCTGCCAGACGGATTGGAAGCCGCCCATGCCGTCTTTCGCGTCGCGGACGATGTTCCCGGCGAGGAAGTTTTCGTGGATCGCGAACGGACACGCGTACACATCGCCGATCGGGTCGATCAAACACACCACTCGCCCGGCACCGCACAGGTTCAGACCCGGCAGAGCGTCCCCGAATGCCGAGAGGTGGAAGAACGAATCCCCCGTCAGCACACCCTGACCGTTGGCGACGAGCCAGTTGTAGAGCTCACGCTGCTGACCCGCCGTCGGGTGCAGATCGTCCCAGACATCCGCGCCTCGCCCTGACGGCCGCAGACGCGTGATCCGCAGTGTCGCAGCATATTTGTCGGCCAACGCTTTGAAGTCGTTGAGCTGGCTGACATTGTGGCGGGTGACCACGACCGAGATCTTCGCGTCGCGGAACCCGGCCTCCTTCAAATTCTCCAGAGCGCGGCACGCCATGTCGAACGAACCCGGTCCGCGGACCGCGTCGTTGACCTCTGCCGTCGCGCCGTCGATGGAGATCTGTACATCGACGTAGTCCGACGCCGCCAACCGCGCGGCGACCTTCTTGTCGATCTTGACTCCATTGGTGGAGAACTTCACCCCCACCTGATGCGCCGTCGCGTAGTCGACGAGCTCCCAGAAGTCCGAGCGCACCGTCGGCTCACCGCCACCGATGTTGACGTAGAACACCTGCATCTTCTGCAACTCGTCGATGATCGACTTGCACTGCTCGGTGCTCAGTTCACGCGGGTCACGGCGACCCGACGAGGACAGGCAGTGCACGCACGACAGATTGCAGGCGTAGGTCAACTCCCACGTCAGACAGATCGGCGCGTCGAGACCGAGCTCGAACTGATCGACCAGTTTGCCTACTGCGGGCGGCGGGAGGGGTCTATCCAACATGGAGGTCATGGGTGGTCCTCATTCACAGATTTCAGGAGTCATGTCCGACGGGGCTGCGTCGGACAGAGAGCGATCGAACCGTCGAGGGCTCGAAACGGCCGGGGCAGTCAGAGCGTGGTGATCATGCGCGAATCAGCGAGCGTCGCAAACGCTTTGGTGTACGTGGCCATCCCCGACTCCGGGATACCGGCGGCCGCGATCGCGGCACGCATAGTCGGGTGATCGGGGAACGATTCGATGATCGCTACGATCGTGCGGTTCTTGAGAAAGGAGAGCTTGCGGGTTCCGAAGTGGTAGAGCAGCGCCCCGAACGATTCGGGTCGCAGCGCCACCTGCGGATGCAGAGTCCACTGTGTATCGAGATCGAGTGCGTCCTGCACTGCAGTGGTCATGATCAGTACACGCCGCACATGCCGTCGATCGACACTTCCTCGACCAACGACTCCTCCACCAGATCCGATTCGACGACAGCCGTACCGACTACAGCGTTCTCGTTGTTCTTCGACATCGAGGTACCTCCAGGAGTAGTTGTGGACCACAATCGCAGTCGATAGTGGCTCGGATCACCACGATAATGGCACTGAGTGCATAAAGCTAGAGTTCGGAGAAGAAAGATGGCCTCAGGCCCCACACCGTCGAGACCGACAGGTCGGCGACCGTCCACGACGCGAGGACAACTGAGCGACCTCGGCATCGAACTGTTCACGTCGAAGGGATTCGACGAGACCAGCATCGATGACATAGCCGATGCCGCAGGCATCGCACGTCGAACGTTCTTCCGCTATTTCCCGTCCAAGAACGCCGTTCCGTGGGGCGATTTCGACAATCAGCTCGCTGCACTCCGGGCCCATCTCGACGGCCTGCCCGTCGACATAGGCCTTGCAGAGGCACTTCGATCGGCGTTGCTGCAGTTCAACACGTTCCCTCCGGAGGAAGCCGCCGTCCACCGCGAGCGAATGGCACTGATTCTGGGAAATCCTGCACTGCAGAGCTATTCGATGGTCATGTACGAGGGCTGGAGGCTGGTTATCGCCGAATACGTAGCTGTTCGGACGAAACGCGCACCGACCGATCATCTGCCACGCACAGTCGGATGGATTCTGCTCGGCATAGCGATCTCGGCATACGAGCAGTGGCTGGCTGACGACGAGTCAAGCCTGGTTGAACTCCTGCACGACGGAACCAGCATTCTTAACGGCGGCCTCGACGGTCCGCTCTGAAGGCGATATTCGACCCGATCTGACTCGTTCAGCTTTTCGCCCAGCCGCATTACTACGCGCACAACACAGGACCGACCCAAGTCTGCGTACGGTCAGCTATCAGCGCGCGCGAGCTGCCGGCCCGCACCTAACAAGTCAACGGCAGCACCTCGCCGTGTCCAATAATTTGGCGCTCAAACCGGCCACTCCGATCAAGCCTTGTGCACAAACTGCAATACAGACCAGCTGGTTGCTAGCGCATTGAGTACGAAGTCGTTACGGTGCCTAGTTACCGACGATATCGAGGCTAGGGAGGGCGCAGGGCAGATGCCGGGGAGATGGAAAGCCGCGGTCACCGGGGCGGGCTCGGGAGTGGGCCGCGAGGTCGCTTTGCAGCTAGCACGCTCGAACTGGTCCCTTTCCCTCGCAGACAAAAACTTCGACGACCTTCTCGATGTCCAGTCACAATGTGCGGCTTCCACCAATTTCGCACACGCGACCCATCTAGACGTCGCCGACCGGACCGAAGTCGACTCGTGGGCAGCGACTTCACGCTCCGCAATGGGCGGTATCGATGCGATCTTTAACGTCGCGGGAATCCTCTATAGCGGCGATGTCATCGACACTCCCCCAGCTGACTTCGATCTCGTGATGGCAACCAACTTCGAGAGCGTCGTGAACAGCTCCCGCGCATTTTTGCCGGACATCCTGAACTCACGTCGAGGTCGAATCATCAATGTCTCATCTGCATTTGGGGTTATGTCCGCACCCGGCTACTCCGCCTACAACGCGTCCAAATTTGCCGTACGAGGTTTCACCGAGGCCCTCAACCAAGAGCTACGGCTGACGTCACGAACCGCGCGTGCGACATGCGTTATCCCCGGTGGAATCAAAACGTCGATCGCGCGGACAGCACGGGCGGCACCCGGCGTTGACAAGGCGCGGACTGCCGAACTATTCGATAGCCACATAGCCCGAACCACCCCTGAAGAGGCCGCCCGCAAGATTATCGCGGGTGCGTGGAAGGGAAAATCGCAGGTGACAATCGGGAATGACGCTCGCCTCATCGACGTGACCACGCGCGTGCTCGGCCCTCATTACCAACAACTGCTACCTACGCTCCAAGCACTGCGGCGGCGCTGACAAGCCGTCACCAACGGACAATTCACTCACCAGACCTGCGGGGGTCGATCAACCATGACGAATAGCTGGATTCTCATCGAGACGTTCGGAGACGCAGAGCCGTCCGTGATCGGAGTTGGATCTTCGCCGAAATCCTTTGTCTCACCTCGTAATGTTCTCCGCAGCTCCGCCAGCCGCAACGAGGCAGTGGCCGCGGTAGCGGAGGCGCTCTCCACAGGCGCCGAAGTGGATCGCCTATCCAAAGACCGATTCAGGCGAGTACTGGCCGAACCACTGCGAACGTTTGCGGGCCGTACACATGGCGCATGGGTGTGGCTCGGCCAGCGCGACGAGTCTCCGCCTCCACGGGATGCCGCGGGAGCATGGCAGTTCAACCTTACGAAGAGCACAGCAAGCGGTAGTAACGATCTACTCGACCTTTACCGCGTTCCGCAAGACGAGCGCGAGACCCAGCGTGCACTCGCGGGCGCGTTCACGCGACTTGTCACCAACCGTGACGAGAGCGAAGCAATGGCCAAGATCGTGCAATCAGCGCCGGGCACCACTCACCAAGCAGTCTGGACAGTGAGGCGGGACGACGGTGAACTTCGGGCCGCGCACTTCTCGTGCCGGATGATTGCCGAAGACGGGGTTTCGGGCACCGAAGTCATCCTGAGGGGTATCACCCACGACATCGGCCCCGCAGGTGAAATCAATATCGCTCCACCACCTACGATTCTCGAGCATCGCGTTCTGGAGGCTTCCACCAAGGACGGCGAGTACCGCGCGCTGGTGAACCTCAGAACACTTAACTTGTTGCGCTGGTACAACTCTGACCCCGCACCGGATATCTGCTGGGAAAACCTTCCTGGCGAACCGGTACCTGCAATTCATCCGGACGACGTACCAATTGCGAAGCAAATGTCGAACGCACTCGCACGCGAACGCACCAACGGCGCGCTTCGCTTCAGAACTCTCGACGGAAATTGGAAGCCGATGACAATCGATGCGGTTTTGGTCTCGCTCGATCAGCACACCACGGCCGCACTCGTCACTCTGACCGAATTGTCCGAGGAGTAAATAAGTTCGCGGATCCTTACGGATCCAGATAGCCCGTTGCGGACTGAGTGCAGTTGAAGCGCGAACGCTGAAAGTGCGTTTAATAGTTGCGTTGTCTACAAGGACTGTGCGCGTGTCGTGCGGGCATCGCGCGTTCGACTCCACGCAGCCGCCACCGTCCGAGCCGACACCCCATACGCTTTGGAGAACGACTCGATGCGCTCCTCGTTCTCGGGCTTGCGCCCACGTTCGATGTCGGCGAGAACGGTGGTCGACATCCCGAGCAGCTGCGCAGCGTCGCCCTGGGACAGCGCGGCATGCACCCTCAAGTCGGACAATTTGAGCTGAGACTCCGGAATGGGAACCAGCGCCGCGACCGACGTATGCAGGGCGTTCGCGATCCGGCCAAGCGCCGCAGGCGGCGGCGTTGAGCGCCCCGTCTCCCAGGTCGATACCGCCTGCCTGGTCGCGCCCACTTTCGCCGCAAGGTCGTCAGCACTGAACCCCGCACGTACCCGTAGCTCCCGCAACCGGTCGGCGCGAAACCCACGAACTCCGCTTCGCGGCACTATCCCAACTCCCTGTCGACCCTTCAAGACAGTCCCATCTTCCTCGATCGACGATGTCCATGAACTCTTGTGCGTTTTATAGTTGCGCGCTATTGTTGCAATCATGCGTCAATCCGAGTTGAGTTCCGCGAAGCTGAACCGATTGCGCGGTGCACCAAACCTGTTCTACAGTCCTGATGCGCACCCAAAAGGGAATCCTCGGTGCTTGTCTATCTCGGCACTGCTTGTAGCGCGGGACATCAGGTCGGTCTGTTCACAGAATCCGTCCGATCATTCCTGTCGGGAGTTCTACATGTTCGCGTCGCTCGCCCTTGCCGCATCGCAGTTGCCGTCGACGGCTGAGATCAGCATTTACCGGATTCGAGATTCACGCGGTCGAACCGTCCGAAACCTTGGCTCAGTCAGGGCGGTCGAGGCGGACGTCTGTGGACACCGAAAATCGACTAGGGAACGAGTAGTGACACTGAGCGGCACGGAGCCCTATTTTGGGCCAACAAAGGCGGTCCCGGACTTCTCCGAAACCGCCTCTGGCCTGCATCTCTCTGTGTCGGGCTGACAGGATTTGAACCTGCGACCACTTGACCCCCAGTCAAGTGCGCTACCAAGCTGCGCCACAGCCCGCCGCGCCTCGAAAGGCGCTTGCTGAGATTACCCCAGCCCTACCCCTGAGAGGAAATCGCCTGCTCAGGGGCGGGGTCGGGCTACATCAGCGGTTGTTGCCCTTGCCCGGCCGTTCCCGCTTCTCGCGGATACGTACCGAAACACGGACGGGGCTGCCGTCGAAGTTGAACTCTTCACGCAGACGCCGCTCGATGAATCGGCGGTAGCCGGCCTCGAGGAAGCCAGTGGTGAACAGCACGAACGTCGGCGGCCGGGTGCTGGCCTGCGTCGCGAACATGATGCGCGGCAGACGTCCCCCTCGCATCGGCGGCGGAGTGGCCGCCACGACCTCCTTGAGCCACGTGTTCAGCCTGCCGGTGGGGACACGCTTGTCCCACGACTCCAGAGCCGTCTCCAGAGCGGGCACGAGCTTCTGGACCGCACGGCCCGTCTGCGCCGAGATGTTCACTCGCTGTGCCCACGGCACCCGAGCGAGATCGCGATCGATCTCCTTCTCGAGCTGCTGACGACGATCGTCGTCCACCAGATCCCACTTGTTGAACGCCAACACCAAAGCGCGGCCGGCATCGGCGACCATGCTGAGCACACGCATGTCCTGTTCCGAGATCACCTCGGAAGCATCGAGAAGCAGAATCGCGACCTCGGCGGCCTCGATCGCGGACTTGGTGCGCAGCGATGCGTAGAACTCGGCACCACTGGCATGACTGACGCGCTTGCGCAGTCCGGCGGTGTCGACGAATCGCCATGTCTTGCCGCCCAATTCGACCAACGAGTCGACGGGATCGACGGTGGTGCCGGCAACATCGTGCACCACCGAGCGCTCGTCACCCGAGAGCTTGTTGATCAGCGAGGACTTGCCCACGTTCGGCTTACCGACCAGAGCAACACGCCTGGGTCCCCCACCGGGGATTCCTTCGCGCGGAGTCTCGGGCAACGCCTCGAGAACCCGGTCCAGCAGATCACCGGTACCGCGGCCGTGAGTCGCGGAAACCGACAGCGGCTCCCCCAGACCCAGCGACCACAGTGCGGCGACCTCGGACTCGGTGCGGCCGTCGTCGACCTTGTTGGCCACCAACAAAACCGGAGTCTTCGACCGGCGCAGCACTCGTGCGACAGCCTCGTCCGTCGTCGTCGAGCCGACTCGCGCGTCGACGACCAACAGGATCGCGTCGGCGGTGTGCATGGCCAACTCGGCTTGGCGCGCAACGGATGCCTGCAGACCCTTGGCGTCGGGCTCCCAACCGCCGGTGTCCTGCACCAGGAAGCGTCGACCACTCCAGTTGGCCTCGTACGACACCCGGTCGCGGGTGACGCCGGGGACGTCCTCGACGACGGCTTCGCGTCGTCCGATGATGCGGTTGACGAGCGTCGACTTACCGACGTTCGGACGACCCACCACGGCGAGAGTCGGTACGGCAACGGCGTCTTCGCCGTCGTCGCCCTCGTTGAGGTCGACGTACTCCCACTCGCCTTCGTCACTCCATATTCCGTCGCCCGCGGTTTCCGCTGCGCCGGAGAAGAATTCTTCACTCACTGCACTGCTCCACTTCTGTCGTTCACCACGAGCAGCAAACGCTCGATCACGCCGTCGAGATCCAGCTCGCTGGTATCGACGATCACCGAATCCTCGGCGGGACGAAGCGGTGACACTGCTCTCGTCGAATCTGCATGATCGCGGCGTTGCACATCCGCGAGCACGGATTCGTAGTCGTCGTCGCGACCCTGTTCGATGTTCTGTTTGTTGCGACGCTCTGCCCGCGCCTCCGGTGAGGCAGTCAGGAACACCTTCACGTCGGCGTCGGGAAGAACGACGGTGCCGATGTCGCGGCCCTCCACGACGATTCGCGTCGACGAGCTCGCGAGGTCGCGCTGCATCTGCACCAACAACTCGCGCACCGCAGGCACTGCGGACACCGCAGAGACGGCCTTGGTGACTGCGTCGCCGCGGATTTCGCCGCTGACGTCCTCGCCGTCGAGCAACACGGTCTCGGACAGCGGGTCCTTGCCGATCTCGAGGGGAAGCGCCGCAACGGCTTTCGCGACCGCATCCGCATCGGTGGGCTCGACGCCCGAACGGAGAACCCATACCGTCGCGACGCGGTACATCGCACCGGTGTCGAGGTAGCTGGCTTCCAGTGCCGACGCCAGTCTGCGCGATACCGACGACTTACCGGTGCCCGAGGGACCGTCCATCGCCACGACGAGCGCACTCATCACAGGCCTACGGATTCGTAGAGCTTGCCGATCTCGCCGCGACCGAGAACACGCAGTGTTCCTGGACGCTGATCGCCGAGCACGATATTGCCGACATCGGTACGCACGAGGCGCCCGACCGGGAATCCGACCTTGTCGAACAACCGACGCACGATGTGCTTGCGGCCCTCGTGCAGGGTCACCTTGACGAGCGACTTGCCGTCCGAGATGTCGAGCAGCTGGAAGCCGTCGACCTTCACCGGGCCGTCGTCGAGAGTGACGCCCTCGCGCAGCTGCTTGCCGAGCGTGCGGGGGATGGTGCCCGACAACGTCGCGAGGTAGGTCTTCGAAACCTCGAACGACGGGTGCATCAGGCGGTGAGCAAGATCACCGTCGTTGGTGAAGAGCAACAGTCCCTCGGTGTCGGCATCGAGACGGCCGACGTGGAACAGTCGCTGCCCCGCCTGGACCCGCTCGGAGACGATGTCGCCGACGCATGGGCGTCCCAGATCGTCGGACATGGTGCACTGCCATCCACGCGGCTTGTTCATCGCGAGATGAACCAGCTCTTCCTTCACCACCACGCGGGTGCCGTCGACACGGACCACGGCGATGTTGGGATCGATGCGGATGCCCTGTTCGGTGACGATGCGTCCGTCGACCTCGACGCGGCCGTCGGCGATCAGTTCCTCGGCGGCGCGACGCGATGCGACGCCGGCCTGTGCGAGCACCTTCTGCAACCGAACACCTTCACCGGCGGGTACGTGCTTGCGCGGTGAGGAATCGGTGTGCTGATGCTTCGCCGGCTTGGCGTTGCTGATCGTGGTCGACGGAACCTGCTTCTTCTGCGGCTTCGGCGGCTTGGGACGCGACGGCTTCTTGCGAGGAACAGCGTCGTTGCTGCGGTCGTTGACGCCGGTCTCGACGGGCGTGTAAACGGTCGATTCGTCCTGCTCGACGCCACGGCGAGGGGCAGGTCGGGCTCCTGTGCGAGGAGCTCCGGTACGGGGCGCGCCTGCGCGAGGTCCTCCAGTGCGAGGAGCTCCTGCGCGAGGTCCTCCGGTACGAGGAGCGCCGTCACGGGGCGCAGCGTCGCGGGTGCGATCTCCGCGGCGCGCGTCACGCGGAGTGTCCGACCTACCTGCGGTCGGCTTCCTGCGTGGATCTTGTCTCTTGTTACGGTCCGGTGTGCCATCACGGCGAGCGGGCTTGTTCACTTGTCTTACCTATCAGTCGTCCGAGTCGAGCTCGGCTGCCGGATCGGGTTTCGATCCGCGGTTCTTGGTGGAGCGGGTCATTCTCGGGTCGGTGTCCATGCTGTCACTGATCTCGTCGATCAGGTCCACACCCGGCAACAGCGGTGCCAGTTCGGGTAGATCACCGAGCGATGCGAGCCCGAGCCGTTCGAGGAACAGCTCGGTGGTGCAGTACATCGTGCCGTTCGTCTCCGGGTCCGTTCCTGCTTCGGAGATCAGTCCACGGGCGAGCAACGTACGCATCACTCCATCGACGTTGACTCCTCGCACGGCGCTGACTCGTGCGCGGGTCAACGGTTGACGATATGCGATCACGGCCAGGGTTTCCAATGCCGCGCGTGTGAGCTTGGACCGAGCGCCGTCCAGAAGCAGCCGTTCGACGTACGGCGCATAGGCGGTTCGGGTGTAGAAACGCCATCCGTCACCGGCATAGCGAAGGTCGATTCCGCTGGTTCGTTCGGTCAGTTCGGCGGCCATCGCCGTCAAGGTCGCGCGCACGCGGGCCACCGAGGCACCCACGGCGGAGGCGAGCTGCTCGTCCGAGGCCGGTGTGTCGACGATCAGCAACACGGCTTCGAGAGCCGACGCGAGAGTGGTGTCGTCGAGCTCCTCGGAATCGTCGACGTCCTCGAGCTCGAGTTCGGGGTCGGCACTCATGCGTAGTCCTCTTCCGTGACCACGATGGGTCCTTCGTCCTTACCGGTCCAACTCACTCGAAGATCGCCGAGCGGCTCGGGCTGCTCGAACGCGATCACCTGTTGCCGGAACAGCTCCAGCAACGCCAGAAATCGCGCGATTATTTCCACCTGCACCTCGCAGTCCTGCACCAACTCCGAGAACGACGCCCACTCGTTCAGGCCTCGCCCCTGCAGATTCTCGAGCAGCCATTCCGCCTGCTCGGGAATCGAGACAGCGTGCTGATGAATGTGATCGAGTCCCACCTGGGGAATCGGCTTGGGCCTGAACGCCGCTGCGGCGATGTCTGCGAACGTGGCCGGGTCGACGCCGAGCAGCACCTCGGGAATCAGGTCGGCGTACCTGTCCTCCACCGACACCGATCGCGGATAACGCCGCAGCGCAGCAGCTTCCAGCTCACCGAACAGCAGAGCGACCTGCTTGTATGCGCGGTACTGGAGGAGTCGAGCGAAGAGGAGATCTCGCACTTCGAGCAGCGCCAGGTCCTCGGCGTCCTCCACATCACCCGAGGGCAGCAACCGCGCCGCCTTGAGATCGAGCAGAGTCGCGGCGACGACGAGGAATTCCGTCGTCTGGTCGAGGCCGACATCGGCACCGAGTGACTTGGTGAACGAGATGAAATCGTCGGTGACGGTGTGCAACGCCACTTCGGTGACGTCCATGCGGTGTTGACTGATCAGTGACAGCAGCAGATCGAACGGTCCCTCGAAGTTGAGCAGACGCACCCGAAATTTCGACGGATCCGCGTCGGCGGGAACCTCGATCGGGGCTTCGTCAGCAGCGTCGACGGTCACGGACCCGACCGGTAGATCACCTCGCGCGCCAGGGCGCGGTACGCCTGTGCGCCGCCGGATTTCGGAGCCCACGTGGTGATCGGCTCACCGGCAACGCTGGTCTCGGGGAACCGAACCGTGCGTGTGATCACCGTGTCGTAGACGACGTCGCCGAACACCTCGACCACTCGCGTCATCACCTCACGCGAGTGCAGTGTGCGGGCGTCGAACATCGTCACCACGATGCCGGCCAACTTCAGCCGCGGATTGAGACGATCGCGCACCTTCTCGACGGTGTCGTTGAGCAATGCCAGGCCACGAAGGCTGAAGTACTCGCACTCCATCGGGATCAACACTTCGTCGGCACACGTGAGGGCATTGACCGTCAACAGACCGAGGGACGGCTGGCAGTCGATGAGCACGTAGTCGTAGCGATCCAGAATCGGATGCAGCACTCGACCGAGCGTCTGCTCGCGGCCCACCTCGGTGACCAGCTGAATCTCAGCGGCCGAGAGGTCGATGTTGCTGGGCATCAGATCGAGATTCTCGACACGAGTCCGCATGATGATGTCGTCGGCGGAGACCTTCGCCTCGACGAGGAGGTTGTAGACCGTCAGATCGAGCTCGTGATGTGCAACGCCCAATCCCGCGGACAGTGCGCCCTGTGGGTCGAGGTCCACGAGCAGCACGCGACGGCCGTAGCCGGCCAACGAGGCACCGAGATTGATGGTCGACGTCGTCTTGCCGACGCCACCCTTCTGGTTGCACATCGCGATGATCTTGGCCGGGCCGTGATTGGCCAACGGTTGCGGATCCGGGACGGTCCGAGTCATCCGACCGGTGGGCCCGAGCTCGTTCGGAGCAGGAATGATGTCGCGTGTCTCCCGACTGGATTCCGGTTGACGCGTCTGGAACAGGCCACCGTCGAGATGTGGATGATCCAAAGCTGACTCCGCCGCTGGCGGCTGCGGTGTCGACACGTTCCAGCGCTCCCCTGTCCCGTTCGTCTTCGAGTAGTTCTGAGAACGCTACCGCTTGGTGCGCCGGCAGCGTCATCGGACACGCTGACGCACGGCCGCCGGCCTCGTGCTATCTCGCCCGCGGATGCGCGCCGGCCCACACTTCGCGCATCGTGTTCACGGTGACGAGGGTGTAGATCTGCGTCGTCGTCACCGACGCATGTCCCAACAGCTCCTGCACGACGCGAACGTCGGCACCACCGTCCAGCAGATGCGTAGCGAAAGAATGCCGAAGAACGTGCGGTGAGACCCCCGCGGTGATCCCGGCCCGCACGGCCGAATCCTGCAACACCTGCCACGCACTCTGCCGAGACAACCTGCCGCCTCGGACGTTGAGGAACAGCGCAGGATTCGAGCGCGAGACCAGCCCCGGCCGTCCACGCACCAGGTAGGCGTCGACTGCCTCGATCGCGGGTCGCCCGACCGGGACGATGCGATGCTTGCCGCCTTTGCCGCGCAGCAGCACCGAGCGAGCTTCGGTGTCGATGTCGTCGACGTCGAGCCCCACTGCCTCGGAAATTCGAGCCCCGGTGGAATACAGGAGCTCCAACAACGCTCGATCCCGCAGTCCGCGCGGGGCATCGGGACCGGCAACCGAGGCCGATTCGAGTAGCGCCACCACCTGATCGACGGGCAGCGACTTCGGCAACCGCTTCGCCGGCTGGGGCGGCTTGACCTCGCTCGCGACGTTGCGCTCGACCATCCCTTCCGCGAGCGCGAACCGGTGCAGACCGCGCACAGCAATCAGCGTCCGAGCTGCCGAACTTGCTGCGAGAGCAGGGAATTCGTCATCACCGCGCCGCAGATAGAGCACGAACTCGGTGATGTCGTTCTCCGAGACCTTCGCCAGATCGGTGATGCCGTAGCCGCCGAGGAACCGCTCGTACCGCACCAGGTCGCGACGGTAGGACGACACCGTGTTCGGCGCCGACCCACGCTCGACCACCAGATGGTCGAGGTAGGTCTGAATCTGCTGGCCGATCACGGTGACTACTTTCGTGAACTCTTCCGCTTCTCGAATGCTGTCGGCAGATCGGGCCACGGGGCATCGGCGGGGCGCAGTTCGGTGCCGGCAGCGCGCGCCGCAGCGAACGCGAGCACGCCCGCCACAGCGGACGCATTGACGATCTCACCCGACAGCGCCCGCCGGACGGCCTCGTCCATCGGCACGAAGGAGAGTTCGATGTCTGCTTCCTCGTCGTGTGCCTCCGGCCGATCCACTTCCGTCAGGTCCTGTGCCAGAAAGATCCGTACGGCTTCGTCGGTGAACCCGGGCGAGGCCAACACGTCGACCAGCACCGACCATGTGCCGGCGGCAAGCCCGGTTTCCTCGGCGAGCTCACGCTGAGCTGCCAGCACCGGCGGCTCCCCCGGCTCGTCCAGCAGACCGGCGGGCAACTCCCACAGTCGACGACCGACGGGATGCCGGTACTGCTCGATCATCGCCACACGGTCCTGATCGTCGACGGCCAGAATCCCGACCGCGCCGTGATGCTCGATCACCTCACGCTCGGCCTTGCGGCCGTTGGGCATAGCGACCTGATCGAGCCGGAGGGCGAGGATGGCACCCGAGTACGGCACCGACGACTCGAGAGTGGTGAACTCGTGCCGAGGCTCGCTCATCCGACGGTCTCGGCCGCGTCCGATTCCTCTGCCACCACCGTGTCACCGTGAATGTCGACCGGCAGACGCTCCGCAGCCTTGTACTTCAGCGCCGCATTGATCAACGACGCGAACAGCGGATGCGGACGGGTCGGCCGGCTCTTGAGCTCCGGATGCGCCTGAGTAGCGACGAAGAACGGGTGCACCGACGCAGGCAGTTCGACGAACTCGACCAGGTGCCCGTCCGGAGATGTACCGCTGAAGACCAAGCCACTCTTGGCAATTCGATCCCGGTAGTCGTTGTTGACCTCGTAACGGTGACGGTGGCGCTCCGAGACGTTCTCGGTGCCGTACGACGCCGCGACCACCGAGCCCTTCTGCAGGGTGGCCGGGTAGGCACCGAGGCGCATCGTGCCGCCGAGATCGGCGTCACCGGCGACGGCGTCTTCCTGATCGGCCATCGTGGAGATCACCGGATCCTTGGTCTCCGGGTCGAACTCGGCGGAATTGGCATCGGTCAGACCGACCGAACGAGCCGCCTCGATGACCACACACTGCAATCCGAGGCACAACCCCAGCAACGGAATCTTGCGCGTACGGGCGAACTCGATGGCCCCGAGCTTGCCCTCGATACCGCGGATACCGAAACCACCGGGAATGAGCACGGCATCGACGTCGCCCAACGCGGCCTGCGCCCCCGCAGGCGTCGAGCACTCGTCGGATGGCACCCACTTGATCTCGACCTTCGCGCGATGGGCGAATCCTCCTGCACGCAGCGCCTCGGTGACCGAGAGATACGCGTCGGGCAGGTCGACGTACTTGCCGACCAGGCCGACGCGCACGGTTTCGCGCGGCTGGTGGACGCGCTCGAGCAGGCCACCCCAGATGGTCCAGTCGACATCGCGGAACGGGAGACCGAGCTGACGGACGACGTACGCGTCCAGGCCTTCCTTGTGCAGCACCTTGGGAATGTCGTAGATCGACGGCGCGTCGGGCGTGGAGATGCAGCCGTCGACGTCGACGTCGCACATGAGCGCGATCTTGTTCTTGAGCCCCGGCGGCACATCGCGATCGCAACGCAGGATCAACGCGTCGGGCTGGATACCGATGCTGCGCAGTGCTGCGACGGAGTGCTGGGTGGGCTTGGTCTTGAGTTCACCGGACGGAGCCAGGAACGGAACCAACGACACGTGCAGGAAGAACACGTTGTTGCGGCCGACGTCGTGGCGCACCTGACGCGCTGCTTCGAGGAACGGCTGCGACTCGATATCGCCCACGGTGCCGCCGATTTCGGTGATCACGACGTCCGGCTGATGGCCCTGCAGATCCGGGCCGTTCATCGCGAGAATGCGACGCTTGATCTCGTCGGTGATGTGCGGGATGACCTGAACGGTGTCGCCCAGGTATTCACCGCGGCGTTCCTTGGCGATGACCGTCGAGTAGACCTGGCCGGTGGTGACGTTGGCGAACCCGGACAGATCGCGGTCGAGGAATCGCTCGTAGTGTCCGACGTCGAGGTCGGTCTCGGAGCCGTCCTCGGTGACGAAGACCTCACCGTGTTGGAACGGGTTCATCGTGCCTGGATCGACATTGAGGTAGGGATCGAGCTTCTGCATGGTCACGCGCAATCCGCGTGCGGTCAGTAGCTGGCCGAGGCTGGATGCCGTCAGGCCTTTTCCGAGTGAGGACGCGACGCCCCCACTGACGAAAATGTGCTTGGTGTCGGAACGCGACTGAAGGCGTGACAATGAGGCTCCCGTGACGAGTCTGCAGGGCTTGCTCCTATCAGGGGGCTGATAAGAGAGGTGAAGCGTGAAAATTGGGCCTGCTACCCACGGGACTTCACGGTAACACCAGTACCTACCTCACCGCCAACGACACGCTCGTTCCGACGACGATCAGCTCGCCGGCGCTCCGACGGTCACGGCGTTCGCGTTCGCTCCGGTGCCGTAGCGGCCCGAGGCACCGTCCAGTTGCTCCGCCAGAGCGAGAACCGTGGTGATTCGCCCTGCTTCACGGTCGACGTTGTCGACTGTGCTGAGAGCGGACGACAGCGCCGAATCTGCTCGCACGACGGCGATGGAACCGTTGCCCTCTGCGGCGCCGGATCGGCCGGCCAGTACCGCCCCTGCACCACGTGAATCCAGAGCGCCTGCGAACCGCGCAACGATGGCACCGCGGTTACCGTCCTCCACGTCCGAGGTGCCGGAACCGGTGACGACCACTGCCAACTGAGCGGGCGCGACGGCACCGTTGTCGTACGCGATGAAGCCGCCGCTGCGCAGTGTCTCGAGCGCCAGCGAGAGTTCCTCTGGAGTCGACTGCGGCTGGGCGGTCTCGGCGTTGAGCAGCAGAACCGAACCCAGCAGGTCTCCGGCGAGACTGCCTTGGTCCACCGCGCCGGTGCGCAACTGCACGCCGGCCGGAATGACATTGGTCAGGCGGGTACGAAGATCGTCGCCGTTCGCAGCGGAGACGAAGGAATCGGTCAGCGACACCCTGCCGGTGACGGTGGCACCCGAAGCCCCGATCGACCGCGTGACTCCGTCCACGTCACCGGGATCGGCATCCGGAGTGGTGATGACCACGACGCTGCGATCGACCAACGTGTCTCGCAACACCCGGCCCGATACCGCAGCGTCGAATCCGTCGGCCGAGTTGAGCTGCTCACCGAGCTGATTGTTGGTCGCCTGCAGATCGTCCACCTGAGTTTCGAGACCGGTCTTGTCGTCTCGGAGGCCCGATACCAGCCCGCTCGAGAGCAGACCCGAGCCGAGCACGATGCCGATGGCCAGTGCCACGAAGACCGCGGCCAGCGAAATGGCATGTTGGCGAAGCGAAATCACGAAAGCAACCCCTGGAACCACAGAGCGAACCGGTTCCACAGATCGATTGCCCAATCCAACGCTTCACCGCCGATGTTGGACACGGCCAGCGCCACGATCACGGCAACGAGCGCAGCCAGAATCAACAGCGCGATCGCACCGCCGGACACGCGGCTGCGGTAGAGCGTCGCAACAGCTTTGGCGTCGACCAGCTTGGCCCCGACCTTCAGACGCGTCATGAACGCGGCCGGATTGGTGTTGCGTCGACCGCGATCGAAGAACTCGTCCAGGCTGGCCGGGCTACCGACCGACACGATGAGTGACGCCCCGTGATGATCGGCCAACAACAGCGCGAGATCGGCAGCGGCACCGGTGGCCGGGAACGTCATGGCACCGATACCGAGATCCTGAATGCGCTCGAGTCCTTGCGCGTGGCCGTCGGAATCCGCCGGAAGCACCACCTCTGCACCACATTTGAGCGTCTGCGCAGTGACGTCCTCGGGATCGCCGACGATCAGATCGGGGCGATGACCTGCCTTCATGGCGGTGTCGGCACCCGCGCCGACACCGATGATGACGGGCGAGTACTCCTTGATGAACGGCTTGAGGTTCTTCAGATCCTCTGCATGCCCGGGACCGTCGGCGACGATCACGACATGGCGACCCTTGAGATCGATGTCGATGTCCGGCACACCGACGCCGTCGATGAGCAGCGGACTTTCGGTTCGGATGAACTCGATCGTGTTGCCCGAGAACGCTTCCAGATGGTCGACCAGACCCGTCTTGGCCTCGATCATCTTGTCCGAGATCTCGGCTTCGCTCTGCTCGTCGCCCTTCGCGAGGCGCCGATCACCGGTGTAGACACCGCCGTCGTTGAGACGAACCTTGGTTCCGTCCTTGATCTTCTTGAAGACCTCGGTGCCGGCCGAGTCGATCAAGGTGATCCCGTTGGCCACGATGGCCTCGGGCCCCAGGTTCGGGTAACGCCCGGAGATCGAGGGCGACGCGTTGACGACCGCGAGCACCCCTGCCTCGACGAGAGCATCAGCGGTCAGGCGGTCCAGGTCGAGCTCGTCGAGCACGACGATGTCACCGGGGCCGACCCGTTTGAGCAGCTTGGCCGTGTTGCGATCCACTCGCGCGATCCCGGTGATTCCGGGCAGCGAATCCTGACTACGTGACAGCAGAGCCGGCATCTTCATGAGAACCATGATGACCCGATCGACACGCCCGACGACGGAGGCGCGCCGAAACAACTACCACACTGATCACATCAGCACCAAAAGTTACAACGCTGCCCGATCGGCGTTTGCGGTGGCCAGCAGCTCCTCGGCATGCGCGCGACCGGTCTCCGTGTCGTCCAGACCCGCGAGCATTCTCGCGAGCTCGACGACGCGTTCCGACGACGACAGCGTCCGAACCCCACTGTTCGCCGCGCCCTTCTTCGCATCGGTCTTGTCGACCACCAGGTGTGTGTCGGCGAATGCTGCGACCTGAGGCAAGTGGGTGACCACGATGACCTGGTGCGTGCGCGCCAACCGGCCGAGTCGACGCCCGACCTCGACGGCCGCGCGACCACCCACTCCGGCGTCGACCTCGTCGAACACCATCGTCGCGCCCTTGTCCGAGCCCGCCAGCACCACTTCGAGTGCCAACATCACCCGCGAGAGCTCACCGCCCGACGCACTCTTGCTGATCGGAAGAGCCTGGGCACCGTCGTGCGCGGACAGCCTGAACTCGACCTCGTCGACGCCATTGCTGCCCGCATGCAGTTCGGCCCCGTCCACGACGATCGGAGCCGTGTCGGACGGACCGGCGGGAAGTGCGCGAACATCGATCTGCAGCTTGGCTTTTCCCATGGCCAAACCCGCCAGCTCGACGCTGACCGCCTTCGAGAGCTTCACAGCGGCCTTGGCCCGAGCCGCACTGAGCTTCGACGCAGCTGCCGCGACGTCGACCGCAGCCGCGTCGACCTTGGCGCTCAACTCGGCGAGCGCGTCGGCCGAGGTGTCGATGTGCGAGAGCCGCTCACGGGCGTCCTCCGCCCAGGCGATGACGCCGTCGACATCGGCGGCGTACTTGCGTGTCAACGACTTCAGCTCGGCCTGCCGGTTCAGGATCGAGTCGAGCGCGCCCGGATCGGACGGCAGATCCGTCAGGTAGGAGGTGAGGTCTGCCCCGATGTCGCCCACGATCGCCATCGCGTCGTTCAGTCGCGGCAGCAGCTCGGTCAGTGCCGCGTCCTCGGCATGTTCGAGGCGAGAGCGAGCCTCGCCCAGCAGATACAGCGCGGACGCCGTGTCCGACGCCTCCTCGGTACTCCCGACCAGCGCCGCCGAAGCACCTTCCGCGGTCTCACGCAGTGAATCGAGATCCCCCAGCCGACGCACATCCTCGGCCACGGAGCGATCCTCACCCGGCTCGGGGGCCAGGGAGTCGATCTCCTGGAGGCCGAACTGCAGCCGATCGGCTTCCTGCGCCAGCTCGCGACTGCGTTCGGTCCGGTCGATCAGCTCGTTGCGCGCGTCGAGCCACGTCTTGCGCGCGGTGCGGTACTTCGAGACGAGGGACGCCACCGCATCCCCGGCGAATCTGTCCAGCGCGCCGAGTTGCTGATCGGGACGCAGCAGACGCAGCTGATCGTTCTGACCGTGCACCGTCAACAAGGAGTCGGTGAAGTTCGACAGCACCGATGCCGGCACACTGCGCCCACCGAGGTGCGCACGAGAACGACCGTCCGAGTTGACGGTACGCACGGCGATGATCGAATTGTCCTCGTCCCGTTGACCTCCCGAGGACTCGAGCACCCTGTCGACGTCGTCGATCACCTGCTCCGACGCGGTGTCGGTACTGAATCGCCCCTCGACCACAGCACGCTGAGCGCCGAGCCGAACCCGGCCTGCGTCGGCGCGGGCACCCGACAACAGGTGCAGACTGGTGACCACCATGGTCTTTCCGGCACCCGTTTCGCCGGTGAGTACGGTCAGCCCCTCGTGAAACTGTGCGCTGGCACCGGATATGACTCCGAGGCTGTCGATCCGAATCTCTTCGAGCATCCCTACCTCGCTCTCCCCCGCCACCCGGTCACGGGCAGTTCGAATTTCTTGACCATGCGATCGGCGAACGGTGCCGAATCGAGCCGAACCCACTTGATCGGTGACGCTCCCCGAACCACCTCGACGCGAGCGCCGGCAGGCAGGCTCAATGTGCGCCTGCCATCGCAGAATACGAATCCCGCGTGACCGCCGGCATCGATCTCGATCGCAACGATCGACTCGGGACTGGTGACCAGTGGACGTGCGAACAGAGCATGTGCGTTGCTCGGAATGACCAATATCGCTTCGAGCTCGGGCCAGACCACAGGCCCTCCGGCCGAGAACGCATAGGCCGTCGAGCCCGTAGGTGTGGAGACCAGGACGCCGTCGCACCCGAAAGCCGACACCGGTCGACCGTCGACTTCGAGGACCACCTCGAGCACTCCGAGCCGTGACCCGTTCTCGATGCTGGCCTCGTTCAGTGCCCAACCACGATCGACCACCTGGTCGCCGACGCGAATCGCAATGTCCAGTGTCATGCGTTGCTCGATGCGGTAGTCCCCGGCAATGACGCGGGCCAGGGCATCTTCCAGATGGTCGGCTTCGGCCTCCGCCAGGAACCCGACATGGCCGAGGTTGATGCCGAGCACCGGTATGGACGCTCCTCGCGCGAGTTCGGCTGCGCGTAGGAAGGTCCCGTCACCGCCGAGAACCAGGACCATTTCGCAACCGGCGGCTGCGTCCGGTCCGAACTCGACGACGTTCAGTTTCATGTCCGCGACGAACACGTGGTCGTGTTCCTCGGTATCGGAGGCTTCGATCTTCGACGGCTCGACCTCGTCCACGAGCACGCGAAGACAGATGCCCGCTTCGTCGAATACCTTGCCCACGCGGCGCGCGGTTTCGGCGATGTCCGGTCGACCAGGATGGGCGACGAGAAGAATCTCTCGAGTCGACTCCCGTTCCGGTGCTGCGTGGGACGGAGTCACTGTGGTCCTTCCTCGATCGCGAGCCGGACGAGATCCGTGATGTCTGCGCGAGGCGAGTCCTCGTCTGCACCTGCCCTCAGCCACAAAAAGTACTCGACGTTGCCCGACGGCCCCGGCAGCGGGCTCGCCGCCACCGCGCGAACAGTCAGATCCAAGCCGACGGCCGCGTTCGCAACATCCTCCACGGCCTCGGCTCGCAGTGCCGGATCTCGCACCACGCCACCGGAACCCACGCGATCCTTGCCGACCTCGAACTGCGGTTTGACCATCAACACCATGTCGGTACCCGGCTTCGAGCATGCGACGAGTGCGGGAAGAACCAGCTTCAACGAGATGAACGACAGATCTGCGACGATGACGTCGACAGGTCCACCGATCGTGTCGGCGTCGATCGACCGGACGTTGGTGCGGTCGATGACGTGAACGCGGTCGTCGGACTGCAGACGCCACACCAGCTGCCCGTATCCCACATCCACGGCAACGACCTCGCGCACTCCACGGCTGAGAAGAACATCTGTGAACCCACCGGTGGACGCCCCGGCGTCCAGACAACGAGCCTGCTCGACGGTCAACCCGAGCGGCTCGAAGGCGTCGAGGGCACCGAGCAACTTGTGCGCCCCGCGGGAGGCCCACGAGATCTCGTTGTCTTCTTCGGCCACCAACAGCGGTGTGCCCGGTTCCACCGCGGTCGCGGGCTTCGAGGCCACCGTCCCGGCGATCTTCACCCGACCCGCTTCGATCAACTCCGAAGCGTGCTCGCGAGATCGGGCGAGTCCACGACGAACCAATTCGGCGTCGACACGTGCGCGACGAGCCATGTCAGGTCTTGTCGACGGTGTTCAGGGCACGAACGAGTACCTCGTGCGCTCGGTCGAGCAGACTCGCATCGCGTGCCAAGGCCTCGGAGTCCACGGCTTCGGATCCCTCGTCGTCCGCCGACTCGATGGTGAGCTGATTCAGCAGCGAACCGACCTCGGTGCGAATAGTGTCCGGATCTGCCGACGACTCGTCGACGACACCGCTCGGCCGGTGCTGTCCTGGTAGTGGAATAGGCGCGCTCATCGCCACTCACGCTATCGGATGGGTCCGACGAACGCCCGATCGCCGCCGCTCGCCGAACCCTGCTGTCGAACGCAGCCTCAACAGCCGAGGAGCGAACGCAGATCGCCGAGTCGATCTCCCTCGAAGTGAACGTCCGAGAACGTCGAACCGGACCAGGCGACGTGCAGTGTGGCGAGCGCCCCCTCGAACGCATCCGGCACACCGTCCCCGCTGTACTGCACGGAAAGCACCTCGTTCTCGATGCCGACCGTCCAACCGGTCTTGCTGCCGACGCTCGACGACATCTCGTCCTTGTTGAGGACTCCGAGATCGGGGCCGATGTGAGTCGGGCGCAAATGCCGAGGAGCATGCAACAACTCCGCAGCGGTACTCACGCCGGTCAATACCAGCAGCGACGGCAGATCGATTTCGTTCGCTCCGGCGATGTCGGTGTCGAGTCTGTCTCCGACGACCAGTGCCGAACGTGCTCCGCTGCGCTCGATGGCGTCGTGCATGATCGGGGCGGCGGGCTTGCCTGCCACGATCGGCTCGATCTCGGTGGCGTTGCGAACCGCTGCGACCATCGAGCCGTTCCCCAGAACGAGTCCCCGCTCGGTCGGCAGGGTTGCGTCGATGTTCGTTGCCACCCACAGTGCACCTGCACGGATGGCGAGGACAGCCTCGGCAAGAATCTTCCAGCCTGTATCGACCGAATGCCCCTGCACCACCGCGACCGGATGGTCGTCGGCAGATCTCACCGGCTCGAGACCTACCTTGGTGATCTCGTTCGCCAACGCGTCGGTACCGACGACGAGCACGCGGGAACCTGGGTCCAACTTGTCCGCCAACACACGGGCACCGGCCTCGGAACTGGTGACGACGAACTCTGCCGTGGTGTCGAACCCGAGACCACGCAGATGTTCGGCAACGTCCTCGGGGGCACGACTGGCATTGTTGGTGACGAAGTACTGCTTTTCCGTACCACCCGACAGCGCTTCTACTGCACCGGGAATGGGGTCCTTGCCTGCGTACACGGTGCCGTCGAGGTCGAGCAGCAGAACGTCATGGAGGTCGCGTAGCGCGGTCACTGACCGCCTCCGGACAACTCCTCGACCCGCTCTTCTGCATCGGTCTCACCATCGACATCGGCTGCAGCGGCATTGAGGAACCACTTCACACCCTCGTCGACGCGACCCGCCGCAACCAGCGCATCTGCGTAGACGTAGAACAAGCGAGCGGCAGCCGTGCCCGAGCGCGACGCGTCGAGATCGGGGGTCTGCAGTGTGACGACGGCCTGGTCGTACTGGTTCAGATCCATTCGAGCACCTGCCACGACGATCCGAAGCTCCGACGCTTCCTCGCCGGTCAACTCACGAGCCTCGTCACTGCGACCGAGTTCGATGGCGCGCTCGGGGCGTCCGAGTCCGCGCTCGCAGTCGGCCATCACAGCGATCAGGCCCGGTCCGCCAGCCATGCGTCGGGCGGCGCGAAGCTCGGACAGCGCTTCGGCCCACTCACCGGCGTGGTACGCCGCGATACCAGCGGTTTCACGCACTACGGCGATGCGGCCGGCGCGCTGACGAGCAGCGCGCGCATGCAGCAGCGCCAACTGGGGATCGTCGTCCAGCAGCCTGCTGGTCATCACGAGGTGACGAGCGACGGCGGTTGCGTTGTTCTTGTCCAAGCTCAACAGGTCTCGACGCACTGCTGGTTCGAGCTGTCCGGCCTCGACCTCGTCGGGCAGATCCGGCTCTTCTGGACGTGGTGGTCGACGGTCCGACGGTGCGCTGTTTCCGCGACGATCGCCGGAGAACCCACCTTCACCGCCACGTCTGCGGGGAGGACCGTCCGAACGACGCGGGTCTCCGCGGCGGTCCTGAGCGCGGGGATTGCGGTCTCGGGACTCGCTCGGGCGGTTGCCGCCGTCCCCACGGGACGGGCGACGATCGTTGTTGTCTTCCGACACGGGCGTCCTTTCGGATTTCGGTACAAACGCAAAAAGGGGACCCACCAAGTGGGTCCCCTTCTTACAACGGGTGTTCGGCGGTGTCCTACTCTCCCACACCCTGTCGAGTGCAGTACCATCGGCGCTGGAGGGCTTAGCTTCCGGGTTCGGAATGGGACCGGGCGTTTCCCCTCCGCTATGGCCGCCGTAACTCTGCGAAACAAAGTCACACGGAACATCAGCGGTGCCACCTGATCAAGATCGGTGACGTACTGGTTCATTCAATTGTGTTGTGCTGAAACGTGTGTTGTTTCAGATATTGCACAGTGGACGCGTAGCTTCTTTGTGGTAAGTCCTCGGCCTATTAGTACCAGTCACCTGCATCGGTTACCCGAC